>CADALZ010000016.1 GCA_902788865.1 uncultured Bacteroidales bacterium | reverse complement strand
AAAAAGCTAAATATACACATATTACACCTTATTTATATATTACGCAAAGATACAATAATCTGCTGAAATAAGAAAGAAACTATTCATTTTTGCACATAAAAACTCCCTCATCAGCTCGTTTACTGATGAGGGAGTTCATATTTTATTGTCTCAGAGAGAGTGCGGATTACTTATTGTTGAAGAAATCCTGTACTTTCTCGTTCAGTACCATCTGCTCATCGAAGGTGTAAGCACCAGTCTTAGGAGACTTAACCATTCTGATAACCTTCGTATATGCACGACCTTCCTTATTTCCTTCGTGCAATGTTGCAACTGCTTTCTTTGCCATGGTGTATCCTTATTATTTAATTTCCTTATGAACTGTCATTCTCTTCAGGATTGGATTATACTTCTTCAGTTCCAATCTCTCTGGGGTGTTCTTCTTATTCTTGGTAGTGATGTAGCGAGATGTACCTGGCATACCGCTGTCCTTCATCTCAGTGCACTCCAGAATAACCTGAACTCTTGCGTCCTTAGTTTTCTTTGCCATACTCTGTATCTCCTCTTAGTTTTTTAATCCAACACTCTGATTGATTTCCAATCGCAGTATCCTTTCTCAACAGCCTGATTCAGAGCAGCATCCAGACCTACCTTGTTGATAAGGCGAAGGCCCTGTGCGCAAATTTTCAAGCTAATCCAGCAATCCTGCTCTACATAGTAGAACTTCTTTGTAAACAAGTTCACATCAAAGGTTCTTTTAGTTCTTCTCTTTGAGTGTGAAACGTTGTTGCCATTCAAGGCCTTTTTACCTGTAATTTGACAAATCTTTGACATTTCTATCTCTATATTTTATTGTTTTTAGCTATAGGTGTTTCCAAACAGAGCGCAAATTTAGTGCTTTTTTCTTACTCAAACAAATTTTTATTGGATTTATTCTCATTAAAAGGTGTTTTTTTCACTCTTTTAGTAGTTTTGCTAACAGAGAAAGTGCATTTTTGATGGCTCTTTCTATGTTTTTGGCTCTCCCTTGGTCGCCTTCTTGCTTCATGGTCACCACCTTGTCGGCATACGCAGCGGCTATCCAGATGGTGCCAACTGGTCGCTCCTCATCCCCTCCTGTGGGGCCGGCAATGCCAGAGGTGGCTACCGCACAGTCGGCATGTAGGGCTTTCATTGCCCCCTTTGCCATTTCTTCCACTGTCTGTGCACTCACCACATTGTATTTTTCGATGGTCTCTGCATTCACTTTCAGAATCTGCTCTTTCACTTCGTTCTGATAAGCCACAATGCCGCCATTAAAATAAGACGAACTGCCAGATACCGAAGTCACCAGTGCGGCAATACCTCCACCAGTACAACTTTCGGCTGTAGCCATGGTCAGATGCTTCTCTTTCAGAAGGGCTCCTATCTCCTCTTCGATGTGCATATTCTTCTGCATAGTTTCTCTTTTTTGAAAATTTTCTCCCTCTCGATGTTTTTTAAACTTTCCCGTGAGGGAAAACTTTTTTTCTAGTTAGGAAAATATTTTTTTCCAGTTAGCAAAATATTATTTGATAGATACACGCGAGTAAGCGGGTGCTTCTATCGGACAGAAATCTTGGTCTTGATACTTGTAATATCCCGTGATGGCTATCATTGCCGCATTGTCAGTGGTATAGCTGAATTTCGGGATGAATATCTTCCATCCATAACGCTTGGCGTGGTCGCGGAAAGCATTGCGTAGTCCATTGTTGGCAGACACGCCACCAGCCAGTGCCACCTCTTTTATATTATATTGTTTGGCAGCTTTGCGCAGTTTATCCATCAAAATATCTACAATGGTAGCTTCCAGAGAAGCAGCCAAGTCTGTCTTATGATGCTCCACAAAATCAGGATCGTCGGCTATCCATTTTTTCAGCGAATACAGGAAAGAAGTCTTCAATCCGCTGAAACTATAGTCGAGTCCTGGAATATGGGGCTTGTTGAAGCTGAACGCCTTTGGATCTCCTTGACGAGCCAGCTTGTCGATGATCGGACCGCCTGGATAGCCCAGTCCCATCACCTTAGAACATTTATCTATGGCCTCTCCTGCTGCATCATCGATGGTCTGCCCCAGAATTTCCATGTCCTTATAGCTTTTCACCAAGATAATCTGGGAGTTACCGCCAGATACCAGTAGGCAGAGAAATGGGAACTGAGGCACTTCATTTGGCTCTCCCTCCACTTTAATGAAATTGGCTAACACATGGCCAGTCAAGTGATTAACATCTATCATCGGTATGCCCAGCGAACGCGCGAAGCCTTTGGCGAAAGAGACACCTACCAGTAGTGAACCCATTAAGCCTGGCCCTCTGGTGAACGCTACAGCGCTAAGTTCTTCTTTTTTCACTCCCGCCTGTTTTAGAGCTTGATCCACCACAGGAACGATGTTTTGCTGATGGGCACGCGATGCCAACTCGGGCACCACCCCTCCATAAGCCATGTGAACTGCCTGACTTGCAATGACATTGGACAGCAGATAGCCATCCTTGATGACGGCTGCAGAAGTGTCATCGCAAGAAGATTCAATTCCAAGTATAATTGTACTCATGCTTTTTCTTTTTAAAACTTTCTGCAAAAGTAGTGATAAAAGTGGTATGTATGACTTTTTTTCGTATTTTTGTTCTCGATTTATAAATAATGTAGATAAAACTGGGAAATAAGATCAACAATATAGCGCGATGGACGGTCATAGGCCTCTTGGCTTTCTACATAGCCGTCATTGTTCTGCTGAACATACCTTTTGTTCAGCGGCATGCTGGACGTGTGGTCAGTAGTGAACTCTCCAGCCTGCTTGGCACTGAGGTGAAAGTGGGACGGGTGGAATTCGGTCTTCCCAATCGTCTGATAGTAGAAGACATCGCACTTGCCGACCAGACAGGAGCCCCATTAGCAAGCGTTTCTCGTGCCTCTGCTAAGATAAGCCTGCTCTCCCTGCTTTCTGGCAAAGTTTCCATCGGTACAGCTCAGCTCTTTGGTCTCCAGATGCACCTTCAGAAAGAGCATCCAGAGGCAATTCCAAATTACCAATTTGTGCTTGATGCCTTGGCATCTAAAGACTCTACACAGCAGCAGACCGATCTTCATGTACGCATCAACTCTCTTCTGGTGCGCAAAGGCACGGTGACCTACGATGTGCTTTCAGAGCCTTTGACACCTGATACTTTCAATGTGAATCATCTGGATTTCAATAATATAGTGGCCAATATCTCTCTCAAGGCACTGACCAAAGATTCATTGAATGCAGCCATCCGTCGCATGAGCTTTGAAGAAAGACAGTCGGGCTTCAAGCTTGACAACCTCAACTTCCACATGGTGGGAAACAAGCAGCAGACGCTGGTGAAGACCTTCAACATAGAACTGCCTGATACGCGCATCTCAATGGATTCCATCCACTTAAGCTACGATCTTCCGAATGTGAAGAATGTGGCAGACGATGTGCAGTTCGACTTCCAGTTGGAATCTCCAAAGGTCACCCTTCGTGATTTCTCGGCCTTCCTCCCCCTCTTCCGCTCTTTCACAGAGCCACTTAGCATGCAGCTCAATGCCAATGGAACGCTGAATAATCTGCATTGTCCTGTCTTGGCTGTCAATGCAGGCAATCATATAGTAGCGCAAGGAAATGCCTTGTTCAGCAGTCTTTCTGTGCCGGATAGCGCCTATGTGCGTGGCCGTTTGGAGCGTTTGCGCATCGATGAGCAAGGCATCCCTATGATGCTGCGCAACCTTAATGCAGGATCCGACAATGGTTCGGAGTTCTTCCAGCGTCTGGGGACTACCAACTTTTCTGGCGATATCGACGGCTATTTCAACAGCTTCAATGCCAACGGATTGATAGAGACGGCTTTGGGCAACTTGCGAGGCAATGTGAAACTTTCAGCAGCTAAGCAGAATAATCCGCTGAATTATGCAGGCAATCTGGAAGCTGCTGATTTCCAGCTTGGTAAGCTCCTTGCTCAAGATGACCTTGGCAATGTCTCTCTCGCGATGGACTTTAATGGGCATGTGGTAGAAAAAGGCTATCCAGACATGAAGGTGAGGGGCTTGATTTCTGCTTTAGAATACAAGGACTATACCTACGAGCATATCGATCTTGATGGAGAGTATCGTCAAGGGGGCTTCAATGGCGCTGTATTGGTAGATGATGAGAACTTACAGCTGAGCATGATTGGCAACTTCAACACGCAGAGTTCTGTTCCTGTCTATGATTTCACGGCACGACTTAATAATCTGCGTCCTGCCATGATTCATCTCACTGATACTCTGAGGTATACAGAGGCTTCGGGTGTACTGAGAGCCAATCTGCGCGGACACAACATAGACGACATGATAGGCTCTATTGATCTGGACAGTATGGCATTCAGTACGGAGGATGAGAGCTATTTCCTGCGCAATTTCCATGTGGCAGCCAACAAAGAAGCGGATGGTAGTAAGCTTATCGACGTAGATTCAGAGGTGGTGAAAGGTCAGATTAAGGGCGCGTTCTCTTACCAAACCTTGCCTGCCAGCATCATGAAGATTCTAGAGAGATATATCCCTTCATTAGTGAGCTCAGGATCGCAGAAAAAGCAGTCCAGCAATGTGTTTGAGTTCAGTTTCCGCGTGGCAAATACAGACATGCTGGCTGCTATCTCCGAGATACCTATTAAGATTTATTCGCAGTCGATGCTTTCTGGCTATGTGAACGAGCGGCTTCAGCAGATCCGTGTGGAGGGCTTCTTCCCTCGGCTTCGCTATGATGATCGTTTCATCGAATCTGGCAGATTGCTATGCGACAATCAAGACGACCGTCTGAATTTGGATGTGCGTTTCAATAATGTCAGTGCTTCTAATTCCATGAATGTTTCTGCACAGGCCTACGTGCAGAACGACAGTCTTTCTGCGAGTATCAACTGGGGAAACAATGGCGCTCGCACTTACAGCGGACGCCTCGCTGCCCTCACCCACTTCGAGCGCGTGGAGAAAGAGCATAAATCGGCTCTGAAGACCACCGTCCAGGTACAACCTTCAGACATCATCATCAGCGATACCCTCTGGAACATACAGCCTTCTACCGTCACGCTTGAAGGTGGCAAGGTGGCCATCGATGATTTCCTTATTTATCATGAAGACAGGCACCTCAGCGTCAATGGCTTACTCTCTGATTCCGAGGCAGATAGCGTTTATCTGGATCTGAAGGGCATTGATTTGAAATACGTCTTCGATGTGGCCGACCTTGGCGTGAATATCTCTGGCTTTGCCACAGGACCAGCGGTGGCCAGTTGTGTGATGAAGGAGCCCAAGCTCAATGCCGACCTCTTCATCGAGAGCATTGGTTTCGAGGATGGCTATCTGGGTGATGCACAGGCACATCTGGAGTGGCACCATCCTGTGGAGGGTCTATATATAGATGTGGACATCACAGAGCAGGAATTGGCTAAGACCCACGTTGAGGGCTATATCTACCCTATCAAGCCAACCAGCTCGCTCGATTTGCAGATCAATGCTGGAGGCACCAATCTGAAGTTCCTCCAAAGCATCCTCTCCGACCTCACGCCTGAGCTTTATGGGCGTGCCTTTGGCGATGTGCGCGTCTATGGCAAGTTCAAGGCGCTGACGCTCGACGGCGTGGCTGCTGTAGATGCTGCCATGAAGATAGATTTTCTGAACATCTACATCAACCTCACGGATACCATTCAGGTGCATCCGGGCGGCTTGCGCTTCGTGAACAATCGTGTATTCGACAATGAGGGGCACATGGGACATGCCAATGGCGAGGTAAACTATGAGCATTTCAAGAACATACGCTACAATTTCGACATCGATATCGACAATATGCAGTTGCTCAACACCAAGTCGGTGGTGGACTTCCCCTTCTACGGCACCGTCTATGGCACTGGAAACGTGAATATCTCTGGCAATCCGCAGACGGGCATGAACATCGATGTGGCTGTGACTACCAACAAGAATTCCGTCTTCACCTATATCAAGGACTATGTCTCTACGGCTACCGAAGATGGCTTCATCAAGTTTGTGGACAAGACGCCTCGTCGCACACTGCAAGATCCTATGCCGCTGTCGGAGTTCGACTTGGCACAGCTGTCGGAAGAAGAGGAAGAGGAAGACGATTCCTTTGGCGATATCCGTCTGAACTTGGTGGCAGATGTGACGCGCGATATGAACTTGCGCATCGTGATGGATCCGTTCTCTGGCGACAATATCAGTTGCTACGGATCGGGCAACCTCTCGGCAGAGTTCTTTAATAAAGGTGATTTCAAACTGTTTGGTGCTTACAACATCAATCAGGGTGTCTATAAGATGAGTATCCAGCAGATCATGAAGAAAGACTTCACCATCCTCGATGGCAGCTCTATCACCTTCGATGGGGAGCCGCTCGATGGTGTGCTCGACCTTCAGACTAGGTATCAGGTGAACTCGGCTTCGCTGAACGATCTGATTCCAAATGCTCGCACGTATGTGGATCAGACCTTGGTGCGCGTGAACTGCCTGCTGAATATGACGGGCCGCCTCACCTCGCCCTCTGTGTCCATGGGCTTGGAACTGCCTTTGGAGCGTGATGAGGTGCAGGCTTTGGTGCAGAACTACATTGCCACAGACGAGCAGATGAATACGCAGATACTCTACCTGCTCACCATCGGCAAGTTCTACATGCCAGAAAACAACGGCTCGCAGTCGAACATTGCCTCCAGCGTGGTGTCCTCTACCCTTTCTGGCCAGCTCAACAGTATGCTCTCCAATTTGATAAACAACAACAATTGGAACTTCGGCACCAACTTCAGTACGGGTGAAGAAGGCTGGAACGATATGGAGGTGGAGGGCATCCTCTCTGGGCAGCTTCTCAATAACCGTTTGCTAATAAATGGTAATTTTGGGTACAGAGAGAACCAAATGATGACAACAAATACTAACTTTGTAGGTGATTTTGAAGCGGAATGGCTGGTGAACAGTTCGGGCAACATCCGTCTGAAAGCCTACAATGAGACCAACGATCGCTCATACATCCGCACCAACCTTACCACACAGGGCATAGGTATCATCTTCAAGAAAGACTTCGACCGTCTGGAAGAGTTGCTCCCGTGGTATCGTTGGAAGCGCCGACAGCTTTTGGAAGATACTAATACAAATAAATGAATTGTTAAACTTTAAAAACAGAAAGAACATGAAAAAGATGACTTTGAAACTGGCTACACTGCTCATGTGTGGAGCCTTCGTATTCTCTTCTTGCATTGGCTCTTTCGCACTGCATCAGAAAGTGCTGAATTGGAACCAAGGCATTGGTGACAAATGGGTGAACGAGGTGGTATTCCTTGCCCTCAACATCATCCCTGTTTATGGTATCTGCTACTTTGCAGACGCTGTGGTGATCAACTCTATCGAGTTCTGGAGCGGTGACAATCCAGTGGCTAGCATTGGTGACGTTCGCCAGGTGAAAGGTGAGAATGGCAACTACTTGGTGACTACCTTGGAGAATGGCTATTCTATCACGAAGGAAGGCGAAGATCTGTCTATGAGTCTGACCTACAACCAGGATGACAACTCTTGGAATGTCACTCAGGACGGTGTGACCAGCGAGCTTTTCCGCATCAATGAGAATGGTGCCGTAGAGTATGCCCTGCCTAATGGTGAGGCCATGACCGTGATGCCAGATGCTCAGGGCCTTGCTTCCCTGCATGCTGCTACTGGTGTAGCTTACTAAGCGACTGCTACATTTTCAGCATAAGATGCCGACAGGTTTTCCTGCCGGCATCTTTTTTATAGAAATGTGTTATGCTCACGGATGCTCAACGTAGTGAGCATTTATGTTCATAGGTGTGAAAATAAATGTTCACAGTGAGAGCATAAAATTTTCCCAGTTGGCAAGAAATGGCAGAGCAGCTTTCTTGTCCTAAGAGAGATTATGGCTCACAGCTTCGTTAGTTATGGCTCGTTGCCCCTTTGCTTACGGATCACCGTATTATTTTATACGCTGCTCGCGTTTCACTCTACACCTCTACACCTTTTAAGCATATCTTCCTGATGCTCAGTAATTTAAGATGGTGTAGAGTAGGCCTTAACTCTACACCCTCTCTACACCTTCTTACCGCTAAGGGTGTAATGTGGGTGTAGAGTGCCGACTCTCTCTACACCCATCTAAACATCTCACATTCTGAATGTTACGCTCAAAAGGTGTAGAGGTGTAGAGTGAAATCAGAATGGGTATCCCACGGCGAAGTGGAAGGCGAAGTCACGGTTAAAGTTGGGATGTATCACTGGATAGCGATGCTTGCCGCTGGAATAGGCCGGATTGATGGCCTTCATACCACCATCGAGGCGGAGGATGAAGAAGTCGAGGTCGAGGCGGATACCAAGGCCATAAGCAAAGGCTATCTGCTTATAGAACTTATCAAACTGGAACTGGCCGCCTGGCTGGCTGGGATAGTCGCGTATGGTCCAGATATTGCCCGCATCTACGAAGACGGCACTCTGAATTTTCCAGAACAGCTTGCTACGAAACTCCAGGCTGGCATCGAACTTGATATCACCTGTCTGATTGAGGAAGTTGCCATCGCCAGAGAATGAACCAGGACCAAGATCGCGCACAGACCAGCCACGCACGCTGTTGGCACCGCCAGAGAAGTAGCGCTTCTCGAAGGGCACCATCTTGGCATTGCCGTAAGGGAAGGCTATGCCCAGATTGACGTGGTATGACAGGGAGTTCTTAGTGTCGAACGAGATGTTCTTGGCATAGTCGAAATCGGCCTTGATATACTGCGCAAAGGGGATATTCAGGATGGCATACTCGCCCTCGGCATTCTGGTGCATACCCGTAAGCTTACCCAGCGCATAGAGCACATTGCCAGCCGATTCTACATTGAAGCGCAGCGAATAGGAATTCTCCGTCACTGCCCCACCCATGAAGGCGCCTCCCGCACTGTTGTAGCTGTAACTATAGCCAGAGCGCACTATGAGACGGTCTTCGTAGTTGTAGCGCAAGATGTAGTTCTTCTCCTCATCGAGGTAGCGCTCCTTGAACTTAGGATCGAGCCAGGGCATATAGAGATAGTTGATGTCGATGGCATCTATCTGATGGCGCGTGTGCAGACTCTTCGACTGCCACTTGTAGCTCCAGTTGGTGGAAGCCACAATGCGTGTGAACTCTGGGCGCATCTGGTAGTTGTACTGCATACCAAATTCCGTATTGGCACGGATATTCTTGCGGAAGTCGTGCGAGAGGAAGGGAAACAGGAATTGCGGGAAGTTGATGGAGGTCTCTGCCCCCAGCTCCGTATAGCTCTCGTTGCGATATTGTCCATGCAGACCCGACACAGCCTCATAGGCTCCACGCACGCGGAACATGAAAAGCTCCGACCCTCGGAAGAGGTTGCGGTTCTGGTAAGAAACAGAAGCTGCTGCACCAAGGTCGCCTGCCGAGTTGGTACCCTCCACCTCGAAGGAGACAGACTGCAACTTGTTCTTCGTGAGCAGCACGAAGGCATTAAGTTTGGTGCTGTCGCCTGCCTGCTGATCGAAGCGTACATTGGTATAGCGCAGAGCCGAGAGTCGGCCGAAATTATTATAAGTTTTCTGAATATTCGCCTGATTATACAGCTCGCCAGGATTGAGCCAAGAAGTGTTGGTCAGCGTGCGCGGACGGATGTAAAGCCTGTTCTTGTAATAGACAGGATAGCCTCTGTAGTTCAGGGAGTCTGTCACATCGAAAGCATTCTGCGCATTGCGCTGCAGTACATCATAGTCGGTCACGAAGCTCACCTTATTTATATAGTACTGGTGATAAGGCTGCACTACCCCATTGACCGTGTTTGGCTGCAGATGCAGCGTGACATCTGCCTGATAGGTATTGCGTGCCGTATCTGCCGTATAAGTGAGCAGCTCCTTGTTGAAGCGGTAGTAGCCATTGTTGAGCAGATGGGTAGCGATGCGCTCACGCTCATCGTCCAGCACATTGATGTTCAGGTTCATGCCCTCATGGAGTAGCGAGTTCACCGTATCTGCCTGGATATAACGCCAGATGGTAGAATCCGGAATGTCATAGTTAAGTGAGCGCACCACATAAGGCTTGCCTGTAGTGACGCGATAGGTCACCTTCTTTTTCTTCTTCTTTGTCTCCGTGATGCTCTCCACACTGGCACCCATATAGCCTAAGTTTCGCACGGCACGCGTGAGCTGGTCGCGCGTGCGTTCATCCTCCTCCTCACTGAAGATCACAGGCGCATCACCTATACGACGCAGCACCTTGTTCACCCACTTCGTAGAGTCGCGTCCAGAGAGGTTGTAGAGGTAGAGCTGTGTGTGGAAAAGGCTGAAAAGCTTGGAGTTAGGGCTCTGGCGCAGATAGAGCGAGAGCTCCGAGGTGTTGATATCCTTATTGTCGCTCTCGATTGAGATACCATCCAATAGGTAGCTCCCATCGGGCACATACTTGGTAGTGGAACATGATGCCAGGAGCAACACGAACCCTAAGACCAGAAAAGGATATATAACAGACTTCATGAAGTTATCTTTACTCGGAAATGTATATTTCAGTCACAAAGATACTTCTATTTCTTAAAATATGCGTAACTTTGCAATGAAATAATTTACAAGATATGCCGATAAGCCATAGTTGCATCCGATACATCCGTTCGCTGGATCAGAAGAAAGTGAGGCGCACGGAAAAAGTTTTCTTGGCAGAAGGCCCCAAGATAGTGGGCGATCTGTTGCGACGCTTTGATTGTCAGCTGCTGGTGGCTACTTCTGAATGGCTACAGGCAAACAGGCAGGTGGCTGCTCAAGAGGTGATAGAAGTAAGTGCCGAGGAACTTTCCCGGGCGAGCTTGCTGCGTACGCCCCAACAGGTGTTGGGCGTATTCAAGCAGCCAGATTACAACTTCGATCCTACACTGCCTCGCCGCTCATTGTGTTTGGCACTGGATGGCGTGCAAGACCCTGGCAATCTGGGCACTATCATCCGTGTGGCCGACTGGTTTGGCATAGAAGACATTTTTTGCTCTCCCGATACCGTGGAGGTCTATAACCCAAAGGTGATACAAGCCACAATGGGAGCTATTGCACGCATACGAACGCATTATACATCGTTGTCAGAAGTGTTAGTGAAGCTGCAAGATGCTCCCATCTTTGGAACCTTCCTCGATGGAAGCAATATCTACCAAGAGCCGTTGAGCAGCAATGGGCTGATTATCATGGGAAACGAGGGTAATGGCATCAGCCCTGAAATTGCCGCATTGGTGAATCGAAGGCTGTTTATCCCTAATTATCCCACAGATCGCCCTACCTCAGAATCATTGAACGTAGCCATAGCTACCTCTATCATCTGTGCAGAATTCAGGCGACGGATGTGATTATCTGGAAACTCTGACAGGTCTGGTGAGTGGTCTGGTGTCTCTGATGCTGTCTTCGGCTTCCGTTCTGGCAGGATGACGGCGGATAAGCGAAATGTTATCCAGCAAGAGGAATCGCGTAGAGTCTTCTTGGCGAGGGTAATAGACAAATCCCTGCACAGTCTTTATCACACCCAACGAATCATTTTGAAGCGTCAATGTCTGCATGCCATCTTGTAGCACGGTGCGCTGTGTGGAAATCATGCTGTCACGATCGTACCAGATTTGGAGCATCATGACTGTGGGGCGTGAAGCATCTGGAGCACCATTCATGAAGTGGTAGTTCATGCTCCAATGCAGGGTATCATCGTATTCATAGTAGTTGTCTGCCGTAAGTTTGAAGGAGAGCAGGTTCTCGAAGGGCCGACCAGACATGCGCTGCATAGGAGGTTCTGTCCACAGGTTCACACTGTCACCGCTGATAGAGGCAGTCATTTGGTTGTCACGCTCGGCAATGCGATCCTTGATGTCTGTGTTCACCTTATCCATACGCTTGAATATCTGGTCATAGACAGACATCATGGCATCTGGGTTTCGTGAATACCAAGCAAGTGACGAATCGAACACTTCCTCCGTGATGTTATGCTTCTGATACACAAACTCCATGTAAGCCTGTTTCATCTCGTCATTGCCCACACCATTCTCCCTAATCATGGACTTAGCCATGTGGTAGTCGTAGAGCACATCGGCCATCTGGCTATTAGACAGCACCATACCAGGTCTGCGCACATTGCACGCAGACAGGCACAGCAATAGCATGATGGCTGTGAGAAGTCCAGATCTCAGCTTATTGTTTTTTCTCATCTGTATCCTTCAGCACTTGGAAGCAATCTGTCCAATACTTATTGTAGAACAAGAGCACAGCGATGATTCCGCAGCTGATAGAGGCATCGGCGATGTTGAAGATTGGACTGAAGAAGATGAAGTGCTCCCCTCCTACCCAAGGCATCCACTGCGGCCAGTCGGTCTCTATCAATGGGAAATAAAGCATATCCACCACCTTGCCATAGAGCAAAGGGGCGTAGCCACCCTCTGCAGGGAGCAGCGTGGCAATCTGTGAATAGTTGCTCTCACTGAACAGCACGCCATAGAACACACTGTCTATGATGTTTCCAATGGCGCCTGCCATGATGAAAGCCACGCATGCCACAAAGCCCCACTTCAGATTTGCCTTCACAAATCGATAGAGCATCCATCCTATCACGCCCACAGCGGCGATGCGGAATACCGTAAGAAACAGCTTGCCGAAGATCTCCATACCGAAGGCCATGCCATTGTTTTCAGTGAAGTAGATGTAGAACCAATCTGTCACACGCTTGAAATCGTGCAAGAACATGTGCGTTTTGATATACACCTTGACCAACTGATCGATGATCAGTACTCCGAAGATAATAAGCAATGCCATGCGGCCTTTGGTAAGAATCTTCTGCATGCTTTCCTTTAATTATTTGTTGCCCATATTCTTAGCCTCAATGCTGAGTGTGGCATGAGGCACAGCACGCAGTCGGTCTGCAGGGATAAGCTTTCCTGTGACACGACAAATGCCGTATGTCTTATTCTCAATACGCACCAAAGCGGCCTGCAAGTTCTGAATGAATTTCAGCTGACGGGCAGCCAGACGCGTCGTTTCTTCTTTGTTGAGGGTATTGGCACCCTCTTCCATCACCTTGTAGGTGGGCGAAGTGTCATCCACGTCATTGCCATCCTGTCCTGTGAGGCTGTCTTTCAACAACTTGTAGTCACGTTTGGCTACTTCTAGTTTCTCCAGAATTATCTGGCGGAATTCTTCTAACTCAGCATCTGAGTATCTTACTCTTTCTGTCATAATTGCCGGTGTTTAATGGTTTTAAATATGTTTTAAGGTCTCAATTCCTGTTTAGCATTTGCGGATGCTGATTTGCAGCTTAAACTCATCTAAGTCGAGCTCTGTGCCATCTTCCACATGATCGGCTAAGGTGAGAGAGTGTCCCAGCACCTGGTTGCAGATGTAGTCGCGGAAAGCTTCTACAGCGGCATCGCTGTGGGCATCTTTAGACAATACAATATCTATCTTATCCGTAATCTCCAATCCACTGCTCTTACGCAGGTTCTGGATGCGATTTACCAATTCACGAGCCACACCTTCCTGACGCAGTTCTTCTGTGATGGTCACTTCCAACGCCACAGTGAGCTTGCCTTCATTGGCAACCAGCCAACCAGGGATGTCCTCGCTGAAGATTTCCACATCTGTAGTTTCGATGCGTGCTTCACCACCTTCTAAGGCGAATGTGAAGAAACCAGCTGCTTCAAAAGCTGCTATGTCTTCCTGACTCATGCCTTGAACAGCAGCGGCCACAGCCTTCATCTGCTTGCCAAACTTAGGACCGAGCTTCTTGAAGTCGCACTTCACGCGCTTCACTAAGATGCCTGCTGCATTGTCCACGAACTTCACTTCCTTCACGTTGACCTCGTTCTGGATGAGGTTCTTCACAGCCTCAATGTGAGCACGCTGCTCCTCATCAGTCACAGGAATCATCACGCTCTGCAGTGGTTGGCGCACTTTGATATTGACTTTACGACGCAGTGCCAACACCATAGAAGTGATCTTCTGCGCAGCTTCCATTCGAGCTTCCAAATCCTTGTTAATCAGGGACTCATCAGCCTTAGGGAAATCTACCAGATGCACAGACAATGCGTTGTTCTTACGAGCCTCGCATAAGCCAGCATTCAGATCAAGGAAGAGCTGGTCGGCATAGAATGGTGCAAACGGTGCTAACAGCTTAGCCACTGTTTCCAAGCAAGTGAAGAGGGTCTGATAGGCGCTGAGCTTATCTTGCGTCATGCCTCCACCCCAGAAACGCTTGCGGTTCAGACGCACGTACCAGTTGCTCAGATTGTCGTTCACGAACGTATCGATCAATCTGCCTGCACGCGTAGGATCGTAGCCATCAAGCTCTGCATCTACACCCTTTATCAATGTGTGAAGTTCTGAAAGAATCCAGCGATCGATCTCTGGACGCTCTTCAAGCTTCACATCAGGCTCGCTATAATCGAAGCCATCTACATTGGCATAGAGTGCAAAGAAGGAGTACGTATTATATAAGGTGCCAAAGAGCTTGCGGCGCACTTCATCTACACCTTCTGGATCGAACTTCAGGTTGTCCCAAGGTTCAGAGTTGGTCATCATGTAGAAGCGCACGGCATCTGCACCATATTTATCTATCATGTCGAACGGATTCACCACATTGCCCACATGCTTGGACATCTTATTACCCTTAGCATCGAGCACCAAGCCCGTGGAAATCACGTTCTTGAAGGAGATGCTGTCGAACACCATCGTGGAAATGGCATGCAAGGTGAAGAACCAGCCACGCGTCTGATCCACACCTTCATTGATGAAATCGGCAGGGAAGGCATTTCCCTTGTCGATGGCATCGCGATGCTCGAACGGATAGTGAATCTGTGCGTAAGGCATAGAGCCAGAATCGAACCAAACATCGATCAAGTCAGCCTCGCGCTGCATAGGCTTACCCGTCTTGCTCACCAGCACGATGTTATCTACATACGGACGGTGAAGGTCTATCTTGTCATAGTTCTCCTGAGCGTAGTCGCCAGGAACGAATCCCTTCTCTTTCAGCGGATTGCTTGTCATGACGCCAGCAGCCACACTCTTCTCTATCTCTGCATAGAGCTCTTCGAGTGAGCCAATGCAGATCTCCTCACCATCTTCATCGCGCCAGATAGGCAGAGGTGTGCCCCAGAAACGTGAGCGAGAGAGGTTCCAGTCGTTCAGATTCTCCAGCCAGTTGCCAAAGCGGCCTGTACCAGTGCTCTCTGGTTGCCAATGGATGGTCTTGTTGAGTTCTACCATGCGATCTTTTTTCGCTGTACTGCGGATGAACCAGCTATCAAGCGGATAGTAGAGCACAGGCTTATCTGTACGCCAGCAGTGTGGGTAGTTGTGCACATGCTTCTCTATCTTGAAGGCCGTGCCCTCCTGCTTCATCTCCATGCAGATCACCACATTCAGGTCTTCTGCCTTGCTGGCTGCTTTCTCGTCGTATTTGCCATCCACGTTGAATTCTGGAGCATAGGCGTTCTTCACGTAGTCACCCGCATGGCGGCTGTATCCTTCTACGTTCACGCAAGCCTTCACGAAGTTATCATCGAGCTCGTCCATCACGTAGTACTTGCCCTGCAAGTCCACCATAGGACGCGTTTCACCTTTCTTATTTATGAGGAAGAGGGCTGGAATCTGAGCATCTTTAGCCACTTTGGCATCATCGGCACCAAACGTAGGTGCGATATGTACGATACCAGAACCGTCTTCAGTGGTCACATAGTCGCCAGGAATCACGCGGAAAGCGCATTCTTCCATCTCCACGAAGCGGTCTTTACCATTCTCACCCACAAATACCTTCTCAGGATGAGCTTCGGCATATTCCGTCACAAAGGCAGGAGCATTAGCATCCAACTTCTGCAGAGGCTTCACCCAAGGCATCAGCTGCTTGTACTTCAGTCCCACCAATTCAGGACCCATATATTCGCCCACGATGCGGTAAGGCACCACCTTGTCTCCATGCTTATATTCCTCCAGTGGCATATCCTTACCCTCTGGCTTCAGATAAGCGCCAAGCAATGCTTCTGCCATCACGATGGTGATAGGCTGATCGTTATAGGCATTGTAGGTCTGCACAGCCACATATTTAATCTTTGGTCCCACGCAGAGCGCCACGTTAGATGGCAAAGTCCAAGGCGTGGTGGTCCAAGCCACGAAGTAAGGCTTTCCCCACTTGGTCCACTCTTCTTTAGGATTGAGTGCCTCGAAGAGAGCTGTCACAGTGGTATCTTTCACATCGCGATAGCAACCAGGTTGGTTGAGCTCATGACTGGAAAGACCTGTGCCTGCAGCAGGTGAATAAGGCTGAATGGTATAACCTTTATAGAGCAGTCCCTTGTCGTAAAGCTGGCGGAGCAGCCACCACAAGGTCTCGATGTACTTATTGTCGTAAGTGATGTATGGATGATCCAAATCCACGAAATAACCCATGCGCTCTGTGAGGTCACGCCACTCGGCAGTGAACTTCATCACGTTCTCACGACAACGCTGGTTGTATTCCTCCACAGAGATGTACTTTTCACTCTGCTTGTTGTCGATATCCTTCTTAGTGATGCCAAGTTCCTTCTCCACACCCAGTTCTACTGGCAATCCATGTGTATCCCAACCAGCCTTGCGGTGTACTTGGAAACCTTTCATGGTCTTGTAGCGATTAAACGTATCCTTGATACTGCGTGCCAGCACATGATGGATGCCAGGATGTCCGTTGGCAGAAGGTGGTCCCTCGAAGAACACAAACTGCGGACAGCCCTCGCGCTCATCAATAGATTTATGGAACACATCGTTCTCCATCCATTGCTTGAGAACCTTATTGTTGATTTCAGAAAGGTTTAAGCCTTTGTACTCGGCAAACTTCTTGCTCATATTTATCAATCGTTTTTGTATGTTTTTACATCTTTGTGCCCCTACTCTTGCAAGGGCACTCCTATTATTAAGGCGCAAATATACAAAATCTTTCTCAATAAAAAGATATGGAAGACGTTTTTTAATGTTTTTAGGAATCTATGAGTGCGAAAATTTGCAGCTGTGCGTAGAAAAATTTGCGCGAGCGCACAGAAAAAATTGTGCGAGCGCACACGAACAAAAATTGCCCAGTTAGAGAAATATTTTTCCTTAACTGGGCAATTAAAAAAACTAAGTTGAAATCACTTTACCTTGTAGGCTGCCAAATACTCTCCATGACGCACATACATGATGCCATTGCTGATGACGATGTGCGCCCAGTTTGGACCAGAACCCTTGGTGATGCGGAACTCTCTCACTACATCAAACTTGTCTTTCGTAGGACGAACCAAGCCCACGAAGCCACGACGCTCATCGTAAGTGTAGAGCATACCATCTGCATAGACAGTGGAACCCTTGCCCTTGCCACCACTCCATGCTTCGTTGTAGAGGGTCTTTCCTGTAGCAAAGTCCACTGCCACCCAGTTGCCACTGGTATTGTTCACCCAGTTGGAACCATAGACTACACCATCTACCAGCACATAGCCTCCATGATGAGTACTGAGGTCGTCGTTCTTCCACGCCACGCTGACACTCTTCAGGTCGTCTGCCAACTTGAAGGCTGTGGTGTTGATGCCATAGCCCTGAGAGAACACCAATATACCATCTTTGAAAACAGGACCATTAGGGCAGATGTTTTCCCAGCGTGCATTTGGATACCAACCTGTAGCTGTCCACTCTATTTCTCCGTTATCTGGATTCACACCATAATAATAATTGCAAGTAGCACCTACTATCTGACGCTTGCCATTCCAAGAGATGAGGGCTGGCTGCACATAGTTGCGAGCTTCGCCCAGTGAGCGTGATTTCCAGATTTCCTCACCCGTGTCTTTGTTCAAAGCCACTACAGTAGTCTGATTACCCCCAGGACTGTAGATTACCTTGTTATCTACTACCAGCGGACACTCAGCCGTACCCCAATTGCCTGTGGTACTGCCATACTTAGCCGTACCATCTACCTGCCACACGATGCTACCATCAGCGATATTGATACAAGCTATCTCGCCCATACCACTGATGACATAAGCCTTGCCATCTACAATGGTAGGTGTGGTGCGCGTCTCTGGATAGGCCTGACCCCAAGGTTTGCCATAGACCGTCTTATAGAGGGTTTTGCCAGTACTGTCAATAGCGAAGAACACTTCCTGAGTCTTGTCTTCGTTCATGCCAGTAATATAGACAGTACCACTTAATACCGCAGGACTAGAATAGCCATGCACCAAATCAGAGTTCTCCCATAGCAGCTGAGGACCGCCCTCTGGCCATTGCTTCAGTAATCCACTCTCTGCTGAATAGATGCCATCACGATTGGGACCACGGAATTGGGTTACATCCTGATCAGATGAGAAGCTGATAGCAGCCGTCTGCACCTCATTACCTTTGTTCTCTGAAACACTGGCATTGGCCTTGTTGCCACATCCAGTGATAAGACCTAAACATGCAATAGTCATGCTAAGGCCCAAAAACTTAAAATTACGCATAGTTTAATTATAAATTAGTAGTTTGTTGTTATTTCACTTTAAAAGCCGCCATATACTCTCCATGGCGCACATACATCACACCTCTATTAATAACAAGGTGTGCCCAGCTCGGCCCTGAACCCTTGCTCACACGAAACTCACTCACCACATCGTACTTATCTTTTGTAGGGCGCACTAAGCCTACGTATCCTCGACGCTCGTCAAAAGTGTAGAGCATGCCATCTGCTGACACAGTAGAGCCCTTGCCCTTACCTCCACTCCATGACTCATTATAGAGCGTCTTACCAGTATTCCAATCTACAGCTACCCAGTTGCCAGAGTTGTTGTTTACCCAGTTGGAGCCATAAATCACGCCATCTATCAGCACATAGCCTCCATGATGAGTGTCCAAATCGGTAGTTTTCCACACTTTAGTGGCTGCTGTCATGGTATCGTTCAACTTCACAAGATAGCCCCCTGTGTCATAGCCTTCACAGAAGAAGAACTGTCCGTCCTTAAATAGCGGCGCATTAGGAGCTATGTTCTCGAAGGTATTAGGACTGGGCCAATCTGTATAGGTCCACTCTATATCGCCGTTGTCTGGATTAATGCCAAACATCACCTGTTCTATGCCACCTATAATCTGACGCTTGCCATTCCAAGTTACCAGTATTGGAGAGATATAAGCACTATTAGCACGAAGTGACTTCGATTTCCAGATTTCCTTACCAGTCTCTTTATCCAAAGCCACCATGCTGGTTTGGCTTCCACCAGGTGTGTAGATTACCTTGTTGTCATATACCAAAGGACACTCAGCTGTTCCCCAATGGCCTGTCTTTCCGCCATAGGTGTTTAAGCCGTCAACAGTCCATACAATTTGTCCATTGGCTGTATTGATGCAAACCACCTCGCCGCTGCCACTCACTACATAAGCCTTGCCATCGACGATGGTAGGTGTGGTGCGCGTCTCTGGATAGGCTTGGCTCCAAGGCTTGCCATAGACCACAGTATAGACTTTCTTGCCTTCGAGGGTATATGCACTGAAAGTCTCACGATCCTGATTCTCGTTCATACCAGTGACATACAGACGATTATCTACAATAACTGGGGAAGAATAGCCTTTTCCCACATCATTGGTTTCCCAAAGCATCTGAGGGCCACCTTCTGGCCATTGCTTTAACAAGCCTGTCTCTGAAGAATACTGTCCGTCACGTGCTGGACCGCGGAAAGTACTCATATCTTGTGCTGATGTGCTCAGCACGCAAAGGCTCAAGGCTGCTATGCCTAATACCTTCTTCTTGGTTTTGTAGTTCATATTCTTTAGTTATTAGTTTGATTATTATTGCTTTATAGAAAAGGCTGCCAAATATTCACCATGGCGAATATACAAAACGCCATTGTTGATAACTGGGTGTGCCCAGTTAGGGCCAGAGCCTTTAGTGACACGGAATTCGCTTACCACATCGAATTTCTCACGACTTGGCTTTACTAAACCCACAAAGCCACGACGCTCATCGTAAGTGTAGAGCATGCCATCGCAATAGATGATGGAACCCTTGCTCTTGCCCCCACTCCATTGATTTTCCCACAGTGTCTTACCGGTGTTCCAATCCACAGCCACCCAGTTGCCACTGGTGTTGTTTATCCAGTTAGAGCCATAGACTACACCATCGAGCAATATCTGATGTCCATGATGCGTATCAAGGTCATCGTTCTTCCATACTAAGGATACGCTTGAGGCATCATCGCTGAGCTTCAGCATCATGGCTCCCATATTGTAACCATTGGAGATGAAGATCTGACCATCTTTATAAATAGGTGTATTGGGAGCAATGGATTCAAAGCCTCTGTTGCGATCCTCAGCATTACGCCCCCAGTCATTAAACTTCCAAAGGATATGCCCATTGTCAGGATCTACCCCAATCACGTTATTCTGTGTCACGCTGACTATCAGACGATGTCCATTGTGTGTGAGCAGCAAAGGTGAAGTGTAGTTACTCTGCTCATGCATGGATTCAGACTTCCAAAGCACAGAGCCATCAGCCTTGCTTAAGGCCACCATAGTGGTCTCATCGCCTCCAGGCATGAACACTATCTTGTCATCATAGATGAGAGGACACTCAGCAGTTCCCCAATTGCCAGTTTTACGTCCAAACAGTCTGTCACCTTCCACTTTCCATACTATGCTGCCATCACTTATCTGAATACACACCACATCGCCAGAGCCACTGATGAGATACGCTTTACCATTTTCGATGGCAGGTGTAGTTCTGGTTTCAGGATACGATTTGGTCCATGGTGTACTATAAGGGGTGGCATACTTTATCTTGCCATCGAGAGTCATGGCATAGAACACTTCTTGGCTCTCGTTCTGGTCCATGCCTGTGATATAGAGCGCATCATCTACAATGACAGGACTGGAATAGCCCTTTCCTATCTCCAAGTTCTCCCACAATAACTGTGGACCACCTTGAGGCCATTGCTTCAAGAGCCCTGTTTCATCATACTTACCATCACGATGCGGACCTCTCCAGCCATATTGGATTTGGGCCACCATATTTTGTGTGCTAAGGCACAACAATAAAGCTAAGCTAAAATACTTTGTCAATCGTTTCATTTTTTGATATTTAAGTTAGTAATTATCTGATCTAATCGACGTGCTGTGACAATCACATTGTAGCGTTCGTCAGACAACGTCTTGGCTGCATTGCTAAATTGCTGCCACAAGCCTGGTGTAGCAAGCATTTCCTCTAATGCATCTGCTAAAGACAAAGCATCATTATTCTGATAGATGATGCCAGCTTTGCCTACTATTTCCTCAAAAGAGCCAATATTTGGCTCCACAGCAGGAACACCTGCTGCAAAAGCTTCAAGTAAATAAAGGCCTACGCTTTCCTCAAACTGAAGGGGTACAGTAATCACAGAAATCTTCTTATAGAATTCTGCATGATGCTCCCAATCATAAGTGTCTTCCATCACCACATCTTTAATATATGGTGCAAGGATCTGCTTTACTCCTTTCAAAAATGCTTTGTCTTGTGAAGTATATCCACCTCCAATGCGCAATTTTAGGTTTGGAATGCTTCCACGCTGTTTCAGCATCACAAAGGCATTTGCCAAAACATCAAGTCCATCTGCTTGATTCATACGATAGAAGAACCCAATCGTTGGATCTACAGGATGGTCCTCTGTGGCGTATTGCTGAATATCTACACCAGGATAGACTATGTGGATGCTTGGATATTGCCCCTTATCATTTGGCCATTGACCATTTGATTTAAGCATACCTAACACCTTATTCTTATAATACTCGCTGGTAGTGATAACGGCATCTGCATATTTCAGATTCTCTGCTATGCCACGCCATGCTTGTGCAGCATCAGACTCACGAAGTCCGTCTATCCACACCTCTTCATCTTGTGCCAAGCAAATCACTTTAAGAGAAGGCGCGTGCTCTTTCAGCGCCTTGGCTATACCCACCAACATGGACGAAGAAATGTACACAGCATCTGGCTGTTCTTTGTTCACAATCCAGTCAATCATTTCCTGAACCATGTAGCCAAAGGTCACTCCTTCTCCTGTTATCATAGACAACGTCATGTCTTCCATGCCATCACTTGTGGTGGTTCCTGCCATAGACATGGCTAAATCAAGGAAAGGTTGCGCTCCAAGCAGTTTCTTCAGCCAAGAAGGCATAGGCTTGTCCCTGAAAAACTTCTGTCCTACATAATAGGATGTAGCTGGAAAGAACAAAGGGGTATCTGCCTGAAATTCTTTTTGTTTCAGTGGCAGATAGATAGGCATGATGACGACCTGATGACCTGCTTGTTTCATCGCTTGAGCCATGAGGTTGTCACGGAAACAATTGCCACAGTAATAGGCATCGCCCGAACTTGTTATGATGCAAACAATTTTCATGTCATTCTATTTTTGATATTGAAGACTCACGGACGGCTTTGCTGCAATTGCGCTTGACAAACCACCAAATAAGTCCGATAAATAGTATCGTTAAAACTACACATTGTAGCCATGTCATCCAGTCATTATGACTAAAGTTGTTGCAGGTACTCAGCAAAGCTGCTATGGTACCGCTACAAACGGCATAGAGCGGAAGCAACACATTCTCACGGAACAACAGTTCTTCAATACGCAGAGAAGCATATCCAATGCTTTTATATAAACGTATGTCAGTCTGTCTAACCAGCAAGTTCTTTCGTATCACGATAATGAAACTTAGAATACCCAGCAGCATGCCAATACCTCCTAATGAGAGGAAAATGCTGAGGTACGTATTGACCAACTCATTGAACGTGTTCAAGCGCTGAGCAGTCGTCATCACACGAATACCATATTCATTAAGCGCTTGTGAGAGCAATGCACTTACTTCCTGAGATTGTGCTGTCTTGATGAGCATAATCTCCGATCCTGAGATTTCTGGCCACACCTCTTTAAATAGGTGTTTATCCATCAAAGCATAGCCTTGGAAAATGCCTGTTGACAATGCTCCAGCGATAACCAGATGAACAGGATCTCCATTGTCTTTCTGATAATGGAGGGTATCGCCAACGGCCATTCCCAAACTCCACATCAAGGATTCTTGATCAACTATAACAGGATAGGCTTCCCCCTTCTTTTGTGAATAATCAAAGAATGAATTGTCCCCAGAAGCTATTTCAAAGGTACTGCCTTGCAGTTCTGCCATGTCAACCCCAAGGATGGTGGGTTGTGAAACTTTGTTTAAATTCAGACAGCTGGCATCATCAGCTCCTAAACGCAGTGTTTGCATGATAGAAGTTTCTGATGGCAAGGCATCGAGTGCCATCTGATGACGACCTTCTGTGGTGCTTAAATCATAGTAAACAGGTACAGAAGTCTCTGTCCATAACGTATAACCACCCGTTGCACTAGTTGGTTTCTGAGAATCAGACACTTGCTGACGGTTTAGTCCTACAGCGAAAATGGTAAACACACCAAAAGCAAGTGCGTAATATGAACCTCTCAACTGTTTCATTTGGTAGAAAAGCGTGGCGTATGTCTGCTTTTCTTGATTGAAAGAATCTGATTCTGGCCGACTCTTTCGTGTAATGAAATATTCTCCCCACAATCCTGCAAGGACAACCAACAGCACGCCTAACAGAACGAAGAGGTAGAGAGAGTTTACAGAAAGGATATTCACAATGAAGACCACCAGAGAAAGTATGGAGAATCCCAATGCAGAAACCCATATCCGCTTTCCTCTGTGATGCTCTGTTTGTTCTGATTTCCCATCTTTGTGCACAGCTTTCGCTATCTGATACCACAGTAATCCCACTATGACTATAATGCAAACAGCCACTCCAATCAATACAGATACGACATCTATATAGACCCCCAAAGAGGAAGTCTGCGTAGCTCCCTGCCAAATATTTCCCAGTAGCCACATGACAATGACCGTATAAAGAATGCCTGCTATCACACCGAATATGGAAGCTATGCATACGATAGGTAAAGCCTCTTTCCAGAGATTTCTAATGATGTGTTTTTCAGTATATCCCAATGCCTTCAAAAGCTGTATCTCTCCCCTCCTCTGCCACAGCATCTCACTGAGAGGGCTGACAAACAATAGCAATGCAGAGACAATGATGAAAAATCCTAATGCAAGGAAAAGGCTGGCAAAATCAATGCCATTCTTTGCAGCGTAAAGTCCGCTCTCACGTGGTTGAATGATTTGCACATCAAACATAGAAAGCTGCAAACCATCAACTTTTGCAGTCTCGTCATAGACACGGAGTGCAGTAGCAGTTCCATAGTCATTGCTCCAAATGTCTTTCATTAAGCTATATGGCAATAAGGCCTTAGGAGTGCTTCGATACAGATTCCAGTATTCCTCGTCTTCATCAGTGATTAGCGTCATATCCAGAGGGAGGTCGCTATCCCAATCTGTGCATCGCTCTACGTCTGACAATCCAGGAAACTCAGCGCTCAATCTACCATCATCAACCATTCTGCTTAATGGTACGATATCACCAACATGCAGACACACAGAATCTGTCTTAAGGTCTTTCAAACCTTTGGAAACGTAATAACTAATGATAATACTATCGCCCACTGACGCATGAAGTCGCTGCGCTGTATAGTCAGATAATATCACTTCATCTGATTGAAGCGTATGTCCGTCAAACTCTTTGATAGCAGTTACAAAGGAATATGGCACAGAGGTGTTCCCTAAACGAATACCATTGGCAAGATAAGTAAAGAGCGGATTGACAAGCTCATTATTGCTTCCGATATACTCCACAACAGAAGATTGCAAGAACACACGATCTGTTGAGATCTCAGTGTAATCTGCTGTCCGCATGATCTGCAAGCCAGAGAAAGAAGGATTCCAAGTTCTTGACAGATCATCCTCAGAGATAGGAGCTTCCGAAAGAATCAGATTGATTTTTCCCTCTACTTCCATCACTTCGGCCAATTCTTCTCGACATACGAAAATGTTCAATGGAAGTGTCTGCTCGTTCTTAAGACTAAGGTTTCCACCCTCTTCGGTGGACTTTATGCCCGCTTGCTCTAAACGCAAACTTGCAGTATAGTTGTCTGTCACAAAAAGAGAGCCCGATGGTACTAAGCCACCTTTTGGCAATCGAAGCACAATATCTTCTGCTGAAGAAAGGCGTAGTTCGTCAGCTAACGACTGGTTGATATATGCCCGTCCAAACATGTTTTCATCCTCTATTCCCCACACCATGACAGGAAGCAGCTGACCATTACGTGAAATAAAACCATCAGAAAGCAAAGCACCTTTGGCTTTCTGTGCGAATAGCGGTTCCTGCATGATGCTATCCGACAGGAATGAGTTTCGAGAGAAGATGACAGATTCTACTTTCCCTAAGCGCTCTTCTACTCGATGAACCAAAGTCTGGCGTACGGAATTGCCTATCAGCAAGCTGCCCACGATGACTGCCACCGTTATAAGAACGGCTACAGAAATCAGGCGGTAATATTGTCTATAATACCTTACTGAATCATTTCTTCCTATGCCAAATAAATCCTTCATCGGTTAGCTCTGTTTTTTTTTGCTAGTTAGGAAAAATATTTTCTAAACTACCATCTATCAAAGTGACTATTTTCTTCGCAGCACTTGCTGTCAGATCAGAATGAGTCACCATGATGATTGTGGTGTTCAGTTCTTTATTTACTAATTGGAACAAAGAGGCCAAGTGTAGCGCGTTTTCTTTGTCCAACTGCCCTGTAGGTTCATCTGCCAAAAGTACTACAGGCTTATTGATTAAAGCCCTGCAGACAGCAGTGCGACAAGCCTCTCCTCCAGATAGAGTCTGAGGATATTGGTTCTCAATCGAAGAGATGTTTGTCAGTTCCATCAGTTGTCTCGCCCATTCTACTTGCTCTTCTGATACTTTGCTATCAGAAGCCATGAGAGGCAGCAGTATATTCTGCATCACATTGTATTGGGGCAACAAGCGATGGTCTTGGAATACAAATCCTATTTTCTTGTTGCGCACAGAAGCCAAATCTACGTTTCCATCTAGCAATGACTGCCCATCCAACGTGTAAGTCCCAGAATCGGGAAGAAGCAGAGTGCCTAAGATATTCAGTAAGGTAGTCTTTCCAGCACCCGATTGCCCTCTAATTGCCATGAAGTCTCCTTGCTCCACAGACAGATTAAGCTGACGAAGCACATGATTCATCCGTGCTTCTCCATCTTTAAAAGACTTGCAGATATTTTTCAGTTCTAGCAGTGCCATAATAAAACAATGTATAATTAAGACTCTCCGAAACAAAGCAAAGTGCCTTTCGTAGTCAGAATGAAGAAATGATCCTTAATTACTGCTGGAGATCCTAAAATCTGTTCACCAGTATCATATTCCCATTTCAGCGTTCCGTCTTTAGCATCCAGGATTGAAACAATGCCCGTACTGGTGCATACGATGACTTTGTCGTCACATACCAAAGGGGAACTGTCTCCTGTATTGCCTTTCAGCATATATTTCCATAGCTCTTTGCCACTTTCTCTACTTATAGCCACAATATGTCTGCCATCAGGAAGTACGAAAACAGCATCGTCAGATACAGCTGGCACTGAGGTTAAAGATCCGTCAGCACTTGTCGCTTCCACTAGCATCTTATGAGCATTGATCTTACCATTCTTCAGTTGAAGCTCGTAAACATCGCCCGCATAATCAGCCACATAGGCATAGCCACCTTTAATGGCTGGTGAAGCAGGAATATAGGCCTGTACTTCCAAAGAATCTGTTTGCGCACCACTCTGGCAATCTATCAAGCGCAACCATGCATCACATCCACCAAACAGCACATGATTCTGCCATATTGCCACTGCGCCATTGATATAATAACCAGATTCAAAGTGATTTAGCTCTTTGCCGCTCACTTGATCTACCACATACATATAGTTGTCATAACTTCCGAAAACAACAGCCTTCTGGCCTTGGAAGTCAACTAAATTAGGCGTAGCAGAAATTTGTCCTAAAGTCTCAAAAGTCCATAAAGTATCTGCGCGCTGCAAATCAATTGCTTCCAGGATTCCGTCAATTCGTCCTATGTAGAGCACTCCGTCATGAATGATTGGTGTGGCTTCAACGCTAGTTTTCATGTCGTAATCGAACACCTTTTCTCCCGTTAGATTCACGCCAAAAACATGTCCACGACGATTTACCCAATAGGTCACTCCTTCATACACTATCGGAGAAGACACAGTTCGCACACCGTCTTTGAAGGTCCAAAGCAATGTTGGCTTCTCTGGTAAACTCAAAGAAGTATAGCCACTCATTGATGCGTCTGCTCTATAGAAAGGCCAATCAGTTGCTGTATTATAGCCCACATCCCCATTTCCAGTGCATGAGCATAACAGCAGCACTAAACCATATATAAACCATCTCTTCATAGTTAATCTTCTAAATATAAAGCACCCGTAGGACAGAGATTCGCAATTTCTTCGCTAACGTGAGATCGACTTTCGTCAGGAATGACCACTTGCATACCAAATCCGCGTCCTTTGAAAGTGAAGCCGTCGTTGGTATTATAAACACACAATCCACATCGGATACATTTGGCTGGTTCAAACCATAAACGTCCAATGACATGCTTCTTCACCTTGAAAGGCAAATCCGAAGAAACACCATAGCGAGGCGATTTGATGCCGCACTCGTCAGCATACTTCCTAAGCTTACACACTTCTTGTGCCGCACAAGCACAATGCAAACATCCAGAAGGAACGTCTGTGCTAACCTTCAGCCATTCTTTCTCTTTAGCTGAAAAATGGCCGAGTTTTGAAGTGAACATTTTTGCTTTACCTGTTGGCAATGGCCTATCATCAGGCTCAGGATCTGGTGCTTGACTCATCTTACGGACGATCTCTCTGATCTCCACATGCTGGTCTACCATGCCACGTCGGCATACTTTCTCGCATGGAGATTTGGGGCAGTCATCGCATCCTATATTAGGAAGATCAAAAACTGCTGCTATATATCTCTTTGCCTCAGAATAACGATTGGTATCGTAATACCACAATACACGCTCAATGTTCAGTCCTTTAGGACATACTGTGGTGCATGGCGCTTCACAATCGGCTCTGTGGTCACTTAGCAGGAGTTCCAATGACATGCGGCGTAGATCCAACACATCCTCACTGTCTGTCACTATTTGCATCCCTTCGGTAGGATGAGTAGAACATGAAGGAATCATTTGGCCATTAGCTGCATTCTTCACCATACACACCATGCATGATGGCTTATGCTCCTTACCTTCAGCAAAGCACATGGAAGGAATCTTTTTGCCCAGCCGATGAGCTATCTGAAGCAGCGTTTCTTGCTCTTGGACCTCCACTTCTATGTTGTCTATCGTTATTTTCATGTTCAATTATTTAAAGGTACTTTCTTTATGGCGTTAAAACTGCACTCATTGATACAGAGTCCGCATTTCACGCATTTATCTACATCGATGGTATGTTGTTCATAAGGAGTATATGGGATAGCGTCAGAAGGGCAAGCCTTAGCACACTTTGTACATCCCATACAATCTTCTGTAACCACATATTTTATCATATCCTTACAAGTGCCTGTACGACATATGCCTTGAATATGCTCGTCATACTCTTCACGGAAGTATTTCAAAGTGGAGAGCACAGGATTTGGAGCCGTCTTGCCAAGTCCACAAAGCGCGGATTTCTGAACGCTCTTAGCCAGCTCTTCAAGTTTGGTAATATCATCGGGCTTTCCTTTCCCCGTACAAATCTTATCAAGCAAGTCAAGCATGCGGCGTACTCCTACACGACAGAAAGTACATTTTCCACAACTTTCGTTAGAAGTAAATGTAGTGAAATAGCGTGCCACATCTACCATGCAGCTACTTTCACCAAGCACCACCAAGCCTCCTGAACCCATGATGGCATCCAGACGCTTCAGCGCTTCATAGTCCACCTTTACATCACATTCGCTGGCAGGGATACAGCCACCCGAAGGTCCACCCGTTTGCACGGCTTTGAGTTTCTCTCCGCCTTCTACGCCTCCGCCAATATCCTCGATAATCTGATTGAGTGTGGTGCCCATTGGAACTTCTATAAGTCCGCCGTGATTCACCTTACCCACCAGTGCAAATACTTTAGTGCCTTTACTGCTTTCTGTGCCATGTTTGGCATATTCCTCTGCACCGTGGTTTAAGATATAGGATACCTGACTTAGTGTCTCCACATTATTTATAAGAGTCGGACAGCCATATAATCCAGAAACTGCAGGATATGGGGGACGCAACTTTGGAAAACCTCTGTTACCTTCAATAGAAGAAATCAGAGCCGTCTCTTCACCACAAACAAAAGCTCCTGCACCTTCGAACAAGCGTATATCAAATGAAAAATCTGTTCCAAGGATATGCTCTCCAATAAAACCTTTCTGTCTGCTCATCTCCAAGGCTTTACGGATGCGAATCACTGCTTGTGGATATTCTGCGCGAATGTAGAAAATACCATTAGATGCACCTACGGCATAGCCAGCAATGACCAGTCCTTCTATGACTCTCAGTGGATAGGATTCCAACAAAATACGATCCATGAAGGCTCCAGGATCGCCCTCATCACCATTACAGATGACATACTTCTCTGAATTGGATTGAGCTGCCACCATCTGCCATTTACGTCCTGTAGGGAAACCACCGCCACCACGACCACGGATGCCACTCTTCAGAATGACATCTATGATTTCATCGCGACTCATTTCCGTCACAGCATGCTTCAATGCCTCGAAACCACCGCGAGCCATGTATTCATCTATGTCTAATGGCGACATCTTTCCATATCCTTCCGTAGAGATTCGTAACTGTTCATCAAAAAAGTTATTGATGGTGCGTGTACGATGCTCGTCATTCTGAAACACACTACTCTCCCATGCTTCGTCTGTCTGGAATTGATTAATGCTATGGAAAAGTATGTTCTTCCATTGGCGCAACTTATTCTTAGGCCTGAAGTGCTTCATAAGAATTTCACGCACGTCTGCAGGTTTCACATTGGGATAACGGAAAATCTGCCCATCCGGCATAGCTACATCTATCAGTGGCACCTGATTGCAAGCACCTACACAACTGACAGGCTTGATTCTGACATCCAATCCTAATGCTTGAGATTCTGAAGTTACTTCCTTATAAATCTCGGCTGTACCACTGGCTTGGCAGCAGTTCTCCATACCTAAGCGAATCTCGCCAACAGCCTCATTGGCATCCTCTTCGGCTTGGCGCTTCTCTTGTTGATCAGCATATAAGCGAAAAGCATCAATGACTTCCTTCACCCTTCCTGGTTGTACATGCCCGTAGATCTTTTCATCGATTTGAACTACAGGGGCTAAGGCGCACACACCAAGGCAGGCAATCTTCTCAATAGAGAACTCACCGTCTTCAGTCGTTATACTATCCCCTTCCATATGCAGTTCACGTCTGAATGCATCATATACATTATCAGAACCTTTCACATGACATGCCGTACCATTGCATATCTTGATGACATGCTTGCCATAAGGGATATGTCTGAATAAGGAGTAGAAAGTGGATACGCTGATGAGCTGAGCACGATCTATTTTCGTTCGTTCATAGACCCTCTCAAGCACATCCGATCGCAGATAGTTGAACTCTTCTTGCAATGCTTGTAAGAGAGGTATCACCATCTCGCGCTTAGTGCCTATCCTGTCGATGATGGCATCTGTTCGAGCCATCAAAGCTGATTTCTCTTCTTGTGCTTTAGTCTTACAATTCTCACACATATTATTTAGCTGCTACACAGTAAATACTTTCATTGGTTCTTATAATCATCTTCCCATCAGTAAACGCTGGAGTGGCAAATGTATGTTCTCCAGTATCGATAGTATTGATGAGAGTGGCTTCTTTATTGGCCGAGAATATATAAATCTTTCCTTCTACACTGGCCAGATATACCTTGCCTTCTACAATCATAGGAGAAGAATAGAATTGAACGCCAAGATCATGCTCTGCCAAAAGCTCACCAGTCTTAGTGTCGAATGTAGAAAGCACGCCATAACTAGTCGCTATGAAAAGTACATCTTTAGTGGCAGCAGGACTTGATACCTCAGGAAGATATTCATTAGACTCCCACACTACTTGTCCATCTGACGCATTGATAGCTACCATCTTGGCATTTTCGCTGGCTCCAAACACAATGCCGTCTGAGGCACATGCACTAGCGCCCACCTCTCCGCTCATACAACTAACCTGCCATATTTGTTCACCATTGGCAGGATTGTATGCCGTGATATTAGGATTACCCATCACTATAAGCTGTGGTTTGTTGTCAATGTAAGCAATCATCGGCGAAGCCCAAGTAGCTCTCTCAGAGCGATTCTTCGACCATACCGTATTACCATTAGCCAAACTCAATGCCATCAGTTTTGGAGAAGTGTCGTTATCATACTGCACAATTACAATATTTCCATATATCAAGAGTGAAGAGGCAAAACCGTAATGATTGTCTGGTACTCCCAGATTTTTTGCCCATAGTTTATTGCCTTCCATATCAGCACAAATGATATCTCCCGTTGCAAAAATGGCACAAACCTGATTACCATTGGTAGCAACCGTAGAAGCAGCCAATCCGGTGTCCTCATTAACACGTGGCATAGTAGAAGGAGAGCCAGCAATGCCAGATGCTTCCAACTTCCACTTTAATTCACCTGTATTTACATCGTAGCAGTAGAGCTCACGTGCCGCATTGTCTGCACCCGTAAAAAATACATTACGGCCATTGATAACTGGTGAATTGTATCCACCTTTCTGAACAGGAGTTTTCCATAAAATGTTGGTTCCATCTTGCAGATTCCATGCAGTAGGAATGCCTCGTGCTGATGACTGACCATTGGATGTGTTGCCACGGAAAGCATTTTGGGTAACTTTAGATACTGGTACTTCTTCGGCAGGAACTGATTCCCCTTCAGCATCCTGTTCTGTAGTCTCTGCATCTTCCGCTTCTGTCGATGCTTCTTCTGAAGAGTCGGCTTCTGCTAAGGCATCACCTGGCAGTCTGTCGGTCGTTATGTCGTCCGGATTAGCGACGTCTTCCACTACGAAATCACCTGCAGTTTCTTCAGCAGATTTCTCTGTCAACGTTTTATAATAAGGTGAAGAGAAGAATGCAAATCCCAATGCTACGGTTGCCAATCCCACAATACCCCAATTGATGTATTTACGAGATTTAGACTTAATCAGCCAGTCGTCAATAGGATCTATTTCCTTGTCAGGTATTTCCTTGGTATTCTCGAAATAGAAGCGCAAGCAAACCATCAGGATACCAATGAGTCCCAGCAAGATATAAATGCCCGCTTTCAGATGTCCCGACTGTACAAAGTAAGCTTTGCGAGCCAATAAGTCCAGTTGACGAATCTGTTCCTGCAATTCTACATTTTCTGCATTCTGGTCATTCAACGCTTTTAGAGTCTCTACGACTTCAGTCTGCAAAGGAGTTGTCTCCCTCACCTGAAAATAATTGATAATCAGCATAGCCGATAGCAACACGATAAAGACAGAGGTCACAATGGCTACATTCCTAAAAATATTTTTATTCATAGTGCATTATTTATCTTATTTCTTTGTATCAATACCCCTTTGTTTTGTGGACAATAGCTGAAACACTTGCCACATGCCACACAGTAGCGATGATCTATCTCGTATTCCTTACGAGTGCGTTTCACAGACAGATTGATAAGCTTCAGTCCTATCACCAGACCTATCAATGCCCCTGCAATCGTACTGTAAATAGAGAATTCCTTTTGTATGGCATCATAATTCTGTTGCAACTCTTCCAAGGTTCTCCCTTGTGCATAGAAGGCCTCTACTTCTGGTAGCATCTCATTGTCTGGATGTGCCTCTTGAATCTGTACGAGCTCGTATAAGCGCACTTCTTTATGGGCATAGCTCAGATTATTAGACGACATGCGCATCAGTAAAGCTCCAATAAGCATGATAAGTGGTAAGCCTACAGCGTATTTCAAGATACGAACGACACCCTGATTACGCCCTTCATTATCTTTGTTCTGATAAGGAGGTAACACGGCATCTACAGGACAAGAATTATGACACAGCTGACAGTTCACACACGCCTTTTCTGTAATCTTTATTTTCCAGATAGATACAGAGGAGAAAAGGCTCAGCAGTGCACCGTAAGGACAAAGAAACCTACAGAATGGGCGGCCTGTGAAGACCGACATAATCAGTAAGATCGCTCCAAACGTAATGAGTCCGAAGTCACCTCCTAAGCGGAATATACCGATAAATGGATCGAACTGACAGATGATGAACCTACTGCGTGTAAGTGCATAAAGCAACGCGAATATCAGATAGAGCCATGGTATCACGCTCAAAGCGGAGCTGACAGATTTCGATATACGGTAATTCTTCACATTTAATAATTCCTGCAGAGCACCAAAAGGACATACTCCTGCACAGAAAACCCTGCCAAATAGGAAGGCAAAGATGATGGGGAGCAAGAAGAAAAGCAATACAATAAGAGGCAGATGATACGTGTTATCTACCATTGCCAATGCTATATTCTGGATGGAACCAATACTGCATACACATCCCTCACGGAAAAAGCCAAAATAGGCCACAGAAATGAGAGACGTGATGATTATTGGCCCTCTGGTACGCTTTTTATATGCCGCCCAAGTAACTAAACTCATCAAGCCTATGAGCAAAACGATGTCCACTACGTTCCAAAAGCTCTCATAAGGGACTGCATAAGCTTGTTCCGGATATTGATACCCAGATTCAAACTCTGGCCTTGGGAAACGGCTCACGAAAGTCATCAATAGAGTATTCATCATGCGTGGTCCTTTAGTTTATAAGCCGTGCCATAAGGAACTCGTTTGATAGCTCCCGAAGCACATACTTTGGCGATTTTACATTCATTGCAGTCCAGACAAAGATCTTGTTTCACCTGCAGGAAAAGAGAACCATTGCCAAATGAATTGCAACCTTTCACACACTTACCACATCCATTACAAAGATCTTCATCGATCGTATATTCGAAATATGGATCTTCCACGAACTTGCGTTTGATGGCTCCTGTAGGACAAATCATATTTTCTGCTGCAGTGTTCAGTTCCTTCGCATTGGTGCGATAATACCCTCCGCAAAGGTCGCAATAACCACACACTTTCACAGCATGCACACATCGCACAGCTGAAACTGGCATCACGCAGTCTGTCTCACACCTTCCACATTGTGTACACAAGTTTGGGTCGATTTGCCAGAAAACACTGGCTTCTTCACCCTTCACTTTACTGGCGCCAGCTATACCTACGGCTGCAATGGAACCACCTGCCAGAGCAGTGCCTATCTTCTTGAAGAAGTCACGCCTTTTTAGCGGACTGCCTTTCGTATGTTTTTCTTTGTCTTCCATAATACCCATACTTAAATCGTTACTCCTATTCTCAGTGGACAATCTATTCCGCATGTAGCACACTTTCCCGAAAGGGCTGTTCCATTCAGAGCCACCAGAGATGCATCATATTGGAAAGTTGTCACTTGATTCTTATTGGCTACTATCAAGCGATCTTTATTCACCCTGACTTCATAAGCAGCATGGCCACCTCCAAGCGTCTTCTCATCCAATAATACGCTACGGAATTCACCGTCGGGACTATAACAGCTGATGCGCGGAATGCCTTTCTCTGAAGTAATGATCTCACCCGCAGGATTAGAGGTTACATACACAGGATTACAGCAACCGCTGAAGCGTCCTTCATTGACACCTGCCTCTCCGAAGGAAGCCAAGAACTCGCCATCGGCCGAATAGCTTTCAATGGTATGCCTACCAGGATTCGAGCAATATACCATGCCATTCATATTCATTACGCCGAATGAATAACTTGGTACAACAAATCCATCCGGACTCTGGATAAACTTCACAAAGGTGCCATCTGTCAGATACTTACACATCACTTTATTCTGAGCATCTGTGATAAAGACATTCTCTCCAAATACTGTAAGTGAACAATAGTCGGCATTCTCATCACAAGCCTCCCACTCACGCACCTTAGTTCCCTGCATATCGAACACATCTACATGCATCGGATAAAGTACATAAATGAGGTCGTCGCATACAGTGACATCCATTACCTCACCATTGGCTTTAAAGCGACGTTCTAGCTGGCCGTCCTCTCGATAGATATAGACATTATTTGCAGAAGCCACTACGATGCCATTTGGATAAAGCTCAAACGACTCTATCTGCTCGGGTGTCTTAAACGAAGCCACTTTCTTATATGGCGAAGCGAATGCACTGCGTTGAGGACTTTCCCCACCCTTCTCGTTAGTTGGATAGAACAATTCCTCTGGCTTGGCAAACATCTTGTAGGCCAAATTCCCGGCACCTCCAGCGATGACGCATCCAGCTCCTATAGAGCCTAATGCCCGCAAGAAGCCTTTTCGAGTCATTTTACCATTATCTTTCTTTAGCTCTTCCATATTATTAGTATTTTGTTATTCTGTTATTTTCAAGCATTTCACTGTATGCGAATCACGCAGCACCAATCTGCCATCTGCGTAAGCCATTGGTCCCCATGCATCTACGCCTTCCATGATAACTTGCTTCTTGAGCAATGTCATACCATTGGAGTCTATCTGATACACATATAGCACGCCATCTTCATTGAACGCAAAGAGCTTGTCGTTGATGACCAAATAAGGGCCTAAACCGAAGCGCTCATCTTGTGCAGAGGTCCATAATGGCTGATGCAAATCAGACGGATTGAAGTAAACGAGCTTACTTCTGTTAGCTCCACCATCCTTTGGCAGGATGCTTATGATTTTTCCATTATATAATATCGGTGTTTGTTGTTCGCTGGCCAATCCTTTATCAGCCTTGTATTGATCGAGAACAGTGGCGTTCCAGTTTGAGCCACTTCCTGATACCTGAAGCAGTGCGCCGCCATTTCCATAGCCAGCTACCAAGAATATCCGATTGGATGACAGTCTCAAAGGTGAAGGAGCCACTACAGAAGGCTGCCACTTGTTGGTACTCCACAGCAACTTGCCTTTATCCGCACCATCGGCAGAAACGCCACACACGCCTCCCACACCTATATAAACATAGGTTTTCTTGCCATTCAGTTCCATTGGCATGATAGATGAGTGCGACATTTTGAAGTTGACCGTGTTCTCTGTGGCCCATTTCACCTCACCCGTTTGGATATCCATCCCCACCATCAAGGTATATGTTCCTGCAGGAGCCATTATGACCTCATCTCCGTCTATCAAAGGGCACTGTCCGGTGTACCAGAATGGCACTTCTGTTTCATACTCTTTCTGCAAGTCGTGTGTCCATTTCATCTCTCCTGTGATAGGATCGCAGCACATCACATGGCCATTTGGTCCCATGGTGATGATGTAGCCATCTCCCACGGCTGGGATAGTGCGTGAGAATCCATGGTTGCGCTTGATGCGAACTCTGTACCATCTGCGCCAAAGCTCTTCTCCTGTATCCAAAGAGAAGCAACGCAACATATCCGACATGAGTGTCTCGTCATAGTCGAGCACATATACCCTACCTTTATATATCACAGGAGCCGCATGGCCCTCTCCCGTGGTGAAACTCCACATTTCCTCATAGTCGCTCGACGTGTTGATAGGGGCAGAAGTTTGAACGATATTGTTCCGGGAGTTACCTCTGAAGGCCGACCATACCTCTTCCATGTCCGTAGGAGCTTCCGCTTCATACTTCATGAAAAATTCACCCACTTTCACATCATCGGCACTGCGTGCCAATCCCTCTGGCCGATTGTCAGCTCCGGGCTCTTGTGTAGTCAGCTCAGAGTGTGGCGTGTAGAGTTGCCACCCTATCAGCACCAGTGAGTAGAACACTGCGGTGCCTATGGTGATCCATTTTAAACTATTCTTGCTCATTTTACCTTATATGCCATTAAACTGTCACCATGTCTGATGTATAGCACCCCTTTGTGTACCACTGGATGTGCCCAATGTTGCTCAGTACCTTTAGTGACTCTGAATCTGCTTACTATCTCCATCTTAGCGTTATGCGGCTGTATAAGCTGCACTTCTCCATTGTCGCAGTAGTTGTATATCATGCCATCAGCAGCTACGGGAACGCTCTGACGTGAACGTGTCTTGTGCATCAAGGTACCTGTGTTCCAATCCAGACATACCCAGTTGCGACTTTCATTGCAGCCATAGATATAGTGTCCCACCTTCACCATGGCAGAGAACACGTTAGTCAGTTCCTTCGAATCCCATGCCTTGCTGATGCTACGTCCGCCATTCTCCAGTTTGAGCATCACAGAGCCGTAGCCATTGCCCGTCATACAATAGAGCATCCCATTCTCGTAGATGGGCGAGTTGCATTGCTCAGTCCATCGGCTGGGGAAAGGATACGACCACAACAGCTGTCCGTTATCTGCATTCAGTCCTATGATACTATGCTCTGTGATAGTAGCCACGATAGGCACCTCCATATCTGATATATAGATCGGTGAACAGTAGGCCGAAGACTCGCCTTTGGCTTTAGATGTCCAAATCTGAGCGCCATTCTGCTTATTCAGTGCCACTACATTGTGAGTCTTCCCACCAGGAGTGATAATCAGTTTGTCGCCTATGATCAGCGGAGCTTCATTCATGCCATATTCCAGCTCATCTGCTCCGAATTCTTTAAGGATGTTTTTCTGCCAAATCACATTGAGTGAGGTGGCATCCATGCAAGTGAGCACGCCATGACCGCTATATTGGTATAGTTTGCCATCGTTCAGCGTGACGGCAGCTCTCGCACCACTGTAATTGCCTACCCACTCTTGTGAATAAGGTTTCTGTTGCAGCAGCTTTCCATTCATATCTATCATGGAAACGTAGCCCATGTGGTTGGTACCCTTCATGCCAGTGACATAGATTTTATCCCCTGCAATGCCCAGTTGTGAATAACCCTCTCCTATGCCGTCGAGAGACCAAAGCAACGTAGGACCTTCGGCAGCCCATGATTTGAGCAGTCCGCTGTCATTGTAGGTTCCTGTGCGATTCACACCACGCCATTCCACCACTTGTTGTGCAGAGACAGTGATGGCAGTCAGAGCCATCCCTATCCACATAATACCTTTCTTCATCATAATGCTCTATTATTATAATTTCTAACTTTCTTCAATGCTGTCAGCACAAAGGCCGGACTATACAACGCCTCTGAATACCAAAGGCGTGAGAAATACAGACCTATGGGCTCTCTCTTGAATAGCTCTCCACGCTGGTATGCCGCATAGAGGAAATCCAGTCCTCGCTCCATGGCCTTCTCATCGGTCTTTGCCGATGATGCCAAGGCTCCTAATACCCTGGCGGTTAAGGTGACTTTAGAAGCTACTCCAGCAGCACCTCCCCAACCGCCATCCTCATTCTGTACGCTCAGCAGGTATGCTATTCCTCTTTGTGCCAATTCTTCTGCTGCTGTGTCACCAGATGTCAGCAGATAATCTACAGCTGTAGCTGTGCCATAGGCGGGCGACTTTTCGTCTGAGGCGTCTTGATCGCCAAACCATAATGGAGTCCAATAGCCGTCGGCTGTCATATTCGACGTCATCCATGCCAATAAACGCTTAGCACCCTTTTCCGTCCTTTCTTTCAAGGCAGGAGGCAATGTCTCTTTCCAAAGAGAGAAGGCGAGGAATGCATGCGCAGAAATATCAGCACTGCTGCGATCGAAAGGCAGTTTACCCCACCCTTTACAGAAAGTGGGCATTCCGCCATCGTTGTTCTGCAGTCCTAAGAGCCACTCGATACCTTTGTCAACTTCCGGTGCATAAACACCATGCGTCAATACATGGAAAGCCACCAAGGCACCAGATGTATCGTCGCCATCGGGCACGGAGCCACTGAGATCGCTCCATCCCCATCCGCCCGGTTGTGCACCAGTGAATGGATGCACCTCCTTTGTAGAGCGTGCTTTCATGTTCTCTGTGAAGAACTCGCGTTCGGGCAAATCTTCATCCAAAGCACGGATACTAAGGCTGGTCACCCATCCCGACAAATCTGTATCTATAGGCCAAGAGCCGTCTTCACGCACGGTATTCACCAAGAAATCGGCAGCTTTCTGTGTCACTACATGAGTTCTATATCCCGCTTGTGCCATACACATGCTCACGAAGGCAGTCAGCGGAGCAGCCTCCAAGAATCCTCCGTCTTCGGGTTGCAATTTTATCAAGACCTTCAATGAAGGCTCGATGAAACGGCGACGCAGAGGAGCCATAAGCCCTTGCTTCCCTTTCTTAAAGCGCAGGATGCCAACAGCTATCAAAGCGGGGATAGCATAGCTCACTACGGGAAGATTGAGGAAGCGGAACAAACTCTGTGGAAGTACCGCCAGTTCGAAGGGGAATGGCGGAATGCGCTCCCAGTCGGTGATGACACCTGCCAATGCACACATCACCAATATAGGTACAGAGAATGTAAGATCAGTGCCGTAATAGTCGAGCACACCTTGTATGATGTCTTCGTCAGTATCTCCTCCGAAGCGCTCTTTCAGATAGCTGCGTGTCTGCTCAGACTTCACTCCTACCGCATAGAGAGAAGCGTATGTGAGCAATGTGGCCGTCAGATTCGACGGACTCTCAATGCTGTCGCCCCATGAGCCTTCGGCTTTCATGGTTTGCTGAAGCCATGCCACACCTTTATCTATATACGGAGCATACTTCACAGCATCTATTTCATGCAGAGCAAATACCGATACAGAGGTAGAGATGGCGCTCGAAGAAAGACTTCCTCGCCATACCTTACCTTCCTCACGCTCTTTCAGCAGTGTGTCGGTAGCCGCCTTTATCATTTCATTTACCTGTTCTATATTCATAGTGCACCCAGTGCTAATAGTCCATAAAATACATACTCCACATCGCTCTCCACATCTATCAGTGTGGCTCCAAAGCCTCCATTCTCCAACCAATGGGAGGTGATGAAGTCTGACGCGTCATACAGAGGCTTCGCCTTATATTGCTTCAGTACGAACAATGCCGTAGCTGTAGATAGCAAATCGGCTATCGGCGCAGCATCCGAAGCCTTAAAGCCCCCACTCTCCTCTTGCATGTGTCGCAGAGCTTCCACATCATCGCCCGCCTTCCATCCTTCAGCAGAACCTTTCAATGCCAATGCTGCCACTGTAGCGTTGAGATATGCCACATCGTGTGCTGGAGAATTAGCATATCCACGCTTAGGGAGATGGTATGCTTCCAGCCGACTGGCATCGTAGGCGTTGGCCGTATGTCCGGTATCTTCCAATAATCCTTGCCAGATAAACTGCGTGTAAGGATTGTTCAGATCGCCTTGTGGCACCTCATGGAAAGAGGACAATGCAGGTATGTCACGCTTCTTTCCTCCTGTGAATGCCATCAGCAGTTTCCCTTTGTCCATCAACTCGTCCAAGAGTCTGCAGCGCATCAATGCGGCATAGTGTATCAATCCCAGCTCTGCGTCTTGGATACCTGCCAAGTAAGCCTTGCGTTGCTTGCTGTCCAGCGTTATGTCTAATACATAGCACAGCAGCCATCCGAAGGCAGTATAATAAACGTCTGCCTCACCAGCTTTGTTCTTGAAAGATACTTCCCTCTCCACGCGCTGACCGTCCACATACTGCCGGATCAGTGCCAATGCCTCTGCGCTCAACTGCCCTTTCGCAGCGGTGAGCGTCTGCAGCAACCTTATGGAGAGAGTTTCTTTCATCATTTATTCTTATTTAATATGCGTTCTGTCACTCTGAAAAGCAGTCGCTTCAGTTCCACATTCTTCAGTTGGTAAAGCACGCCGATGGCTTCTTGATGATAGACTTCTACCAGTGCCTTGACACGCTCTAATGCCTGATCCAACTTTGGCTTATGGATGGGCTGATTCAAGAAAGCTATCACGTCATCGCTTTGGAGCAACTCCTCAATGAACGACGGCGTATTTTCTTCGCACAGCACACCGAGTATGGCCGATGGCCGCAGCTCCAATTTCTCCTGTCCTGCAAAGTCTTCCACATCGTCCTGAAGCTGATAAGCTATTCCTAAAGCATCGCTGAACTCATGGATGGTCTGTCGCAGAGACGCATCATCGCCCGCACAGATGGCTCCTAATTGCAGCGAAACCTCGAAGGCGGGAACGGTCTTCTTGCGGAAGATGTCTAAGGCGAAATCCAGCGTGATGGATTGTGGATGATTGCTCCACTCCAACTCTATGCCCTGTCCCTGACAAAGCTCCACATGCGCCTTTGCTACTGCGGCCAGAAGGGCTGGACTTGAACACTGGCTCAGCAGACTGTAGCCTTCGCCCAACAAGGCATCTCCCACATTGATGGCCATAGGGACACCGTATCTCACGTGCAGTGTGGGCTTGCCATATCTTGTATCATCGTTGTCTTGTATATCATCGTGCACCAATGAGGCTTTGTGGAAGCACTCCACACCGATGGCAGCACGCTTCACATCCTCTGGCACCTCTGTGCGTCCAGAGAGTGCTTTATATGTAGCCGCCAGCAAGTATGGTCTCCAGCGTTTGCCGTCATTTCCCATCCATTGAAGGGAGGCCTCCAGCGTCTGTCTTCCGTCCGACGGCAGATACTGGCGTAGCGAACTGGGAGCAAACCAGTCTTGCACCTCTTGTTTCAGTTGGTCATAGTCCAGCAGATAGGCATCATCCTCACTGCGCATAGAGAGCAGTTGCATCACATAGCCGCTATCCACTTCGGTATCTTTACACCCATCGAAATTGAGGGGGATGGCCATGCCCGGTACGGCATGACTGATGAGCAACGGGAAGGCTTTCTCCAAGGATTTGAGGCAGCTCACACCTATCACGCAGTCCACCACTCTATTCTTGATGAGTTCCACCACCGAGGTGAATCCTTCGGCCACCATGCTCATCACACCCAGCTCTTCTGCCTTCTGTTCCAGACTTGGAATCACACAGCGTCCACAGCGATGGCAGAGCAATCCGAACTCATCCATCTCTGCTTCACATTTGGTAGAGTGACTGAGGCACTTCGGCAGTAGCAGCAGTCGGCGCTCATAAGGGATAGAAGCCACAAACGCCTTCCACACCTGATTGTGTATCTCCACCATCAGCCATCCCTTGAAAGAGCTTGGCAGCTGCTTCTCTTCCATCAGCTGCAGAGCGATGTCAGAGAGGTCGTGCATAGAGAGAGGCGGCTGCACTTGCAAGCTCCCCACACGTTGCGCGATGAGCGAACGCAGCTCCATACGCTCTACCAGTGTAGCTGGCACATCATATATGATCTTTGTTTCATCCATAGGCTCCAAAACCGAAGAAGTAGCGCTTCTTCAAAAAACGGTAAAACACATTTTGCTCTGGTATGGCTTTCGCTCCCATATCATGGCTGGCCACTACCTGCATACGCTTATATTCCTCCATCACCGTCCCACGACTGGTGGTATCCACGGCATCGGGCTCTGCTTCCAGCATCTCCACGAGCTTGTCGGGATTATCCATCAAGATGCAGCCTCTTGTCGTCTCTGCGATCTTCTTACGCAGTCGTCCCAAGAAGGCCGAATGGCAGACTTCTGCCAGGTTTGAGGCATCTTCATTGAGGAAGTCTGTGGCCATCTGCAATGGCGGACAGAATTCCAGCGCGCCTGATGGCGAGATATGATGACTCATGCCCGTGGCTCCAGGACACATGGCATTTCCTTTATCGTCCCAATAGGTGTCGATGATAAACAGCGGCGCATCCTTTCGTTGTTCGGCGATAAACGAACGCAAGGACGCAATTTTTTCCTCCGTCAGTGCATTCTGAGCATTAGGCTCAGCGCCCACCGGACGATAGATGTAATACCACAGATACATCGCTCCTTCGCGTGCTATGCGCTCTATATAAGCGCGGTTCACCAAGTCGTCATAGTTGCTCATGCAGATGCTGCACGCGGCTCCGAAGATAAGGCCAGCCTTCCTGCAGGCTCTCACGCCGCGCAGCGTCCTGTTGAACACTTCATCCCGTTGCCTACGCAGATCGCTCTCTTCCTCCAGTCCTTCGATGCTGATGAGCGGCGTGACATTTCCCATGCGTTTCAGTCGCAGAGCGATGTCGTCGGTGATCAGCGTGCCATTGGTGAACAGTTGGAAGTAGCAGTCAGAGTGCTTCTCCATCACATCCAGCAAGCCCTTATACATCAGCGGTTCGCCGCCCAGCAGTCCATAGAAATAGGCGCCATGCTTCTTCCCTTCACTGATGATGCCATCCAGCTGCTTCAGTGTCAGTTGCTTGCATCCTCCGCGGCTCACCCAGCATCCTTTGCAAGCCAGATTGCACGTCTCGGTCACCGACACCATCAAGAAGGCCGGAAAAAACGGTTCGTCCTTTGCCATGCGTTTCTCAAAGGCATTCATGGATCGATAGCTCCGCCATACGAAGTTGTACATGAACTTCCAGATCAGTCGAGGCGAAGTTACGCTAAAGATGCGCAAAGCTGCCTTTGTAGTTGCTATGTAGTCATGTAGCGTCATTTATTCTTTCTTTTTTAGCAGAGAGACACCTGCTCGGCGTGCCGCCAGTCGTTCTCTCAATGCTTGGTTATAGAGTTGTTTTGTATCTATCTTGATGGTCTGCTCTTCCTGTGCCTCTCCGCCATTGATGGGCGCAAAACCATGCTTGGGGAATATCACGGCTTCTTGCGGACAAGTGCGGGCACATGCCGGGCAGTTGTTCTTGCAGCTGTGAGGGTCTGTCACTTGCACCCTCCCGTCTTCGTCGAGCTTATAGACGCCGAAGAGGCAGAAATCATGGCACTTGCCACAATCCACACAGCGGTCTCTGTCGATGATGGGGAACCAAGCATCATGTCCTTGATCGGTAGGCAGATCGGCTATCTGACGGCGATACGCATTCAGCGTCTCTTCGTCCAAAGCCTCAGGCGTTATGCCCATCTCTGCAGCCACCTCCTCAGTGGTATGCGCGCGCAGATTGTACGTCTGCTCTACGCTTACGCCCCTCCAAGCCATCAGTGCGTTCACGGCCCTCTCGTGGCACGCTATCACCGTCTGCCCTTCGAGTGCTTTCAGCGCCTCCTTACGGTCTTCGGCCATCTCGCAGAGATCGGGCACAATGCTTACCTCGAAGCCCTTCTGCTTCAAGAGAGCCGCCATCCGCGCCACCTTCTCCGCCTCCATGATACTCCGAGAGGCACATCCACATATGATAACTTTATTCTCCATCTCTCTATACTCTTTCCATCCAAAGCTTAAACTCCGAAGCCCGATTCTTACTGATGTAAATCGGCTCAGGAACCTCCACCTTCATGTTCACGCGCAGTCGGCCATCAAACCATACCGAGATATCATGCACACTTTCGCGATTGATGATAAACTGTCGGTTGGCCCGAATGAAGTCGGCAGGATTCAGCGTGGTGAATATCTGTTCCAGCTGATTGCGCAGCGGGAAATTTCTTCCGTTCGACAGTGTCACGCTCGTCTTATGGTCCGTATAGTAGAAGAAAGCCACATCGTTGATAGGGATAGGCAGCAGCGTGTCCCGATACTGCACGATGAGCTTGTCTCTATAACGGTTCGTTGGAGCCACACTCAGCTGAGCCAACTGCTCCAGATACTTTTGAATGTCCGTCTTTCCCAGCTTTTGGAATTTCTGCAGCGCCATCTTCACATCATCTGGATGGATGGGCTTCAGCAGATAGTCCACGCTGTTCACCTTGAAGGCATCTATGGCATACTGATCGTAAGCCGTAGTGAAGATGATAGGCACCTCCACTTCCATCTCACTGAAGATAGCAAACGCAGAGCCATCACTCAGATGAATGTCCATGAAGATAAGGTCGGGCTTCGGATTGTTCTTCAGCCACCTCACGGTCTGAGCCACACCTTCCGTATTCCCCATGATTTCTATCATCGGGTCTATGCTTGCCAAGATACTCACCAAGTTATCAAAAGCAGCCGTCTCATCCTCAACTATCAGAACCTTCATGAATAATAGAATAATTTATAATTTATAATTGATAATTTAATATTTGAATCATTTAATTTTTTAATTTTTTAATTTTTTAATTTGACTCCGTCAGCGGTAGCCACACCGTGAAGTTAGTGCCATCATCATCCACATTGATGCTCCGCTCCATGAGCAGCTGGAAGCGACTCTGCAGATTATTCAGGCCCGTTCCATTAGTGGCACTTGGCGTCAGCTTTGGCTGCACTTTGTTGCGCACCATCAGCTCTTCACCATCCATCATGATGCGCAGCGTCAGCGGATGCTCACTGTCTATCACGTTGTGTGCCACTACGTTCTCCATCAGAGGCAGCAGTGAGAGCACTGGCAACTTCAGCATCAGCTTCTCTGCCGGCACCTTTATGTCGAAATGCAGCTTGTCCCCATAGCGCACCTTCATCACATGGCTGAAGGCTTCCGCGAAGCTGAGCTCTTCCTTCAGCGTCACCAGTCCCTTCTTCTCGCTCTGCAATATGTAGCGGAAAATGTCAGAGAGGCTGTTCACATAGCTCAGCGTCTTCTCATCGTCGCCCTTGCGCACCAGCGAGGAGACACCATTCAGTGAGTTGAAGAAGAAGTGCGGATTTATCTGATTGGTCAGCGCACTGAGGCGGCTTTCCAGATTCTCTATGCGCAGTTGCTCTATCTCCTGCTCTTTGCTGCGCTGATACTCAGCCAGTTCGAAGATGTAGCCCAGCATGGCGCAGATAAGGCCTGAGGTGATGAACTGCATCACAACCAGTGTAGTAGGCATATCCATAGTGCGGGTGAGTAAGCTCATGGCAATATAGACAATCAAAGCCACGGCCGAAAATGCCAAGCTCTTCAGCAGGCGGTTCGTAAACGATAGTTTCTGCTTGAACTTCAGGTTCTCACGCAGCAGCAACCACACGAAGAGCCAGTAGAACACAAACCTAGCCACGAAGAGCACGATGTAGAACAGGGGACTCTGTGTGTGGAAGAACTCGAAGGTGAGCTCACACCAAAGCCATACCGCATTGGGGTATATCACAAAAAAGGTGCAGATCAACGACAGCAGCCACGGCTTGTCCTTGATAGAAAGCATATTCTTGTCAACGATACTCATAAAAACAGCTATTATTATTCACGCTACAAAAATATAAAAATATGTGCAAGTCTGTATGCTTGTTCGCCTAAAAACGAATAATGTGGCATGAAAGCGAACTACGCCCACATGCTAACGCGTCTTCAATCGAAAAGATTCAGTTGGTGATGACTGTCGAAGAGGTCTTTCTTCATCTCGGTGAGCTCCTTCTGCGTGAGGTTTCGGCGCTCCTTGAAATCGCCCAGCTGCACGCCCATCTGCTTCAGATAGCGATACACCGTTCCCGAGGTGCGGATATTCAGCAGCGCCATGATCTGATTCACACTGGAGCCATTCTCATAGAGCACCTTGCACTGCATGGGCTTTTCGCGATTCTTGCGGTTCACGCTCCCCTCCTTGCGTCCGAAGCGCACGCCCTTCTCCTGCGCCGCCCGTCGCACTTGCTCCATCTTCACGCGCTGCACGTTTCGGTCGGCATTCTTCAGCGTCCTAATCACCTTCTGCAGCATCTGTCCCATCAGTCCTTTGGAAGAGAGGCGGTCTTCGGTGGAATAGAAGTAGATGCCCCGCTCCGAGAGCGTACTGAGCAGCTGCATCAGTTCTACCAATGGCTTCCCCAGCATGTCGAGCCGCCACACGATAAGCGTATCGCCCTTCTGCAGCGTCTCCAGGCACTCGTCAAGCTCCGAGCGGTCTATGGCGCTGATGGCCGTCCCCATCTCACAGAAGCGTTCGCATCCAGCCTCACGGAGCGCCCTCTCCTGCTCCTCCTTGCTGGCCACCCGCCCTTGTATGTTGATGAGACCCACCTTCATTGCCGTCCGATTTTAAGGATTAGTTCAGCAGAATGACCACCGCACAGAGCACCAGCAGCAAGGCCATCACGATATCTATCTGCTTCTGATACTTGCCGAAGATGTGACGCAGATAGTCGCCCGCCATCAGCCACAGCAGATTGGCTCCAGGACCCGCCAGCAGCAGCAGAGCAGCCACGGGAAACATGTCTATGAGCCTGTCGGAATAGGGCAGCACGAAGAGACTGAACACGGTGAGGTCGAAGAGCAGCATCTTGGCATTGGTGAGCTGCATCACCAGGCCCGACCAGAAGGTACAGAGGCGGGCACTCTTCACCTTCGCTCCCGATTCACGATAGATTTGGAAAGCCAGCCAGAGGATATAGGCCGCTCCCAGATATTTCAGATATGCCACATAGTCGCCCAGCGCCTCTCCCAGCAGATGCGACAGCACCGCCATGCCTATCACTGCTATGGTGAAGCCCGTCAGCAGTCCCCGCCACATCATCAGCGCCTGTTTGCGTCCATACTTCATGGCACACGTGAGCGAGTAGATGTTGGCAGGCCCAGGGGTATATCCCACTATGAGGATATAAAGCAGCAATGTAGGTAGTTGTGAAAGTGGCATAACGCAATATTTTCCTTTTTCAGCGTGCAAAGTTATAAATTATTTTGCTTTTACACTCAATTTGCACTATTTTTGCGACCAAAATATAAATACTTAAGATTAAAAGACAATGGAAAAAGTAGTAAGCGGCATCCGCCCCACAGGCAACTTGCACCTGGGCAATTATTTCGGAGCAGTGAAGAGTTTCGTGGCTATGCAAGACCAGTATCAATGTATGTTCTTCATTGCCGACTGGCACTCGCTCACCACGCATCCCAAACCTGAAAACATACAGGCCAGTGCCCGCACCATCTTGGCAGAATATCTGGCATGCGGCATAGATCCACAGAAGGCCCCCATCTATATTCAGAGCGATGTGAAAGAGACGCTGGAGCTGTACCTGTACTTCAATATGAATATGTATCTCGGTGAGCTTGAACGTGTTACTACGTTCAAGGAGAAGGCTCGCCAGCAGCCAGACAATGTGAATGCCGGTCTGCTCACCTATCCCACGCTGATGGCTGCCGATGTGCTGCAGCATCGCGCACACAAGGTGCCAGTGGGCAAGGATCAGGAGCAGAACATGGAGATGATGCGCAAGTGTGCCCGCCGCTTCAATAATATTTATGGTGTGGAGTTTTTCCCAGAGCCACAGAATTTCTACTTCGGTGAGAAGGCGCTCAAGGTGCCCGGTCTCGATGGCAGCGGCAAGATGGGAAAGAGCACGGGCAACTGTATCTATCTGCGCGACGATGAGAAGACCATCACCAAGAAAGTGATGAAGGCGGTGACCGATGCTGGCCCTACAGAGCCCAACAGTCCTAAACCAGAGGTGATAGAGAATCTGTTCACCTTCTTGAGCATCGCCTCTACGCCAGATACCTACCAGTACTTCGATGAGCAGTGGAACAACTGCACGCTGCGCTATGGCGATCTGAAGAAGCAGATAGCACACGACCTCTGTGAGATCGTGGCTCCTATCCGCGCTAAGATAGAAGACTACAGCGCCAATACCGAGTTGCTCGACAAGGTGGCTCGCGAAGGTGCCGAGGTGGCTCGTGCCAGCGCTTCAGAGACCCTGAAGGCTGTCAGAGAGATTATCGGATTCCGTAAATAATTACTAAAGTTTCGCTAGTGAGGTAATAACCCAATCCCTCTCCCTCTGGGAGAGATTTCCAAACCAATCCCTCTCCCTCTGGGAGAGGTCAGGTGAGGGCTTTCACATAGCATCGCCCTCATCCTATGCAGGAGGCGTTCCCTCTCCTAACCTCCCCCAAGGGGGGGGAGGGATTATAAGTGTGAGCCGTAAAAATAGGCATTTTATCTCAGATTTCAATGGAAAAAAAAGCAACCTAAGAAAAAAAACCCTATCTTTAGGCCACGAAACTAAAGGAAACCAAGATATGAAACATTTTTTTATCATCATCAGCGTTGCTTTGGCTTTGGCCGCTTGCAGCCAGAAACCGCAGGAACCTGCCATCGAAGCCCCAGAGGGCTACGAATTGGTGTGGCACGATGAGTTTAATGAGGGCACCACGTTGAGTGCCGACTGGATACATGAGGTGAAGCCTTCTGGATGGGTGAACCACGAACTGCAGAACTATGTGGATGGTGAGCACCATGGTAAGCGTGTGACCGAGATTTCCGATGGCACGCTGAAAATCCATTGCTTCCAAGAGGGCGACAGCATCTTCAGCGGACGCGTCTATGCGCATCGCAACGAGGGATGGCTCTACGGCTATTTCGAGGCCAGCATCAAGCTGCCTACCGGACTGGGCACCTGGCCTGCTTTCTGGATGATGCCCGTCAAGGGCGAAGGCCGCTGGCCTGTCTGCGGCGAGATAGACATCATGGAGGAGGTGGGCTTCCATCCCGACTATGTGCACTCTACCATCCACTGCGAGGACTACAACCATGTCAAGGGTACGCAGCGCGGAGAGAGCAAGCTCTATCCTGGTGCCGAGGGCAGTTTCCACACCTATGCTTGCGAGTGGACGCCAGATCAGCTGCAGTTCTTCGTCGATGGTGAGGTGCTCTTCACCTTCCAGAACGAGGGCAACGGCCACTCTTCTTGGCCTTATCACTACGCCTTCTACCCTATCCTCAATCTGGCCTTCGGTGGCGACTGGGGTGGTCAGCAGGGCGTTGACTATACCGCTTTGCCTCTCACCATGGAGGTAGATTACGTGAGAGTATTCCAAAAGAAGCCTTAAGATGAAGAAAGAGAAGAAGATAGATACCTCGCTGCTCGATCGTGCCATCTGCTTTGCCGTGCAGGCGCATGCGGGCTTAGAGCGCAAGGGCAAGGGGTTCCCCTATATCGTGCATCCCATGGAGGCCATGGCCATCGTGGCCACTATGACCAGCGATCAAGAACTGCTGGCAGCTGCTGCGCTGCATGACACGGTAGAAGACACTGATGTCACCGTAGCTGAGTTGCAAGAACTGTTTGGCGAGCGTGTGGCCTTATTGGTGGCGCATGAGAGCGATGTGCCTCTGGAGGGCGATGCGTCAGACACGTGGCATGATCGCAAGACCTTTGCCATCAATCTGTTGAAGGGTGCCGAGCGTGACGTTAAGGTGGTGGCCATGGGCGATAAGCTCTCCAACATGCGGGCCATTGCGCGCGACTATGCCGTAATAGGCGATGAGATTTGGAACCTCTTCAACGTCAAGGATAAAGCCGAGCATGCATGGCACTATCACGGCCTTGCCGATGCCCTCTCCGACCTCAGAGACACCCCCGCCTACCAGGAGTTTTATGCGCTAGTAAAGAGCGTGTTTGGATGAAATTACCGGCGTTGCCGGTACGCCGCAAAATTAAAAGATTAAAAGATTAAAAAATTAAAAAAATAATCTTAGTGTTTAGAGGGTATATATTGGCAAAAAATAAACTGTTATTGTTATAATTGTTATAAGCCCTACCTTATTACGCCCCATGCAGTATTTATTTTTTTAATGCTATAATATAATATTTTAATATTGTTGAGGTGTTTACCTCAACAAGTTGCGTTCCCTCTCCCTCTGGGAGAGGTCAGGTGAGGGCTGGCACAAAGCAATGCATTCATTCTATGCAGGTCGCGTTCCCTCTCCTAACCTCCCCCAAGGGGGGAGGGATAATATGTGAGGGCTGGCACATAATACGGCTATGCCGTAAAATTCAAAAATAATATAATTAAAACATGCAAATATGCAATACGGCGGAGCCATAAGATTCAAAAAGATGATGCCGTAGGCATCATATATGGTAGCCAGCCATGTCAATGGCTGGATAAATGCCGCCCATAGAATGCGTGCCTTTAGGTACGCTACCTCCCCAATACGTTGCGTACCTACGGCACGCTGCCTCTACATAGCATCCATATTACCCAGCCATTGACATGGCTGGCTACCCTATTACGCCCTCTGGGGCTTACATCCCCCCCTCCAATCTTTTAATTTTTTAATCTTTGCATTTTTGCATTTTATAATATTGTTGAGGTAACACCTCAACACGCTGCGTTCCCTCTCCCTCTGGGAGAGGTCAGGTGAGGGCTGGCACATAATACGGCTGCGCCGTAAAATTAAAACATTAAAACATGTTGTTGAGGATGGTGCCGTAGGCATCTTATATGGTAGCCAGCCATGTCAATGGCTGGATAAATGCCCGCCCATTGAATGCGTGCCTTTAGGTACGCAATTGCGAGAAATAAATAAAGGCAGAAGCCACGCTCCTGCCTTTATAGTTTTAACCCTTATACTGATAATCAATTCAGTCTGTAGCTTACGAAAGCCAGATAGCGGCTGTCTGGTGCCCAAGAATTCACGTTGATGGTGCCTTGTCCACCGAAGAGCTCCACCATCTTCTTAGGCTGTCCGCCCTCAGCAGGCATCAGCCACAGTTCCACGTTCTTGTTAGCCACATGCTGATTAGGCTGCAAGTCGCCCTTGTGATAGGTGATATAAACCACCTGCTTGCCGTCTGGAGACACATGAGGGAACCACGCATTGCGCGTCTCATCGAATGTCATCTGCGTCTGCTGACTGCCATCGGCATTCATGCGCCACACCTGCATCAAACCGCTGCGCACGCTGTTGAACCAGATATGACGGCCGTCTGGAGAGTACTCCGGACCATCATCCAGATCGTCAGCCGTAGTCAGTCGCTTCTCAGTGCCAGTGCCATCGGCATTCATGGTGTAGATATCGCGTATCTTGCCACCGTCACGGAAGGCGCAGTAAGCCAGCGTCTTGCCATCAGGGCTCCAACCATGCAGATAGCTGGGGCTTGATGGAGTCACCAGTCTTGGCAGCTCCTTGCCATCCAGAGAGATGATATAGACGTAAGAGCCACCGCCGTTGCTACTCGGACTGGTACTCACGGCTATGTACTTGCCATCGGCACTCAGCACATGGTCATTGTTGCAGCGAGAAAGGTAGTGCGTATTCACCAGCTCCACCTCGCCAGTGCCGTCGGGAGAGATGCGGTAGATGTGTCCGCCGCTGTTATACACCAGCCATTTGCCATCCTTACTCCAGTTGGGAGCCTCTATGGTTCCGTTGAACTCACGCACCACGCGGCGAGCGCCCGTCTGCGTGTCCAGCACTTCGAGGATGCTTGTCACGCGTGGCTGCTGCTGTTGTTGCTGAGCCTTCAGGCCCAGCGTCATGGCAGCCAAGGCCATCACAAGAATTGTCTTTTTCATGATAATACTTTTTTTAGTTCTAAAATATAAGTGTTGCAAAGATAATCCTTATTTTTAATTAACAAGCATTATTCTGTATTTTTCTTTCTGTGGGTCACAGAATCGACATGCACGATGTGACGCCAAGCGTAGTGCCGATGGCAGTCAGTATGGCAATGGCCAGCTGTACCACGTACTTAAATATCTCTTTCTTATTCACTTTGCTACGTTTTTTATAAAGTTAAATTAATTGAGAATTTAAATAAATTGAGGATTGAGAATTGAGAATTTTGCGATTGAGTGAGAGCAGAGTGATGCTTGCATCAGCTCTGCCGAACGTGAGCAAAATCAAACGAAGTTTAATTGAGAATTAACTGCGTTGATTATCGGCGGCGCCTCTGCAGAGCTAAAGCAAGCTTTGCTCTGCGTTCGACTTGCACGATAATTGAGTGATTAGGCTGCGCAGTGTTTGCCCTCTCCCCACCTCCCCCATGGGGGGAGGGGTCCCCCACATCCCTCTCCCTCTGGGAGAGGTCAGGTGAGGGAACGCCACCCGCAGGGATGAGGGAACACCGCCCAGATGATAATCCCTCAACCCTCAATCCTCCATTCTCAATTAATAAATAACTCTAAACCCTAAACTAAATAGCTCTAAACTCTAAACTAAATAATCCTCAATTCTCAATTTATCCAAGTCCCCCTTCGCCGCCAGGATTATCCTCAGAACCGCCTGTGGTGCTAGAGCCGCCGGTGTTCTCGTTCTCACCGGTGTTCTCGTTCTCGCCGGTGTTCTCGTTCTCGCCGCCATTCTCGTTACCGTTGCCGTTCTCGTTATCCTCCACGCTGCCGTCGTCATCGCTGGTCACCTGCTTCACGATGTTGCCATCCTTGTCGTAGCAAGTGATGTTGATGCTCGTGTTCTTCAGTTCGTCCTTGATGTCCACGTTAGGCGTGAAGATCACGCGGCGCGTCTTGATCAGTCCGGTGCTCACTTCCGATACCTCGGCCACAGAAGAGGCGCGCACACCGAAACGCATGGTGCCCAGTCCTGGAATGGCAACGCTGTGGCCCTCGGTGGCCCATGCCTTGATCACCTCGCCGATGGCAGCCCATGAGGCGTTGATAGTGCCCTGTGCGATACCGCTGCGCAATGCAGCCTCCTTGATCACCTTGGCTTCCGCCAGCTTGTTGTACAGTTGTGCCTGGAGCACGTAGCGATAAGTTCCGGCCATAGTGCCGACTTTCATCATTGTTTGTTTTGCAGTTACTCTGATACTCATGATACTTTGTAAAATTAAAAAATCAATACGGCTACGCCGTAAAATTCAAAAATTAAAAAATTCAAAAATGCAAAAATGCTTTACGGCTGTGCCGTAAGATTAAAAAATTCAAAAATGCAAATATGCAAAAGGAGTTCCCGAATCAGTCCCTCTCCTTTTTGGGAGAGGCTTCCACTCTCGATCCCTCTCCCTCTGGGAGAGGTCAGGTGAGGGCTGTCACACAGCATTGCATACATCCTATGCAGTCCGCGTTCCCTCTCCTAGCCTCCCCCACGGGGGGAGGGATTATTGTGAGGGCTGGCACATAATACGGCTACGCCGTAAGATTAAAAAATTAAAACATGCAAACATGCAAAAATGGGCTTACAACCGCCATGCTTAAGGTTGTT
>CADALZ010000015.1 GCA_902788865.1 uncultured Bacteroidales bacterium | reverse complement strand
GTGTGGCCTATATGTATATGGAAACTAACCTGCCCTTAGAGGCACTGAACTGGCTGAAGAAGGGTAAAATGGAACAGGAAGACAAGGACGAGTCTTATCTGGCTGCGCTGGGCGACTGCCTGCAGGCACTGGATCGGTACGACGAAGCCATAGCGATAGTGAACAAGCTGATAGACCTGGATCCCTACTCTGCACACTACTGGTATGGCTTGGCGCTATGCTACTACAAGAAAGAGCTCATAGACAAAGCTATGGAAGCGGTAGACTATGCCATCGTGAGCGATGAGGATTTCGGCAATGCCTATGCGCTGAAAGGCGATCTCTTTCAGCATCTGGGCAACAGAAAACTGGCTCGCGAAAACTACGTCAAAGCGCTGGAACTGAATGCCATCAATCAAGAATTTCTCGATGTGTTTGATATAGAGGACTTGATGAAGGACAGCCAATGGGAAAAGGCTATCAAGATACTGGCCAAAGAGGTGACAGACACTCAGAAGACTCCTGCTTACAGGGCTGAAGCCATGATTCAGTATGCCTTCTGCCTTGCAACCCTGGGCGAAATCAAGAAAGCCACCGAGTGGCTAGAGCTGGCCATGAGCCTTGATGAGCAGAATGTTGGGGCTTATCTCCTGATGGGCAGGATCTACTTTGAGAAGGGCGATGAGCTCAGTGCGGTGGATATGTGGAAGAAAGCGCTGCACTATGAGCCTTATGATGTGACTTGGGAACGAATAGCCAATCACTGCTTGTCGCTTCAGCGCTTCGACTATATGGAGATATGCTATGAGAAAATCAAGCTCATACGCCCTGAAGACAAGCAAGTGGACTTGGTGCTCGCCATTCTGAACCTGCTGCTGGGCGATGAGGAGAAGTTTCGTAAGTACAACCGCATGTGTGTTCACCCACTGTCTGAGCAGAAAGCCAAAGAGTATAAGGCCATCTTGAGCAAGGCCAGCAGCGACCAGCTCTCGGAAGCCTTTGCCAACATACTGGAAGACAACTCAGACCGAATCATCTAAAAAACAAAGAAGCGTATGGAATCCGTAGCATTTATACAGTGGTGCCTTGACAATCTGAATTACTGGACTATCACCCTGCTGATGGCCATAGAGAGTTCATTCATCCCCTTCCCCTCTGAGGTGGTTGTTCCGCCTGCTGCTTGGAAAGCTGCTTCGGGTGGAGACATGAGCATCATCTTGGTGGTGCTATTCGCCACCCTTGGTGCAAACATCGGGGCAATGGTGAACTACTTCCTTGCTAAGTGGCTGGGCCGCCCCATCATCTACCGCTTTGCCAGCAGCCGCATCGGACATATGTGCCTAATCTCAGAAGAGAAAGTAGCCAACGCTGAAGCATATTTCGACCAGCACGGAGCTATATCTACCTTCGTGGGACGACTGATTCCTGCCATCCGACAGCTGATTTCCATCCCTGCAGGTTTAGCTCGAATGAATCTCGGCAAGTTCCTGCTTTTCACCACATTAGGTTCATGGCTTTGGAATATGGTATTAGCTTTTATCGGTTACTATCTGTCTAAGGTTCCGGGCATAGAGACTCAAGAACAGCTGCTGCAAAAGGCCACGGAATACAGCCACGAGATAGGCTACGTCATCCTCGGAGTGGTAATCCTGATAGTGGGATTCCTTATCTATAAAGGATGGAAGAAATAGAGCAAAGCTTATAACAATAGATTTACACGTTTTTTGCATTTTTGAATTTTTGAATATTTAAATCATAAAAAAGATTATACTATGGCAATGGGATATTGGTTCGAATGTAAGATTCGATACGAAAAAACATTAGAAAACGGAGCTATCAAGAAAGTGACAGAACCCTATCTGGTAGATGCGATGAGCTTCACCGAGGCAGAAGCACGCATCATCCAAGAGATGAGCCCCTTCATGAACGGAGAGTGGAGCGTAGCGGACATCAAGCGAACCAACTACTCTGAACTCTTCCCCTGCGAGGAGGAAGCCGCCGACAAATGGTTCAAAGTCAAGATGGTGACAACCATCATCGATGAGAAGAAGCAAGTTGAAAAGAAAGTCTCTACCTGGAAGCTGGTGCAAGCCTCTGACCTGAGAGATGCGGTAAAGAAACTGGACGAAGCCATGAAAGGCTCTCTGGCCGACTATGAACTGAGTCAGGTAGCAGAGACAGCCATCATGGACGTATTCTTCTATCAAGAGAAACCAAAGAAGGAGGCCTAAGATGATCAGGGAAGCGATAAAATCTATTCAGCAAACCCTGCCTGAAGGCGTGAGACTGATAGCCGTGTCTAAATTCCATTCAGAAACAGACATTCTGGAGGCATATAAGGCTGGCCAGCGCCTTTTCGGGGAGAATCATGTACAGGAACTCACCCAGAAGCATGAAAGCCTCCCTGCGGACATAGAATGGCATTTTATCGGACACCTTCAGACCAACAAGGTGAAGTATATCGCCCCATTCGTCAGCCTGATTCATAGCATAGACTCTCTGAAACTGCTGAAGGTAGTGGACAAGGAAGCTGCCAAAGTCAATCGCATCATCCCCTGCCTATTGCAGATGCATATCGCACAAGAGGAAACGAAATTCGGTTTCAGCAGAGAAGAATGTCTGGAAATGCTGAGCTCTGGAGCTCTAAGCGAACTAAAGCATGTGCAAATCTGCGGACTGATGGGCATGGCGACAAATACCGATAATACGGCGCAAGTTAGAAAGGAGTTTCATTCTCTGCATACATTCTTTGAGGAACTGAAACAAACTTACTTCCACGAGGACGCAGCCTTCAAGGAACTCTCAATGGGCATGAGTGAAGACTACCCCATCGCCATTGAGGAGGGAAGTACGCTGATCCGCATAGGGACGATGATCTTCGGACAGCGCGATTATAGTAAAAAGACATTATGAACTATCAAGAGACCATACAATATCTGTACGACAGGGTCCCCATGTTTCAACGGGTGGGTGCCTCGGCGTATAAATCGGGATTAGAGAACACTTATGCGCTGGATGAGCATTTCGACCATCCACACCGCAAGTTCCGCACGATTCACGTGGCTGGAACCAACGGAAAAGGCTCTGTATCGCATACGCTGGCTGCCATCCTGCAGACAGCGGGATATAAGGTTGGTCTCTATACCTCACCTCACCTACTCGACTTCCGCGAACGCATTCGCATCAACGGAGAGAAGATTTCTGAAGACTACGTAGTGGACTTCGTGGCTCAGGAAAAGGGTTTCTTCGAGCCACTGCACCCCTCCTTCTTTGAGCTAACCACCGCTATGGCGTTCAAGTATTTTGCCGAACAGAAGGTGGATGTGGCAGTCATTGAGGTGGGACTGGGCGGACGATTGGACTGCACCAATATTATCCAGCCCGATTTGAGCATAATCACAAATATCAGTCTGGAACATACACAGTTCTTGGGTGACACTCTGGGAAAAATAGCCGGAGAGAAAGCAGGCATCATCAAACCAGGTGTTCCGGCGGTAATCGGTGAGACCACCCCAGAAACAAAGCCAGTCTTCCTTCAGAAAGCCAAAGAGGCAAATGCCCCACTCTACTTTGCCGAAGAAAACGGACGGGAAGACTTCCCAGGCATCAGCCCTGAGCTGAAAGGCATCTATCAGCAGAAGAACAAGCAGACCATTGTCACAGCCCTCACCGTACTGCGCGATTTAGGCTATCGGTTTGACGCCACTATGGTGCGCTATGGTTTCGGGCACGTCAGCTCCCTCACTGGACTGATGGGACGCTGGCAGCAGCTTCAAGAGCGTCCTACCCTGCTCTGCGATACCGGGCATAATGTAGGTGGTTTCCTGTACATCGGCGAGCAGCTGAAAGCTCTGGGTAAGAAACTGCACATCGTCATAGGGGTGGTGAGCGATAAAGACGTTCGAGGGATGCTGGCCCTTCTGCCCCAAAACGCTACCTACTATTTCACCAAAGCCAGTGTGAAGCGTGCTCTTGACGAGAATGAGCTCCAACATGTGGCTGCAGAATGCGGTCTGAAGGGCGACACCTATCCCGATGTGGTAAGTGCCGTGAAAGCGGCACAAAAAAACAGCCTCCCAGAAGAGGTTATCTTCGTGGGAGGCAGTAACTTTATCGTAGCCGATCTCTTAGCGAGTTGCAATGCACTCAATCTCGACCAGCGCATCCTTCGGTAATGCCTTCACTGCTACAGCCGAACGTGCGGGGCAGTCGGTCTCAAAGAATGTGGCATACACCTTATTCATGTCGCCAAACAGAGACATGTCTGCCAGAAAAACAGTAGTCTTCACTACATCTTTCATCGTCAGACCAGCCTCGGCCAAGATATGCTGTATGTTGGTCAGCGACTGTTTAGTCTGCTGCTCTATACCCTCTGCCATCACTCCTGTGGCAGCATCAATGGGCAACTGTCCGGAAACGAACACCAACCCACCAGCAACGATGCCCTGACTGTAAGGGCCAATGGCTCCCGGAGCCTTCTTACTGCTTATCACTTCTTTCATAATCACCTATTTTAAATCAATAAATTCCAAACCCTAAACTCTTAACTCTAAACTCTAAACTAATTACAATACCTATCTATCAGCGCCTGAACCTCAGAATTGCCCAACTCTTTAGCCTTATTGAAGCTATCACAAGCCTCACTGTTGCGCTTCAACTGGATATACGCCAAGCCACGAAGACGATAGATTTCAGAGTATGACGGATCAATCTTCTCAGCTTCAGCCAGCACCTGCAGAGCTTCTTCATTCCTTCCCACTCGCATATTGACTACAGCCAACTCGGCACGGTAGGTCAGTTCTTCTGGATTCATTTCGATTGCCTCAGCATAGTCGTCCAATGCACGCTGATAGACTCTGGCCCTCAAAGCCACCTGCCCACGCATATAGTAGAACACATCGTTCACCTGCGTATTCACAGCCTTATAGTATTCGTCATAGTCGAGCAACGCCTGACGAGATTGACCAGCCTCATCGCGCATGCGCCCTCTTTCCAGCAGATAAGGGGCTGCTTCCTGCGTATAAGGCGGAGCGAACTTCGCAATGCAGCTATCCATCAATGCCAAGGCTGCATCGGTTTCTTGCAGCAGTTCTTTCGTCTTAGCAGCATTATAGAAAGACGCTGCAGAGGCCAAGTTACTATGATTCACCTGATCGTAAGCTGCATAAGCTCCAGCATAATCGGCTTGAGAGAAAAGCATGTCACCCTTCAACTGCTGATACATAGGCAATGGATCTTCTTTTATCGCCTTGTCAATCTCTTCTACTGCCGTGGCTACTGTCCAGTTTTTATAAGGGTGCTCCGGATTGATGCCCAGATAACTATAAATAATGCTTGCCTTATTGTAATACACCTCAGCCTTGCTTGACGACAGTTTCAGGGCTGTGTCCAGATCAGCCTCCACTTGTCTCAGCGACTCATCGGTCTGGCTGGAAGCCAACTGCACATTGGCACGACGTAAATAGCCGTCGGCACTATTCGGGAACTTAACCAGAAAATCGTTCAGCAGTTGGAGGTATTCCGTGAAAGACAAACGGGTAGAAACCATATAAAGCAAGGCCAGTGCATCCTCCTCTGTATCAGGCAAAGCCTTACGAATACCAATCTTCATCAAACTATTGTCATTGAATGAGAGCGCGCCTATTTGCAGGCTATTCGCAAACTTCACATCCATACCATAGCAAACGGTTGTAGAATCTGCTGCGGATGACTTCTGAGCCAATGCAAAAACCTGTCCATCATTATTTACCAAAGGGCAACTCACCATCTTATCTTTCAGAGAAAGAGCCAGCGTATAGTAGTTGTACGAGCCTTCCACCCTATCAGCATGCTGCACCTTACCTATAGCATATTCTCCCCCTTTCTGTGTAGAATAAGGCAGGAGGAACACAGTGGTATTATCTGAAGGAGATAAGGAAGCCAGAGGTAAAGCCGTAACTTTCTTACCACTGATGGCCACTTGGAACTTCACCACATCATACATAGCGTTAGCACCCAGAATCATGTCCACATTCATCTGCTTGCCTTGGGCATCAACGATAACAGCACGCTGCGCATTCTCGAAAACAGAATAGTCGGCAATAGCCGTTCCATCTTCTGTAATAAAGAAGCCATTGCCCGTATGAATCATCTTTCCACTTTCATCATAGGCGATGATGTTGAACACTGCATTACGAGTCTTGTCCAGCCACTTAGGAGCCTGGGCAAAACTCCAGCCTGCGGTGAGGCAAAGCATCATTATCAATAAAAGTCTTTGTTTCATTTCTTTATTATTTCAGCTTAATTTTCAATATTGTTTTCTGCCAGCAAAGCCCGAGCATTATTCAAGGCTTCTGTGGTCAGCGTAGCTCCACTCAGCATGTGAGCAATCTCCTCTACCCGCTCTTCCTTACTCAAACGAGTGATGTGACTGATCGTTTCTGTCTCAGTATCTTGCTTGTAAACTTTATAATGCACCGCACCGCGTGCCGCAATCTGGGGCAAATGGGTGATGCTGATAACCTGTCGGCCCTTAGCCCCCATGTCTTGCATGATCAGTGCCATACGGTCGGCTATATTGCCAGAAACGCCTGTGTCTATCTCATCGAATATAATGGTAGGCAAAGCGACAGCGCCAGAAATCAATGCCTTAACAGAAAGCATCACACGGGCTATCTCACCACCCGAAGCGACCTGTGATATAGGTTGCAGCGCCCCATTTTTGTTGGCACTGAAGCGGAAGTTAACCGCATCGGCACCCGTCTCAGAGAGCTCCTTCTTCTGACCTATCTCCACCTGGAAACGCACATTGGGCATTCCTTGCGGAATAAGCATCTCAACCATCTGTTTCTCAATCTGTTTAGATGCTTTATTTCTGTTTTCTGTCAACTGCCCTGCCTGCTTTATTAGGTTTCTGTACATACTATCGCACTCCTTAGTGAGCTGCTCCACATCCTCTTCTGAATGGTTCAGCAACTTCAATCGGGCAGCGAAATCTGCCTGAATCTGAAGCAATGCTTCTACTGTCTGTACGTGATGTTTCTGCTGTAGGGAATAAATCAGATTCAGTCGGTCGTTCACAGCATCCAAACGCTGTGGATCAAACTCTGCCAAATCAGCCTGACGCTCCAGTTCCTGAGCAATGTCTTCCAGTTCTATATAGGAACTCTCCAGACGATCGAACAGTTCGCTGGCAGCGGGATAAACTGAAAGAATGCTTTGTAAGGCACTCTTGCTATCGCGCAGTTCTGCAAGCAGTCCTCCATCCTCGGAAGAGAGAATCTGCCCTGCCCTATAAAGCCCAGACTTGATTTCTTCTGCATGGTTCAGCATCTCGGCTTCTTGCTCCAGCTCCTCTTGCTCACCCTCTTGGAGAGCAGCCTCTTCCAGTTGGTTATATTGAAACTGCACATAATCTTCATCAGCCTTGTCTTGGGCTATCTGAACAAGTAAGTCCTGCAATTCCTGCTTACGTTGTTTCCAACGTCTGAAATCCTGACGATAGGTGTTCAGCAATGCCCCATTCCCAGCTACGATATCCAATACACCCAGTTGGAAATCTTCCTTACCCAAGAGTAGATTTTGGTGCTGAGAATGAATATCTATCAGCTGCTCACCCAGTTCCTTCATCTGAGAGAGCTGAACAGGCGTATCATTGATGAATGCACGACTCTTGCCAGAGGCATAGACCTCCCTACGCAAGATGCATTCGGTCTCGAAGTCGAGTTCATTCTCTTCGAAGAAGGGCTGCAAGAGATTGTCTTCCAATAGGAAATGAGCTTCTATCACACACTTTGAGGCACCAGTGCGAATAGCTTTTGTATCGGCACGCTGACCTAAAAGAAGCCCTAGAGCCCCCAGCATGACCGACTTTCCGGCACCTGTCTCACCTGTGATGACGGAGAAACCCTGTTCGAAACAGATCTCCAATTGGCGTATCAACGCGTAGTCTTGTATATAGAGCGTATGCAGCATCAGCTTATCTCTTCATTTCACGCAGTCTGATCTTCGTGAGTACCGCTTTGGTATCCAGAGTAAAATCACTGCTCTCTATCCAGCTATAGTAGCCAGGATCACGATTCAAGACCTCTCTTACAGGAAGTCCTTTATACTTGCCGAAGTTGAACACTTCCTCTCCCTTGTCATTCAAGACAATGCGACCAGCAAAGTCTACATTCTTGCTGAAATAGCTATACTTCGAAAGTGCATCGATATCGTTTTTCAGCTCAGGATCGTCAGCATACCTATCCAGCTGAGCCTTCAGCACCTCATAGGTAGCACGTGTATCGCCCAATGCCGAATGCGCCACATCACCTAAATCCTTATCACAATAGAACTTATAGGCAGCAGACAGAGTACGCTGTTCCTTCTTGTGGAATATAACCTGTACATCTACAAACTTACAACGGCGCAAGTCGATATCCACCCCTGCGCGCAAGAACTCCTCTGCGAGCAAGGGGATATCGAAGCGATTGGAGTTGAATCCTGCCAAGTCGCTTCCTTCGATAATACGAGCGATGTCCTTAGCCACCTCTTTGAAGGTTGGACAATCTTTCACCATCTCATCTGTGATATGATGCACAGCCGAAGCACCCTCAGGAATATGCATTCCTGGATTGATGCGCAGCGTTTTTGCCTCCTCGTTGCCGTTTGGCATCACCTTCAGGATGCAGATTTCCACAATCCTATCGTGGATAATATCAGTGCCCGTAGTCTCCAAATCGAAGAAGACCAGCGGTTTTTTCAAATTAAGTTCCATGTTTTTATCAGTCGTTAAGCATCATTGGCATCAGCAGCATCAGCAAGTCTTCACCCTCTGGCTGCATCACAGGTACTATTACACCAGCTCTTGATGGATCGGCCAACTCGATAGTGACTTCATCGGCACTGAAGTTATTGAGTATGTCAATCAAGAATACCGACTTGAAGCCGATGCTCATCTCCTCGCCTTCATACTGGCAAGGCATAGACTCCTTGGCAGATGTAGAGAAGTCGATATCCTGAGCAGAGATAAGCAGTTCCCCACCCTTCAGGTTCAGCTTCACCAAGTTGCTGGCCTGAGAAGAGAAGATAGACACGCGACGCAGAGCGCCAAGCAGAGAGAGGCGGTCGATAGTCACCTTATACGGATTGCTCTGAGGAATCACAGAGTTATAGTTCGGATAACGTCCTTCTATCAGGCGGCACACCATCTTATATTCGCCCATTTCAATCACTGCATTGCGATTATCAAACTGAAGTGTCACGCCAGTAGCCTCCTTCGGAGCCAGGTTCTTCAACAGTCCGGCAGGCTTCTTAGGCAGGATGAAAGAAGACTTCTGGTCACCCTTAGCATGATTATTTCTGTAGCGCACCAGCTTATGTCCATCGGAGGCCACGAGTGTGATGTCTTCTGTAGAAATATCGAAGAATACGCCATTCATCACAGGGCGCAGCTCATCGCTGGCAGTAGCGAAGAGTGTGCGACCAATGCCTTCCAGCAGCAAATCGCTCTCCATAGTCACTGTCACAGCATTCTCACTCAGTTGGTCAGGGCTTGGATAGACCTCGGCCGACTGTCCCATGAGGCTGTAGCTACCATTCTGATAGCTCACTGTGATAGACATATTCTCCATATTGACATCGAAGGTCAGCGGCTGGTCGGCACCAACGCGCAAAGCCTCCAGCAAGGTGCGTGCCATGATGGCAAACTGTCCGTCTGTATCGGTCTGTGCCACCTCCATCGAAGTAGTCATAGTGGTTTCACTATCAGAAGCAGTCACAAAAAGACGGCCTTCTTTCACGCAGAACAAGAAGCAATCGAAGATAGGAATTGCGTTCTTACTGTTAATCACTCGGCTGATAGCCTGCAAATGAGCAGATAAATCGGTACTTGAAACTACAAATTTCATAGATATTTCTTTTTAAATTATACTTTTCTTCTTACAAACAACAAAATTACAAAAACAATTCTCTAATACCAAGCTTTCATAAAATAAAAAATGCGAAAATAGATTGTATTTTCATAAAAAGATGTATCTTCGCATCGGTTTTACAATAAATAATAAGATTATGGAATTTACAGGCAAAATTATTCACATAGGCCAAGAGCGTGGCGGAGTGAGCAAGGCCACTGGTAACGAGTGGAAAGTACAAGAATATGTTATAGAAGACCACAGTCAATACCCTAAGAAGATGTGTTTCGAGGTTTTCGGTGCCGACCGCATCAGCCAGTTCAACATCCAGATGGGTGAGGAACTCACTGTGTCATTCGACATTGATGCCCGTCAGTGGCAAGACCGCTGGTTCAATTCTATCCGTGCATGGAAAGTAGATCGCGTTGGCGCACAGCCTGCTGGCCCTCAACCAGCTCCAGAAGCTGGTGTACCATTCCCACCTGCTGATCAGGCTGCCAGCGCACAGTTCATACAGGGCGACGATAAAGACGACCTGCCATTCTGAGAGAGGGGTTTCCCTCTCTCTCTTTTTCTTATTAGTTGTCCGTTTTTTGCGGGAGCACGCAGGAACAATTTTTTCTACGCGTAGCAGAAAATATTCCTACGCGTAGGCGTAAAAACTGCTATAGTTCTATCTCCATTTGGTCGTATGCGAAGGTGATGCCTGCAGGCAGTTTGGCACAAGCTTCATCGTGTAATCCGATGCTGTGACTCATGTGTACGAAGTAGGTCTGCCTTGCTCCCACCCTACGAGCTGTCTCTATGGCTTGCTCTATGTTCTGATGCGTGGGATGTTCCTTGGGGCGTAGTGCATTGATTATCAGCGTATCAACTCCCTGAAGCGCTTTAAATGACGCATCTGGCATCGTCAGCATATCAGTGACATAACCCAACTTTCCTCCAATGACATATCCTAAGATTGGCAGCTGCCCATGCATTACTCTGATAGGTTTTATTTCTGTCTTTCCGATCAAGAATGGCTTTCCTGCCACTATTTCCTCCAAATAGATACGAGGTCTGCCAGGATAGACATGATCAACCAGCGCATAGGGCATGCGCACTCGCAGCGCCCTTGCCACATCCGACTGGCAATATAGGGGAATGTCTCCGAAAACACTATAAGGGCGCAGATCGTCCAATCCGCCCACATGGTCGTAATGTTCATGTGTGATGAGTACGCCATGAATCTGCTCAAAGGTAGGTAAGCGTAAGCATTGTTCGCGGAAGTCCGGCCCGCAGTCCATCAAGATATTCATCCCGTCATCTGTCTTTACCAGTGCCGAGGTACGCAGACGCTTGTCGTGTGGGGCAGTCGAGTTACAAACTGCACACGGACACCCTTTCACAGGCACATCGATGGAGGTTCCACTTCCTAATATTGTCAGTTTCATAGGTCAGTCTATAAAATTCACTTCAGGACTTATCTCGATGCCGAACTTCTCTGACACAGCTTTGCGAACTGCATCACTCAGCGCCACGATATCAGCACCCGTAGCTCCACCTCGATTGACCAGAACCAGCGCTTGCTTATCATGCACAGCAGCAGGTCCCAGAGTCCTGCCTTTCCAACCGCTCTGCTCTATGAGCCACCCTGCAGGAATCTTCACATGGTCAGCATCTATCTCATAGTGTGGCATGCGCTCATACACACGCTGAAGTTCTTCATACTTAGTACGGCTTACCACAGGATTTTTGAAGAAACTCCCTGCATTTCCCAGCACCTTAGGATCTGGGAGCTTACTTTGTCTGATAGCTATAATAACCTCGCGCAAAATATTGAGATTCAACGTCCCTCTCTTTTCTATTTCTTGCTGTATAGCTCCGTATTCCGTATGGAAATGAGGCTTCTTACTCAAGCAGAAATGCACCCTCGTCACAAAGTAGCGCTTCATGTCAGCCCGCTTGAAGATGCTGTCTCTATAAGCATAGCCACACTCCTCCACCTCAAAGACGCGAGATACCCCATCGAGGTCGATGGTCTCTACTTGTGTGATAAGGTCTTTCACCTCCACGCCATAGGCACCGATATTCTGCACTGCAGCCGCTCCCACTTCACCAGGCACCAGCGATAGGTTCTCAGTTCCATACCATTGCTGCTCTACACAGTAGGCCACGAAGTCGTCCCACACTTCACCAGCACCCACACGCACCCACACATGCTCACTATCTTCACGAAGCACCTCTATGCCTCGAATAGACGAATGGAGCACGGTACCATGAAATTCTGGGTTCATGAAAAGCAGATTACTGCCAGCACCTATATGAAGTAGCCTACCTTCCAGACAGCCCTGACGGATAAGACGGAGCAGTTCTTCCTCACTTCCATACTCCAGGAAGTGATCGGCCACAGCTTCCAGTCCGAAGGTATTATGTGATTTCAAATTATATCTTTCCATAGTTTCTATACACTTGTATCTTCATATCTATACAATTGCCAGCTGCCCCTATGCTTCCTGAAATAGAGCAGGTTGAAATACCCACCTACGGGATTCACCAGCTTTAGGATTTTTTCCACAGAGGAATTATCATTTTGCTGGCCATAGTTAATGTTAGACAATCGTTCCATAGGGATCTCGGGGCGGAAAGCTGGCCATTGTTCGACATCAATGAATGATTCTAAGATAGAGAAATCATTATCAGGGTCAACGGTGATATAAGTAAGCGGATTCTTCACATGCTGCTGCTGATAGAGCGAATCGGTAGCGAACTTCTGATAAAACTGCACGAAGTCTGCATTGTCGCCTTCTTCCAGAGCGCGCACATTCACAGCTTCCAGTGTCCAGATGCCCTCGATACGCTCGAAATAAAGCTTCTCAACCTCTAGATTCTCCAGTGTAATCCACTCAAACTGAACAGAATTCAGGGAGTCGGTACTCAATTCCAAGTCATCTTCCTTATCGAAAATCACCGTATAGTTTTCATCTGGTGTGAATAAGGATTCTCCTCCCCACTCTTCTTCCTCCAGCTTCAGCGGATCGTCATATCGATAGTAAGGCAAAGGGAACTTCGTGCGCTGCCGGCGAAACTCTTGGTCGGCCATATAGGAATAGAAGAAATCATCGAAGGCCCCATCCTGCACCACAGGTTCAGGTTCTTCCTCTTCGATTTCCACTGGTTCCTCCACCTCTTCCACAGGTTCCCATTGATCGGCCAGTTGCTCAATTCTCTCCCCCAATTTCTTCACACGGTCACTACACCCTGTTGCCACAAAGGCAGCACAAAGCAGCGCCATCCAAAGTCCATGTTTATTCAAATCAATTCCTCCAAAATATACCCTTCTGGAAGAGCGCGACTGTTGTATCCAGAGGCCATCGACTCTCCGTATGCACCTGCAGAGCGCAGTGCCATCAGGTCTCCCCTATGCACGCGTGGCAGGCAGACATCTTTGCCAAACACATCGCTCGACTCACAGATAGGGCCTACTACATCATATTTTTCTTTTTCTTCCTTGCTCGTCAGGTTCTCTATCGCATGATGCGCTTGATAGAGAGCCGGACGTATAAGTTCTGTCATTCCAGCATCCAGAATGGCAAATTGCTTGTTGGTGCCTTGCTTCACGTAGAGCACTCTGCTGATCAGAGAGCCACACTGAGCCACCACCGATCTGCCAGGTTCGAAGTGCAGCGTCTGGGCAGGACTAAGCTTCAAGTGCGTCGCTATGAGACTCATATAACGCTCGAACTCTGGCAACAGATGACTCTCTGGCTGTTCGTAGTCTATGCCGAGTCCGCCACCTACGTTGATATTCTCCACCACAATGCCCTGCTTTCCCAGCTGTTCCAGCAAGTCGTTGATGCGATCGCAGAGTGGCAAGAAATCGTCTTCCAAGTCGAGTATCTGCGACCCAATATGGAAATGAAGGCCTATAAAGCGCACATTCTGCAAAGCTGCCGCCCTTGCTATGACAGACTCCATGTCTGCCATGCTGATGCCGAACTTATTCTCTGCCAAGCCTGTTGTGATATGGGCATGTGTATGCGCCTCCACATCAGGATTGATTCTGAATGCTACATTAGCCACTTTTCCCATGGTGCCTGCCAACTCATTGATGACCTCCAACTCGGGTACAGACTCTACGTTGAAACAGAAGATACCCTTGTCCAGTCCGAGGCAGATCTCCCAATCGGCCTTTCCCACACCAGCAAACACAATCTTCTCGGCAGGGAATCCAGCCTTCAATGCAGCCTCTATCTCACCTCCACTCACACAGTCGGCTCCTAAGCCGTAGCTGCTGATGATGGGCAGCAGTTTAGGGTTTGCATTGGCCTTGATGGCATAGTGTACCTCACAGTTTCCCAGTGCCTCCTTCTCCTTACAGATGCTCTGCAGAGTAGCTCTCAGCACATGGGTGTCGTAGTAATAAAATGGAGTCTTCAACAGTTGGAATTGCTCCAGTGGAAATGTGGTTTTCATTCTTTATTCTTACTTCTTTGTTTGTTGTTTACTTACCATTGAACAACTTGTCACTCAGTTGCTGCAACGCTCTCTTCTTGTCCTCTTTCTTTATCAGGAAAGAGATATTATAGTTGCTACCACCATAAGAAATCATACGCACAGGAATACCCTGCAAAGCGTCGAGAGCCAACTGCTCGAATCCGATGTTCTCCCAGTCGAGGTCGCCCACGATGCAGATGATGCACATATCCTTGTCCACCGTTACAGTGCCATATTTCTTCAAATCGTCCAATATCTCGTTCAGGTGCTTAGTGTTATCCACCGTCACAGACACACCCACCTCTGAGGTGCAGATCATGTCGATACTGGTCTGGTAGCTTTCGAAGATCTCGAATACCTTACGCAGGAAGCCGTATGCCAGAAGCATACGTCCGCTCTTTATCTTGATAGCGGTGATGTTGTCCTTAGCAGCCACGGCCTTGATCTTATCTTTCTCTGTATCATTGGAGATCAGCGTACCAGGAGCCGCAGGATCCATCGTGTTCAGCAGGCGCACAGGGATGTTGGCATACTTAGCTGGCTGCACACAGGTGGGGTGCAGAATCTTGGCACCAAAGTAAGCCAGCTCTGCAGCTTCTTCAAAATGCAGGCTGCGCACAGCCTCAGTCTTATCCACTTCACGAGGGTCGTTGTTGTGCATGCCATCTATGTCTGTCCATATCTGTATCTCGCTGGCACCCACAGCAGCACCTATCAGAGAAGCGGTATAGTCGCTGCCACCACGCTGCAGATTGTCCACCTCGCCATAGGCATTGCGGCAGATGAATCCCTGCGTGATATACAGGTCGGCCCCAGGATGAATCTCCAGCTGCGACTGCAGTTTCTCCTTAATATATACAGGGTCTGGCTCTGCGTTCTTGTCCGTGCGCATGAATTCCAAAGCTGGCAGCAGCACCGACTTCACGCCCTGCTCTTGCAGGTAGTAGTTCATCATACCCGTAGAGATCAGCTCTCCTTGTGAGAGGATAACCTTCTCCTCAAACAGTGTGAAGAGGTCTTTCGTGAAAGAGCGGATATAGTCGAAGTGGCTCTTGATAAGCTCACGTCCTTTCGTCTTGTACTCTGCAGAGCTATACAGCTCATCGACGTGCTGACGATACTTGCGCTCCAATCTGTTAATCACCTCATTGGCTCCCTCGGGATTCTTCTTATACAGATAGTCGGAAATCTCCACCAATGTGTTGGTAGTACCCGACATAGCCGAGAGCACCACGATTTTCTGCTCACCATCAGTAATCAACTTTGCCACGTTTTTCATACGTTGGGCCGAACCTACTGAAGTACCTCCAAACTTTAATACCTTCATCGTATTTGAATTATGAATTATAAATTATAAATTATTTCTCTCTAAACTCTAAGTTCTAAACTCTAAGCTCTAAACTCTAAACCCTAAACTCTAACCTATGATTCTCAATGCCAAGCACCTTGCCTGGATAGGCTTGCATCAACTGCTTGTTGTGCGTGGACATGATGACCAATGTGCCTTGTTCCTCACAGATGCGATGCAGCAAGGCTGCTATCTGCATGCCAGTCTCAGCATCGAGGTTGCCCGTGGGTTCGTCTGCCAGTATAATCTGTGGATGATTCAGCACGGCACGCGCTATCACCACGCGCTGCTGCTCACCTCCCGACAACTCGTTGGGCAGCTTGTAGCCTTTATGCTGCATTCCCACCAGCGTCAGCACCTCATCTATGCGATGCTCCATCTCTCGCTTTCCCTTCCAGCCCGTAGCACGAAGCACGAACTCCAGGTTATCATGGGCAGAGCGGTCTGTCAGCAGTCTGAAATCCTGAAAGACGATGCCCAGCTTACGTCTCAATCTGGGTATCTCCCGCTGCTTCAGCCTACTGAGGTCGAAGTCCAAGACCTTGGCCCTGCCATCGGCTATAGGTACCTCGCCATAGATGGTCTTCAGGAAGGTGGACTTTCCAGCACCTACTTTCCCCACCAGATAGACGAACTCACCGTCTGCCAGTTCCAAGTTCACCTCTTCCAGCACATCTACTTCCTGCTGAGAGATTCGCACATCCTCATATTTTAGGACTGTTGACATTAAACTTTAAACATTAAACGTTAAACGTTAGACATTAAACATTAAACATTAAACTTTAAACTCTAGACTCTAAACTCTAAACTCTAAACCCTAAATTTAGTGTTTCTTCCAGTTGGGCTTATGACGTTCTTGCAACTCACGCGCTAAGTCTTCTATGCGGTAGCCTTTGCTGGTGAGTAATACTATAAGGTGGTAGATCAGGTCTGCCCCCTCGTAGATCAGTCGGTCGTCCGTACCATTACAAGCCTCTATCACCGTTTCCACAGCTTCCTCGCCTACCTTCTGCGCCATCTTGTTGACACCGCTTTGGAATAAGCTCGTGGTGTAGGAGCCCTCTGGCATCTCCTCATGACGCTGTGAGATAAAGTCCTGCAGCTCCTTGAGGAACATCACAGGCTCTTCATTCTTCTCTCCCCAGCATGTATCCGTACCCAGATGACAGGTAGGTCCTTCTGGATGCACTTTCACTAAGAGTGTATCGTGGTCACAGTCTTCGGCCATAGAAACCAGATGCAGGAAGTGACCGCTCTCCTCGCCTTTCGTCCAGAGCTTCTGGCGCGTACGACTATAGAAAGTCACCTTCCCCGTTTCCAGGGTTTTCTCGTAGGCCTCCTGGTTCATGAATCCCAGCATCAAGACCGTCTTGGTATCGGCATCCTGCACGATGGCAGGTACCAGTCCATTCATTTTGTCAAAATCAAGCATCACTATAAATTGAAAATTGAGAATTGAAAATTGAAAATTATATCCAAGTTCCAATTCATATTCTAACACTTTCGCGTTCTATACTCTAATAACTATATTCTCGCTACAAAGATAAGATTTTAATTCGGGAATTTTGATATCTCCGAAGTGAAAAACGCCAGCTGCCAGTGCAGCATCTGCTTTTCCCACTCGGAAAGCATCCCTGAAATGCTCCATCTTACCTGCTCCGCCACTGGCTATCACAGGGATAGAGAGGGCATCGGCCATCTGCGCAAGTGCCTCATTGGCATAGCCTTGGCGCACACCGTCATGATCCATGCTGGTGAAGAGCACCTCGCCTGCCCCTCGCTCCTGACCTTCGCGCACCCAACTGAAGAGTTCGCGTTCTGTCTCTACGCGTCCACCATTCAGATAGCACTTCCAGCCTTGAGGAGTCTGCTTGACATCTACGGCCAGCACACACACCTGACTTCCGAAGTGGTTGGCTATCTCATCGATCAACCCTGGATGACGTATGGCTGCGGAGTTCACAGATATCTTATCGGCACCAGCACCCAGCAGTCTATCTACATCGCTCAGCTCATGAATGCCTCCTCCCACCGTGAATGGGATATTGATGTTTTCTGCGATGCGCTTCACCAGTTCCGTGAAGGTCTTGCGCCCCTCGAAGCTGGCAGTGATGTCCAGAAATACCAGTTCATCCACTCCCTGCTCGCTATAGGCACGCGCCAGTTCCACAGGATCGCCTGCCTGCCTCAGATTCAGGAAGTTGGTTCCTTTCACCGTCTGTCCGTCCTTGATGTCAAGGCATGATATGATACGCTTAGCTAACAATTTCTTAATTTTTAAATTATGAATTATGAATTATTAGTTCATCCATTGTAATCCTTCCTTCATACAGCGCCTTTCCGAAGATCACGGCTGGTACGCCAGCCTCTTCCAGACGCTTGATGTCATCCATGCTGCCCACACCGCCACTGGCTATGAGGTGCAGCGACGGATGCTGCTCCAGTATCTCTTGATAAAGCTCCACCGCAGGGCCTTGAAGCATGCCATCTTTGCTGATGTCTGTGCAGATCACCTTACTGATGCCTTGCTCCACATAACTGCTGATAAACGGCAGCAACTCCAGGTCGCTGTTTTCCTTCCAGCCACTCACTGCCACCTTTTTATCTTTAGCGTCTGCTCCCAAGATGATGCGCTCACTGCCATAGATTTGCAGCCAGCGGCAGAAGGTCTCGGCATCCTTCACAGCTATGCTTCCGCCTGTCACCATAGCTGCTCCGCACTCGAAGGCGATGCGCAGATCGTCATCAGTCTTCAAGCCTCCGCCAAAGTCTATCATTAAGTCGGTATGTGTAGCTATCTGCTCCAGCGACTTATAGTTCACTATATGACTGCTGGCCGCTCCGTCAAGGTCCACCACATGGAGTCGCCGTATGCCTACATCTTGCAGGCGCTTAGCCACTTCCAGTGGACGCTCATCATATTCTTTCCGCCTGTCATAGTCGCCCTGTGAGAGGCGCACGCACTTCCCATCTATGATGTCTATGGCAGGTATGAGTTCTATCTTCATGCGTTTACAGTTTTAGAAAGTTTTGCAAGATGCGTTCCCCTACCGCCCCGCTCTTCTCTGGATGAAACTGCGTGGCGTAGAAGTTGTCCTTGCACACAGAGGCCGAATAGGGCTGTATGTAGTCTGTCACTGCGGCTGTCCAAGGACAGAGTGGCACATAGTAGCTATGCACGAAGTACACATATTCTTCTTTCGTAAAGCCCTCATACAGTGCCCCTTTCAGTTGGCCGATGGTGTTCCACCCCATCTGTGGGATCTTGTCTTCATGCCGCTGTGGCTGAAAGCGCTTCACCTCTGCATCGAAGATGCCCAGACAGTCGGTATCCCCCTCTTCAGAGTGCTTGCAGAGCAGCTGCATGCCTATGCAGATGCCCAGCGTGGGTTGCTTTAGGCTCTTGATCACCTCATCCAGCCCTTGCGTCCTGAGGAAGCTCATGGTGCTGCTGGCCTCTCCCTGGCCAGGAAAGACCACCTTGTCTGCACGGCGAATGGTGTCATGATCGGCCGTAAGCACAGGTTCCACACCCAGTCTCCTAAGGGCATTCTCCACCGAGCGGATATTCCCAGCATTATAGTCTATGATGGCAACTTTCATCTTTTGTTACTTTTTCGGGTGCAAAAATACGAAAATAATTGAAAATTGAGAATTGATAATTGAAAATTATAACTATCGTCCATCTTACTATTAATTCTCAATTCTCAATTCTCAATCCTCAATAAAGCATCACCCCAGCTCCACTACCGTGAGTCCTGCTCCGCCAAACTGCACATGCTCATCGCGGAAGCTGCTGACGCCTGGCACTGTGGCCAGATACTGACGGATGAGGGTGCGCAGGATACCGTTGCCAGTGCCATGCAGGATGCGCACACGTGGCACGCCTATCAGTATGGCATCGTCGATGAAATAGGTGACTGCCTGCAAAGCCTCATCACCACGCATGCCTCGCACATCCAAGTCCTGACGGAAGTTCAGACGGCGATCGTGCATCGTGTCCAGCGTGCCTTCACTGAGGTAGGTGCTCTTGGTGCTCAGTTCGTCTTGGCGGGCCACTGCATGAGCCGGCTCCAGACGGTTCAGCTTCACGGTGGTCTTGACACTGCCATAGCCCACCACGGCTTGCTGACCTTTTATCTCCATCACCTGCCCCACGGCCTGCTGACCTTTCAGGCGTACATAGTCGCCCTCCTCTATGCCATAGATGCGCTCTGCCACTTCCTTGCTCTTCTGCTCTGCCTTCACAGCTTCTTGCTTCTCGCGCTTCTCCTTTTTCTCTTGCTTACGCTGCTGGCGTAAGCGCAGTTGCTCTATCTTCTTGTTGATTTTCTCCTCGGCTTCTTCCTTGGCACGCTGTTCCAGTTCGCGCTTGAAGTCCTCCAACTCCTGCCTTACACGACGTGTCTGCTCCTTTTCTGCCTGCTGCTCACGTATCTCGCGTATGGTGTTCTCTATCTTGGCATTAGAGTCGGCCATCAGTTGCTTGGCTTCCTCGCGAGCTTTCTGCATGATTTCCTTACGCTCTTTCTGCAGGTCGCGCAGCTCTTCCTCATAGCGTGCTATGGTCTCCTCCATCTGCTTCTCTCGCTGATGGATATTCTGGCGCTTGGTCTCCCAGTAGCGCTTGTCGCGCACGATGTCTTGCAGATACTTGTCGGCATTGATGTAGTCGCTGCCCACTATGTCGCTGGCATCCTTGATCACCTCTTCTGGCAAGCCTATCTTGCGGGCTATCTCCACGGCAAACGAGCTGCCTGGATTGCCTATCTGGAGCTGATAGAGGGCTTGCATCTGATGGCGGTCGTAGAGCATGGCTCCGTTTACCACGCCCTCATGGTCTTCTGCGAAGTGCTTCAGATTCTGGTAGTGGGTGGTGATCACGCCATAGGTGCCTTTCTCGTTGAGGCGCTTCAGCACCGCCTCGGCGATGGCTCCTCCGATGTTTGGCTCTGTGCCGCTGCCGAACTCGTCTATCAGTATCAGAGAGCTGCCATCACAGCGTTTCATCATGAATTTCATGTTCAGCAGATGACTGCTGTAGGTGCTCAGATCGTCCTCGATGCTCTGTTCATCACCTATATCTATAAAGATGTGGCTGAAGATGCCCATGGTGCTGTTTTCGCGCATTGGCACCAGCATGCCGCATTGCAGCATGTATTGCAGCAGGCCTACCGTCTTGAGGCAGACCGACTTACCTCCTGCATTCGGTCCAGAGATGAGCAGGATGCGCTGCTTTCTGTTCAGCGAGATGTCCAGGGGCACCACCTTCTTATCATGTTTCTGCAGGGAGATTTGCAGCAGCGGATGCACAGCCATCACCCAATCTACCAGTCGCTTATCTACCACGTATGGCAGGGTGCTGCCCGTCTGCACGGCCCACAGCGCCTTGGCACGTATGAAGTCTATCTCTGCTAGGAACTCATAGCTTTGCAGCACGGCTGGGATGTTGGGGCGCAGTTGGTCGCTGAAGAGCGTCAGTATGCGTAGTATCTCTCTGCGCTCCTCGCTCTCCAGTTCTCGGATGCGATTGTTGGCATCTACCACCTCTGCAGGTTCTATGAACACCGTTCTGCCGCTGGCACTCTCATCGTGGACGATGCCCTTGATGCGGCGTTTCAGTGCAGGAGCCACTGGGATCACCAGTCGCCCATCGCGCATGGTGGGTGCCACGTCCTTGTCCACCACCCCTTCGCTCTGTGCACTACGCAAGATGTGGTTCAGCGTGCGTGAGATGCTGCCCACGGTGGTGGCCAACTCATGTCGGATGCCAGCCAACTGCATGGAGGCATTGTCCTTGATTATTCCGAAGGGATCCAGTATGCTGTTGATGCGGCGCACCACGGCAGGAAACAGCTCTATATCGCCTGCCAAGGCCGAGAGGCGTGGATAGCGCAGCACATCTTCCTCTGCCTGCTTGGTGCGCAGGAAGTGCAGAATGTCTTGGATGGTAGAGAGCGAGCGTTGCAGGTCAAACAGCTCTGGCTCCTCCAGATACGTGCCCTCCACGCGGATGCGCTTCAGCGACTCTCGCACGTCGAAGTAGTAGGTAGAGGGGAAATTCTCGTCTGCCTGCAGAATCTTGACAAACTCTGCCGTCTGCTCCAGCTTCTCCTTGATGTCATCGAAGGTTTCGCTGAAGGCCATCATGTCCACGCGCTCTGCACCCAGTGTGCTGAGGCACTTACTCTTCAGCAGGCTCCTCACCTGCTGGAATCCTATTTTCTCTTCAAAATTATTTGGGTATATCATACATCAACCCCATCGACCAGCAGGAGCGTCCACTGTCGATTGATAAAGTTTTATCCTCCTGGCCCCCACGCCCGAGATGTTCGGACGGCCTTCATCACCGTTCAAGTTTCTTCCAGGAATCCATTTTCCGTCCTTGAAGGTTCCTTCTTCAAGGGTATCTAACAACACTCTTCCCTTGGCCTTCGGATTCTTAGGAGCAAAGCTCAGCATTCCGTTGATGGCCACTATATAGAACTCATCTGCACCCGTCTGGATGATAAGGGCACCCGACTGCGTATTGTTCTGGTTTCTTGCGGTAAGCGCAGCATTCTCAGCAGCCAGCTGCTCTGCACCCTGTCCGTAGTCGAAGGCGCGCATGCGCTGCGTAGAAGAGAAGGTAATAATGTAGTCTCCCATTTCGATGCTTGGATTTGGATTGTGAGCAGTGATATAGAATCCACGCATCTTATCAGAGCCGTAGTTGTCTGTAAGCATCGTACCCATGCCAGACAGGAGGCCGTAGCACTTCTGGAAGTTGGCATACTCCTCTGCCGACATGCCGCCAGCACCCTGACCAGACGGGCCGTCGAAGCCGAATGGTGCAAAGCCGAGGGCATCGTATTCTCCGTAGGCGTAGAGAGCCTTAGCCACATCGCTTCTGCATTCTGGGATGAAGATAGGGTTCTCGCTGAGAGCGAACTGGCTCAGTACCCACTCATACTCATTGATGTAGATGTCTGGTGCAGTGAAATCTACTGCTGGGGCAGCTGCCCTCCACACATCGATGACTTCAGGCAGCGGACTGCCAGAAGGGAATCCACCTGGAGCGCCCATGCCCGGCTGCTTCAGCCAGTTGTTCACATACATCGGGATGTTATGCTCCGCCTTTCCTGCTGCTGTCACCTCACCCACATACTTGGCATAGTAGTAGGCCTGGAAGAGCTCCTCCGTGTAGTAGGGATACTCCTTCCAATCCTCTGTGTTTGAGTGGCTTTTGCCAAAAACTTCCTCCCAAGTGCCCTTGGTCTTATGGCCAGCTGCTGCCCACACTTTCTCCAACTCTGGGAAGAGCTTGCCCTTGTTTGCCGTCAGATAGTTGATGAGATCAGCAGGCACCTGACCCTTCCATGCCTTTTCAGCAGCAGCAGAGAAGTCTCTCTTCGAGCCTAAGATACCCATCTCGTTCTCCACCTGCATCATGATCACGGTGTTATCCTTGTCTATCTCGCGGATATGGCGCATCAGGGCTGCGAATGCGGCCTTGTCGGCACTCTTTGAAGCCTCGCCGAAAGTTGAGAGCACGTTCAGCGTCTGCCCTTCCTCATTCTTCACCAGCGGATATTTCGACGGATTTCGCTTGATGTAGCTTGGGGCATAGGTGGAGTTTCCGTTCTTCCAACTGGCAAACCAGATCATCACCACCTTGAGGCCGTTGGCACGGGCATCGCGGATCACATGATCCACAGATGTGAAATCATACTTCCCTGCTTCGCGCTCTATGACATCCCATGAGCATGAAGCGATGACGGTATTGAAGTTGGCCTCTTTCATCTGCTTCCAGACGCCAATTTCCTGCATGTAGCTCTCGCTGGTGCTGGTAGAGTTGTGCAGCTCACCCGTAAACATCACAAAAGGTTTTCCATCAATCTCAAAATGAGTGTTTCCGTTCTTCTTCACCAGTGCAGGCTGTGCCTGAGCGGCCATGAAGCAAAGCGTGGAAGCCAGCATTAATAAGCAACGCATTTTTATCATAATAGTATATAGTTTAAGTTATTCATTGTACATTCCTTTTTTGTAACTATCAGCAGCAAAAATAGCTATTAGTTTTCATATCCGCAAATCTATAGGGATTCAAGTTTATTTAATAAGCTCGGTTTCTGTCCAAATGTGGAGTGAAAAGGATAGACTTGGACGGGAAACGTCAACTATGGGCATATAAAAGGTGTGAGGAAACGAGATAAAATCCATGGGGTAACGATGCAAAGTTCAGACAGCACTGCTGATTGTACAGACAACACCGCTGATTGTACAGACAGCACTGGTGATTGTACAGACAGCACTGCTGTCTGAAATTTGGATTGGATGGCGATGAGGTTTAGATGGGAGGGCTATGAGGTTTAGATGGGATGGTGATGTTTTTTTGATGGGAGAACGATGGGTTTGCCCTTCTCCAATTCCAGGTCTGATAATGGGCAAGGTTCGTAAGTAAGCTCCGAAGGAGCTGCTTCGATTTTTCCGTTCACCTTTCACCGATGCCACTTAAATACATGTATTTCAACGAATTAAGGCGGTGAAAGGAAATCGCCGCCCTTTCACCGCCTTTCACCACCCTTCACGCTTTCTACAATTCCCCTACTCCCAAAGAGAGAGGCATTCCAACATTCCCTCCCCCCTTGGGGGAGGCAGGGAGAGGGAACGCCATCTGCACAGGGATAAGATTGACTATGTGCCTACCCTCTCCTAACCTCCCCCAAGGGGGAGGGATTGACAAAAGACCATCTTTAAGAGAGAGAGGTATCCCACATCCCCTCCCCCCTGTGGGGGAGGCAGGGAGAGGGAACGCCATCTGCATAGGGATAAGATTGACTATGTGCCTACCCTCTCCTAACCTCCCCCAGAGGGGGAGGGATTGAATAAAGGCTACCCTAAGAGGGATAAAAAACTTAGCACTTCCCAAATTTGGAATTGGTGAAAGGTGGTGAAAGGTAGTGAAAGGAAATGCTTTTCCTTTCACCACGATAAACGTATGGATATCAACGACTTACGCCACATCGGTGAAAGGTGAAAGGAAAAATCGAAGGTGGTCCATCAGCAAAACCCTACTCTACCTACACCCAATTCTCATTTTTATCATTGGGTGAACTATATCATAACAGCAAAAAGTAAAAAAATGAGCACTAATATGAAAAACAAAAAGAATAAATGGAAAAATACATTTATTATTCGTAACTTCGCGCCACGAAACCAAAAAGCATAAGACTATGAAATTAGCTGAAGGACTGAGCATCCGAAAGGATCTGCAGACACGCATCGAGCAACTGAAGGCTCGACTGCTGAACAATACGAAAGTGCAGGAGGGCGACCAGCCTTCTGAACAACCAGCGGAACTGATGAAGGAACTGGACAGCTGCCTGAAACAGCTGCAGGAGGTGATGTATCGCATCAACGCCACCAACATGCACACCGTGAAAGACGGAAAGACGCTCACTGAGATGATGGCGGAGCGTGAGGTGCTGGGAAAGCGCGTACAGGTGCTGCGCGAGGTGTTCGACAGGGCTTCACAGCAGGCCGACCGCTATGGGCGCAACGAGATAAAGTATGTGACCACCATAGACGTGCCTGCATTGCGCAAGCAAATCGATAAATACTCACAGCAGCTGCGCAAGCTCGACATCGAGATTCAGGCGCTGAACTTCATCACTGAAATGGAATAAAGACTTCTGGAGGTGTGGCCCGACGGACAGGGTGAGCTAAAAGACGAATCCTTCGGGATTCAACTTTAGGGCGTCAGTACGGAACGACTGACATGGCTTCTGGCCAACTCACGGAGCATGTTCTGCACGACTCCACGGCGCACGATTCACATAGCACGCAGCACTACCATTTAGCTAACTGCCACTGAAGGCTGCACCTCTTTCCTATTTCATCTTTCCTAACAGCACAGGACAATACTTTCTGGCCAACCACACGAAGCCTGAGAGTAGTAAGACGGTGGCCATGGTGAAAGCCAAGGCCCCCCATGTTCCACTTGGCACAAAGCTTCGCAAAGGCCAGCAGATGCTCTGATGGACAGCAAAGATAAGCAGGGTGCCTTCAGACAGGAGCTGGATGTAGGCATTGCGCACCTTAAGGGTCTGGTAGATGAGCCATATCAGACTGATACTGATGAAGATGGCACCCAGATAGAACAAGGGCACATTGCTCAGCATGAGTCGGAAGGGTATGACGCCACCGTTGATGCTGACGAAATAAAAGCCCACTGCGAGACCTATGGCTATGCAGACATAGCGCAGGGCTACAGGAAGATGGTCTAAGACCTGCTCCACCTTATACTGATGCATGAGGATGCCGATGACGAAGAATGGGAAGCAAATCACAGCCTCGAAAATCTGGAAATAGTTCATCTGGGGCTTCATGGGCGCTGCGCCATGGAACACCAGGACAAAGACGATGCAGAGCACGGCGAGGACGCAACTTCCCTTTTGCGACAAGGCAGCGTATGCCATGCGCATGAAGAACAGCGAGAGAAGGAACCACAGAGGGCGACATGCCATAGAGAGGTTCCACTGCATGCCGAGGAGCATGTCAAGGGGATAGTTGGAGGCATACTCGCCCGTAAAGAGGCTGTATATGAGCAGATAGACATTGTAGATCACATAGGGAATGAGGAGCGACTTGGCACTGTTCACCGCCTCATCTCTCACAGAGCGCTTCTTCTGCAGAAAGCCAGAAAGCATGAAGAAGAAGGGCATGTGGAAACCAAATATCCACTTAGAGAAAGGCATGTAGATGTGTCCGAACACAACAATGGTGATGGCGATGGCCTTGGCCCAATCCATCCAGTCTAAACGATTTGTGATCACTTTCTGCTCCATGATGAAACTTTTTTAATTGAGAATTGAGAATTGAACATTGAGAATTAGCCATGCGGCATGATTTTCTTTGAAGTATTCAACTCTAATCTATGATTAATGCTTAAATAAAAAAGCCCTGAGAAACTCTCAGGGCTTAGGTTGGCGGTGCGTACGAGACTCGAACTCGTGACCCCATGCGTGACAGGCATGTATTCTAACCAACTGAACTAACGCACCTTGTGGTTGGCGGAGAGAGAGGGATTCGAACCCCCGGAACCTCTCAGTTCAACGGTTTTCAAGACCGCCGCTATCGACCACTCAGCCATCTCTCCATGCATCGTGAAATGCATCGCTTTCTCAAAAGCGTTGCAAAGGTACAACTCTTTTTTTATTTGCCAAACTTTTCGGCTATTTTTTTATCAAAATATTTTAAAAAGGCTTACAGGGATGTTGTAAAATTATTTCATTCGCAAGCTATTGGAATTGCATAAAAATGTAATATATTTGCAAAACTAGACTTAATAGACTCATTAATACCTACATTAATTATGAATAAGGAAATAGAACTGAACCTTAACCTACTGGTGAGAGAACTGAAGAAACCAGCAGAAGAATTTACCATGAGCGACATCATAGATTATGTGAAAGCGCATGACGTAAAGATGATCAACTTCATGTATCCTGCAGAAGACGGGCGCATCAAGACGCTGAGCTTCGTCATCAACAGCCTGGCTTATCTCGAAACCATACTGACACTTGGTGAGCGTGTAGATGGCTCCAGCCTCTTCCCCAGCTATATCGAAGCGGGAAACAGCGACCTCTACGTGATACCTCGCTTCCGCACGGCTTTCATCAGCCCATTTTCAGAAATCCCTACCCTCTGCATGCTTTGCTCTTTCTTCGACAAGGAAGGCAATGCCTTGGAGAGTGCGCCTGAACATACCATCCGACAGGCTGCCAAGGCTTTCAGAGAGCAGACGGGCATGACCTTCGAGGCTATGGGAGAGCTGGAGTATTATGTGATTGCAGAGGATGATGGGGCATTTCCTGCTACTGATCAACGCGGATATCATGAATCGGGGCCTTATGCTAAATTCGGAGAGTTCCGACAGAAGTGTATGTGCTACATCGCTCAGACGGGCGGACAGATAAAGTATGGTCACTCGGAAGTGGGCAACTTCACACTGAACGGCAAGGTCTATGAACAAAACGAGATTGAGTTTCTCCCTACGCCTATAGAAACGGCTGCCGACCAACTGGTTCTGGCGAAATGGGTGATAAGGAATCTGGCATGGAGAGAAGGGCTGGATGTGACCTTCGCCCCAAAGATCACTAAGGGAAAGGCGGGATCTGGACTGCATATACACATGCGATTGATGAAGGACGGACACAACATGATGCTCCAGAATGGCGAGCTCTCTGAAACGGCCCGTCGTGCCATCGCTGGTATGATGTCTCTCGCACCTGCCATCACCGCTTTTGGCAACAAGAATCCTACCTCCTACTTTCGCCTTGTGCCCCATCAAGAGGCACCTACCAATGTATGTTGGGGCGATAGGAACCGCTCTGTCTTGGTGCGTGTGCCACTGGGATGGACGGCATCGAAGGATATGTGCACGCAGGTGAATCCGCTGGAAAAGAAAAGCTGTGCAGACAGCACCATGAAACAGACGGTGGAGATGCGATCACCCGACTGCTCTGCGGATATCTACCAACTGATGGCTGCGCTCTGTGTGGCATGCAGACACGGATTGGAGATGCCTGCAGAAGAGGCTTTGCGCATCGCTGCAGAGACGTATGTGGATGTGGATATCCATAAGCCTGAGAATGCAGAGAAGCTGAAGAGACTGGCACAGTTGCCCGCTTGTTGCGTAGAATCTGCTAAGGCCCTGCAAGCATGCAGAGAGGTCTTTGAAGCGCATGGAGTGTTCAGTGCCCGACTGATAGACGGTGTGGTGAAATCACTCACCCGCTTTGACGATAAGGAACTGATCGCCAAGGCTATGGCCGATGAAGACTATCTGGAAGCACTGGTAACCCAATACTTCCACTGCGGATAAAGTTTACTGCTGTTGTGTGAGGCTATCCGGAGTAGCCTCGTACTCGTCCATCACATCACTCTTGGCGATGCTGATATTGCCAGTTGTAGTGACCGTGATTTGGAAGGGCACGTAGAGGTCGCTCTCTGGATAGGCCACACTTGCAGCATAGAGTATGATGCTGCCTTCGACCTTATCAAACACCAAGCCTTCTAATATGGCATTGCGCTGAAATTCTGCATCGAGGAAAGGCGCAAAGTCGGCTTTCGTAAACTCACGGTTCACCACCTGTCGGCTACCTTCCTGCAGTCGGAGGGTGATGCGATTGTCCACGAACTTCTGGCCTTGTTCATTGGTGACCATGGGCAGTCTGTTGTCAGGCCTACGCACCACATTGGATTGGAATTCTCTGCTCCCCACCTGCACGGGGACAGTGATATCAGAGTCTTGCATGGATTGAGGACCTTTCGGTGCCTCTTCCTCCGAAGGCTGCGCTTCCGACCTTCCAAAAAGTCCCGTACTACCACTTCCGCCTCCACAAGAGGTAAGCAGTGCCAAAACCAATGTCATTATGAGGTATAATTTCTTTTTCATCATCCTATTTTTTTCTGCAAAGGTAATAATAAAATTCTAATCTGCTACTTTAAGAGCGGTAGAAACGCGCTCACTGCCCAGTAAACGCTTATACAGCTGTGCTTTATCCCTATGAATTTCCGTCTGCACAAATTCAGGAGTATTAATGGAGTAAATGGTTTCTGCAAAGTACTCCTTTGGATTCTGTTGCGGCAGACAGAAGGGCTTCGAAGCCCGACCATGTTCATCGACATGCGCTAAATAGAGCGTGGTATAAAGGCCATCGTCTCTTCGAGTAGTAAATACTATCCAGTGAGAATTGAGGCTCCAATTATGGAAGCTCTCCGAATCATTGCTATTGGCTCCATCGAGAGGGAAAGACTCTCCCGTCTGAAGATCCATCATCCATAAGTCGGCCTCAGGATGCCAGATAGGGAAACAACCATAATCGGTCATCGTATAAAGCAGGAACCTGCCATCATAAGAGATACGCGGCATATTGGCACTCTTCTTCATACTTCGGGCATCCACCACCGTCTCTATACTATCGCCCATCATGCCAGTAGCAGCATCAAAACGAATGCGACAGATGTCATACTTCACATCCTGATAGTTCTTCCAGATAGTATCTACGCGCTGTGCAGAGGTGAAATAGAGCCATTCGCCGTCTGGAGAGAAGGCTGGATAGTTCTCCAAGACATCTGGCTTTGCCAAAATACTATCAAGAAGTATCTCGTGGGTGGATGGCTTATAGATGATAATGTCAGACTTCCTATCATACACCTCCACACGTAAGTCCCTCAGCTGGTGAAAATTCTGATGCGTTTCATTCGTAGAATAGGCGATAAAACTTCCAGAAGGATGCCAGAATGGATATACCATTCCGCCGCCAAGTTCCTGATTCTGTGGAGCCAGCACTTCCGTCTTCCCCTCTGTGCCCACTATCGTAGCGCCATATTTACCTCTCACGTGGAATGTGAACTGCTCGGCATTGCCACGATTCATGGCGTGGCAGTTGACACAATTCTGATCAATAGCCGTATTTTCCACCAAAGCCTGTTCTTCAAAACTACTCAGATTTCGCTGATAGATACCCATGTTTCCATACGCATCGTAGCCGGGTGGCACTCTTCGATAGGTCAATCCCCATTCTGGCAAGGCATCTGCACTCACATAGATACTGAAAGGCTTGTACTGCGTCCATGTGCCATCTTCCCGAATGCTGACGGTCAGTGTGAGGCTGTCGCCTACATTCTGATGAACCAGCACATGCCACTCTTCCATATCAAAACGGGCATACTTCCCATTGGCATGCACTTCACCGCCTTTTCCGCCTTTGACCACCACATCTATGATATCCGCACTCTTGCGCCCTTTCACGTCAAAATTGAGCGGGGCGATGCCATCGGGTATTGTGACACCTATATAGTCAGGGAATATCGGAGGAAGGGCATCACTGATTTGGGGATGCTCTGGCAATGAGCTACAGCCCATCAGAAGGCTGAGTGTGAGCCATATATATACCACGTACTTCATCATTCACTATCGCTTTGAATATAGCCCAGTTGTAACAATCTGTATGCAACCAAGTAATTAAACGCCAACTTATTATCTTCATTCGTTTCTACCAACTGCAACAGCATCACTTCTTTAGCATTGGAAGTGAGCCAACGGCCCTCCTTCTGACGGAACTGACGGACACGGCCGTATGTAGCATCCACTTTGGCCTCATCGCCAATGTCTGAAAGCCAACGCTTGGCGAAAGTGCGATAGAAAATGGTAGATTCCAAGAAATGGAGGTACTTGGCCGCTATGTCATAGTGCCCATTGACGATGTTGGCTTCTGCCAATCGTCTGTAGAGTCTTCCACTCTTATGGTCGTTTGGCAAATATTGCTTAGCGTTGAATGCTATGCGCTCGGCTTCATTGACACTGCCCAACTGGAAGTAAATATCGCTCATAGAGTAGAGGGCAAAAGATGGTTTCTGTAGAGCGTCATTCAGCAATCCCTCTGGACCACATTGCGGATAAGACTCCATCTGATCGAGTTGTCCCGTCATACCAAGGGCATAATTGGTGCACCAAATGCCGCATTCAGTCTTTGGGGCTGCAGATCTCGTCAGCTTCAAAATCGACTGCCATTGATGCGTGCGCTCTAGATAGTCGTATGTCACTACTTCTCTAAACTTCTCGTCGTTCCAGTAATCTTTGGGGATAAAGAAATAAAAGAATAAGCATAAAGCTGGTATGAAACTCAGCAGATAGAGCCCCCACTCCCAGCGCCCCACTTTCTTCAGGAGCCACCAAGTGAGCCGCTGAAAAGCCATGACCAGTAGTGCCAGTATAAAGCTTCCTAAAGCAGCCACATAGAAGAACTGCACAATAAACGACACCACAAATTCCAGAAAACCTTGCCATGAAGTCATCTGCTCCCTGAAATAATAGGATGTCCATCTGAAGAGATGCGACTCTTCATGGTAGTTCAACAGTGCTCTCAGAGGGAAGAGGCACAAAAGGAAGATGCCGATGCCAACAAGCACCGTCAGTATCCATTTCCATTCATATTTTTGCTTTCCTTTCGTCATTCTCTCAACCTTCATTCAATATATCTTCCACCACCAGCCCTGCCAGCATGAAGCCGAAGATGGCGGTGATATGTGCCAGTGTGCCATTGACTTGAGCTTTGGGCGGCAAGAGGCCTGTGGCATCGGGAGCCATGGGGGTGCCTTGATTGCGCACCAGCTCTTCACTATACACGCACTTGAACTTACGCGCTGGGAATGTGCCTTGCTTCTTGAAGCGCTGACGCAATGCACGTGCCAGTGGGTCGCCCTTCACCTTCCAGAACTCTGCCACTTGTATCTTGGTGGGGTCCAACTTCAACGCTGCTCCCATGGAAGAGAAGAAGTGTGCTTTGGTGCGGGTGGCCCGCAAGATAAGTGAAGCCTTGTCTTTCAGACTGTCGATGGCATCGATGATGTAGTCGTAGGTATCTAATGCGAACTCATCGGCCGTCTCCTCGGTATAGACCTTCTGGAGAGCCGTGAGATCCAGCTGCGGATTGATTTGCAGCAAGCGCCCCTTCAGCGCTTCCACTTTCACCTGTCCCACTGTGGCGGTAGTAGCCATGAGCTGACGGTTGATGTTCGACGTACACACGCAGTCGGCATCCACGATGGTGAGATGACCGATGCCCGAGCGCACTAAGCTCTCTACACACCAACTCCCCACGCCTCCTACGCCGAAGACGATGACGCGCTTCTGTGTCATGCACTCCATAGCTTCCGTGCCTATCAGCAACTCCGTACGACCAAAAATCTCATCCACAACCATAATTCTCAATTTTCAATTAACTATAAAACTCCCTTTGAACTCGGAAGCTGATAGTGGTAAATATCTCTGCGCACAGCCATCTTAAGTGCCCGTGCCAATGCCTTGAATATGCCTTCTATCTTGTGGTGTTCGTTCTCTCCTTCGGCCTTGATATTGAGGTTCATGCGTGCATTGTCGCTGAGCGACTTGAAGAAATGGAGGAACATTTCCGTAGGCATCTCTCCTATCTTCTCACGATGAAACTCGGCATCCCATACCAACCATGGACGACCGCCGAAATCGAGGCATACCTGACAGAGACAATCGTCCATCGGGAGGGCAAAGCCATAGCGCTCTATGCCTCGCTTACTGCCAAGTGCCTGATACAGACACTCTCCCAGTGCGATGGCCGTATCCTCTATGGTGTGATGCTCATCCACATGAAGGTCGCCCTTCACCTTAATCGTGAGATCCATGCCTCCATGACGCCCTATCTGCTCCAGCATATGGTCGAAGAAGCCCAAACCTGTGTCGATGGAGCAAGTCCCCGTTCCATCGAGACAGAGCCACACATACACATCCGTCTCACTGGTGACGCGATGCACCTCGGCCGTACGCTCACCGGCGAAAAGGAACTCCGCAATGCGTGCCCAGTCGGTAGTAGCCAACACACAATCGTCGGCCAATCCCGGCACTTCGGTCTCCCCTCCCTCACTCTTCAGATGCAAGGAGCTCTTATCTTTTTGCAGCAAGATGGCCTTGCATCCCAGATTATGCGCCAGTTCCACATCCGTGTAGCGATCGCCTATCACGAAGCTACCAGCCAAGTCGTACTCCGGATTGCCAATATACTTTCCCAGCATGCCAGTGCGTGGTTTCCTGTTGGGAGAGTTCTCCTCTGGCGTACTGGGATCGATATATATTTCATCGAACGTGATGCCCTCCCCTTCCAGCGTCTGCATGATGAGACGCTGAATGGCATCGAAGCGCTCTTGCGGATAAGTCGGCTTTCCCAATCCGTCTTGATTGCTCACCAGCGCAAACTCAAAGTCGAGGTTTGAGCGGATGAAACCCAGATGGCGCATCACGCCTGGATAGAACTCCAACTGCTCGAACGTATCCACCTGATAGGTGATAGGCGGTTCGATGACAAGAGTGCCGTCACGATCTATAAATAGGACTTTCTTCATTAAACGTCAAACATTAAACGTTAAACATTAAACTTTAAACTTTAAACATTAAACATTAAACATTAAGCTCTATGTTTATTCTTGCATTTTTGAATTCTTGCATTTTTGAATTTACGGTTCAGTCGTACTGCCTCTAAACCCACTCAACGAGTGCAGCAACGCTTCATTCTCCTCTGGCGTACCGATGGTGATGCGAAGGCAGTTGCCGCAAAGTGCCACCTTATTTCTATTTCTTACGATGATGCCCTCTCCTACCAAGTATTGATAGATGCGATTGGCATCCGTCACCTTTGCTAAGAAGAAGTTGGCATCTGTAGGATAAACCTTCTCGCAGACCTTCAGCGCAGCGAAGCGTTCCATCAGAGAGGAGCGCTCACGCAGTATATCGTCCACCCAACGGCCCACATCCGCGGCATTATCGAGTGCTGCGAGGGCTTCCTGCTGCGTCAGTTGGTTGACATTGTATGGATATTTCACCTTATTAAAAATAGCGATGATGTCCTTGCTGGCAAAAGCCATGCCCAGTCGCATAGCAGCGCGTCCCCAAGCCTTACTGAAGGTGTTCAGCACGATGAGGTTAGGATGCTCATCGAGCATCAGTCGCCAGGGCTTCTGTGCGGAGAAGTCGGAATAGGCCTCATCCACGATCACGATGCCGCGGAACTGCTCTATCACCTTCTGCACCTCCGCAGGATCGATGCTATTTCCCGTTGGATTGTTTGGTGAGCATATCCAGATGATCTTGGTATTGGCATCGCACGCGGCCAGCAGTTTCTCTGCCGTGATTTGGAAGTGCTCGTCGAGCAGCACCGGACGATACTCCACATCATTGATGTCGGCACAGACCTTATACATGCCGTATGTAGGCTCTATGGCCACCACATTGTCAATGCCCGGACGGGTGAAGCAGCGGTATGGGAGGTCGATGGCTTCATCGCTACCATTGCCGAGGAAGATCTGATCCACGGCCACGCCTTTCACCTTTGCCAGTTTCTCCTTCACCTGCAGTTGCAGAGGGTCGGGATAGCGGTTCAGCGGATTATTATACGGATTCTCATTGGCATCGAGGAATACGCTGGCTTCCACGCCTTTATATTCATCGCGTGCAGAGGAATAGGGTTTCAGATTCCAGATATTCGGACGGGTGAGACGCTTCAGATCGAAGGCCGCAATCTTCATGCCCTCATCGCCGAGCGACTGTAAGCGCACGGTCATGGCATTCTTGTGCCCGTCTAGTTGTTCATTAGCCGCCATCACCTCTACGGCTGGCCCTATCTGTCGGATGCCTTGTGCCGTAAGTTCCTGATAGGTGAGCTTGCGATGGAAGCTATCCAGATTCACACCATTGTATGCCTTGGCATAGCCGTTGGTAGGAAGGGTGTGATTGGTGCCAGAGGCATAGTCGCCCGCACTCTCACAAGCATAGTTGCCTAAGAACACAGAGCCGGCATTGACGATGCGTTCGGCCACGTCATGGTAGTCTTTAGTCTGTATGATGAGGTGTTCTGGTGCATATTCGTTGGTCATCTCCACGGCTTCGTCGATGCTGCGCACCAATATCAGTTTGCTGTTTGCCAGCGACTTAGCAGCAATGTCCTTACGAGGAAGGAGGGCGAGTTGGCGATCCACTTCCTCTCTCACCGCTTGCAGTAATGTCTCCGAGGTGGTGATGAGCATCGCCTGACTATCTACACCGTGCTCCGCCTGACTGAGCAGATCGGCTGCCACGAATACCGGATTGGCGGTTTCATCGGCCAGCACTTCTACTTCCGACGGACCAGCTGGCATATCGATGGCCACTTCGTGGAGGCCTACCAACTGCTTGGCGGCCATGACGTACTGGTTGCCTGGACCGAAGATTTTATAGACCTTCGGAATAGAGGCCGTACCGTAGGCCATTCCTGCAATGGCTTGCACGCCACCGGCTTTGAATACCTTGCTGGCACCTGCCACTCGTGCGGCATAGAGCACTGCGGGATGCACCTTGCCATCTCTTGCAGGAGGGGTGCAGAGCACTATCTCTTTGCAGCCGGCTATCTGTGCCGGTACGGCCAGCATGAGCACCGTAGAGAACAGCGGTGCCGTGCCTCCTGGGATATAGAGGCCCACCTTCTCGATAGGTACAGATTTCTGCCAACAGCTGACGCCAGGACAGGTTTCCACCTCTACGCCAGCGAACTTCTGCGCAGCATGGAAGGCAGCGATGTTCTCCTTTGCCAAGCAGATGGCTTGCTTCAGTTCGTCAGACACCAAACCCTCTGCTTCATCCATCTCTGCGGGAGTCACCTGCAGAGAAGACAGCTGCACCTTGTCAAACTTTGCCTCCAAAGCCAACACGGCAGCATCTCCCCCATCCCTCACCTGCTGGATGATCTCACGGACGGTGTCAAACAGCGCCTCGGCTTCTATCAACGGGCGCTTCAGCAGTTCGCTCCATTGAACCTTATCAGGATATCTTACTTCTATCATAATCGCGATAATTATGAATTATTAATAATATATATTCAAGTTTCGCAAGTAATGCCATAGGCACATATACGGCTACGCCGTAAAATTAAAACATTAAAATATGCAAATATGCAAAATGCAAAAAGGTGATGCCATAGGCATCTTATAGGGTAGCCAGCCATGTCAATGGCTGGATAAATAGCGGCCATAGAATGCGTGCCTTTAGGTACGCCACCTATATTTTTGCGTACCTACGGCACGCTGTCTCTCTATAGCATCCATATTACCAGCCATTGACATGGCTGGCTACCCTATTAAGCCCCTCTGGGGCTTACAAAACGCAATATTTTACTATTTTAATCTTTTAATTTTTGAATTTTTGAATATTACGGCGCAGCCGTATTGCATTTTTGCATATTTGCATCTTTTGAATTTACGGCTCGCCGTAAAATTCAAACTATCATTTTCTCTATCGGAAGCACCAAGATGCCTTGAGCGCCCAGAGCCTTCAGCTTCCCGATTATCTCCCAGAAACACTTCTGATCCAGCACGGTATGCACAGAGCACCAACCTTCTTGCGCCAAAGGCATAACAGTAGGGCTCTTGATGCCAGGAAGGGCGGCCACTATCTCGTCCACCTTATCCTTAGGCGCATTCATCAGCACATACTTCTTGTCTTCGGCCACCTTCACCGCATTCATGCGGAACAGCAGTTCGTCGAGCACCTCTTGCTTCTCTGCACAGATAGCCTTATGCCCTATCAGCAGCGCTTCCGATTTCATCACCACTTCTACTTCACGCAGGCGGTTGCTCACCAGCGTAGAGCCAGAGCTCACTATGTCGAAGATGGCGTCAGAGAGGCCGATGCCCGGAGAGATCTCCACCGAACCGTTGATCACGTGGATAGAGGCATTCACCCCGTTCTCTGCCAAGAAGCGCTTCAGGATATTAGGGTAGCTGGTGGCAATCTTCTTCCCTTCAAACCACTGCACACCCGTATAGTCGGCATCCTTAGGGATGGCCAACGAGAGGCGGCACTTGCTGAAACCCAGTCGCTTGATGATCACGGCATCCTCTCCTCGCTCCACAAACTCATTCTCTCCCACTATGCCGATGTCGGCCACACCAGAAGCCACTGTCTGCGGGATGTCATCATCGCGGAGATACAGCACCTCCAGCGGGAAATTGGTAGATTCCACGAGCAACGTGCGCTGCTTAGTGGCACTCAGTTTGATGTCCGACTCTGAGAGGAAGGACATGGTCTCGTCATACAGACGACCTTTGGATTGTACAGCAATTCTTAACATATACTTTCTATACTTTGTTTATCCGTTAAAAAAAGAGGCTTACCAAACGTATTCGGCAAGCCTCATTGTTATCTCTTCATTGAAACATACACACATTGCTCACCGAACTATTCGACGAGGTGATGATGATGGTATGTAGCAACATATTTCATTTCTGATTAATTTATTTACATTTCGGCTGCAAATATAGTATTTATTTTATAAAATGACAACTTTTATAACACAAATATTGACTTGCCGCCACAGTTTATGCCGATATGCTATATCAACGGTGTAGGATATGCCATATCATCTGTCACCGATATGCTATATCGTCAGTCTTTGTCCTTTTCTACTTGCGGGCTTGCTGGCACGATGGAGAACTTCACCTTCAGAATGCGGCGCTGATCCACGGCCAGCACCTCAAAGAGGTAGTTCTGGAACGTCACCTTCTCATGGCGCACGGGGAAGTCGCCCTTGATCTCCAGCAGCAAGCCACCTATGGTATCGGCCTCGCCAGCCACATCGGCAAAGATTTCCTCGTCGAGCTTCGTGACCTTATAGAAATCGGTGAGCAGCGTCTTGGCTTCGAATACCCACGTATGATCATCGAGCTGCCAATAGGTGCGCTCCTCTTCATCATATTCATCGCGTATCTCGCCCACTATCTCCTCGATGATGTCTTCCATGGTCACCAGTCCAGAGGTGCCGCCGAACTCATCCACCACGATGGCTATGTGTACACGGTTCTGCTGAAACTCATGCAGCAAGTCGTCTATCATCTTGGTCTCTGGAACGAAGTATGCCGGACGCACCAACGACTGCCAGCGGAAGTTGTCGCCCTTGTTCAGATGCGGCAGCAGATCCTTGATGTAGAGGATACCTTTTATATTATCTGCATCGCCTTGATAGATGGGGATGCGAGAGTAGGCATTGTCCACGATGCACTTCAGCACCTCCTTGAAAGAGGCACGGTTGTCCAGCGTCACCATGTCCATGCGAGAAGTCATCACCTCCTTGGCCGTCTCACCGCCGAAGCGTATGATGCCCTTCAGGATGCTGCTCTCTTCGGTGAGCTCTTTCTTATCCGTCAGATCCAGCGCATGCGAGAGGTCATCTACAGAGATGTTGTGTCCCTTCGGCTCGAAGTACTTGTTGAGGAACGACGTAGAGTTCACCAGCATCGATGACAACGGACTGAACACCTTGCGGCAGAACACCAAGCCCGATGAGGCAAACCTGCAGAAAGCCAGCGTCTTCTGAGCAGCCAGTATCTTAGGAAGTATTTCTCCGAACAGCAGCAAGACGAAGGTCAGTATCACCGTGATGATGATAAACTCCGCCAGCGGCGAGAGGAAGGTGAACACCGTCATGAAGAAATAGTTGCACAGCATGATGATGGTCACATTCACGAAGTTGTTGGTGATCAAGATGGTGGCCAGCAACCGTTCCTTGTCTGCCAGAAGGCTGCGAATGCGCTCGTCGGATGCCGTCTTCCCCTCCTCCACCGCATTGAGGTCGGCAGGTGTGAGTGAGAAGTAAGCTATCTCAGAGCCCGATGCGAAGCCAGAGGCCAGTAGGAGTATGGCCGCACAGATGATAGCCACCAGAGCTGGCACCGTGGGCGTATGAATGGTGATACCGTCGATAAGAAATGCCGAGAGGCATAAAAAAGCTTCTGTATCCAAAATCTGCTACGGTTTAGTTAGACTTAAAAGGGCAGACCGCTGTTATCATCAGCTTGTGGTGCTGCAGAAGGCTGAGCGGGTGCCGGAGCGGCCGGAGCAGCTGCCGGAGCATTCTGTGCCTTCGGAGAGAGCATCTCCATATTATCCACATAGATCTCGGTCACATAGCGCTTCACGCCTGTCTGATCGTCGTATGTACGGGTGAAGATTTTTCCTTCTACATAGAGTTTGTCGCCTTTGTGTACATATTTCTCCACAATTTCAGCGAGGGCGTTGCGCATCACTACACGGTGCCACTCCGTGCGGTCGGGCACCTGCGTGCCGTTCTGCAGTGTGTAGCCGCGCTCCGTAGTAGCCAGTCGCACCTGAGCCACTGCACGTCCACCTTCAAAATATCTTACTTCGGGGTCAGCCCCCACATTTCCGATTAAAATAGCTTTATTCATACTCTTTTGTCGTTAAAAAAATTCATGTGACAAAATTATACATTATTCATATATCGTGCAACTTTTTCACAAGTATTTCCTCAAAAAGTTGTTCACTAATACAGGAAAGGCATAGTCGTTCAGTGCTTCGATGTCCACCTTCAGATACTTCTCTCCGAGGTTCAGCACCGCCCCTTCTGGCACCCGTACTTCATAGAAGTCGGCCACTATGATACGATGGCTCAGCACATGCTTCACGCCTTGCTTCAGTGGACGGAATTCCAGCTCCGCAGCCGTGCCGAGACGTTCTTTCAGCGCTGCGAAGACCTCCGTCATACGGTCGGTCATTGCGCTCTCCGTCTCCACCATCGGCAGTTCGTAGAGGTTCTTCCAGATGTCCTTCGCCGTGCGTTTGCTTATGTAGGTCTGTCCGCCCTGCCTGATGAGGAAGTAGTGGAAGTAGCGAAAAGTCTGCTGCGTCTTGTGCTGCTTCACGGGCAGCTCCTCCACCCTCCCCTCTCTGAAGGCCACGCACGTCTCTTGCAGCGGACAGGCCTCGCACTGCGGACGGCCTGGGGTGCATTGCAGCGCTCCGAAGTCCATGATGGCTTGGTTGTAGAGCGATGGTCGATGCTTGTCCAGATACTCCTCAGCCAACTGTCTGAAGAGCTTCACGCCCGCCGTGCTGTCTATCGGCGTGTCTATCCCTGCATAGCGTGCCAACACTCGATAGACATTGCCATCTACCACCGCGAGCGGCATCCCGTAAGCAAACGAGCAGATGGCAGCCGCCGTATAGTCGCCCACGCCCTTCAGCGCCCTCACACCCTCATACGTGGTGGGGAACCTGCCATTCATGCTCCGTGCCGCTGCATGCATATTGCGTGCACGAGAGTAGTAGCCCAATCCCTGCCAGTAGTTCAGCACCTCATCCTCATCGGCAGCGGCCAGAGTCTGCACATCGGGAAAGCGGTCTATGAAGCGCAGGTAGTAGTCGTATCCCTGCTTCACTTGCGTCTGCTGCAAGATGATTTCAGACACCCAGATCTTGTAGGGGTCCTTCGTATCGCGCCATGGCAATTCCCGTCCATGCTCCGCATACCACTGCTCTATAATTTTGGTAAATTCGTTCATCGTTGCAAAGATACAACACACTGATAGCAGTCGCCAAATTTTTCTTCATTTCACCCCACCCTGCTCTCAATAACACGCCAAATATCAGCCGCTTCCCCAACTGTTAAAATATGTCAATACCACCAAAAGCGCCCAAAGGAGAGAGTAAGAAAATTGAAAATTGAGGATTAACGGCGTTGATTATCATCTGGGCGGTGTTCCCTCACTCCCTGCGGGTGGCGTTCCCTCACCTGACCTCTCCCAAGGGAGAGGGATGTGTTGGAGAACCCCTCCCACTCTGGGGGAGGTGGGGAGAGGGCAAACACTGCACAGCCTAATCTCTCAATTATCGTGCAAGCCGAACGCAGGGCAAAGCTTGCTTTAGCTCTGCAGAGGCGCCGCCGATAATCAACGCAGTTAATCCTCAATTCTCAATTTTTCAACTTCTAACTACCAAAAAAAATCTTCATAGTTAGGAGCAAAAAAACCATCCCATTTTATTGAGTCTATAACAGATATAACAATAACAGTTTTTTTTCTGCCCTATGTATTCCCATCGCTGTCCGCTCTCAATTAAATCTATATTATATATTTATATATATATATATAAATATATAATATAAAATATATAGTTATAAATCATAACCACCAATCCCAGCAAAAAGTATACCCCAGAAAAAAAACTGTTATTGTTATAATTGTTATAAGACCGTGTCTTTTCCTAATTTAGGTTGACATTATTTTACCTATTTCCTGATGTGGTTGTCAACCATTTTCCTGAAGAAGTTGACACTCGCAATAACAGTTATAACAATAACAGTTTATTATTTGCGGTATATTTTGCAGATTGGGTATTTTATTCTATTTTTGCAACGAAAAGACACGATAATTTATTATAAAACATTAGAATTATGGCATTAAGAATCGCTTCTGTTCCAGTATTGACGGGATCTGCCGCTGACCGTTTCGAGGAGCAGTTAGCTAAAAGTGAGAAGAAACGCGGTAAAACAGACTTCAGCAAGAAAATTGCTGAAGCAAGGAAGATTTTATCTAAGGCAAAACTTTCTTAAGCGACAATTATGAACTTTATTTTAGCTTTTATTTGGTTCCGAAGATCAGGAAAAAGAATTTAGGAACCTCGGAAAAGATAAACTTATAAATACCAGATTGATGTACTTTGACTTAATAGAATTAGTCTAGTTTCATCCTAAATTTGTTGACACTCGCTATAACAGTTATAACAATAACAGTTTATTTTTTGCGGTATAAAAAGAAAATTCATATGGGAAAAGTTTGCACTATCAAGTTTTTGGCCTATTTTTGCAGGAGAATTAAACAAATAAAACACTAAAATGGAAAAAGAAAAAGAAGTAAAGAAGCCCAAGAACATCGTTCGCCATCTTTTGGAGTATAAGAAGGCGATGAGGGAATGTGTCCAGAACGGAGGCACTAGTGAAGACATGCAAAAAGTTGCCAAAAGTTATGGACTCAGACTTGTTAAGCCCTTTTGAAATCAGCGAGACAGAACCATATGACTATACTTTCACCAGTAGAGATGGTGTAAGGTATCGTGTGTTTTTCTCTCCTTTGCAGGACTTGTATCCGCAGTTAATCAACACTTATTCTTTCTCTATTGAAAGAGAAGATAAACGTGCGCATCCTATGGACGCTCGTATTGCTGTTACTATTGTAAGTATCCTTAAACGATTCTTCGAGAGCAACGAGAACGCAATGATTATGATTTGCGATACGTTGGATGGCAAAGAGGCAAAACGCAGGAAATTGTTTGACAGATGGTATAAGCATTTTAACGACGGCTCGTTAGAAAAATATGATGCTTCTGCAAGCACTATAGATTATGAGTTGTTTATCTCAATCTATTTTACACGGAGTAATCCTAACCGCAAGCAGCTAATCGACGCTTTCAGAGATTTGTTGGCATCAGACCTATATGAGTTAGTGATATGATCACCTCCAGACAATATAGTTAATATTACCATACGCCCCCATTCCCGCGCGGTTCTCATCACCAAACTCATGGCGGGTTCCATCCTTATCCACTGCCCATCCGTAAGCGTTGGCACCAACCAGATAGATGGCGGTATCCATGCCGATATCGGCAAGGGCTTGGGAAAAGTCGTGGAAAGACTCTCGGCTCTGGCTCTCTACTACGAAGACCTCGGTGCCACGCTGACAAAGGGCTCTGCGGATGGCCTTACCCTTAGGATTGGATTCTTCCATCACTCCATGATTCACCAGCGAGTATTGACGGAAGAAGTAGCCATTTTCTTCGATGGCCTGCTCGAAGAGCGGTGAGTTTTTATCTACACCGAGGGTGATTTTCCCGTCAAGGATGGCACAGAAGCCTTGCTTGGTGCTCCCTTTGGCAAGCATCTCCCCTTGCAGCACGAAGGAGCCTGCAATCTCGCCATTGTCGCCACGGACATCGGCAGCTTGAGCGATAAGGATGATGGAGGCATCGGCCTTATCGGGCGCCCCCACAGAAAGACTGGCTTTGGCCCCATGTGGGAAGAAAAGACGCAGATCGATATCGTTGACGGTTGTGTCACGAATCTCTGTGTAGGTGGCTTCTGCAGGTACTACATCGTGGCTCAACGGAGCGCTGTAAGTAGTTTCTACCAATTCTCGCTCTGGCTCACCAACTTCCGGCGAGCGAGGCCACAGAAGGTAGGCAGCAAGACAGATAAGGGCCAGTAGTGGAACTATCAGCCACAGCCATCGGCGAGATTTCTTCGATGTAGTATCATCATCACGGAGAGCTTCAGGAGCTCTTCTGTAGAGCACACGCTCCTCTCTTGCTAGCATCTCCTCTTCCTGAAGGAGATGCTGCTTCTCAGCATCTTCTCCTATGATGCGAATCTCGTCATCTCGTATGTCATTCAGTATTTCTTCTTTCATCATTCGGTCCTCCTTACAATTCGCTTTCCAGCAATTCCTTAAGCTGCTTGAGGGCGGCCACGGATGCTGTGACAGTGCGGTTGACGGTTCTACAATCAGACAGTATGAGTTTCTGCTTCGGCACATCAATGTGATAGACGTAAAGCCTATTGATGATAAGGCTGCGTCCAATGCGGATGAAGATATTTCCCGAAGTGCCAAGCTGCTCAGAGATCATACGCTCCAATTCCCCGAGCTGGAAAGTGAGTATGCGCGTCTGGTCGTCGGCCTGCACCAAGAGAGAGTAGTTGCCATCCGAGGAGATATAGACTATCCGCTCAGGGGCGAGGCGCACCAGCTCATTGGAGTTTGATATGATAAGGTAGTTACCCATACTGCTTTTTATCTGCAACAAAGATAGTGAGTTTTATTGAATATCAGCATCGAGAATGTATGAAATGCCCTTCTGAATGTATGAAATGCAGTGCTTCTTCCTAAAGAAGTTGACACTCGCTATAACAATTATAACAATAACAGTTTATTTTTCGCGGTATGTATTAGTACTGCGATATTCCCAGATAACCGTCAATATCGCAATTTTGCGATGTCTCCCTCAAACTCTTCTGGATGACTGGCATAATAAGCACCTCTGCTGGAAGCCATCTTATGAGGATCTGGTACTATCCCTACCCTGCCGAGATCCAGTCTATCTGCATCCATACATGTGTCTATGGTAAGGATGCCAGTTTTCGGCTTTGTGGTGTGCCATCTACATGCTCTCTCCAACAAGGACACTTGATTGTCCGTCAAGTCCTTAAGCAATGTGCTTCTGAGCCCAAGAACCAACTTTGCAGCCCGTTCTCCATGCATCAAATCAAAATCATTATCTATCCTGCACTTATCGTGGAAATAGGCAAACAGCCGCACCACCTTGATGTCTATATCCTCATGTACATACAGCTTTCCATCACGCCATTTCGTACTCAGCAATATACCATTTCTCTCCACTCTTTGCCAGTGTGGAAGACCATGTAGCTCCCCATGTACCCACCCTTGCAAAGCAAAAACCATGTAAGGCCTTACGTTAAAATCAGGGAATTCTTTAACAAAAACCTCTCTATCTCTATGAAACCATTTAAACATACAAATTCATTATCAATAGAAACTATCTTCTGTTGGCCTATTTATCTTCTTTAAGTTGCCTTTTTTATATAATTCTTTTGTTACATCCTCTCCTCTTTCACTCTAAGCTTATTCATTTCTGTAGCAACCTTCTGATGGGTATTGAAGAAATTGTCCAAGATGACACGAAGTAATTCTTCGGGACTCGGTATTTCTGGAATGAAGACTGTGGTCATCTTGCAATGAACATTCATACTCTTTTCTTCTTCATCAATGGTATAAATGGTGGTGACGGACATGTTGAGATTTGACACGTTAATGGCTTTTCTCAATCTTGATAGTTCGTCTATATCATACAGTTTGATATGGCCCCAATTGGTATCCCAAAGATGGAGGAACTTTGAATCATTAGAGGCATCGGCAAAGAAATTCTCTCCCTGATACTTGAAAAAGATCCTGTCATCTTCTCCTTCACCAAGTTCGTACTGGCATCCTATCTTCGTGAGAGTATCAAGGAAGAGGTCTCTTGTGCCGATATTGGTATTCACCGTTTGGCTTTCTGTGGCTTTCCCACTGGCTTTCAGTGCTTTCAGCTGCTCAAATTCGGCTTGTCGGCGCTTCTCAGCTTTCCAGTCGTTCCATACTGACAGCATGATGCCCACAACAACAAGGAATAGAAATACGTAAATGAAAATGGTATCCATATATTTAGGGTTTTAATTAATTGCAAAAATAACATAAAACCACGAATACTATGTTCGCAGAATCGTTTTTTATTTTACTACGGTAAATAATATCCACTCCTATTCTTCTTCCCCAAACTTTTCAGGAAATAGATAGTACATCTCCATGGGATACTGATTGCCATAATCAAACTCACCATATCGGAGGATATTCTCTTTGCAAGCCATCAGTAGATACTGATTAATGGCCTGCATATCTTGAGGATGTTCCTCTATATAGGAGAGAATGGTACTACAACATTTGTTACGATAGTCATTGTAGATCCAGTTGGGTATCTCAGAGTCTCGGGAGGCGCCTTTCGTACTCTGGTATAACACACGCCATTTCTGCCATAGTTCGTTGAGATAGAGGGAATACTGCCCTTCTTCCATGAGTGATTGCATAAGTGGTATGGCAGGGTTCTCAAAGTATTCTTTGTCAGCTTTCGGAGAGTAGATATAGGCTTCGTATGCATGACACAATTCTATAGCATAGATGCATCGCGCATCAAAATCTTTCGCTTGCTGATACTTGGCTTTAAGTTCCTCTACCATATCTTCATTTCCTCGTTTCTCTCTAAGTTCTTCCCACTCTGGAACACTCTGGCAATGGTCGTATTCTTCCCATATGTTTTCTTTATCTATCTGGCCAAATGTTTCTATATAGTATTTCTCAGACAGATAGGCAAATAAGTCATAATACGCTTTCCAGGGGTTATGAATGTTCATATCTACACTATCTGGATCTGCAGAGAGCATGTAGAGCATTTCTTCCTTATAGGCGTTCAAACTATCCTGCACTTCTAGTTCTCTTACCTTAGTCACATCCATGATCTTTGCAGCTTCTACGACCTCGTCGGTCATGTCGAACCTCATTTGTAAATCGAAATCGGTCATAATGCTATTCATTACCACAGCGGAGTTGTATGCATCTGCCAATCTTTGGCAAAGGTTCGATTTTGGCGCTGGATTTCGAAGCCACATATCTTTATTAGAAATGGTTTTAACTTCTATGTAATGCTCGCTGGCATCGTCCATAGAACTAAGACTGCTTCCGTGTTTACAACTGGCAAGCGTCAGGATAACGAGGACTAGCAAGTATAATTTTCTCATCATAACTTTAGGTAACATTAAATTCATAACATCACAAAGTTAAACGATTCTGATGATAAAGAATGTATCATAAGAAAGGGAATGTACGAAATTCCCTTCTGGGTGTACGAAATGGAGTGCTTATCCTAAATTCGTTGACACTCGCTATAACAATTATAACAATAACAGTTTATGTTTTGCGTTATATATTCCTACTTGGTATACTTTTAATTATTATCTGGTATACTTTGACGTTATCATTACAAGCCAACGATATAGCATCTATGTATGATTATCTGATTGATTCCTCTCAAATATTATCCTCCAGCACCTCAAATGAAAATCCTATTAATACTTATAAATTTTGTGATGGGCCAAAAAAGTTGTCCCCATCCAATAGTTTTCATCATATGATCTTTCTTTGGTTGATTCACGAATTAAAAAATCATCCTCGGGCCAAAGGGAATATAATTTAAGAGCATATTGGAATTCTTTATCGCCTTTCTGATAGACCACCACTTCATATTCATCGAGAGAATCACTTATAGAAAAATCATTCAATGGAATCCATGCGGATTCGTCTGGGTAAAATCCAATATAATGATATACTATAGGAACAACCTCAAACCAACCATTCATATGGGTATATTCGCCTTCAAAAAATTTCCATAGTTTATCACCTTTGTTCATCTTATACATTTCGTACTCATGATGATTATCGCCCCTACATGCAAAAACATAGACTCCATCTTCGGGTGCTACTTCGGATGTATCGTGAATCTCTATCCACGAACAACGGATGCCACTAATCCTGTCAACCTTAAAAGTCAATACTCCATGGCTTTCATCACAATATGCATCAATATAGTTATTTCCATATTTTTCTGAGAAACATGCATCCATTATGTGCCGTGTGCGCATCTCTCCATTTGGTTTGCAATAATCTATCTCATAAATATTATGAGACCCTATGATATCTAAGATATTAAATTTGGTACTCATGTTTTCCAACAAATTAGTAATGAAATATTTTATATTAGGTAAATAACCTATGATTATAATTATTTTGACAAGGAATACTCTTATTTACAAACTACGCAGGAATCTCAAAAAAACACACTGAATACACAGCGACGTGGGTATTGTCCTGGACTTCGATCATATATTCCCTTACCATCCATTTATTCCCACTGCGCTGAGAAACTCCGCTTCTCTCTTCTAAATCTGCAATTATTCTTCCTGTTAATTCCATACAATTCTTTATTAATTGTTTGCTAATATAATATTATAATAATAACATTTTTTTGTCAAATAATAGTTTAAAAAAAATAGTGGTGTTTTATTAATAAGACAATTTTATCAAGTAACAATCTAATGATATAGTTAATATTGCTATGCCCTTTAAGTAAATAAACAATCTTAGGGGAAATAAAGTAATAGCCATTTATAATCAATCTTCCTAATGAAGATGTCTCCAAAACCTGATCCCTATATCTCCTTAAAATTAATACTTGCGGATGATTATAGTCACCATATGCCATAGTGGCAATGTAACATCCCTCATTCCTTTTATATGTTCGTGACGATGTATAATTTCTTGATGATGAAGAATAAACTGTACTTCTTGGATATGTGCTTGAAGTATATGTGGTTCTATTAACTATATTCGCAGTAGCCAAAATACCATCAACTTCTCTTATACGGCTTATTTTAAAAGTGCGATTCTCTTGCCTAAGATGACAATAAGCTTGAATATAACCACTTCCATATTCGTCAGAATAGTCTATATTGCTAAGTGTTCTCGTGGAAATAGTTCCATCATATTTCTGATATTTTATGGTAATGCTTCTATTCTCTTTTATTGCTTTATTTATATACTCTTTTATGTCCATAATCATGAGATAAGATTACAAATCATTCAATAATACTCTCACTTTCATCACTATGTTTCTCCATATTCTTAAGTACAAGTTCTTTACTCGTATTAGCATAGCAATACACACAGAAATGACGACAAGTATTATACATACCTATATCTTTACTTACCATACAACCACATACCTTCCGCTGACCGGTATCTTTTACACTTTTTTTCTTCGCAGGTAATTCAGGAAGATTTCCGAACATATCTCTTTCTGGCCATTTCAAGGTATGAAGGTAATAAACCAATTCCTCATCATGGGCAAAGATTCGTTTCATGAGTTCGCCATCAATGCAGCGATTATGTTCAATGCCATATTTTTCGAGGTCTATATCTTCAGCACACGTAGCCATCTCAATATCCCATCCCTCTTTATGCCATGCCTCTCGGATCTTTTGCAGACCCTCAACAATCTCTATACGTTGCATATGATTAGCTTCTGCATTTTCAACATCCTCTTTGGTAAAGAACATTGTTTCTTTGACGAGATTATTTTGAACTTTACGATATGCTTTCACATCAACAAAACTAAAAACTAGTTTGTTAGTATATCCCTTTAATTGGTTACCTACATTCCATATCCTTTTTAGGAGTTTTCTCGGTCCTATTGTAGGTGTTATAATAAGCGGATCAAAACGCCAAATAACTCTTTCCTTGCCAATCATATTGGAGAGTTTCTTAAAAGTTTCGATACGATCCTCTACTGAAGCAACATTCGGCTCAAAACCTTCCTTTACATAGTCATTCAAAGTAATTTGGAAGTAATAATGAATATTCCTCTCGTCAAGCTCATGCAAGTATGGTATTATTGGCTCAGGGTTCTTTGTCCAAAAAACGACAACTCTGCAATTCTTAAACGAAATGTACATTTTCTGCTGGTTAAATGGATTATACCACGCACAATAGCCTTTAGCCAAGCGGTTAATAAACCACTTGGCATAAAAGGCGGGTATATCCGTTGAACGGCTTGCAGATATAATTACAGGAGCAGATGCTTCTACATGCTCACCATAATCTGTTGTTATTAAATATTTATCAGACATAAATTTGTTTTAAATGTCTTTCTATAGATTGTAAGTTTAAGGAATTTGCATATTTTTTCTTACTTAGATACCTAATCAAAGCAACAATTGTAGCAGAATTATCTCTGCTTGCACGGGCGTAATACTGTGAAGTGTCCCCTTTTTCGTATTCTTCTTGGAACCATCTCAAATCGCGATACACTTCTTGATGAAGGTTTTTAGGTATAAACGATTTTATATGATCCCAGCAATGAAGATCAGAAAAAAGATTCTTAGATTTAAATGTATCAATATTTGCATCTAAATTATCTTCATCTTTTGAATATCCCAAGAACTCCAATCCCTTTTGAATAAAACTTTTAGATTTTTTTATTTTTTCAGGTTTACCTCCAAATTTTCTTTCATATTCTTCGGGGCAGAAATGATCAACCATGCTCTTCCAAGCTTTAATTGGTTCTCCTTTTGCAGTTTTCCATTCCTTATAATCATTTAACAAGGCGAAGAACTTTGCATAATCAGTTTGATCACCCATTTCGGAAAAAGCTCTTTCAAGAGAATCTAAAAGATCTTTCTTCTTTTGTACATTCTTAAGTTGTTCAAGATAAGAACTAATTCCATTCTGCCACATCTGAACACTATTATAACTTTCAGTCGATGCATGCTCCGTTTCAATCATTGTAACAGGATCTTGAATATTTGGCAGTTCTCCTTCGAATTCAATATTATAAAGTAGGGATAGAATAGCTTTATAAATATTGCTAAATGAAGCGGTCTTAACAAGTGGAGATATAATAGGCTTAGGTATTTTTACATATCCTAGAGTTGCACCCCATAATGCAAACGCATATCTATAGTCGGCAAAAGAATTATCTTCACAAAACTGGATTAAAGAGTCAAAGTCTTCTCCTTTAAGCACAAATGCCGCTATTGACTTGAGAATAATATTATCCTGTTTATTTACGTCAAAAGGAGTAAAACTTTTAATATTCTGACGTAAATCATTCATGAAAGACTGAGCCGGACTGTCTTGCCATTCCAAATGGAGCGTTTTCCAAATACTCTTAACTATGATTGTTATCTGGGTTGCAATATTGAAGCGATCGGTACGCAAGGTTTCTGGTGTAGGTGCTGTACCATGCCACAATACTTCATCTATAAATTTATTGAACAGCATTGATTCTGGATCTTCACCTGAAAGCATACATGTTTCGTATGATGGATCTAAGTCAAAAGTACTATTTACATTAAAGATAGATAATTGTTCTTGTTGATCCTCCTTTACAATGCTTGAAGTATGAATCTTTAAATTATCACGATACATCTCAAGGTTATTATAACCATATTGACGTAATGAAACAGGAGGTAATAAACCCTGTTTCTTCATGAACGTGTATTTTAAAACACTTTTCTCGTCATAGACCTCAAGAAGCTTATCTAATGACTCAGAGGGTATAGATAGTTCTTTAAGAGTTTTTTCCCATAGTTCTTTACATTTTCTTGTACTAGGATCATTCATTCTATACTCTTTGTCAAGTTGCTCTAATTCTTCATAGAATGTATTATTCCCATAGCCACCACTATTTTTAATTGTAGCAACATTATCATTAGTAATAGCTGCAATAGCCATATCTAAATCACCATTTTGTGCTGCACTAAACGCCCATTGTTTAAGTTCTTTAATCTTCTCATGTTCCTTTTCATTATTACGAACCATTGTAGAATAATCAGATGATATGTAAGAATTAACATCTAATGACATATATCTGTTATTACCTTCAACATCTCTATATCTTACATCTAGTCCGTCAATATATGCAAGTTTACCATAATCAACATCTCTATCATAATCTTTTCTTCTAAATTCATCAAACATAGTGAAAATAATTACACTACCCATTGATGAACGAGAAATAGCTTCATCTGTAACACCTTTACCAGCAGATTGACGAATTTGACCAAATCTTTGTTCATTCATATCTGCTGCTTCACGAGCTTCAAGTTTGATAGATTCACATAGATTAGTAAGTTCAGTAATATAATTACCGAGATTAGCATTAAGCAATCTTATTTGTTGTGCTTTAACACTACCACTATCATCACTATCATCATATAGCAAAACTCCATCAGCAGCCATTTTATAAATTCTATCTTCTGCTTGGTCAGAAACAAGTGATTCAGGCATAAGAAGAATAAGCATCTTATTCTTAGCTATAACCATTTCACGATGATAGAATATAATATTACGAAGAATCTGATAAGGAGTTACAGTTTTAACTATTGAGAATTGACCTAAACCAGGAAGTATTTCCATAATACCATTATATGGAAGTTTACCATTACGATTATAAGCAATTGCTCTAGCTTTAATAGGATATATACCAACACTACGAAGACCTATGCGATAACCTTCATATACTTGTGGAGTATAAACCCATTCAATCTTAATATGTCCAAGTTCAGGATTAAACTCAAAAGTATCATCTACAATAGTCTCAGCTTGCATACCCATTTCATTGATGTATGTAAGAATACCTTGTTTACGTTCTCCACGCCAAACAACGTGCCAAACATCAAACATATTAGTATTTACATCACTAAGCATAACAGGTTGTGCTTTAAACATTTTACGTTCTTCTTCACTAAACCTATTACACATATCTGGGTATCTCTCAAAGTATTGATTAAAACTAAGCATTACTGGAGCACTAAGAGTACCTGGATGAGCATAATGACTTTCAAGAAATGCTAAATCTTTATCAGTTAAATCGTCTGCAAAGTTATCAATAATCTGTTGATATGTCATAGGAATTTTCCTAGCAAACATATCAAAGTCTTCTACAAACATTTTACCGTTTGGAACAGGATATGCTTGAATAACTGGAACAGCTTCTTTAAATATCTTATTAGGATATACATCAGAATAAGAATAACATTCTCCATAATTCACATAATCTGATATACATTGCATATAAATAAGCAAATCATCAGTATTATCACGAATATATTCAAGAACCTTTTGACCTTGTGCTGATTGATCATCAATGTAATTCTCTTCAAAATTCTTCACAAATTCTTCCATGTTAGGCATGAAATCTTCTTGTGACATTTGTGATACATCTTGACCTTGTTCAGCTGCTGCTTGCATATTCTTTTGAACCTCTGCCGCAAATGCTTGTTGGCAAAGTGTAAGAACTTCTTGTTGTAACTTTGCATTTTTCTTTAAAGCAATATCAGGACTATTAGCACCTACATTAAAATCGTGAGTACCCGTATAATATTCAGAAATATAACGTCTAGAAATACCTGACATAATATCGTAATTACGCATTGTTGCAGGAAATCTCTTATACTTTTCTTTATCTGAATTATAAGGATTAAGAGTTTTCTTATAGTATTCTTCAGGTATATCACCTTTAATCATACTAATAAGTTTCTCTGTTTCATTTCTATCATTGCAAGCTAAACCTGCATCAATAACATAATCAATGCAATTAGCATACCATTCTGGTTTATCTCTTTCTGAACTACTAACTCGTTGAGAAGGAAAGTTAATAGTTGAAAAAGGTTTTCTACTTTCACTCATAAAACTATTAATATTTTAAAACCAAGCACGATGTAAGATATCACTATCATAACCATCTTGTTCTTTTACATTCTTTTTACTTTCAAATTCTTTAGCAGCAGCAATATCTACAATTCTCCATTCTATACCTCGTATAATTAATTCAGAAACTCGGTCAAAGTTACCTATATTATTCCACATCATTAATTCTACAATAGTTTGATAATCATATATAGTTTGGAAGAAATAAACATCATTACCAAACTCATCTTTACCAATTACAGAATAGAGCATTTCTTTTGTTGATATTCTGAATTGTTGTCGCGAGTGCACACTATCAGATGCTGTAAA
>CADALZ010000014.1 GCA_902788865.1 uncultured Bacteroidales bacterium | reverse complement strand
CATCGCTTCAATGGCTACATCCACTTGAAGAGCATTCCTGGAGCCAGTCAGGAGTTGGTTAATGAGGCAGGACGCTATGCAGATCGCCTCAGTGTGAACTTGGAGATTCCTACGGAGCAAAACCTCAAGCTTCTGGCACCAGAGAAAGACCACCAAAGCGTCTATCAACCTATGAAGTATATCCAGCAGGGGATGTTGGAGAACAAGGAAGATCGCAAGAAAATGCGTCATGTGCCTCGCTTTGTACCTGCAGGACAGAGCACGCAGATGATTGTTGGTGCTACCTCTGAAAGCGATAAAGACATTCTGAACGTAAGCTCAGCACTCTATGGGCAGCGCTCACTGAGCATGCGTCGCGTGTACTATTCTGGCTATATCTCCGTGAATACCTACGACAAGCGATTACCCATACTGAAACAACCACCCTTGGTGCGTGAAAATCGACTTTACCAAGCCGACTGGTTGCTCCGTTTTTACCAATTCAAAGTCGATGAAATAGTAGATGTCCAGCACCCCAACCTTGACCTCGACATTGATCCCAAGTTGAGTTGGGCACTTCGTCATCCTGAATTCTTCCCTGTGCATATCAATACGGCGAGCTATGAAGAGATTCTGCGAGTACCAGGTATCGGTGTGAAAAGTGCCATGATGATCGTTACCTCACGTCGCTTTACCCGCATTGGTTTTGATGATCTCAAGCGCATAGGCGTGGTGATGAAGAAGGCACAGTATTTCATCACTTGCAACGAGCTTCCCAAGCAAACCGTTCAAGAACTCACCCCACAAGGGGTGCGTCGCTTGCTCACCCCTCACACCAAGAAGGTTGACCTTTTACAGATGGAGCTGCCTTTCATAGATCCCATTTAACCATGAGAGTGTTTCTATACGATCAGTCATTTGAAGGGCTATTGGCGTGCGTCTTCGAGGCGTATGCACAGCATTGCTTTCCCGACCAACTGATAGCTGAGGGGGAAGTGCTGCCAATGTTTGTGGACGAGCAGATGACCATTGTCACCGACAGACAGAAGGCAGAGAGGGTTTGGAAAGGGTTGGAGAAACACCTCTCCCCCTCCGCTATGACCTTGCTCACCAACGTATGGCTGTCGGAGCTACCAGAAGTGGCCAACATGCTTTTCCGCTACATCCGAAAAACCTTTGATGCAGGAAAGAGTATCGAAACCAACTTTGCCGATCCAGATGTGTTAGCTCTCTCGCAGATTTTCAAGAAAGTGCGCTATGAACGTCTGCACCTCATGCAGTTCATCCGCTTTCAGAAAACGATAGATGGTACCTACTTCGCTGCCATCGAACCCCAGTTCAATACCCTACCCTTGGCCATCCCCCACTTCCAAGATCGCTTCAATGACCAACCATGGCTTATTTATGACATGAAGCGACGCTATGGCTACTATTACGACTTGAAGACCGTGGAACTAGTGACGTTTGAAGACGAGCCAATGGAACATCTCGTCACGGGAAAACTCCAAGAAAGCCTGATGGACAAGGATGAGAAACTCTTCCAAGACCTTTGGCGTACCTACTTCAAGGCCATTGCCATCAAGGAGCGGTGGAACCCCCGCAAGCATCGCAAAGACCTCCCCTTCCGTTATTGGAAATACCTCACAGAGAAACAATAAAAAAACTTCCCTCAGCATAACCAAGGGAAGTTTTCTCTGTATATCAATCAAGGATTATTTAACAGTCACCTCAGCATTACCAATGGTGAAGCTGAAGTGTCCGCTCTGAAGCTCATACTGCGCCGTAGTAATGCCATTGTGCTGCACCGTTCCCACATAGCGCACGCCATTTGTAGTACCAAACTGGCTCACACCTGCCGATACTGGCAGATAGAGTGTTGCGGTGGTATTGGCAGGCACGGTGGCCTCATAGGCAGTCATCTTGCCCTTGCCGTCGGCCTTCCAAGCGCTCTTGATGTCGCCATAGTTGCTGCGGTAAGAGCCCGTGAGCGAAGTGTAGGTAGCACCAGCTGTAGGTTGCAGGATGAAGTGTTTGTAGCCACCCTCTGCAGTGATGCCCAACTGGTACTCATACATCCACTGCCCCACAGCTCCAAGGGCGAAGTGGTTGAAGGAGTTCATGGAGTTCTGATTGTTCTCTCCGAAGGCTGCCTCATAGCCATTCCAACGCTCCCAAACTGAGGTAGCGCCCTTTGTGACTGGGTAGAGCCATGAGGTATAGTCGGTGCAAGTAAACATGCGGAAAGCCTCGTCTATCCTACCCGCACGGCTCAGGGCTGGCAGAATGTTTGGTGTACCAGAGAAGCCCGTAGTGATGGTATAGGCAGGATACTTGTTCTGTCCCTCACCACTCAGAGATGGATTCTTGGCCAGCTCTGCCAGATACTGCTCTGCCTTTGCCTTATTGTTCTCATCGAAGCAATTGAAGTTCAAAGGCGTAGCATAAGAAGCCTGAGAGTGTACCAATGCGCCTTGCTGGTTGCGTGTCTTACCAGTGGCAGGATCCACATAGCAACGATTCCACTCCGCTTTGGCAGCATCATGACGGGCATGCAGCTCAGCAGCAAGGTCGGTACGACCAATGGCCTCTGCCATCTTAGCCGTACAATCCATCATATAGATGTAGATGGCATTGTTCACCAAGTCGGATGGGGTGCGATTGTCCATTGCGAGCCAGTCGGCCAGACCTGTAGCTTTGGCAGAAAGGTGTGGATACGCTTCGCTTTGGTCGTAATAATCCATACCACGCAGCCATGCCATCATGGCTTCCATATTCTCGCTGATAACCTGCGTATTTCCATACTGTGAATAGAGTTGCCAAGGCACCATGCACACGGCAGCTGCCCATGTGGTGCCATCGGCAAAGCTCTGATCGTCAGCACGATTGTAGGTCGGCACGGTGCTGCCCACACCACCAGGCACGTTGGTATCGTTACCCACACCCTGGTCGGCACGCAGGTTCACCATCCACTGGCGGAAGAAGTTCTGAGCGTCACTGTTGTAGGTAGCAGTGCGTGTATAGGCCTGAGCATCACCCGTCCAGCCCATGCGCTCATTGCGCTGTGGGCAGTCGGTAGGTATGGTGAAGAAGTTGCCCAGCTGACTGCGCTGGATGTTCTTGATAAGCTGATTCACCAGATTGGCCGTCTTGTTGCCATCGCTGGTAGTAGCCAAGTAAGTACCTGTAGGCAGCTCATCGCTCGACATCACCAGACCTTTCACATTGGCCAGTGGCAATGCGCCCACATGGCTTGGCAAGGTGATCTGGACGTACTGATAGCCACGGTAGGTAGTCGTAGGCTGTATGGTCACTGCCTCCCCACCCTTAGCAATATAGAAGTCGGCAGCCAAAGCAGCACGGAACGTCTCATAGAGTGGACGGCCAGCTATGTTCTTACCACCACGACCATAGGTCTTTACGTAGTAGCGATCATCGCCTCTGAAGCCTGGATAGAGCTGCTCTGCATAGCGGATGATCACCACATCGCCCTGCTTCAGATAGCCAGCAGGAATGTTGATCTGTGGCACACCCACCATGTTCACGCCCATGTCATAAATAAAGGTGTGGTTGTCTGCGCTGTGGGTAGGCATCACCTGCGTAGCTGTGAGGGTTTCACGCACACGCACGGGTGCATCATAACGTGCCATGAGGTCGAAGTTCACCCAGTCGCGCTGCTTGATCACCTCTGCCTGCTGCCAACCGTTCTCGCTGAAACCAGCCTGTTTCCAACCAGCCACCTTAGCTTCCTGATTGGCATCATAGCGCTCGCCTTGGAAGAAACTGCCATAGCGGATAGGACCGTCATTGAAGCTCTTCCAGCTCTTAGGGTCTGAAACGATGGTCTGCTTCGAGCCGTCATCGTAGGTGATGACAAGCTTCATGAGCAGTGCCTCATGATCGCCAAAGAAGTTGAAGTTGCTGCTCGTGAAAGTCATAGGGCCTGTGTACCATCCAGGGCTCAGTTGTGCACCTATGGCATTCTGTCCGCTCTTCAGCATAGAGGTCACGTCATAGGCATGGTAACCCATCACCTCGCGGAACTGGCTGTCGCCAGGAGTGAACCAATCCTCACCCATGCGCTCCCCATTGATCCAGAGCTCATAGTTGCCCATAGCCGTCGCATACAGTTTGGCCTTCTTGATGGCCTTGCCTTCCGGGGTGGCAAACTCCGTACGCAGCATCGTCAGAGCTCCGTGTGAAGGATCTGCATACCCCATGGTAAGCTTGTTCGTAGTGTTCCTCACCGTGATGGCATTGCCACTTACCTGCGCCCCTGGCACTGCGTTGAACACCGCATAGTGCTGCTGGTCGAACACCACCTTATCCTCTGCCTGTCCGCAAAGCTGAATCTGATAGTCGGAATACACCACCTCTGAATTAGGAGCAGCAGCGAAACCGATATGCCCCACATGCGGAGCCGTATTGTTGTTGTGAGAATTACCCCAAGGACCTATCTGCAGGCGGGTAGCCGATACCGTTCTGCCTGCCACACTACCCACGGCAAAGCCACCTCCGCCAAAGCCACGGCGACGAGGATCTGGAGGTGTGGTCACCAAGTCTTTGCCATCAATGATGAACTGGAAGTTGCTGGCATCTACCAATATCTCTACTTGGTGCACCTCAGAGGCGTTCTGCTGCGTGAATATGGTAGGCAGATTGCTCTGTGGGAACGTCTCCTGATTGATGGTGAGGAATGGCTTATCGGCCTTGTCACCCTTGGCGAAGCCCACGCGATAGACACGTATCTCAGCCCCCTTGTTCTGGCTCAATCCATTCATGTCGAAATCCACACGGATATAGTTCTCACCCGCCATATTGTCGATGTTCTGGAAAGCATCATTCAGACGGAAGTCGTTGGCACCAAGGATCAGTGAAGCCACCCCACCCTGCTTGATTTGGAACTTGGTGAGCAGGGAGAAATAGTTGTTTGATGCAGCATCCAAGAGTTTCTTCGTAGAGCCTATCCACTGCGCTCCACTCCATGCGGCTTGCTTGGCACTCATAAGTCCTGTTTCGAAAGCAGCCGTCTGCTTGTGGCTGGCACCAGCGCTGTCCCATACTTCCACATCCCACTCATAGGCGGTTTCTGGCTGCAGGGCCACGCCTTGATAGGCTATGTTGTTACTTTCGCCACGGCTCACCTTGCCGCTGTTCCACATCACCTTACCATCGGCTGCGCGACGCACGGTAATCTGGTAGGCCGACTGACTTTCACCTACTTTGTCACTCTCCATACGCCATGAGAACAGCGGATGAAGGTCTTCTATGGCCAACGGATGCACTTGATCCTGCACACGAAGATCTGTGATGCCCGTGGCACTCCAAAGACTTGTTGGCAACAGAAGTCCTGCCAGCAGGAAACTTTTCAAAAATGATCTCATATCTTTTCTGTTTTTATAATTAGTTTCTTAGATTTTGTAAAGATAATACAAAAATATGGCACAACCAAACTCTTACACTCATATTCCTGCAAATAATCTGAGAATGAAAAAAGAAAGTTAAAGAATCAGGAAAAAGCAGTATCTTTGCGCGCGAAATAAAATGCTGCGAGCTAAATAATAGAGCCATAACTATGACAGAACAAGATATTCGTCGCTATTTGCGACTAATGAAAGAAGAAGATTCTGAAACAGCTTTCCGCGACTTCTTCAATCTGACATACGACCGTCTATTCCGCATTGCCTACCACTATGTGAAACGTGACGACTGGGCACAAGAAGTGATGCTCGATGCCTACATGAGCCTATGGAATCATCGTTCCACTCTATTGGAGGTCAGCAATTTAGAAAACTATCTTTTTACTACCACCAAAAATAAAGCGCTCACCTTTTTAGAGAATGAACAACGGTATTTGGGCATCACAGATGACTCTGTCAGCACCACTACAGAGGATACCAGTGAAAGTCCTGAAGAAGTGCTTATCAGCGAGGAGCTCTTTGCCCGCTATGTCAAAGCTCTTGATCGACTTCCTGCCCGTTGTCGTGAAGTGTTTGTCAGATTACGTGAACAAGGACAGAGTTATGCTGAGGTGGCAGAGTCTATGGGCATCAGTGAGAAAACCGTAGATGCCCAGCTTCAAAACGCACTTACCCGCTTAAGAGAGATGTTGACATAGGTCCACTGACAATAAAAAATCAAAAAAAGTAGCATTTCGACCTAGGGAGTTTTCCATTTTCGGCAGTCTATATAGAAAAACGAGAGAAAAATGGAAGACAATTTCAACAAGACACTGAACAGACTCATACAGGATTCACATGAACCCCGTGAAGAGTATAGTAAGGAACGCACGTGGATGCTACTTCAAGCAAAAATGAAGGGCGCAGCGCATCAACAGACATCACACTGGTGGCATAAGGCAGCAGCGGCAGCAGCCATCGTAATGTTTGGAGTATTCAGTTGGGCCATGTATGCAGTTTATCTGAATCCTCAGCCAGCCACACCGCAAGAAGTCATAGAAGCCCCTATTCTCGAAACGGAGAAGGGCAAGGCGCTGAATTTCGTTCAGGTGCCTCTGCAAAGCATCACCGAACAACTGGAACAAACCTTCGGAGTATCTATCCGTATTGAAGGAGAGGCACTGAAAGACTATCGTGTCACGGCTTCTTTCACAGAAGATGAATCTCTTGAAGACATTATAGCATTACTGGGCAGAGTGGCTGAAGCCGAAGTGATCTATAAAGATAATGAAATCATATTGCGAAACTGAAACCATGAAACATCAAATAATACAAACCTTGCTACTATGCTTACTATGCGCCCTACCCTTACATGCGCAACGTAAGAATGAAGAAATCACACTACATCTTAATAACGCCACACTTTCGGAGTTCATTCAGAAGTTGGAAACAGCTTCAGGCTTCAACTTTATCTATGGGGAGGATGTAAAAGCAGATCATCCCATCAGTATAAATGTAACCAAGCAATCACTGAAAAGCGTAATGGACATTGCACTGTCTGGCCAACCCATTCGTTATGAGATTCAGAAACCTCACATTTTGCTCATGCCAAAGCGAGAATCTTTGGCCATACCATCTGCCAGCCGTGGTAAGGCTACCATCAGTGGTTTCGTTTCAGATCTATCATCTGGCGAAACCCTGATAGGGGCCAACGTCTATGACGGCCTGAGCAGACATGGTGCTGCCAGCAATGCCTATGGATTCTACACGTTGACCCTACCCAAGGGAGAGGTGGCACTGCTATTCTCCTATATGGGCTATGAAGCCCAACAGCATGACTTCACCTTGCAGGGTGACACAGTCTTAAACATTCAGATGAACAGTCATAACGAACTGGCAGAAGTGGTGGTAACCAGCCATCGCAGAGAGGCTGGCATCACGGCCACGCACATGGGAGCAGTAGAAATTCCGCTGAAGCAGATTCAGAATACACCTACGATATTAGGTGAAGCTGACCTACTGAAAACCATCCAGCTGTTACCGGGTGTACAAGCGGGCACGGAAGGCTTCTCTGGCCTCTATGTACGTGGAGGCAGCTCTGAGCAGAACCTTGTCTTATTAGACGGCACTCCCATCTACAACCCAGATCACCTTTTGGGAATCTTCTCTATCTTCCAGCCAGAGGCTGTGAAGAACGTCACCTTATATAAGAGCTCATTCCCAGCACGCTATGGCGGTCGGCTCTCCAGCGTGGTAGATGTACGCACCAACGATGGCAACTTACATGAGCATCACGGTTTGCTGAGCATCGGCATGACCAGTGACAAGCTACACTGGGAGGGACCTATCGTCAAAGGCCGTACAGCATTCTCACTGAGCGCCAGAGGCACACACAGCCTACTCTTCACCCCCTTTGTGAAAAGCTTAAGAGAGAGCAACGCCTATTTCTATGACACACATGCTAAACTGACACATCAGCTGAATGAGCGTAACCGCCTATACCTAAGCCTTTATCATGGTAAGGATTCTTATCACTACGACTGGGAGGAGAACTATCAGATAGGTGCGGATTCCAAAGACACTTATCACAACACATCCTTAGGCAAATGGGGGCTCAACTGGCAGAACTCCGTGGCTTCGCTACGCTGGAATCATGTCTATGGCCATAAGCTCTTCGGCAATGCCGCTATAACCTACAACAGCTATGGCATGAACATGAGGGCACAAGCCAACGAGGAGATTCACACTGAAGGCCAAACCTCTTCCTATCGCTATGCCTCAGACTATCGCTCAGGTATCCGTGACCTCAGCGCACGTATGGATTTCGACTATACGCCTCTGCCCACACATCAAGTGCGCTTTGGTGCTGAATACATTGCCCATCAATTCCGTCCAGAGACCATCGACTCCAAGCTGAAAGAGGCAGAAAACGGAGAACAGGTCACAGACACTCTGTTCCATAATTCAGGAAGCAGTCGGCTAACGGGACACGAAGTGGCTGTCTTTGCAGAAGACGATTTCAAAGCCACCCATCGGCTTTCGCTGAACGTAGGTGTGCATGCCTCCTATTTTTATACACAACACAAGGGATACTTCTCCTTGCAGCCGCGTCTCTCAGCAAAGTATCAGCTCCAGCATGACGTGAGCCTCAAGGCATCATATTCGCAGATGTCACAGTATGTTCACCTCCTATCATCCACCCAGATAGTCATGCCCACAGACCTCTGGGTACCCATCACGAAAGACATCAAGCCTATGGCAGCTCACCAGTGGTCTGCTGGCATCTATTATACAGGTCTGAAGGGGTGGGAATTTGCTTTAGAAGGTTATATCAAGCAGATGAACCATGTGTTAGAGTATAAAGAGGGCATGTCTATGGGCTTTTATTCCGCACACTGGGAGAGTCGCGTAGAGATGGGCAAAGGGCGTTCCAGAGGTTTGGAAATCATGGCACAGAAGACAGAGGGAAAAACCACAGGATGGATTTCCTATACCCTCTCCAACACAGAGCGGCGTTTTGAGCATATCAACGGAGGAGAATGGTTTCCCTACCGATATGACCGTCGGCATAGCCTGAACGTGATGCTCAACCATCAATTCAGTAAGAAGTTCGACGTCGGTGTGTCTTGGATATACCACACAGGAGGAGTCATCACCGTGCCAGAACGCACTATGTTGGTGATGCGTCCGGGCGACTACTATCCTTCGTCTGAACAATATATCTCGCATCGTGGCAACTATCGTCTGCCTGCCACGCATCGATTGAATCTGAGTATGAACTTGCGTAGAGCAAAGAACGGACATGAAAGCATCTGGAACCTGAGTCTGTATAATGCCTACAACGCCATGAATCCCAACTTAGTCTATGCCAGTACCAGCACAGAGTATGAGAATGACTATGGATTCACACACGCTCGACAGAAAACACATGTCAAGAAAGTGACCATACTGCCCATAATTCCGTCTGTAAGTTATACCTACAAATTTTGAAGAACGATGAAAAAAACATTTATTCTATACCTCAGTTCAGTGCTGCTATGCCTCTGCGGATGCGAGAATGAGATACCTTTCGAACGACTGAACGATGATGCTACATTAAGCATGACTGGTCTGCTTTCTACCACAGACAGCCTGCATAAGCTTTATGTGAGCTATAGCACTGCAGAAGAAGTGCTTGAAATACCAGATCCAAGACTCTTCTGTTATATCAATGGGCAACTGGTGGCAGAGGGGTCGAAGGCCACAGGCGGATCATCTTATGCCATGGAGTTTAAGGCTCAGTTTCATGCAGGTGATACCATGCGGTTAGTTCTCACAGCTTTAGGCGGAAAGCTGTCAGCAGAGGTGGAGGAAGTGGTACCACAGCCAGCAGAGATCACACACGTAGAGATGGCAAACGTGACCTCCAAGAAAGGACTGTTTTACATCAACTTGGAGAACTTCCTGCAGCTACGCATCACTGTAAAAGACCGCCCAGGCGAAGCCAACTACTACTTCCCCAGCCTCTCCACCAGATACACCAAAACCATGCACTATCAGAACAGCCTGCAAGAAGAAAAATGGAAGTCTCTTGATGCCGAACAGACCATTCCCCTTTATGGCGACTATAACGACTTTATTCTGAATGAAGGCATAGTGCAGGTAGATAACGGTGATGAAATCTTTGGGACCATTGTCCCCAACACCTATATGGCCTTTAGCGATGCACTCTTTCCCAACAGCGAGGGAACCATCAGTGTATTCACTTACCCTTACTGGCTGAGTCCGTGGTACTATAGCGACCTTTATCCTGATGAATATTCCAGCCATATGACGCGATATAGCACCAATCGGCGTCTTTGCGTACGCATTCATAGCATGGACGAGCGCTATTATCGCTACCTCAAAGCCTTAAACACCCTGGATTCAGACAACTATGAACCTGCCATAGTAGATCCTATAACACTTCCGAGCAACGTGCACGGTGGTGTGGGGTTTGTAGGCATCAGCTGTGCTGCTATAGCAGAGATAGAGCTGGAAGACGAAATGATAGAAGATGATATGTATTATTAATTTTTAAAAAAGGAAGAAAATGAAAAAGTTTTGTTTAAGACTCCTCTTTGCGATGCTTGCTGCCTTTTCCATCGCCTCTTGCAGTAGCGACGATGTAAGTGATTCAGTTTACTCATTTGGACTTACATCAGCCATTAACGGTAACAATTCCGAGATTGAGGCTATTGAAAAAGCCTATTCTGATGCTTATAAAATGAAAGGAATCAAATTCAATTCACAAATGTTTGCCCTAGGGACTTCAAAGGAGATAATACTCAAGGCTTGCAAGCAGGCAGAAGATGCGATTGAATCGTCCTCTACAAAATTCGATGGCAGATATGTTTACGAAGTAAAATCGAAAGATGTTGTTATCTATCAGAAAGTTTACGGTATCAGGAAGTAGCCAATGAATACAATGATAATCTGGAGATACATCTTTGTGATGGGCGTTATTGTACTCTTCCTTCCCTCTTGCAGCGACGATGATGACAAAGAACGAGCCGTGTCAATGGCAGAACCTGCACTACAGCGACATCAGTGGCGTAAATATACTTCATTATTTGCACTCAACCAAAAGATGTTTACGTTTTTTAAAATAAAACTGAGAAATCTTGTCAGAATAAAAACTTTACTATATCTTTGACACACGAATATTTATCAAAATAACAAAGCATTATGAAAAAGATTTTAACTATTCTGATGCTCCTCTGCCTCAGCATGGGAGCCATGGCTCAGAAGGGCCAGACAGCCATAGGAGCCAATCTGCTTTATGGCAATGATACCAATCTGGGTGTAGCTGCTAAGCTGCGTTACAACATCACCGACAAGCTGCGTGTAGAGCCAGCTTTCGAGTATTTCTTCAAGCACGACTATGTTTCTACTTGGGACCTGGGTGCCAGCTTGCAGTACCTCATTCCAGTTGCCCCACAGGTACAAGTTTATCCACTGGCTGGTTTAGCTTATTTCAAATCAAAGGTTTCTGGTCACGGCTATGAAGCTTCAGGCGATGGCAAGGTAGGATTCAACCTAGGTGCAGGTGTCGACTTCCCGCTTAGCAGTTGTATCCTAAGTCTGGAAGCCAAGTTCCAGATTGTCGATGGCTGGGATCAGCTGGTCGTTGGTGCCGGATTCGCCATACCGTTCTAAGTATTAGCAGAATACAAGCTTATAATAAAGCCCGATACAAGTTCGTATCGGGCTTTATTTTTCCTTTAGGTTTCCACTAAGTGCCTGTTCAGAGCAATGACATGCAAGATGTCACGCCCAGCGATGTTCCTATCGCCGTGAGTATGGCTATCAGTAGCTGTATGCCATACTTGATGATTTCTTTCTTTTTCATAATACAGATTTTTAAACCACGATCTTTTTCATAATACAGATTTTTAAACCACGAATTCACCGAATTTATCGAATTTACTATGCAGAATAATCAATTCGTTTAATTCGGTAAATTCGTGGTTCTTCATTCTTCACACTTCATTTATCCCAAGCCACCGCCCGGATTATCCTCAGAACCACCTGTGGTGCTAGAGCCACCAGAGTTACCGCCACCGTTCTCATCATCCGTGATGTTACCACTATCCGTCGTGTCCTCCACGGTGCCAGCGTCCGTGCTGGTGACACGCTTCACCAACTCACCATCGCGGTCGTAGCAAGTGATCTGGATTGCTGTGCTGGAAAGCTCGTTCTTCAGCTCTGAGGCTGGAGTGAAGATGATGCGGCGGCTCTTGATCAGCGAAGTCTTCACCTCATTCACATCGGCAACCGTCTTCGCGCGGAGGCCGAATCGCATGCTGCCCAAGCCCGGCAGCGCCACGCTGTGGCCCTCAGTGGCCCACGCCTTGATCACCTCGCCTGCGGCATCCCAGCACGCCTGCATCACACCCTGACTCACACCGCTGCGCAGGGCAGCCTCGCGAATCACCTTCTCTTGCGTCAATGCCGTGTAGAGGTCGGGCATCAACTGGTAGCGGTAAGAACCCGCATACTTGCCTATCTTCTGTAGGCGCTCATTTGCTTTTACTTTTAAAGCCATAATCTTAATAGTTTTTTAAGTTAAACACCTTTTTAATTGAGGATTGAGAATTGAGGATTGAGAATTAAGCTGCGCAGTACTTACCCTTCCGGATGGGTAAATTCTCAATTTTCAATCTTCAATTTTCAATTTTTTTGCGCTGTGCGCAAACACAATTGCTGGTGCACACAGAAAATTTTGCGCGTGCTCACATCCGCAAATTTTGGTTCCCTTCCGACACTACAAAGATACGACACGGACAGTGCGTTCTACGAATAATCAGGCAACTTTTTTCAAAAATATTTTTTTAGGAATAGAAAAGGTCACGATGGTCATTTGGTCATTTGGTCAAAATCGTTCTCCGTGTCAGAAAAACCTCCACTATATTATAATTATAGTGAGCCCATTTGACAAACACAAAATCATTTTGACCAAAATGACCTTGACCACTTTGACCACTTCGTGTTTTGAATAGCAAAAACGCGATAGCATCGGTAGCTGACCATTTTGCTGACGTCAGCAAAAATGATAGCGACACCCTAAGGTGGTGAAGAAAGAGATAGACGACATTCTTCTAAGTCTCTACACCTGCTATTTGGTGATAGTAATTGACAAGTGAGAAGAAGAATGCATCTTTGGCCAGTCTTCTCATTTATTTCATTAATTATTGCATATTTTTTAGCTGATGTACATAGTTATTCCAAACTTTTTGTATTTTTGCAACAAGTATCGCCGAATCGTCGTAAACGACGCAAATTAAGGCAGATACCCTGAATGCAGGGTGGCGATGCTATTTTTGTGGTTATTAAATAACGGCATTAGCTGGTTATCGGAAATATCTGGGAATGTAGGAAGTTCATTGGATATAAGTATAATGGTAACGATACTGCTTTATGCCTACGCGATAGCGTGGGCTTTGAGCTTATCCCATTATACGGGCATTTCCTACAGCCTCCAGATATGGATAAAGCAAAAAGTCTACGCTTTTTCTGTATCTGTGAGGCTGTACCTTTTGGAAGCTCGTTAATACTGACGATAAGCCATGCGAGTGTCCCAAAAGAAGATATTATGCTTGACAAAAGTATATGTGACAGCCGAAGGTTCTCGCTTGAAAGCCGACGGTATATTGGGTGCAAGGCAAAGCTGATTGACTGGATTTTTGAATTAATCAATAAGCACACGCACAATGTTAGTTCGTTCTGTGATATTTTTGCCGGAACGGGGGTAGTTGCCCATCGTGCTCTGGAACAATATTCACAGGTGGTGGTAAACGATTTTCTCTACTCTAACAATGTGATGTATCAGGCATTTTTTGGAAATGATAAATGGAGTGAGAGTAAAGTAGACCACATTATCTCTGAGTTCAACACATTAAATCCAAAAGGTCTTCGCGACAACTATTTCTCTAAAAACTTTGGTGACAAATTCTTTGACAACGACACGGCAAAGATTGTGGGTTATATTCGCGCTAAACTTCAACAGATGAGTGGTAATTTGACTAAAAAGGAATTTGCCATTCTGTTGGCTTCTCTAATCTACAGTATTGATCGTCGTGCAAATACACTTGGACACTTTGATGCTTATATCAAGAAAACTATAACACCGCAGCCCTTCGAAATGCACATGATTGATGCAAAGTCTTATCCTGGAGTGCAGATTTATCAAAAAGACGCAAATAAGTTGGCTCGCGAAATTCATGTTGATCTCACATATATTGATCCTCCTTACAACTCCCGTCAATATAGTCGTTTCTACCATGTATACGAAAACTTGGTACAGTGGAAGAAGCCAAAATTATATGGCACAGCTTTGAAACCAAAGGAGGAGAACATGAGCGAGTATTGTCGCAATGCCGCTCTTGGAGCATTTACCGACCTAGTAAGTAATATCGACAGTCGATACTTAGTCGTTTCTTACAATAATACATACCACTCTAAAAGCAGTTCTTCAGAAAACAAAATTAAACTTGAGCAACTGGAGGATGTTCTTAGTAAATGTGGAGAAACACAGATATTTAACCATGAGTTCAAGGCCTTCAACTCTGGGAAGACAGAGTTTGATGACCATCGTGAGTATTTATTTATAACCGAAATTGATAATGAAAAACGGAATTGCTCGTTCCCCTCTATTCTACGTGGGTGATAAGTATAAGCTAGTTCGAGATATTCGCACTCACTTACCAAAGGACATCCACCGTCTGATAGAGCCGTTTGTGGGTGGTGGTTCCGTGATGATGAATGTCACCGCTGAGAGCTATTTACTCAATGATATAGATAGCTACGTCATTGGCATACATAGGATGTTGGCCACGTATATAGGGCATGAAATAGATTTTTACAATGAACTCTACGCTATTGTAGATCTATATGGCCTATCATTATCGTATCTCCATGATGTTGTACCACAAGACATGAAAAAAGCTTATCCCAAGACCTATTATGCAAAATTCAATAAAGACGGATATTTGCAAATGAAGGCAGACTTTATCGCTGGAGGGCAGAGCGATATGATTCGGCTTTACTTACTACTTATTTACGGTTTTAATCATATGCTCCGTTTCAACGGCAAGGGACAATTTAATCTACCTGTTGGTAATGTGGATTTCAATCAGAACGTCCATGATGCACTCAATGATTATTTTAATCTACTAGCTCAAAAACAAGTCATATGGTATAACGAAGATTTTCGTCAGTTCCTTGGGGTTATACAATATCAAGCAAATGATTTAGTGTATCTTGATCCTCCCTATCTAATCACATTTAGTGAATACAATAAACTATGGAATGAAGATACTGAGCGCGATCTTCTGGCAATGCTTGATGATTTGAATGACAGAGGTGTAAGATTTGCCATCAGCAATGTCACTCATTATCGTGGACGCATTAACCACTTGTTTCTCCAGTGGTCAGAGCATTATCATATACACTCAATAAAGAGCAATTATATCAGTTTTAACGACAATAGCATCAAGCAATTCCGTGAGGTGCTAGTCACAAATTATGAATAGCTTATGGCAAACAATGTTAGGCACGGAAAGAGACTATACAAGCAAATGTCGCTTGAGGTAGCTGTCAGAAATCCTGAAAGATATGAAGGGATCTTGAATACTTTTGCAAAGTTTGAAGGAATTATACTGGATGATAAAGGAATTCTTGATGTTTATTCACAATTATATCTCGACGAAGTAGTTACCACTGATGCATTAAGCGAAGGGAATCTGACAAAAAGCCATGTTAGTAATTGGATTGTGGGGAATTGTAGTCACAATAATGAATGGGGTTATCCAACAGGTTATCAGGCAGCATTTACACGATACCTTAAAACCTTATCAGAGTTTGGATTTATATATGCTCAATATAATCAGAAACTACGCCTTTCATCTGTTGCAAAAGCCTTAGTTAATAAGAAAATAACGTTATCAGAAGCTTTCGCTCTACAAAGTATGAGATTCTGGCGGAAATCTCCATATAGAAGAGTTTTAAATGATTTCAATTTTTTTGAGTTTATCATAGATGCAATGATAAAATTAAAAGAAGAAGGCCATCGCTTATCTTACAACCAACTCATGGTTGGTTTATTCTCGGATAAAGGAAATATAGAAGAATATCTGACGCTATTAAAGAATAACAAAATAGATGATGATGCCGATAAAGCTTATGCTCTGGTAAAAAGAAAATATAATCAGGTTGATACAGAGCATGCTAAAGTTGCAAAGCAGGAATCTGCTTTCAGAGATTATGGAAATACAGTGTTTAGGGTCTTGCAGCTAACAGGATTTGTCACAATAGAATATACAGGGGTATTAATGCTTACTCCAAATGAGAGCCGTATGCCATTATATAAAGCATTGAAAGCAAGAAAACTTATCATATCAGAATCAGCTAAGGAAGATGAAGAAGAATATTTTGAGCAGTTAGGTTTTTTCGATGCTTCTCTCGAGTCTTTGATACTTTCACATAGAGAGAAAGTGGACCATTCTACAGCTGAGTATAATAGGAAAATACCAAACATAATAAACTCTTATGGACTTACCTCAGAATCCATAGAACAGGCACTGCTGAAAGTCTCAAATGGAGACAAGAGAGGTAAAGATACCTTCTGGTTCATACAAGACCCTGTAAAATTCGAGTTTCTGCTTACGCTCTTCGTTTATACTTACTATGGAGATTCTTTTGAGTATAAACCAAACTATATTTGTGATGAAGCAGGTATTCCATATTCACATGCACCTGGAAATATAGGAGATATAGAAATCTTTAACAAAGAAATATATTGGCTAATTGAAGCCACTCTTATTCGTTCAAAGAATCAACAATTAAACAATGAAACTGTGAATCTTTTCCGTCATATTGATGATACCATGAATGGACAGAAATATTTGACACTAGTGGCACCGTACATTCATGAAGATACAAAATTGATATTCAACGTTGCTTCTATTATCACTATGATTAAAAACAATATGTTGAGTTTAAGCTCTGATGCTCAAACGACAGATGAGTTTATAGATGACATGAAAGATAATGCATATTTTGGTTTGATTGATTCTCGGACACAAAACTTTATTGGAGATATTAGGGATAAACTTAATCAAATTAACTCATAGTATGTTTTCATTTTACGAAAAAGAAGATTATACATTGTATCATGGGGACTCCTTCCAACTATTAAAAGATATAAAAGAGAATGTTGACATGATATTTGCAGATCCGCCTTATTTCCTTTCTAAAGGTTTTACGATGCGTTCCAAAGGACGGGTAAAATGCTTTGATAAAGGGGAATGGGATAGAGAAAGACCTCTATCAGAAATCAATGATTTCAACAAGAAATGGTTATTGCTATGCAGAGAAAGGTTAAAGGATAATGGAAGTATATGGGTTAGCGGGACCTATCATAACATCTATTCTGTGGCAAACTGCATGGTTGAATTAGGTTACAAAATACTAAATATCATCGTTTGGAATAAACCAGATGCTCCTTTGACACTGTCTAACTATCATTTCAATTTTTCTGCAGAGTATATTATTTGGGCAAGGAAATCTAAAGATAAGAGACATTATTTTAACAATGAAATAATGACCTATATCAATGGGGGTAAAAGAATGTCTGACGTATGGAACATCCCAACAACAGGCTTATGGGAAAAGTCTTGTGGAAAGCATCCAACACAAAAACCGCTCAGACTTTTATATCGAATTATTCTTGCTTCAACAAAAGAAGGAGATTTAATACTTGATCCATTTGCCGGAAGTTGCACTACTGGCATTGCCGCTAACCTCCTTGGAAGGAAATTCATAGGTTATGAACAAAGTGAGGAGTTCTTAAAACTCGGTGTTGCGAGAAGAAATGAAATCGAGGATGCAGCAAAAGCCTCCAAGATATTAAGAAAAATGTCTGAAAATCCAAATGACGTTATGGTCATGATTAATCATGCACGAAAGGAGCTGAAAAATAAAATGATTGAAACTGGTATATGCTATCTAAGAGCCGGTGATTCTAAGGGTTCTCTATGTGTCACACCTGGATTTGAAAGGATGCAATACGTATTACTTCACACGGCAGGTGAAGATGTAAAAATGTTTAGATTGAAAACTAAAGGGCATTTTCAGATATGGACAAAAAAGACTCTTGAACAATACGGTTTCCAACCAGAACATGCTACATACTATGTGGTTCTCTTATTTGATAAAAACAAAGAAATTCCCCTTGGTAAAAGTATAAATGTAAAAGAACGAATAAATACTTATCGAGCAAGAATACGTCCACTTAGCGATTTTGTAGGCATAAAATAATGTTGTTGTACCAAATAATTATAAAAAAACTTGGAAGTTATAAAAGAACTTCTTATTTTTGCACACAGAAAATAGTCCTTTACAACTGAAAGGTTACGTTGACGTAGCTCACTCGTGTAGGTTGTACGGGGCTGTTTCTGTTTTATGACGTTTTGATAATCCATTATTTTTCGTATAGTTTCGCGGTATAAAATTCCAATGGAGGTAAGGATGTTCCCATAAGTCTGTTTGTTTAGTTATGGGTGTTGTTATACCAATGTTGAAACCTGGATGCAATTGCCAAATTCTTGAGCGAATATATTTGTAAATACGTTCTTTCACGATATTACGCTTTGCTCTTTTTCCATCTATTCCACGCTCCTTATGTTTGTCATTCAATCGGAAGCATACAGAGCCAAGCACTAAATCCATTACTTGTAGTGGCAGATGCTTTTTAGAGTTAACTTCTGCTACATCACCCTCATGAATATGGATGTTGGCCTTCTGAAAAGACTTTAGATCATTCAAGTGGTAGATAGATTTTAAAAATTCTTCCCTTGCAGGTCCCTTAAGAGGCATATCGTCAATAAGTAGTCGAACACGAATCTCCTTACCCAACGGATTGCTATAAATCAACCCAAAATCATTCTTTATAAACTGGTAATATAGCATTGGATATTCCTTTCTTCGCTGTTCATTAGTTAAACCAGCCGCCTCATATTGGCGATGACGGAAAAACATGCGCATTTTTACCTTGCCTTCACCCATTAGAGCAAATAGAACATCAATTATTCTCTTATAACGTTCTTCGGTATATTCATTTACCTTTTGCCATTTAATCTCTTCCTGCTCTAAACCTTGCTCTTTTACAACAGCTGACAATCGAGCAAGCACATCATTAAGATGCTCTGATTTAATTAGTATGCCACCATAAAAGTTTGCATAATACTTTCCTGTCGTGTCACTTTCGTCTGTCCAAATGTAATACATAACAATTTTATTTTGGGACAAAGATACTCATCTTTTGCGAAAAAACTATATAGATACAGGTAGAAAAAGTTAAATTCCATCAAAAATGATGGTGGTAGATGGTAAACTCCATCGAGTGATGGTGTTTTTTCATAAATTTGCATTTAAAAAGTAATAATATACTTAAATGACACAAAGAGAAGCTATAGAAAAGGCACTACAGGTGTTGGGCGGACGGGCTATGCTACAGGAGATATACCCGTTGGCAATTGAGTTTGGTAACTTCAGTGGCAGTAAAGACAAAGAGGCAACTATTCGTAACTGTCTTCAAACTTCACCTAAATTATTTCGTCGATCTCCTGGCAAGCCAGCTGGATGGTGGGAATTATTATCTTATCAGGAGGAAGTGGCAAGGCTGAAAGCCTGCATTGAAGAACTGAAAGCAAAAACATGGAGTTTATAGCAATAGAAACTGCAGATGCATTTGTAAGTCGGCTGGTAGAAGCCACGAAAACCATGTTTGCAACCAAGAGAAACGATGCCAAATCCATTCAACAGGTTTTGTTTGCATTGAATAGAATGGATGAACAACAAGATCTTATGGAATGGATTGTAGGGAAACCATCGAAAGTCATAAAAAAGTCCATCACGAAGAAAATCATTCAGAAAAATATCAATAGTCAGGTTTTTAATGGTGATATAACAGAATCGGATTTTAATAGATCTAACAACAATGGAGAATAATGATAAAAAGGTAAAGTTGGAATTAAAAAACCCAACTATCCATCAAAAGAATGATAACTGCCAAGTGTTCAATGGGCCAATTAGCGGTTGTGTATTCGCAATGCCTGGATCAAATGTCACTCAGCAATCTGAGCGACCAAAAGAAGACAATACAGAAGATAATCAGTTGCCACAACAAGACAATATAGCTTATAATAATGAAATAGATGAGCAGCTTTCTTATTTCATTCATCCCTCGGTGGATAGTCAGCAGGAATGGCAGATACACGAAGAGATAAAACGATTAGTAAGTCGTCAAGGTATTCAAGAGATATGCAAGTATCTTACGAGCTTAGCTGCCAATAACAAAGTGTTACTTCCCCAGAATGCAGAAAAGGCATATCGTGAGCTGATAAGAATGGGTATGCCAGATGGCGAAGGATACAGCTTTAAGACTTTCACGAAATATTATAAAAGATAAAGCACCACTTTTTATCCTTTATAGTAAGCATCAGGACCTCGGTTCTGGTGCTTTTTTTATACTTTTTTCCAGTAAAACAGAGAAAAACAGAGATTGATGGAGAATCTTAGAGAATGTCAGAGACGACCTTCCGAAAAGCCCTACGACCGCCACTTTTAGTATTTACCTTTGCACCCGTCAACCGACCACTAACGGCGTTGGCCATAAAATGAAAAATATTATCTGCAAAGTTGTGGCACAGACAGAACCTGTCTATGTGCCGAGTAAGAAAGCCGACAACGGCCAACTGGCCAAGTCGATGATCAGGCTCAAGGAGCTTGGTGGTGACTATGAGGATGAGTACATCTGTGCGATGTTCGGCAACCTCGCTCTCTGTAAGTTTGCTGTAGGCAAGACGGTCATTGCTTCGCTACGTTTTCAGACGCACGAATCTAATGGCTCCTATTTTCAGGATGTGATAGCAAACGATATCGTTAATCTTTAAATGCTTAACCTGAGTTGGAGTGAGGAGGATGTTCTCGAGTAAATGGCCAAAGAATCTGACCTTCTTCTCACAAAAACAATTCAGTATGTACAACAAAAAAATTGTATTTATCGAGAATCTCCAGATGGAAACACAGACAGTGTTCAATCAGAATGGAAACATCAACATCTACCCATGTGGGTTTGAGGAGGGGCAGCACATTGTAGCTGGAGCTAATCAGGTGAGTCAGAAGGGACGAATGGTAACTGAAGATGATGGCACAAGCCACTTCTATGCCTATGCCAAAGGCAGTGGCAACCGTTATCAGGAACTCTTCCGCACGGCTCATGGCGAGGTGAAGGAGACACGGACAAGCGTGATTTTCCAGCTGCGTTTCCCCAAGAAACTGGGCAAGGCACTCATAGAGGCTATGCACCGTGATGAAACGGATGAACAGCAGGCCTTCATCAAGACACGTCAAACAGAAACTCAATGGTAAAAGCTTATGAGTGTCAATCTGGTTTACTACATGGACGGGGTGAAGATGATGCGCCCCGTCCTTTCGAGAGAAGAGTATTTGGCACTGCGTGACTCAGGTAAGCAAAAGCCTATACTGAAGGTGGTGCGCGGGGGGGATGAGTCACAGAAAATGCGCCTGATACAGATGAACTACTCCTGCCTGCCTAATGAGGACGGCTCACTGAAGGGTACCACCCGCATGAGCGACTGTGTGGGGATGGACATCGACTTCAATGCCCCAGAGGAGCTATCGGCAGAGGAGAGACAGACGTGGCTCACTGAACGCATGGCTGGAGTGCCTGAGTTAGTGCTGAGCCACCGTGAAGAGCTGGGATTGAGGATGCTGGAACGCTCGGCCACCAAGGGCTACCACCTAGTATTCAATCGCCGCCCAGAACTATCACAGGAGGATAATCTGAGATGGGCAAGTGACTTGCTGGGGGTGAAGTTCGATGACAAGGCAAAAGACATCACACGTGTGTTTTTCACTACCACTGCCAGCAGTGAGGAGCTGCTCTTCCTGGACGACAAGATCTTCGAGGTGGTTGAGGTGAAACGGGTCACGGAACCTAAAAGCACATCGGCACCTCAGAAACAGGAACCATCACACCCGTATGAGCAGGAAACGGAGGCGGAAGAAGCCTCTCCTACCTCACTGGCTGCCTTCGACCTCTGCGCCAAGCAGGCAGGATTGAACTCGGACATGATGGATGTGTGGGGGGAGCACAACTGGCACTCTAACCTCATGGCCGTGCTCTCGGTGGGTGTGGGTAAGCTGATGAGCCGCGGACAGCTGCTCGCTGTGGTGGCTCAGCGACTGCCCAACTACTCGCAGACAGAGGATTGCAGCAAGCTCATCAACTACTTCTATGATAAGTATGATGCCGACAAGGGTTTCATGAACGCATCCCTGCGCGAAATCAATGCCAAGGCTCAGAGCAAGGCAGATGCTTACAAGCCGACGGAAGAGACAGACCTTGCTGAGGAGGAGGCTCCCTCAATGCTCAATCCTCAATTCTCAATCAGAAAGATGCCCCAAGGCATCAAGGAGTCCATAGACGCTGTAGGAACAGCCCTCTCAATGCCCGTAGTGACTGCCGTCTGTCCCTGCATAGGCGCACTGGCCACAGGAGTGACACTTGATGTTCATGGTCAGAAGAAGGGGTTGAATCTCATCGCTTACATCGCTGGCGACTTTGCATCAGGGAAAGGCTCTATCGACCCTGTAGTGGACGTTTGGATGAGCGAGGTAAAGGCGCAAGACACTCTCTACCAAATGCAGGAAGATGAGTGGCGCGTGAAGAAACGGGCAGCTAAGAACAAGAAGGAGCAGCCAGAAGAACCGAAACTGCCTGTGCGTTGCCTGACACTGAACAACACGGTGGCCAACCTGGCTGAGCGACTGGCCAACACGGAGGGGAAGCATGCGTTCTCCTTCACTCCTGAAGCCGACACGGTGGCACAGAAATGGAAATCGACATTGAGCGACTTCTCCGTGATGTTGCGACAAAGCTACGATGGCACCTCCTACGAGCGAGAGGCACGCAGCGCAGAAGCTGTGAACGTGCACATCAAGCAGCTGCTGTGGAACGTGACGATGTGTGGCACTCCTGATGCACTCTATCGCGTGGTGAACAACTATACGGATGGCTTCCAAAGCCGCATAGCCATAGCACGCACCCCAGATAACACCTATGCACCTCTGGAGGAAAAGCCACGAGTGCTGACCTCGAGGCAGACGGAACGCATACAGCAGATAGCACACCTGCTGCCGCTGATGCAAGGTGAGGTGGTGCTGCCAAAGCTCGAAGCCAAGGGACGTGAGTGGCTGGAACGCATCCGCATGGAGACAATGATGAACGATGACAAGGTAAAGGCTCGCCAACGTTTCCGTGTCTGCGTGACAGCTCAACGCATGACTTGCTGCCTGATGCTCTGCCGCGTGTGTGAAGGGCTTATTCAGAAACATGGGGTTAGTGGTGCAGAGACGCGCCTGAAGCAGTTTCCAAACCTCTGGCGGGAGCTGCTCCTGAAGGCGCAGACACCACAGATGATGGAGGCATACGACCTGATAGCCGACTCGCTGCTGGAAAATGCCCTGTACTTCTTCCGTGAGCGCATAGAAAATGCTTTCAGCAGTCGCGACTATGCAGGGTATCAGAATGGAGACAGGATGAAACGGGGTAAAAACGACTCCATCTATGAGTGCCTGAGTATGCAATTCACCTTCGGCCAAGCTATGCAGTATAGCGTAGCCATGAAAGGTTCGGGGGTGACTCACAACAGTGTGCGTCAGATGCTGAAGAACTGGCGTAAACAGGGATTGATAGTGCAGATGCAGGATGGAAAGTATCAGAAGAAGTGAGGTGGTCAAGATGGTCACGATGGTCATTTGGTCATTTTCAATTTGAATATGGAAATCCTAAACAACAAGGAATGTTTCGTGCAGCTCTGGCTACAGCTGGAGCGCACGAGGCAGCTCTTCGGAGAGCAACACAAGCGCTTCTGCATACGTAGAGTGCTGAAAGATTGGTTTGGTTCACTGGCTACAGATGATTTCATCTGGGAGGTGTGCAATCTATGTGAACAGGAAGGCCTGAACGAACTGCCGCCACCTTCACTATGCTCACGTACACATCGAGAATTGCTACGAGCCATCACCGCCATCTATCTAGGCATAGGCATACGCAAGGTCAATATAAAAGCGCTTGATGCTGCATACTACATTGCGTTCCCTAAAAGCAAACGAATAAACGTTAATAAGAAATATTATATAATTCAAAAATGAACTCAAGAGGACTAAGGAACAATAATCCGCTGAATATCCGCCACGGGCACAGCCAGTGGCAGGGAAGAGCAGAGGCACAGACAGATAGGGAATATAGATCTTGCAGACGTACTATGAAACATTTACGAAGGCTGGCAAGACCTTCTGCCTGTACCAAATCATCCACCGCTGGGCACCCCCAGAGGACAACAACGATACCAGTGCATATCTGCACCAAGTGATAAAGCTCACAGGACGGGCGGGCATGCAGCCCCTACCAGAGCCTCGCACGGCAGAGGGCTACCGAGTGCTGCAACCCATCCTCATCGCGATGACGTGTGTGGAGAACGGCATCAAGCCCGCAGAGGTGCCAACATTGCACATTGAGGAAGGCTGGAAATTAGCTTTCCCTGTGAGATGTGCAAAATTAAAAGATTAAAAAATTAAAACATGCAAAAATGCAAAAACAGTACGGCTTGCCGTAATATTCAAAAATTAAAAGATTAAAAAATTAAAACATGCAAAAATATCCTCTTCGCTGCGAAGCGCAGAGGGGTTTTTCCTAAAATATGAACTACTTATAGGGCTTTTAAAAAAAAAGCCCTATTTTTGTATCTGAAATAGTCATACGTATGAAAGATATCAACGAACTGAACGCCCTGCTGGAGGGACTTGGAACCACCATCGGAATGGAGATCACAGAGTGGCAGGAGGATATGCTCAGGGCCACCATGGTGGTAGATGGCTCAAACAGCCAACTCTATGGCATCATGAACGGTGGTGCTGCCTTGGCCTTGGCTGAGACTCTGGCTGGCGTGGGATCGCACCTGCTGTGTGAAGAGGGGGAGATAGCCGTGGGTATAGAGGTGAACGGCAACCATCTGAACATGGCTCGTGTCGGCGAAACTGTCACGGCCACGGCGACCCTGCTGCATAGAGGACATCGACAGCATGTGTGGAACGTAGACATACGGAATGAGGAGGATAAACTGGTCTCTACGGAGCGAGTGGTAAACATGATCATAAAGAAAAGTAGATAACGATGTATAGTACCAAACGAAACATTCAGCAACTGGCCGTGCTGCTACGTGAGCATGGCATCAGTCAGATAGTGCTCTGCCCTGGCAGCAGGAACATACCTTTGTCGCAGACGTTGATTCGCTCTGGCTTCTACAAATGCTACCCTGTGACGGATGAGCGCAGTGCGGGATTCTATGCCATGGGACTGGCGCTTCATGGCGGACAGCCTGTGGCGGTGGTATGCACCAGCGGCAGCGCGCTGCTCAACCTCCATTCTGCTGTGGCAGAGGCTTACTACCAGCAGGTGCCTCTGGTCATCATCTCTGCAGACCGACCAGCGGCTTGGATAGGACAGATGGACGGACAGACGATGCCTCAGCCTGGGGTGTTCGGTGGGCTGGTGAAGAAGAGCGTCGGCCTGCCTGATGTGCACACGGAGGAGGAGGCTTGGTATAGCAACCGACTGATCAATGAGGCTCTGATGGAGATGACGCACCACGGCAGGGGGCCTGTTCACATCAATGTGCCCATCGCAGAGCCGCTCTTCGACATGAGCGCGACTGAGCTGCCTGAAGAGCGCGTGATACGTCGCTACGAGGGTCTGAATATGTATAACAACGACTACCAGCCCCTGATAGAGCGACTGAACCGCTATCGCAACCGCATGGTGATAGCTGGCCAGATGAGCCTGATCTACCTCTTCGACAAGAAGTATGTGAAGCAACTGGCGAAACAGTTCGTCTGGATCACGGAGAGCATAGGCAACAAGACGGTGCCTGGCACCCCACTCCGCCATATTGACCAGGTGCTCTACCCTATGGCGAAGGACACCATGGCCAACATGCGCCCTGAGCTGCTCATCACCTATGGCGGACACATCATCTCGCGCCGACTGAAGTATTTCCTGCGCAACAATCCGCCGCTGGAACATTGGCACATCAGTCGTGACGGCGAGGTGTGCGACCTCTACCAAGGGGCTCTGACCACCGTCATAGAGATGGATCCCTTCGAGTTTCTGGAGAAGATAGCTCCACTGATAGAGGATGTGCCTTCTGCCTACCCTCGCACGTGGGAACAGATAGCTGCGGGCATCAAGACACCACAACTGCCCTACTCTGAGATGACAGCCGTGGGCCAACTGCTGAAGCACCTGCCTACGCCCAGTGCCCTGCATCTGGCCAACAGCTCTGCTGTGCGCTACGCCCAGCTCTACGACGTGTCTGAAGATGTAGAGGTGCTGAGCAATAGGGGCCTCAATGGCATAGACGGCTCGCTCTCTACGGCTCTGGGCTATGCCACGATGGATGAGAAGCTCAACTTCCTCGTCATAGGCGACCTGAGTTTCTTCTACGACATGAATGCGCTCTGGAATGGCAACTATGGCTCCAACATCCGCATCTTGCTGCTGAACAACGGTGGCGGAGAACTGTTTCACACGCTTCCGAAGGTGGAGCTCGATGAGCAGTCGGCACGCTTCATCAACGGCCAGCACAGTGCTTCGGCACGGGCTTGGGCAGAAGATCGGGGCTTCAAGTATCTGGCGGCACACGATGGAGCCGAGCTGGACGCAGGCATCAGTGAGCTCACGCAGCCTTCTATCACGCGTCAGCCTATCTTGCTGGAGGTGTTTACAGACAAGGCTGAGGATGCCAAGTTACTGAAGGACTATTACCACTCGCTGAGGAAATGATCATACGAAATCGCTTTCTACCCTTCAAGGGCTTCACGGCCATCAACCTCTTTGGGGTGATCTTGGTGCGGCCAAAAGTGGTGGTGAACCCCATCTTGCTGAACCATGAACGCATCCACACACGCCAGATGCTGGAGATGCTCATCGTGGGGTTCTACCTCTGGTATGTGGTGGAGTGGCTCCTGCGTCTGCCCCGAAAAGGCAGTGCCTACCGCCACATCAGTTTAGAGCGTGAGGCGTATGCCCATGAGCATGACTTGGGGTACATAGAGCATCGGAAGCACTTTGCGTGGGTGCACTATTTATAAGCTGCTACCTCGCTGATACAGAGCGGTCCACGTGATTCTATGAAAGTGATGCGTAAAGCATCTGCAGTGGTCTCAGGAAAGCGAAGAATGCGCTTGTAGCCTATCGTGGTGGTCTCCTCGCCAGCATCTACAGCCTGCCATTCACCACCCTTCTGCACCTCCACAGAGAAGCGGCTCACACGCTGTCCCAATGGGATGTACTCCTGCAGCAGCACCTTGCTGAGGACTGTAGGCTCACGGAAGGTGAATGTCAGTGAAGCTGATGAAACGCCATCGGAGGTGGCCCAGTAGGAGTCAAAGGCACCGTCTGTCACCTTATTGGCATTGAATGTCTTCCCACGCGTCTCAGAAGCCTCTACCTTAGCGCCTACCAATAGATTCTGATTCAGTTCACGCTGAATGCGCTGGTGGAAATGCACGGCATTCAGGGAGTCAGTCTTGGAGATAAGTCCTTCCTTGTTGACAGGGAAGTTGAGCAGCAGGGTGGCATTGCGCCCCACACTCTGATAGTAAAGCTCCGTCAGATCATCAGCAGTCTTCACTTGGTCATCCTCGCTCTCGTGGTAGAACCATCCTGGACGGATAGACACGTCACACTCAGCAGCTACCCAAGCATCTCCGTCGGTATGTCCCACGTTCAGCTCATCCATATTCGGATAGCCAGGATACACGTCCGCACTACGCAGGAACGACCAGTTGGTAGTACCAGCTATGCCACGCTCATTGCCCACCCAGCGACAGCCTGGGCCTGCGTCAGAGAAGCAAATGGCATCAGGTTGCAGTTGCTCCACCATCGCCCATGCCTTGGGGAAATCGTAGTAGTTGCGACGGTCTATGTTTCTGCGCTCGCGGGCCCCACCATAGTAGCCATCACCACCATTGGCACCATCGAACCAAATCTCAAAGAGATCGCCATAGCGCGTGAGAAGGTCCTGCAGCTGAGCGTGATAATACTCCACGTAGCTCTGCTCCCCATAGTCGGCCCTGTTGCGATCCCACGGCGAGAGATACACGCCAAACTTCAAGCCATACTTCTTACAAGCAGCAGCCAACTCTCCTACGACGTCACCCTTTCCGTCTTTATAGGCCGAATGACTGATGTTATAGTCGGTCAGCTCTGTGGGCCAGAGGCAGAATCCATCATGATGCTTAGCCGTGAGAATCACTCCCTTCAAGCCAGCCTCTGCGAAAGTCCTGGCCCACTGCTCTGCATCGAGATGTGTAGGGTTGAAAGTCATGGGATCTGTATCGCCATACCCCCACTCCATATCGTTGAACGTATTCAGTCCGAAGTGAATGAAGGCATACGTCTCCATCTGCTGCCACTTCACCTGCTTCTGAGCAGGGATGGGATACACAGGCTCTGGGGCAGGCACTTCCTTAGTGCATGCAGCCAATCCGAGAGCCAAGAAAAGGATACTAAGCTTTTTCATAAAACTCTATGGGTAGGTTATCGGGATCGAAACAAAACACAAACTTCTTGCCGCTCAGCGGGTCAACGCGTACCTGTTCGCAGGGCACACCTTTCTCCATGACCTCGCTTCTGGCGGCATCTACATCATCTACCTCGAAAGCCAAGTGGCGCAAGCCAGCAGCTTCGGGGTTGGTCAGGCGCTGGGGCGGATTAGGGAAGGAGAACAGCTCCACTACGAAGACGCCATTCAGCGCCAGATCGGTCTTATACGACTGTCGTTCAGCACGGTAGTGCTCCGACAGCACCTGCAGTCCTAATACATCGCGATAGAAGGTCAGGCTCCGCTCATAGTCGGAGCAAAGCACTGCCACATGGTGCACACGATTGAGTTTCATAAGCTATATATTTCAGTATTTATGCCACGAAGATAAGAAAAGAAAACCATCCATGCAAGCCTAAAGTGTCACAATAAGTCACAATAAGAAAAAGTGACATACATATACAAAAGGGAGACCGCCCTCTGCTTTGAGCCGTCTCCCTCTATTTCTTCAATTTTTTTAGGCTTACACCTCAGTGAAAAAGTTATTTGCTTCTTGTTGCTGATGCAAAAGTACGCCAACTTCCCCTCCCCACCAAAAAAGTTACGTTAACTTTACGTTAAGATTCACATTATCGACTCAGCGTGGCCACCACATACTCCGAGCGAGTGCCGATGCGGAACTTACCACCCCAGATGCCTATGCCAGAGGAAACGTAGTAACGTGTGTCTCCACGCTGCCAAGGACCGAAGGCACACTCATAGATAGCCTCTGTGATCCAAGAGATGGGCCACACCTGTCCGTGGTGTGTATGACCACTGAGCTGGAAGTCTATGTGCTGCGCCTCTGTCTGCTCAAGGTTGTATGGCTGGTGATCCAGCACGATGCTGTACTTACTCCGATCTAAGCCCTGCGTGAGCTCCTCCAACGACTTGCGGCGTGGATTGCTACGATCGTCACGCCCTATGATGCAGAGGTCGCCCCACTCCAACACTTCGTCACGCAGCAAGCGTATGCCAGCCTTGTCGTAGAACTCCTTAGCATCAGGCTCTCCTGCGAAGTATTCATGATTGCCCAAGCAGGCTACCACAGGCGCATTGAGCCTGCGAAACTCCTCGTAAGAAGCCTCTTCGAGTAGCGGCTTGGTGCTGGAATCTATGATATCACCTGCGATGAGAATAAGGTCTGCATGCTCTTCATTCAGCATGTCCACCCACTTATGAAAGTCGGCACGGCGATTGTGATATCCGAGATGCAAATCACTCATCATCAATATTTTCAAAGGTTTTGTGAGAGTCTTTTCTGTCTTTAGCTCCAATGGCTGGCGCACTTTGTGGTGATAGTGCCAACTGCCATAGGTGAAGACCACCAGTAGGATACCCACCACGGTAAGGGTGCCCGTCCAGCTCTGTTTGAGGAAGCCAGCTGGCAGCAAATGCACCAGGCGCAATACATCAAGCGCAATGAACAGCATGACCATATAGAGTAGCACGATGAGTGAGGAGGTGCCTATCTCATAGAGCACAGACTGGGTGTTCAGCGAGAGGCTGTCACTATCACGCATGCCCATGAACATAGTGCCAAAAGCACCCAACATGAGGAGGATGACCAGCAAGCGAATCCACCATGGAGCTGGCAGCATCTGCCACACGTGCCAGAAGGTATAAATGAAGCCCAAGAAAGGCAGCAACATGAACACTATCATTCCAAAGTATCTCATACTATTCTAAAAAATTAGGCTGCAAAGGTAAGAAAAAGTATTGAATCTCACCCTTGCAACCTCCTTAAAACTACCTAAAAAGCCTTTAAAGACGAATCGAGCCTTAGAACAGAGGCAGCTGTGAGAGGGTATCTCGCACTTTGTTCACCAGCTTTGGCATAGGCTCTACCACCGTCATACCCACAAGGTCATAGGCAGCAGCAATGTCATTTACCACACGCACCACCTGCGCCGCCTTGATGCCATTATGGCTGCTGTTATGCGAGGTAAACAGCTCTGAAGGATCCAGCACGCTGAGGTCAAGGTGCACATACACCTTCTTCTTGCCTTTCTCCTTCAGCCAATCCAAAATGAGGTTGCTGTCTTCTGCCACTTGGAGGGGAGAGATACCTTTCATACCTAAGTCGTCCTGCCACTCCTTAAGACTCTGGTTCCAAGCACGATAGCCCACAATGAGGATGCGTGAAGCTGGCACCATGGTTGGCCACAGGCGCTTGAAATCTTCTGAGCGCTTACCCAGCCACGCCATCAGCGCCATGGTGTAGGGTACGCTCACGTCTGGGTTGGCATCTATCCACACCAGTGAAGTATCTTTCTGATAGTAGCCATTGAGATAGCCCAGCGGAATCACAGTAGCACTGGCATCTCCTGCCAGCGTGACGATGCGCTCTGGCGCCTTCTCAAGGATGATGTCACTCACCACCTTGGTCTGCTTCAAGATGTCATCATACTCACTATGTGCCTCGCGGTTGCTGCTTGTAATCTCTGCGCTCAGGGGGATGGTCACCGTGACCTGTCCTTTCTCTTCGGCAGGAATCATCATGTTCTGCACCCCAGCACCTATCTTGTAGGCTTCCTCTATGCCTCCTTCCATGCCCTTGGGCATCCAATTCTCCAAGATGCCTCCATACCACTGTGGATGAATCAGTCGCAGCACCTTCGTCTTCAATTCTCTGTTTTCTATCATAACAAACATATATTATCAGGGTGCAAAAATAGCTTTTTTTAGAGAAAAGCACTATCTTTGTAGCAAAAATATGCTGACTATGTATAAGATTAACGCCAACGAGAAAGGTTCACGCACCATCAAGGTGAGCGATGAGCACTTGAGAATATTGGAGAAATACGACCTGCTGGACCATCTGGCCGACAGCAATGGCGTGGTGGATGAGAATACGCTCTCTAAGCTACGCTTCACCGTGACCTCACTCATGGAGGGCATGATGAACGATATGCAGACCTTGCTGAGCCTGCAGAAGAACGTGATTCAGCACAACGACATGAAAGCGCTGGGACTGAAGAACTTAATGCACCTCTATGAGGAGTGGAAGGCTGGCGAATCTATAGCATCTGAAGATTGAAGAACAACCTGCCACAACTGACCGATTGGCTGCCTACCACCAAGAAAGAAGTGGAGCTGCGTGGATGGACTGAGTTGGATGTAATCCTGTTCAGTGGTGATGCTTATGTGGATCATCCATCGTTTGGCGCGGCAGTCATAGGTAGAATCTTAGAGGCAGAAGGACTTCGTGTGGCCATAGTACCACAGCCCAACTGGCGAGACGACCTGCGTGACTTCAAGAAGCTAGGACGCCCTCGTCTCTTCTTCGGCATCAGCCCTGGCTGCATGGACAGCATGGTGAATAAATATACAGCCAACAAGCGTCTGCGCCATGAAGATGCCTATACGCCCGACGGACGCACTGACATGCGCCCAGATTATCCTACCATCACCTACACCAAGATTCTGAAGCAGCTGTGGCCAGACGTGCCTGTGTTCTTGGGAGGCATAGAAGCCAGCCTCAGAAGACTCACCCACTACGACTACTGGGAAGACCGCTTGCGCCCTAGTATTCTCGTGGATAGTGGTGCAGACCTGCTGATGTATGGCATGGGCGAGAAGGTGATAGTGGAACTGGTGCATCGCATGGAGCAAGGACTACCCCTGGAAGACACGCCACAGATAGCTTATCTGGCTCGTGAAGTGAAGCCTATGCCCGATGACATTGTGCTTTATAGCCATGAGGAGTGCCTTAAGGACAAGAAGAAAGAAGCAGCCAACTTCCGTCACATAGAGGAGGAGAGTAATAAGCAGCAGGCACAGCGACTGCTGCAGCAGGTAGGCAAGCGAACGGTGGTGGTGAATCCGCCCTATCCACCACTCACAGAAGCAGAGCTGGACCATAGCTTCGATCTGCCCTACACGCGTCTGCCCCACCCTAAATATAAGGAGAAGCGCATCCCAGCCTTCGACATGATCAAGTTCAGCATCAACTTGCATCGTGGCTGTTTCGGTGGCTGCGCCTTCTGCACCATATCGGCCCATCAAGGAAAGTTCATCGTGAGCAGAAGCAAGGAGAGCATCATGCGCGAGGTGAAGAAGGTGGTGCAGATGCCCGACTTCAAAGGCTACATCAGCGATCTGGGCGGGCCCAGTGCAAACATGTATCGTATGAAAGGCATAAACCCCGAACTTTGCAAGAAGTGCAAACGACCCAGTTGTGCGCACCCTAAGGTATGCCCTAACCTCAATACCGACCATCGTCCTCTGCTGGAGATCTATCGCGCGGTAGATGCCCTGCCACAGGTGAAGAAAAGCTTCATTGGCAGTGGCGTGCGCTACGACCTCATGCTGCATGAACATAAAGACCCTTCGGTGAATCGTGCCAATCGTGAATACATCCATGAGCTGATAGCACACCATGTGAGTGGACGTCTGAAAGTGGCTCCAGAGCATACCAGCGACCGAGTGCTGATGCTCATGCGCAAGCCTTCTTTCAAGCTCTTCGAGGAGTTCAAGCGCATCTTCGACCGTGTGAATCGTGAAGAGCATCTGGGGCAACAAATCATCCCCTACTTCATCAGCAGCCATCCAGGCTGTCTGGAAGAAGACATGGCAGAATTGGCAGTCATCACCAAGCGCTTAGACTTCCATCTGGAGCAAGTGCAGGACTTCACCCCTACGCCCATGACAGTAGCTACTGAGACATGGTACACGGGCTATCATCCCTACACCCTCGAAGAAGTTTTCAGTGCACGTACCCAGCGTGAGAAGTTGGCCCAGCGCATGTTCTTCTTTTGGTATAAGGCAGAAGAGCGGCGTAATATCATCAATGAGCTACGTCGCATAGGGCGCTCCGATATTATTTCTAAGCTTTATTCGAAATAATATCTTCTATTCATTTCTCCTTTGCTTATTGCCTTCCATTCATTTCTTTCGTCCCGAAACGAAAGAAGCGAATCAAAGAAAGGTTCGCCGACTGCACTTCCGCAGCTAAGATTTCTCCCATTTCACTAAGCGCCGCAAGACGTGCGCCCCTCCCCAAAAACGTAAGTAAGTTTTAGCGGAAAAAATGCAGTCGGCGTGTTTTCTTTGATTCGTTTCTTTTGCACGAGCAAAAGAAATGAATAAGCGGAAGATGTGCCATCGACGATACTTCTTTTGTTTCTTTTCTTCGAGCTATAGTGAAGAAAAGAATAAAAAATTTGGTCAATTAAAATAATCTCTGTAATTTGCACCCCAAAACAATGAAACTATAACTAAACATTTATTTTTAATATCATGGGAAGTTTATTAGAAAACATCTTGAAATCTGCCACTCAAAGCGGTGGCATTGATTTGGGCAGTATTTTAGGCGGAGGCGCCCCTGCATCTTCGGGTGCACAGGCAGGCGGCATCGACCTGGGTAGCATCATTGGTGGCATCACTGGCGGTTCTTCGAAAAGCAGCGGTGGTGGCTTAGGCAGCGTGCTGGGTTCTGTGCTTGGCGGTGGCGGAGGCGGAGGCCTTGGCAGTGTGCTGGGCAGCATCCTCGGAGGCGGTGGTTCTTCAGCGTCAAATGGTGCAGCAGCTGGCGGTATCGACTTGGGGGCTATCCTCGGACAGATCACCAAAGCTGGCGCTTCAAAATCTACTGGTGCAGCGGCTGGTGGGATCGACCTTGGCAGCGTGCTGGGTGCTATTGCAGGAGGTGGCAAGGGGCTCGACTTGGGCGACATTGCTAAGAGCGTGATCAGCGTCATCGGCATGGCAGGTAATTCTTATGCAGGTAAATAAACTAAACAATGGAGGAAATAGTATGAATACCAAATCTATAGAGAAAATCATAAAGCTGATAGTAAAGCTGGGCTTGTTCTTCGCTCACTGCGATGGTTCTTACAGCGCCAAGGAGCGTAGCTTCATCTCTCACTTCGTGGAGAAGTTGGCCGACATGGGCAACATCGATGACATCAAGGACGTGCTAGGCGATAGCATCAACAAGACCTACACTCTCGACGAAGTAGTGGCAGACACCAATGATCTGCTGGACGATTTCCAAGGCAATGATCGCGCAGCCATCAAGGCTACGCTGCTGGGCTTCGCACAGCAAGTGATCAACTCTGACAACAACGAGTGCAAGGCCGAGCTGGCCAACCTCGATGCTTGGTGGAGCAAGCTGATCTAATTGTGAGTTACAAATAGTGAAAAAGGCGAGTGAGCAATTACCCGCCTTTTTCTTATTTCACATTTTTATTATACCAACGTATGAAAAAAACTAGTTTACTGCTCATTATATTTTCTGCTCTGTTGACTGGTTGCACCACAACCGCTAATCAGTCTGAAGAGAATCCCATTCTCAACATTGAAGGCGGACAAATCCAAGGCGTTAAATCAGAAGTCGAAGGAGTCTTAGTATATAAAGGTGTACCATACGCTGCTCCTCCAGTAGGTGATTTGCGATGGAAACGCCCACAGCCAGTCGTAGCATGGCAAGGAGTGAAAGTAGCTGACACTTTCAGTAATGCAGCCATGCAGCGCATACGCAATCCACAAGACGGTCAGTACGGCACCGAGTTCCATTTCCGTAGTGACGACCCTAATTTCTCCGAAGACTGTCTCTACCTCAACGTCTGGGCACCAGAGTATGCCCCAGGACATCCTGACAAAAAGTTGCCTGTAGCCATGTGGGTGCATGGCGGGGCTTACTTCGGAGGCTGGGGTTTCGAGATGGAGATGGATGGCGATGCATGGGCACAGCGTGACGTAATTTTAGTTACCATCAACTATCGTTTGGGCATCTTCGGTTTCCTCAACCATTCCGAACTGTCGGCAGAAGATCCTGACCACATTTCTGGTAACTATGGCTTACTCGATCAGATAGCTGCCTTGCAATGGATTAAAAACAATATCGCCCAGTTTGGTGGCGATCCCGACAATATCACAATCTTCGGACAGAGTGCCGGAGGTGCCAGCATTCGCAATCTCTGTGTTTCTCCAATGAGTAAGGGACTGATAGCCAAAGCCATAGTACAGAGTGGCGGAGGCTTAGGTGATTTCATCCCTTCGGGAGGTGGCCAGACACAAGCAGACCTTGACAAAGGTGGCGATGCCATGCTGAAGTCCATGGGATTCAACACTCTTGCTGAGATGCGTGCAGCCAGTGCCCAAGACATGTATGATGCTCACACCAGCATCCCACGGACAGCAGGCATAGCGATGTCTCCACATATCGATGGTGTGGTGATGGATAAGAGCTTCGAGCAGGCCACCTACGATGGCACTTTGGCCGATGTGCCTTACATGCTGGGCTACACGGCGGATGACATGGCAGACCTGAGCAAACCGATTCTGACTTTTGCGTCAGTACGCGACTCTCTATCCACCAAGCCCACCTATTGCTATCTCTTCGACCGCAAGTTGCCATCCGATGGGCGCGAAAGTCTTCAAGGAGCCTTCCACAGCAGCGAACTATGGTTCGTGTTCCATACCTTAGGTCGTAGCTGGCGACCATTTACCGAAGCCGATTTCAAGTTGTCAGATGAGATGGTAGATGCCTGGACCAACTTCGCCAAATACGGCAACCCCAATGGTCAGTCTGGCAATGCCTGGGCTCCTGCTACGAAGGACAATCCAGTGATACACGAGTTTAAAATCAAAGAATAACAATTCTACTAATCTCGCTTATACTATAGCCCAGTGCGACATACCGTATTGGGCTATTTTTTTCTAATAGCATCGGAGCAGGGAGGATGATTAGAAATTTGATGAATGCAACAGTGTAAAAAATAACTGACCAACTGACCATCTGACCGGTTTTAAACCTTACTCTGCATATTTATGCAGTTTTCTTTATTCTATTTAAACCTGAAATAATGGGCAAATTTTTATGCTCTCACTAGGATTATTTTTTTTCCTAACTAGGAAATAATAATTTTCTCTTGACTGCACTTGCATATTTATGCAAATAAGTAATCATAAAGTAAAACTATGAATATATATGCAAAAAGCAATAAGAACCGGTCAGATGGTCAGTTGGTCAGTTATTTTTTACACTATTGCATCTCTTTTGACACAAAAAGAATCCCCGTACAGTGATCTGTACGGGGATTCCTCATTTATAATTAGCTGTATCAATAAGCGAAGATTGGATAGTTCTTCATGAGGTCGTTGACATGAGCACGAACGGTGCTGATAACCTGCTCATCTTCTGGTGCATTGAGCACCTTTTCAATCATCTCTGCAATCTCATACATGAGGTCTTCCTTGGCACCACGAGTAGTGATGGCAGGCGTACCCAAACGAATACCAGAGGTTTGGAAAGCAGAACGCGTGTCGTATGGCACCATGTTCTTGTTCACAGTGATGTCTGCTGCTACCAATGCCTTCTCTGCCACCTTACCAGTAAGCTCTGGATACTTGGTGCGGAGATCCACCAGCATAGAGTGGTTGTCTGTACCATCACTCACGATCTTGAAGCCACGATCCATAAGCGCCTGTGCCAGCACAGCAGCATTCTTCTTCACCTGCTTCTGATACTCCTTGAACTCTGGCTGCAGAGCCTCACCGAAGGCTACTGCCTTAGCAGCAATGACATGCTCCAGAGGACCACCCTGCTGACCAGGGAACACAGCAGAATTGATAAGGTCGCCCATCTTCTTGATCTCACCCTTCTTGGTAGCCAAGCCCCAAGGATTCTCGAAGTTCTTACCCAGCAAGATGATACCGCCACGAGGACCACGCAGAGTCTTGTGGGTGGTAGAAGTTACAATATGAGCATATTTCAATGGATTATTCAGAAGACCAGCTGCAATAAGACCAGCAGGATGTGCCATGTCTATCATCAACAGCGCACCTACCTCATCGGCAATTTTACGCATGCGCTCGTAATCCCACTCACGAGAATAGGCAGAGCCACCACCGATGATAAGCTTCGGACGCTCACGCAGAGCAATCTCCTCCATCTGATCATAATCCACACGACCAGTCTCAGGATCGAGGTTGTATGCCAGTGGCGTATATAAAATACCTGAAGTATTCACATGAGAACCGTGAGAAAGGTGTCCACCCTGATCCAGATTCAGGCCCATGAACTTATCACCAGGCTTCAAGACAGCCAGCAGCACTGCAGCATTAGCCTGAGCCCCAGAGTGTGGCTGCACATTGGCATACTCTGCACCAAAGAGTTCCTTCACTCTGTCTATAGCGATATTCTCACTCATGTCCACTACCTCGCAACCGCCGTAATAGCGATGGCCAGGATAGCCCTCAGCATACTTGTTGGTCAAGCACGAACCCATGGCCTGCATCACCTGGTCGCTCACGAAGTTCTCAGACGCAATCAGCTCAATACCTTTCAGTTGGCGCTGATGTTCTTTCTCGATAATCTCAAAGATTAAATCGTCTCTTTTCATACTTTTAGATATTTTGTTTAATTTGCGATGCAAAAATACTCATTTATTTTGTTTCTTCCTCATAAATCTGGCAGAAAGTGTGATAAAGCTGTGTCTCATCTGATATCACAGCTCGCAGTCGCTTCAGATTTTCTGCGTTGCGTGACTGTGGTATCCATAGTTTCAGATAGCCCCCTTCGGCATACTTCTCATGCAAATGCTCGCACATGCGCTGGTATTGGCCCTCTTTGTCGAACTCAGGATAATGCTTTAAGCCATACTGCACGGTGCGCCTGAGTACCACATCAACTTCTATCTGTCTATCAGCTTCTGCCACAATGCGCCCGTAAAGACTGCGAGGTTCATGGTCTGAAGAAGCCCGATGATCTTCCACAGCTTCCTTCATCAAGAGCAACTCTGCTTCAGAAAACCACCTGCGTAGAGCCTGATCGGACATCAAGATGCGTCCAGAAGCAATATGATGGAACTCCCTACCCTCCACCAAACCTGTATCATGATAAGCTGCAATGGCATAGACCATATCTACATTGAGTGCAGGATAGTGAGTGGCCAACTCTAAGCTCTGGGAAATGACCGTCTGCACATGGCTCACTTGATGCGCCTTGTCGAACGTAGCATAGCGAGGTATGATTTCGGCCTCTACATAGCGTACCAATGAGGCATCAGGCTTTCTCACGTGTGATGTAATTATAGACAATGTCGGCCATCTCTTCGATGCTCAGCACATCGGCATTGAAACAGAAGTCATAGTTGCGCAAGTCGAAACCGCTGGTACCGGTATATTTCTTGATATAATCATAGCGTTTCTTATCGGTATCCTCCATCATCCTGCGGGCTTCCTCCTCATCCACCTTGAAATACTCCATAGCGTGCTTCAGACGGCGTTCCTCACTGCCATGCACGAAGATGCGTACGCAGTGTGGATGGTCCTTGAAGATGTGGAAGGCACAGCGTCCGATGACGATGCATGACTCCTCCTCGGCCAGTTTCTTCAGCAAGGCCGTCTGCTCCAAATACATCTGACGAGAGGTCACAGCCTTATCTACCGTAGTACGCTGGCTTCCCATAGCAGCAAAGGGGCTATAGAACATAGTGAACTCTTCCCACCAACTGGGCTTGCGGTAGTCTATCTTGTCGAACTCTTCCTGAGTCATTTCAAACTTCTGGGCAATGGCCTGTGCCACTTCCTTATCGATGATCTTAACGCCGAGGCGCTTAGCGAGCAAATCGCCCACCTCATGGCCTCCAGAGCCAAATTGGCGGTTGATAGTGATGACAAATTTATCCATAACTGACTTTTGTAATACTTCTTTGCAAAGGTATGAAATCTTTCTTTATCTGTGCGCACCTTTAGATACTTTTTCGGTGGAAATGTAGCGGGAAATGAAAAATAATCGATAAAAACGTAACACATTTAATAATAATTACTATTTTTGCAAAACAAAAGTGAAAAGTTTATAGGTAATAGGTAGAAAGATGGTTAAAATTACTCCTACAAATGCAGACATTCCAAGTTTGCTATGTGACTTATGGACTCCTCTGAGTGAGGAGCAGCGCGTCCTATTATCTGAACATATCACCATTCAGAACTACAAGAAGAATGAGCATATTTATATAGAAGGTGAAACGCCTACGCACATGATGTGCCTGCTTGCTGGCAAGGTGAAGATCTACAAGGAGGGTGTAGGCGGCAGAAATCAGATCATCAGACTCTATAAGCCTGTAGAATATTTCGGCTATCATGCCTATTTCTCCCATAAAGACTATATCTGCACAGCTACTACAGTGGAGCCTTCGGTGATTTGCCAGATTCCGCTGCACATACTGAATGCCGTGGTGAAGCAAAACAACCAGTTGGCTTACTTCATCATAGAGCGTCTCTCTCACGGACTTGACGTCGCTGACCAACGCACGGTGAATCTCACACAGAAGCACATCCGTGGTAGATTGGCAGAATCGTTGCTCCTTCTGAGGGATAGCTATGGCGTAGAGGAAGATGGCTTCACGCTGAGCATCTACCTCTCTCGTGAAGATTTGGCCAATCTGTCGAATATGACGACATCTAATGCAATACGAACACTCTCGCAGTTTGCTGCAGAAAAGCTGATCGCTATTGATGGCAGGAAGATAAAACTTATTGATGAAGAGAAGCTGAAAAAAATAAGCAGAATCGGATAATCCTGATTCTGCTTTTTTTTGCTTCTCTTCATCAATCTTTGTTTCTTAATGCTTTCTTATTCTTTTCTTCGCTACAGCTCGAAGAAAAGAATCAAAAGAAGCGCCGCCGTCTGCACATCTTCCGCTAAAAATCACTCACGTTTTACTGGCATGAACATCGGCTGCATTCGGCATAGCTCAAGCTAGCTTGGCTCTGCTCTCATTTGCACGATGTTTGCCTAAAGCGCGAAAACTCGCAAGTTGTGCTTGCTCAAACAGCCCTCGCTTTTTAACGGAAAACTTTCCTGATTTTCTTCACGCTACAGATGTGAGGACGGAGTCTTTAACGCAACATCGCTTCGCTCGTTGGTTTTTGCTATTTCCACGAATTCAAAACTCAGGACCCCCTGCTCCCAAAACAGGTGCGATGAACGAACTTTTATGGATAACACACAACTCTCTTCACCATCCATTAATCATTGCCCAGCATCAACTATCCGTTAAAAAGAGATTCCGACCTCACTGGAGCAGCGTAAAGAAAATCAGGGATTTTTACCGTTAAAAGCGCCGCACCGCAAAATCTCCGAAGGAGATGTCTTGCGGCGCTTAGGTAAAAGTCCCTGATTTTTAGCTGCGGAAGTGCAGTCGGTGTCTCTTCTTTTGGTTCTTTTCTTCGCGACAAGGCGAAGAAAAGAATAAATTACTTCATTAAAAAGCGTTCTGCTTCTATAGCAGCCTTACAACCACTCGCTGCTGCAGTGATGGCCTGACGGTAGTGTGGATCTGCCACATCGCCTGCAGCAAAGACACCTGGGATATTGGTACGTGGCGTGGCACCCTCTGTCACGATGTAGCCAGCCTTATCTACTTCCAGATAATCCTTGAAGATATCGGAGCTGGGCTTATGACCAATGGCCAAGAAGAAACCGTCGATAGGAAGATCGTAGTGACTTTCATCGGCTTCTCCCAAGCGTTTCACCAGATGTACGCCCTCTACGCCGTTCTCGCCATAAAGTCCCTCTGCATTATGCTCAAAGAGAACCTCAATCTTCTCATTCTGCATCACACGCTCCTGCATGATCTTCGAGGCACGCAGGAAAGGCTTTCGCACAATGAGGTAAACTTTCTTTGCCAAACTGGCCAGATAGGAAGCTTCCTCACAAGCGGTATCACCACCACCTACTACTGCCACCACCTTTTTGCGATAGAAGAATCCATCGCATGTGGCACATGCACTCACACCCATACCTGCATATTTCTTCTCATCTTCTAAGCCCAAATAACGAGCAGCAGCACCAGTGGCTATAATCAAGGCATCGGCCTCTATCAGCTTTTCGTCATCGATAGTGATCTTAAACGGACGAACACTGAGGTCTGCCTTCGTAGCCACACCATTGCGTATATCAGCACCGAAGTTGGCTGCCTGCTGACGCATGTCTTCCATAAGTTGGTTAGCATCTATTCCCTGAGGATGTCCAGGGAAGTTCTCTACAATCGTAGTTGTGGTAAGCTGTCCGCCTGGTTGCAAGCCCGCATAGAGCACAGGAGACAGATTGGCACGTCCAGCATAGATAGCAGCTGTATATCCTGCTGGTCCAGAGCCAATAATGAGCAATCTTACTTTCTCGGTTTCCATCAAAAAATTGATTTTATAATTTTATAATCTTTTAATCTTATAATTCTATAATTCTACCTCAGATCCACCACCTCCACATCGGGATATTGGCTCTCGGGATAGGTGAAGAGGGCATCATCGTAGTGCTGCTTGTCATCATACGACTGGATGAATATCACAGCTACATCTTTTCCTCCCCTACCCGCCATGCTCAGACGTACAGGTGCCAGTGTGCGCTCATTCACCGTGAGCACAATGCTCTGCATATCGAGACGCGATTTCGTGGTGGTCATCACGATAGAACGTTCACCCTCATTAGCCCCACTGCCAAAGCGCACCTTATAACCTTCTTTATAGAGTGAAAGCCAAGCATACGGATTGATGCTCTGCAGCTCTTCTGCCGTAGGTTCAGAAATATTCACTTCTTCGTTCTCTTCCACCAGAGTCCACTGTGTGGTGCCATCAAACCAAGTCTTCACACCTTCTGTTTCCAACTTAAACTTAGTGCCTTTCAGAAAGATGGTGCCTTCTGTCTCTACCCCTTGTGCCTGAATGGCAAAGCTGGCCTTAATGCCCTCTGATGAGCGAATGGCCTCTGCCGTGCGTTCCAACAAGGCAGTAGCCTCATCTTGAGCCAGCAAGCTTAGTGGAAACAGTGCTATCAGTGCCATAAGCACCGCTGCGAATCTATTGTATCTTTTCATCACCTTATTCTATTTATATTGAGCCAATGTATTTTCCAAAGACATCTCGTCGCTGATTAAGACTTCACGCGGCTTAGCGCCTTGTGCAGGACCGACAATGCCAGCACGCTCCAACTGATCCATGAGTCTTCCGGCACGATTATATCCGATGGAAAACTTGCGCTGAATCAGTGATGTAGAGCCTTGCTGATGAACGACTATCAGACGTGCTGCATCCTCGAAGAGTGGATCCAGACGCTCCATGTCCACATCGCCCATGCCACCGTTCTCTTCGGGTTGGTCGGGTTCTGGAAGATAGAACGGAGAAGGATAGCCCTGCTGCTTGGCAATAAACTGTGTGATCTCGCTAACCTCTGGTGTATCGATAAACGCACACTGCACACGTACTGGTTCCGAACCTTGCAAGAAGAGCATATCACCACGACCTATCAGTTGGTTGGCACCCGGACGATCGAGAATGGTACGTGAGTCTATCATAGAAGCCACACGGAACGCAATACGTGCAGGGAAGTTGGCCTTGATGGTACCCGTGATGATGTTGGTTGTAGGACGTTGTGTAGCAATAATCATGTGGATACCTGCTGCACGTGCCAACTGTGCGATACGTGCAATAGGAAGTTCCACTTCCCTACCCGCCGTCATTATCAGGTCACCAAACTCATCAATCACCACTACAATGTATGGCATATAGCGATGTCCCTTCTCCGGATTCAATCGACGATTTATGAACTTCTCATTGTATTCCTTGATATTTCGCACACCTGCCAGCTTCATAAGATCGTAGCGCGTATCCATCTCCTTGCAGACAGAATTCAGCGTCTGCACCACCTTATTCACATCTGTCACGATGGGCTCTGTGCTTTCTGGCAATTCGGCAATGAAATGATTCTCTATCATGGCATAGATGCTGAATTCCAGTTTCTTAGGATCTACCAGTACGAACTTCAGTTCTGCCGGATGCTTCTTGTAGAGCAGAGAGGTGATCATGGCATTCAGTCCTACAGACTTACCTTGTCCCGTAGCACCAGCAACCAGTACGTGAGGCATCTTAGCAAGGTCTATCATAAAGACCTCATTGCTGATGGTTTTTCCTAAGGCCAGCGGCAACTCCATCTTCGCTTCTTGGAACTTCTTGCTACCTATCACACTCTGTCCGGATACTATCTTCGGATTCTTGTTAGGCACCTCGATACCGATGGTTCCCTTGCCAGGTATAGGAGCGATGATACGCACGCCAAGCGCAGAAAGCGTCAGAGCGATATCATCTTCCAGATTACGAATCTTATTAATGCGTACACCTTGAGCAGGAGTGATCTCATAGAGGGTCACTGTAGGGCCTACGGTAGCCTTGATGCTGTTTATCTCTACGCCAAAGCTACGGAGCGTCTCCACGATGCGGTCTTTATTGGCATTCTGCTCATCCATGTCGATAGACGGCCCTTCGTCGGCAAATTCCTTCAGCAAACTGAGTGTAGGGAACTTATAGTGCTGCAGATCCAGTCGCGGATCATAAGGCTCCAGATTGGCAGTTCCTGCACGCTCCTCTTCTTCCATGACCTCCACCTTGAAGTCAGGATCTTTTTCCTCGTTCTCAGTCGCCCCTGCCGTCTCTATCTTCAGATCCACCTCCTCATGCTTAGGCTCTTCTGTCTTCACGTCATCCAGAGAGAGATCTATGGTCACATCCTGAGGTTCCTCTTCTTCCACTGGCTCTGAGATGTCCGTTTTCAGTGCCTCTATTGGTTCTTCGGCCTTTATGTCTTCACCTCCTTCGCCGTCCTTCTTTCGCTTCAAGAAGCTCAGCGTAAAGAGGTTTCGCAGGTAAGTCACCGTCTTAGAGCTGAAGTAGATAAGGAAGCATAAAGCCACAAGAACCAAAAGCAGGAATAAGCCTGTGGCACCTACTTGCGACTCCAACCATCGTGATACATTATAGCCATGCAATCCTCCTAAATAGAAGAACGAATCCTTATAGACATGCTGGAAGATGAAGCTCAAGAACACAGAGCCCCAATACATGAACAGCATGCATAAGATGAACCATTTCCACAGACGGAACTTATGCACACGCATCAGTTTCAGGCCTACCACCATGAGGAATACCACGATGAAGTATGAAGGCACACCGAAGAGGTTGTTGATGAAATAGTGTGCCAACCGTGCCCCTATGGAGCCGCCATCATTCTGAATGCCATTATCCACAGAAGCCAGTTCTTCTACCGTGGCGTTTTCCACCAAACTCTGATCTGCCGCACCGTTAAAGAAATAAGAGGTAAATGCTAAGAGCAGGAAAAGGGCAAAAAACACGAACACCAGTCCGATAAAGAAATGCACCCCATCACTTTTCATGAAAGTGAGGGTTTCCTTGAACCCCGTCTTCAACTGCGATGGTTCGTTATTTAGTTTCGTATTACTATTTTTCATTGAACTTTTCATCTCGTCAGATTTTAGTGCAAAGATAATGATAAAAAACCGAACTAAGCAAAATCACAGATAGAGATTTAAAAAAGATTATACGTATATCTCTATACTTTTCAAAAAAATGATTATCTTCGCAGAAAATAAAACCCAATCGAAATGAAAGCAGACCTTATCTTCGATTTTCTGAAGAAATTGGCGGCCAACAATAACCGTGAATGGTTCAAGGCTCACCGAGAGACCTACGATGCTGTGGTGAGTGAGGTAGAAGCGCTGGCGAGCATCCTCATAGCACGCATCTCTTTCTTTGAACCAGCAGTGATGCGTCTGGAGCCTAAAGACTGCATGTATCGCATCTATCGTGACATACGCTTCAGCAAGGATAAATCGCCTTATAAGAACCACATAGGCATCTTTGTGAATCCCAAAGGAAAGAAGTCGCTCCACTGTGGCTACTATCTGCACTTTGAACCTGGCAACTGCATGATAGCTGGTGGCGGATGGTGCCCCACTACAGAAATGCTCAGAGCCTTACGGCAGTCTATCGTCGACAATATCGATGAGTTTAAAGACATTGTCACCGAACCTACCTTCCGTAGCAACTTCCCCACTATCGGCATGGAACGACTGAAGACGGCTCCCAAAGGTTTCCCAAAGGATTTCCCATACATGGAGTATCTGCAGCCGAAGGATTATATCATTTGGCGCAGCGTCCCCGATAGTTTCTTCAGTGAACCCGACTTCATAGATCAGACGGTAAAGGCGTTTGAAGCCATGAAGCCGTATCACGACTTCCTGAACTATACGATCGACGAGTTTGTTTGAAATTGAGAATTGAGAATTGAAAATTGATAATTAATAATTCATAATATTATGACACTGAAACTGATAAAGAATGACAAGTGGCTGGAACCCTTTGCCGATGCCATCAACGGACGCCATCAGCATGCTGTGGAGAAAGAAAAAGAACTCACACGCAATGGAAAAATCAGCCTTAGCGACTTCGCTACCGGACACCTATACTTCGGTCTTCACCAAACAGAGAAGGGATGGGTGCTGCGTGAATGGGCTCCCAATGCTACGGATATCTATGTGATAGGTACGTTCAACGACTGGAAGGAGGTGCCTAAATATCGCATGAAGCCTTTGAAGGATGGCAACTGGGAGCTTAAACTTCCTGCCAAAGCGCTGCATCATGGCGATCTCTACAAACTGCGCATCCACTGGGATGGTGGCGAGGGAGAACGCATCCCTGCATGGGTCAACCGTGTGGTGCAAGATGATACTACCAAAATATTCAGCGCTCAAGTATGGGCACCTGAAAATCCTTATAAGTTCAAGAAACGCACCTTCAAGCCTTGCACCGATCCACTGCTGATCTATGAATGCCACATAGGCATGGCACAGCAAGAAGAGAAGGTGGGCACCTATCGTGAGTTTCAGGAGAAAGTGCTTCCACGTGTGGTGAAAGATGGGTACAACTGCATACAGATCATGGCCATTCAGGAGCATCCCTACTATGGCAGCTTCGGCTATCATGTAAGTAGTTTCTTCGCGCCTTCTTCACGTTTCGGTACGCCCGACGAACTGAAAGAGCTCATCGATACGGCTCACCAAATGGGGCTGACGGTCATCATGGACATCGTGCACTCTCACGCCGTGAAAAACGAAGTGGAAGGCCTTGGCAACTTTGCTGGTGATCCTAATCAGTTCTTCTATCCTGGCGACCGCCATGAACATCCGGCATGGGATTCGCTCTGCTTCGACTATGGTAAGAATGATGTGATGCACTTCTTGCTTTCCAACTGCAAATATTGGATGGAAGAGTTTCTCTTCGATGGTTTCCGCTTCGATGGCGTGACTTCCATGCTTTACTATAGCCATGGACTTGGAGAGGCATTCATGGGGTATCAGGATTACTTCAATGGCCATGAAGACGACAATGCCATCTGCTATCTGACCTTGGCTAATAAGCTGATACATGAGGTGAACCCTCGTGCCATCACCATCGCCGAAGAGGTGTCTGGCATGCCGGGATTGGCAGCTAAGTTTGAGGATGGTGGCTATGGATTCGACTACCGCATGGCTATGAACATACCCGACTACTGGATAAAGACCATCAAAGAGAAGATAGATGAAGACTGGAAACCAAGCTCCATGTTCTGGGAGGTGACCAACCGTCGTGAAGATGAGAAAACCATCTCTTACGCCGAGAGCCACGATCAAGCATTAGTGGGCGACAAGACCATTATCTTCCGCCTCATAGATGCCGATATGTACTGGCATTTCCAGAAGGGCGATGAGAACTACACAGTGCATCGCGGCATTGCTCTGCATAAGATGATACGACTGCTCACCGCCAGCACCATCAATGGTGGATACCTCAACTTTATGGGCAATGAATTCGGACATCCTGAGTGGATAGACTTCCCGCGTGAGGGCAATGGCTGGAGCTACAAGTATGCTCGTCGTCAGTGGGATTTGGTGGATAACCACAACCTTTGCTATCACTATTTAGGCGATTTTGATGCTGCCATGCTCAGCGTACTGAAGAGCGTGAAGAAGATTCAAGCGTCAAAGGTGGTGGAGATCTGGCACAACGATGGCGACCAGGTGTTGGCTTTCATGCGCAAGGATTTGCTGTTTATCTTCAACTTCAGTCCTAATCGCTCTTTCACCGACTATGGTTTCATCGTGCCTGAGGGATGCTACCAAGTAGTGCTCAATACCGACTCTCCTGCCTTTGGAGGCAATGGCCTCACTGATGATACCGTGGAGCACTTCACCATCAGTGATCCGCTCTATGCCCGCGACCATAAAGGCTGGATGAAAATCTACATTCCCGCTCGCTCGGCCGTGGTACTGAAAAAGAAATCTGAATAAAATTAATAAGGTATCCACGCAGGGATACCTTTTTTCTTTTTATCGCTCTAAATAGCCGTTATACCAGCCCGAAAATCTTATCCATCAGATGCCATTTATCGGTAGCGGGGGCATTGGGATCACAGCCTTGCATCTGTGCCACATAAGCCTCCCACTCTGCTTGTCGCGGAAGGGCAGCTAAGCGCTCATTATCTTTCTCGAAGTCGAAATCATCTACGGTGTCCATGATCATGAACAGACGCGTCCCATAACGATAAATCTGCATGTCGAGGATGCCCACAGAGAGAATGCCCTCCCGAATTTCGGGCCAGATGTTGGCATGTGCCTCCTTATAGCGTGCTATCATCTCCGGATCGTCACGCAACTCCAGTGTTCTGCAATATCTTTTCATTCTTACCAACTTTTATAGCATAAATCAATACCACTACGAAGCAAATAAACGGTACGATGAACGAGAAGCCCATGTGCCCGCTATCGATGAGGAGCGCCTGAAGCGGTGGAAGCAATGACCCTCCGAGAATGGCCATGATAAGACCTGCAGAGCCGATCTCTGTGTCATCTCCTACCCCTCCGAGTGCAAGGCCATAAATGGTGGGGAACATGAGCGACATGAAGGCACTGACACCCACCAAGCTGTAGAGTCCTACACGACCACCCACCAGTATGATGACCATAACCAGCATGGCTGCCATCAGAGCGAAGAGTGCCAACATCCTGACGGGCTTGACGTATTTCATCAGCCATGTGCAGACGAACCTTGAGGCACAAAACAGCACCATGGCGATGATGTTGAGCCGCTGTGAGGCTATTTCTGCCGCCTGTTCTCCCATCCCTTCGGCCATGAATACCTGCGTGCCATATTGAACGATAAATGTCCAGCACGTGATCTGTGCGCCCACATAGAAGAACTGTGCCAGCACGCCATAGCGATACGTTGCATTGCGCCACAAACGCCCGATAGTAGCACGAAGACGCAAATCCTGCAGACCTGTCTTCACCGCACGTGGCATCTTTGTAAACACCATCAGCAACAGCAGTGCCACTATCACCACGCCTATGGCCACATATGGCTTCACCACTACCGCTAAATCTGCCGCTTTAAGTGCCTCAAACTCCGCATCGGGAAGCACGGCACGCTCACTGGTGCCCAGCGGATTCATACGTGCCTGTATAAAGTTCATCGCCACCCACATGCCAGCCAAAGAGCCGATGGGATTGAACGACTGTGCCAAATTCAGTCTTCGTGTGGCCGAAGCCTTATCTCCTAAACTCAAAATGAACGGATTGGCACTCGTCTCTAAGAACGAAAGTCCGCATGTAAGTACGAAATAGGCAATCAGAAACGGATAGTAATTTCCCGTACCTGCCGCTGGGATAAACATCAGTGCACCAATGGCATAGAGAGCCAAGCCGATGAGCAAGCCCGACTTATAGCTATGCTTCCTGATGAACATGGCTGCCGGAAAGGCCATGGCGAAATAGCCGCCATAGAAAGCCACTTGCACCAATGCGCCGTCGGTGACGCTCATGCGGAAGATGCGTGAAAACGACTTCACCATAGGATTGGTGATATCGTTGGCGAAGCCCCAGAGAGCAAAGCAACAAGTGACCAGTATGAACGGCCACACATAAGCCGATGTCTTCTTCTCAGTCATTTCCTTCTTATTTTCAGTTCGATGGCACCTGCGGGGAAGCTCTCTCTGTCACGACATACCAATGCCAGATAGCCGCCTCCTCCTGCACCGGGCATTTTCCAAGCCAACACCCCGTCCATGGCACTGTAACGGTCGATATAGCTCTGCACAGAGCCTTGAATCATCGCTGGGAAGAGAGCCACCTGCGCCTCAAAAGAAGCCTTGTAAGCCGCTGCAAAGCGTTCCAGATCTTTCGCCATGATGGCCTGCCAGCAGTCGTCTGCCGCCGCTGCTAAAGCCTTCACCTTTTCTTCGGTGATATCCCTGCCTTCCAGCACAGAGCAACCATCCTTACGCGGCTCCATCGGTATCATGCAGAGGTGATCTTCCAGCCAGTCGAGGATGTCGTCATCGTGGCAACTCTCTATCTTCTCCGGCCAAAAACGCTTGTCGTACCAGTGGCGCACCAATCCCGGCATGCAGATGCCGATGCTGTCTTGTGCCCCACTGATGATGCCGTCGCTGCGCTCCGGATCGTTCTCGAAGCAGAACACCAACTTTGCCAGCATCTCAGGATCCATGTCGGGCAGCTTCATCGGCCATATGCGCCGTATCATATTGCGCGTAGAAGTGGAGAGGCCACAGCGCTCACGCACCTTGAAGGTAGGCTCCAGAGAGATGGTAAGTGCCCATCCGGGAGCGTACTGATTCACGTATGGCTGATCTATCCACGTGCCTGCCAGATCCAATCGTGTAGGGATGCCGCAGAGCGTGTTCTTAATGTCGGTTGACGAACGGGCTTCCAGACCCTCCTGTGGCGTGCGTTTCAGCACCACATACTCTATGCCACGCTCCTTGCAAAACGCCTCTTTCTCAGGCGTAGAGCCATCCTCGTTCACCACGAAGATGTCGGGCTTCAGCATATCCACGGTGGGGATAAAGTCCATCATGCCGCTTCCTCGGTTGATAAACGCATCCTGCACGTAGCGGATGCTCTTCACCATGAAGAGGCGCTCATTCTCGCTATATAAGGTCTTATGCTTCTTGAGGTCGAGTATGGTCTTATCGCTGCCGATGCCCACATAGAGACTCCCGTAGGCCGATGCCTGTCGGAAGAACTCCACATGTCCGCTGTGCAGCAAATCGTAGCAACCAGATACAAAGACTGTTTTCATGTCATTTTCAGGATTTGCAATGAATTATTGGGTGCGAAGATAAACATTTCCTGAATTAAGCCAAAGTATTTTCATGCTTTTTTGGTGAGCCACAGCCCTATGAACGTGAATGCACCATTGAGCATCAGCAGTTCGTAGCCGAACTTATAGCCCGTCAGTTGGAACGTGAGGGTATCTATCACGTAGCAGAGGATGGGCGATGCCACAGCGATATAAGGCACCACCTTGTCGTGTGGCATGTGCTTTGTGAAAAGGCCGAAGGCAAAGAGACCCAGCAGCGGACCGTAGGTGTAGCTGCAGAGCGTATAGATGGTGTCTATGATGCTGCTGGAGTTTATCTGCTTGAACAGGAGGATGAAGAGCACGAAGAGTGCGCAGATCACCAGATGGGTGCGCTTACGCAGAGGCTCATCTCCTGCCCTCTCACGGATATCTACACAGTAGCTGGTAGTGAGTGCCGTGAGCGCAGAGTCGGCACTGCTGAAGCATGCCGCCACGATGCCTATGGTGAAGAGGATGACCACCGGAGTGCCCAGTCTTCCACTGGCAGCAAACATGGGGAGTATCTCATCTCCCACAGCTGGCAGCTCCACACCTTGCTGTTGTGCCAGCATCAGCAGCAGAATGCCAAGACAGAGGAAAAGCAGATTGGCGGGTACGAAGAAGAAACCGTAGGTACACATGTCTTTCTGTGCCTCACGGAGCGTCTTGCACGTGAGGTTTTTCTGCATCATGTCTTGATCAAGACCTGCCATCACTATCACTACAAAGATACCGCTGAGAAACTGCTTCCAGAAGTTCTGGCGAGACACCCAGTCGTCGAACACGAAGATGCGGCTGTGCGGACTCTCTGTGACAGCTGCCACCACATCGCCGAAGTTCATGCCGAGCGCATGCGCCACATTCACTATGATGAGGATAAGTGCCGTAAACAGACAGGTGGTCTGGAAGGTATCCGTCCACACCAGTGTCTTCACACCTCCACGACGTGTATAGAGCCATATAAGGGCCACCAGACACACCACCGTGAGCGCGAAGGGCACCCCTATGGCATCGAACACAAAGCGTTGCAGAATGATGCACACCACGTAGAATCGCGTAGCAGCGCCCGTCAGCTTGCTCAGCAGGAAGAAGCTCGCTCCCGTCTTGTAGGAGTAGTTGCCCAGTCGTTTTCCTAAGTACGTATATATAGAGGTGAGGTTCAGCTTGTAATAGACGGGTAGCAATACGAATGCCACTGCGAAATAGCCGAATATGAAACCGATGCACATCTGCAGATAAGTCATGTCCATGCTCCGTGGCATGCCCGGCACAGAAACAAAGGAGACGCCAGAGATGCTGGCGCCCACCATGCCAAAGGCCACCATATACCATGGTGATCGTCGATTGGCTCTATAGAACGTATCATTATCCGCACGGTGTGCTGTGAAGCGGCTGAAGCCCATCAGCACCAGGAAATAAATCAATACAGTGGCAACAATAAGCATTTTTTGGAATTATGAATTATGAATTATAAATTATAAATTATAAATTATGAATTAAAGTTTAGCAGGTGATGCCGTAGGCATCTTATAGGGTAGCCAGCCATGTCAATGGCTGGATAGATAGCGGCCATATAATGCGTGCCTTTAGGTACGCCACCTATATTTATTGCGTACCTACGGCACGCTGTCTTTCTATAGCATCCATACTACCAGCCATTGACATGGCTGGCTACCCTATTAAGCCCCTCTGGGGCTTTGTTCTACAGGTTGTTAGCATACTCGAAACTTGAGTAATTTATAATTCATAATTAAAATAAAACTTAGTCAACAATCCCCCCTGAGCCCGTTTTACGCTTGCTCACTTCCTCGGCTTTGAGACCACGGGCATCTATATCTCCAGAACCCGTCACGCTGTAAGAAGCCTTCTTGGTGTTTCCTCCCAGAGTGATGTCACCAGAGCCAGTAATGCGTGCATCTACCGCCTCGCTGTTGATGCCTTTCACCTCCACATCGCCAGAGCCGGCAATAGAGATCTCCAGATCGAAGCATTCCACCCGATTCATCTCTATGTCTCCAGAGCCGCTGACCGACATACTCACATCGCCCGTACTGCGAATGCCGCCGCCATACACATCGCCAGAGCCTGTCAGAGAGAGCGTGAAGTCGGCCGTCTGGATATCACCGAATCTCAGACTGCCAGAGCCTGTTGTGCTCAGTTTCCTGATGTCCGATGAATAAACTTCTACCTTCAGAGGTTTCCCATTCAGTTGGAAGTTGGTATTGGGTTTATAGTGCAACTTTACATTGCTGCCCGTCTGTTCCACCACTACCAGCTCTACGATATTGTCGGGACCGCTGATCACCACACGCGGCTTCGTGGTACCAGGTTCCTGGATATAAGTGACATCGATGGAGCCCGACTTGCTCATTACATCAAAGGCGGCCAAGTTTATCGTCTTAGTGACGATGTTACTGCTGGCCACTATCGTCTCCGAACCTGAGAACAGGTTTGATAATCTATTCCAAAGACTTTGTGCATTCACACTGGCTACCAGCATCAGCAGCATGGTGGCCAAAAACATTCTTTTCTTACTCATAATCACCTTATTAAACGTTTTATTTACACTCATTAGACGCACCGCAGAGTGTTAAGGTTGCACAAAGATGCAAAAAAAATTTGGTAGCGTACACTAAATATTGTAAGTTTGCATAAATTTTTTAAACCAATAAAATAATACGAAAATGAAAAAGTTCTTAGTAACTATGCTTTTGGTGCTCCTTACAGCACCTTCATTCGCACAGATCGGCGGTGGTGGCTTCTCCATCGACGAGGACAATGTGTATTATGGTATTCGTTTTGGTATCACTTCTGCTAGCTTCTCTGGCGACTGGGACAGTGATTCCAGAATAGGTATGACGCTGGCCGGTATTGTTGGTTTGCGTGTTTCTCAGAGTGCTCCTCTGTTCTTGGAGAGCGGTCTCTACTACACCGAGCGTGGTGGTAAGCTGAAGGTTGCTGGCCTTGAAGGTACTACCAGCTACAATAACCTCGAAGTTCCTCTGCTCATCAAGTATGGCATCGACACTAACGCTGGCTTCTCGCTGTTGCCTTATTTAGGCCCTACTTTCGGTTATGCTATCAAGACCGATGAGCTGACTCGTGCCAACATGGGCTTCAAGTTGGGTTGCGGTGCTGAGTTCAATCAGCTCTATGTAGAGGCTGGCCGTCATTTTGGTGTGACTAGCATTGGCAAAGACGATATCAGTCTGCACAGCAATGCATGGTATCTTAATGTAGGTATCCATTTCTAAAAAAGATATGTATTACGTAGAAAAGGAAATAGAAATTTCTGCCAGCCACCACTTGAATCTCGACTATGAGAGCAAGTGTACGCAGCTGCATGGTCACAACTGGGTGATCACGGTGTATTGCAAGGCTAAGGAACTGAACCAGAATGGCATGGTGATAGACTTCAGCGAACTGAAGCAGAAGATTCACGGCTATCTGGATCATGGCAATCTGAACGAACTGCTGCCTTTCAACCCTACCGCAGAGAACATTGCCCGCTGGGTGGTGGAACAGTTCCCATGCTGCTACAAGGCTAAGGTGCAGGAGTCTGTCTGCAACATTGCTATCTACGAGAAAGATGAGGATTAACGAAATCTTCTATAGTTTGCAGGGCGAGGGGCATTTCACCGGTCGCCCTGCAATTTTTATCCGCTTCGCCGGATGCAACCTTCGTTGCCCGTTCTGCGACACGGATTTCACGTCTTATACCGAGATGACGGTGGCCGACATCCTCCAAGCCATCGCCTCCTACCCTGCTCGTTTCGTGGTGCTTACGGGTGGAGAGCCTTCGCTGCAGCTCACTCCGGAGTTTATCGCCGCTCTGAAGGATGCTGGCTATTTCCTCTCCATAGAGACCAATGGCACCCATCCCCTGCCCGCTGGCATCGACTGGATAACGCTGTCTCCCAAGTCGGCTTTCGTGAAGCGTGCCGATGTGGTATTAGAGCACTGCAACGAACTGAAATTGGTCTATAGCGGCAAGGTGAATCCCGAAGAGTTTCTGTCTATCAAAGCCGACGAACATTACCTCCAGCCTTGCGATACGGGAAGCGACATGGCCAACGAGGTGATACTGCAGACCACCATCGAGTATTGCAAGAAGCACCCCCTCTGGAGCCTCTCCTTGCAGATGCATAAGTTGGTAGGAATCAAGTAGTTTTCTTCTCTACCGACCAACCGAATTTTCCGATTTTCTCACCGAGTTCATAGTAGCCGCCGTGCAGATAGACCAGCGGATTGGTCTCTGCGAGCATGAATTTTCCCGTATCAGCATCAAGCCATTGCTTGTCGGCACGCACGTTCACCACCTCAGAGATGAACATGTGGTGCGATCCCAGTGAGATGATTTCCTTCACACGGCACTCTATGTTCAGAGGCGACTCCTCTATGATGGGCGCACTCACCACCGTAGCCTTTCCGGGCGTGAGATGCATCTCCTCAAACTTATTATAGTCGCGTCCAGAGCGCACGCCGCACCAGTCGGTGGCATACGCCAAGTCCTTATTCGTGAGATTGATCACAAACTCCATGTTGCGCTTCAAGATCTCGTAGCTATGCCTTTCAGGACGCACGGAGATGTAGCACATCGGCGGATTGGTGCAGATGGTACCCGTCCAACCGATGGTGATGATGTTCCACTCTTCTGGCGTGCTGCCACAGCTCACCATCACCGCCGGTAGCGGGTATATCAATGTCCCTGATTTCCAGTCTTCTTTCATATTTATTTCTCTATCACCATGTCAAACTGATCGCAGGCTCCTGTGCGGTGAGCCAGATGCTTGGTCGTGGGCGATATGCCGAAGAGTGGAGAGTACGTCTTCACCTTGATGGTCTGTCCGTCTGGCATGAATTCCAGAATGCGGAGCCATCCGTCACCGCCGTTGCCTTCCCATCCGCCACCAAGTATCTGCACATTGAACATCATCTGGTGTACACTCTTGCCGGCACTGTTCTTATCATTGCGGTAAGCCACAGAGTCCTCAAAGTCGCCCGGCACACCCGTATGTCCGCACGCCACCAATCGGATGTTCTTGCACGGATACACCAGTTTCTCCCAGATCTCCTGACCGTAGTTGCGCGGCTGAATCTTATAACCCTCATTCGCCGTGCGCTCTGCCGTGCGGTGGCGCAAGAAAGAGTGCGTCATGAAGATCACCGTGTGATTCTGATACTGCTCACTGTCGGCCAGACCTTTGGCCCACTCCAGCACCTCATCACGTGGTGCCCATTCGCTGGTGATCACCAGCAACTTACCCCAGTGTTCATCCTCAAACTCGTAGGCCGAATTCTCCAGAGACACCTTACCCTCACGGTTGGGAAATGCTGCCACACAGCACTCCAGCCACTTAGAGTTTCGCTCTATGGGGAAGTACTCAGGGAAATGCGTAAAACCCTCATCGCCACGCACATAGCCATACTCATGGTTGCCCGTAGAGATGATGTAAGGCACCTTGTTGTCCAGACGAGCCATGCAGTGCGATGCCCACTCCCACATCTGTCGGCTGGTTTGGTTCAGCATCCGTCTGTTGCGCACTATGTTCTCATTCTGCTCCACCAGATCGCCTGTCACCAGCACCGCCTTGATGTTCAGATTCTCTATATTGTCGGCACACCACACCGTGGTAAGCTCATACAGCGGCTGATTGATGTCATACTTCGTATATCCCTGTGGATCGCCCAGCACGATCATAGAGAACGAGTTAGGATCCGTGAGATGCTGCTGATCGGCACGATCCTGCGCATGCCCACCGAGCCCCACAGACAGCCCCAACAGAGCCAGAAATAATAAGCGTTTCATAGTTATCCAAGGTTAATATTTTAATTTTTCTAATCTTTTAATATCTTAATATTTTCCCTGTTTTGTTCATGCTCACAATAGTGGCACTTCACGATGCAATTCTCCTTGTCCACCACATGGAAGTAAGTAGGCATAGGCTCATTGTTCGTCACACACTTCGGATTAGAGCACTTCACGATGCCCTTCAGCGTATCCGGCAGCACCACATCGTGCTTCTCCACCACCTCATAGTCGCGTATGATGTTTATCACCACATTCGGTGCCACCACAGCTATCTTGTTGATGTCGGCCTCAGAGAAGAACTTATCAGCAATCTTGATGATGCCCTTCTTCCCCAGTCGCAGACTCTCCAGATTGAAGCCTATGGTGATGCGGTTCTCCATCTGCTCCAGACCCAGCAGCGACACCACCGTAAACAGCTTGTCGGCTGGTATATGATCTATCACCGTACCATTCTCCAGTGCGGCCACTTGCAGTTCTTTCTTATTCTCGCGCATAGTGTATTTTTTTGAAAAAAAATAAAATTATAAAATTATAAAATTATAAGATTAAAACAACCAAAACATCAAGACCTTTTTAATGTTTAACGTTTAATGTTTAATGTTTAACGTTTAATGTTTAACGTTTAATGTTTAACGTTTAATGTTTAACGTTTAATGTTTAACATTTAATGTTTAATGTTTAATGTTTAACGTTTAATGTTTTAATCTTTTAATATTTTAATTTGAATTTCATTCAGAAATTCTTGCCCCGTCGGCTTTGACTTCATCCAGCGTGATGCCCAGCACATCGCAGAGGATGGCTTCGCGGGCATAGAGGCCGTTCTGAGCCTGCTGGAAGTAGTAAGCCTGTTCGCAGTCGTCCACACCCTGACTGATTTCGTTCACGCGTGGCAGCGGATGCAGTATCTTCATGTTCTTACGGCTGTGCACCAGCATCTCTGGCGTGAGGATATACACATTCTTCACGCGCTCATACTCCATGAGGTCGGTGAAGCGCTCCTGCTGCACACGTGTCATATACAGAATGTCGGCATCGGCGATGCTCTCTGCCGTAAACTCATGATGCTCCTCAAACTTGATGCCATGCTCGCGGCAATAGATCTTATACTCCTCGGGCATGCGCAACTCATCTGGTGCTATGAAGTGGAAGGTAGGATTGAAGTGGCGCATGGCTTGAATCAGAGAGTGCACCGTGCGTCCGTACTTCAGATCGCCCACCAGGAAGATGTTCAGATTCTCCAACGTGCCTTGCGTCTTGTAGATGCTATAGAGGTCCAGCATCGTCTGTGAAGGATGCTGGTGTGCGCCGTCGCCGGCATTCACTATAGGCACATTGGTCACCTCTGTGGCATACGTGGCAGCACCCTCCAGATAGTGTCGCATCACTATGATGTCGGCATAGTTGCTCACCATCTTGATGGTATCTTTCAGCGTCTCACCCTTCGAGCTACTGGTAGCCTTCGGGTCGCTAAAGCCTATCACGCGGGCTCCCAGACGGTTGGCTGCTGTTTCAAAGCTAAGGCGGGTGCGTGTAGAAGGTTCAAAGAACAAGGTAGCCACCACGCGGCCATACAGCAGATGGCGATTCGGGTGCTTTTCAAACTCACGTGCCATCTCCAGCATATAGAGTATTTTCTCCTTGCTGAAGTTGGCGATAGTGACAAAACTTCTCTTTTCCATATATTATTTTTTGATTATTTCTTTCGAGAGTGTAAAGATACATAAAAAGATGCAATGTGCAAATAACATAGGCATACATTTTCTTGTCAAGATGAAAATATGTATCTTTGCGGTAACGAATAAGCCAACTATGAATATGAAACAGACTATGGAAATAGGTGGGCGTGAGTGCCTGCTCTACAACGAAGGCGAGGAGCCGAAAGTATTACTCATACAGCCATTGGATGCACAGGAACATGACAGCATCGACAGCGAAGTGGCCATGATCAGCGAGGCCACCGGTGCCTCATTCGTGATGGCAGCCTTTGCCATTGCCGACTGGGAAGCAGAACTCACGCCGTGGCATGATCCTGCCGTGTCTAAGCGTCAGGAAGTGGGCGATCATGCCTTCGATACGCTGGACTATATCACCGACAGCCTTCTCCCCTACCTCAAAGAGCAATTCGGTCTTCTGCCAGTGGTTCTGGGAGGCTATTCATTAGGCGGACTGTTCGCACGTTGGGCTGTCTCTAAGGCCGAGTGCTTCGACGCAGCAGCAGCCGTGTCACCATCGCTATGGATAGATGCCTGGTGCGGCTTCTCAGAGGCCCATGCCGTCTATGCGCGTTACGTCTATCTCAGCCTTGGCGATCGCGAAGAGCGTACACGCCACAAGGCCATCGCCCAGGTGGGCAACAATGTCCGTTGGGAGCATGAGCACCTGCAGCAAATCCTCGGCCCCGACCACACCACACTGGAATGGAACCCCGGCAATCATTTCTCAGATGCTGCCCTCCGCACCGCCAAAGGTTTCGCGTGGTGTGTCAATAAGATTAACCTTAACAAATAGTACATTGTCATGCTGAAGATACAAGAAATTGAAGTGAAATCTGTAATGACGAAGTCGAACCTTCCAGTGGCCGACTTCTCGGTGAATCCGTATGTGGGCTGTCTGCATGGCTGCAAATACTGCTATGCCTCGTTCATGAAACGGTTTACGAACCATCCGGAACCGTGGGGCGAGTTCATCGACGTGAAATACTGGCCCGAGATCAAGAATGCTAAGCGATATGCAGGTAAGGAAGCCTTCTTCGGCTCTGTGACCGACTGCTACCAGCCTCATGAGGCCAAATACAAGCGTACACGCGCCCTGCTGGAACAACTTCAAGGGAGCGGCATCAGCGTGAGCATCGCCACGAAATCAGACCTCGTGCTGCGCGACCTCGACCTCATCAAGACCTTCCCTCATGCCCGTGTGTCATGGAGCATCAACACACTCGACGAGTCGTTCCGCCGTGAGATGGACGTGGCCGTCAGCATCGAGCGCCGTCTGGAAGCCATGCGCCAGTTCTATGAGGCAGGCATCGAGACCACCTGCTTCATCTCACCTATCTTCCCCGGCATCACCGATGTAGAGGCCATCATCCGCAAGGCCAAGGACTACTGCAACCTTGTGTGGCTGGAGAATCTGAACCTGCGTGGTGATTATAAGGGAAAGATACTCAGTTGGATACATGAGCACCATCCCGAGCTGGACCAGCTCTACCACGACATCTATACGAAGAAAGACCGCACCTACTGGATGCAGCTCGACATGCAATTGCGCACATTCTGCGAAGCCGAGGGCTTGCCTTACGTCCGCAATGACGACTCCGTACGCTCCAAGCATGGCGAACCACCCGTGGTAGTCAACTATTTCTTCCACGAGGAGATCGTCAACAAGTCAAAGTGATTGCATCACCATAATGATACCGCGAAAAATAAACTGTTATTGTTATTACTGTTATTGTTCTAAAACTTTTAACACAGTAACCATATGAAGTTTGCAGAATATTTTTTATCTTTGCATAAATGATATTCAAAATAAACAAAAGATGAGCAAGTTCGAGATTCCTTTTCTGACAGCATGTATTCAAGCATTCGGGCAACGTTTTGCGATGACCCGACAGGCGGCTTTTCGCTACCTTAAAGAATACAAAGGACTAGCATTCTTGATTGAGTTCTACGATGTAGAACACTTACAATCTATGGAAGAAACGATAGACGACCTGCTCATTATTTGTCAAAAGAACGGAGGGATGCTCGCATGATACTATACCATGGCTCCAATACAGACATAGACGTGATAGATCTTACAAAGGGCTTGCGATATAAGGACTTTGGAAAGGGATTTTACCTTACACCCGACAAGAACACTGCTATAAGCATGGCGAAAAAAAAGGCACGACTTTTCGATGGTACAGCGACACTAATCACCTATGAGATGGATGAAATAGCGCTACAGTCTGACCTTAATGTTAAGATATTTCCAGAGAAAGCCTGTGTAGAATGGCTTCTATTTGTAGATGCCAATCGTGACAGGAAAAACATTCTGCCAATACATGACTACGATATAGTTATTGGTCCAATAGCCGATGATGGTGTAGTATTACAACTCACTAACTTCCGTGAAGGCATTTATTCACCAGAACAGGCAGCCCAACAGCTTCAAGACAGATTTCTTGATCAACAATACTTTTTTGGAACTGAGAAGGCACTAAGCTTGCTGCATAAAATCAAATCCCAGATATTATGAACCACCCTACTCATCATCAAATAGCGACCTATTTAACCAACCATGCATTGAGCGAACTGGTAAAATATGTGATAGAAGACACTGGTTGTTCTATTGAGCAAGCTATGGATCATGTGTACAACTCGCCATTGCTACCAGCCCTACAAGATGAAGAGGGAGAGCTATATGTACAGAGTCCTGCCTATCTCTACGAATTAATGAATCAGATGCTTTCAAACAATACAGAATCTCCACTTTCAATACCGACAACGAACTAAATACAGGCATTAGAATCAGCAGGATACGAGAATGATTTCTCGTAGATGAAAAAGAAAGCGGCAGCTAAAAATTAGCTGCCGCTATATGTTCAGAGAGCTTCAATCTCCGCTTCCGTCAATCCTGTAGATTTGGAAATGTCAGCCAGTGATAGGCCCATATCTTTGAGGTTCTTAGCAACTTTGGCTTTGCCTTCAGCCAATCCAGCCGCCTTACCTTCCATCCAGTCACGCTCGGCAATGGCGATATTGTCACGATACACCTTGATGCTCTCCTCATAGCGGCTGCGCTCCTGAGGAGTAAGGGCTGCTGTCTCGCAGATCTCGGACAGCTTCTTGAAGGCAGCATACTGGGCCGCCCATGGCATTCTCTCTAGTATATCCATATTCTTCAAAACAAATATCCAACGTTCAAAATAATTCTCACACTCATCTGCCTCCTTCCTGAACTCGGGAAGCTGAAGAAAAATCATACGCAGTTTGTCGCCTGCCTATCTGTGATAATCAAACGAAACTAACAGAACTAAGATCGCGAGCAAACGCATGTATAGCGGTCTGCATTTTCTCTACCGTCTTAGGTGATGGGTGGCGACGTCCCGTAACATAATGACTCAGCTGTTGCTGGTTTATGCCAGTCAGACGCGACAGTCCGGCCATTGTCATCACCTTAGAGTAATATGCCAAAAAACTGGCCATGTCATATTTATAGACCATCTCAACCTCAATAAATGGTTTGCCCTCTTCTGCATAAGCCCTGCGCATATCCGCATAGCCACCCTCAAATACTTTCTTGGCTTCTTCTACGGTACTCCCCGTACCAGTCACCAAGTAATTCAAATCATCAGCATCAGTGTAGATACTATATGTACCATCGGATGCTCTCTCAATAATGGCATCAACCCTTCTCATTGTCATAGTATATTATAAAATGGCTTGGGGATTATTATTAGCACACTGCGAAGATATAAATATTAATATCATGCACCAAATTTTTTGATATAAATTTTAATATCGTCCACCATTTCTGATTTGTTGACACAAAGGCTTGACATTCGGAGTATATGTCTGAAGTTTATCAATACAGGCAGATACTTCAACATGGGCTTGTTCGTTTATCATTTCTTTGATTTTTTTATCAAAGATATTAGATAATTGGACTAAGATAAAAGACAAAAAAAAGAGGTAACCATTAGTTTACCTCTATCTTTTTACTTATAATTTATGTAAATTACTTTCTCCACTTACCATTCTCGTCACCACCGAGATATGGCGGAACGTAAGTATCGCTTTTGGAGCCACCAGCAGCTCTCCAAACAATCCACGTTAAAGTAAATGCAATTATAAATGTCCACATACTCTTATCATTTTTGTTTTTACAAATATAAGGATAATAAACAATATATCCTAACAATATCGTAAAAATTTTGGTAAATAGAATTATCGTTGCCACGATGATACCTATGTGAAAGAAATCTACGGACAAGGTTTATCTATTTTTTTTATCACATCATTTTCTCTCTTAAAAAATTCCACAGAGATAATATGCTCTTGTTTTAACATCCAAAAAGTAGCTTGAATACAACGATTTCGCTTGTGTTTAAGACCGACTTCCTTATCGCGCCTGTCTAAATCAAATATCGGCTCCCAACTTTTCTCGATCTCCTCTCGTATTTCTTTAGGATACTCCTTGAAATCCAGTCTTCTGCCTGCTGCTTTATCCAGTAAATCTATTTTCTTATCTATCATCTTCCAGTTGTCTAAAGCGCAATGATTTAACACCGCATGCCAATTGACAAATCCTGAGAGCAGCACTTCATGGTCGGGTACTTCAATCTCCATATAGGCCGATAATCCTTGTGGGATATTTATAGGGCTCTTAGTTGGCTTTTTTGACTTAGCTGAGTGGTATTGATACCAAGCCCACATAGGAAAGATGATCTCTTTCATAGGTGGTTCGCCTATCCGCTTTCTCATCTGATCTGCCATCCAGTGATAAGCATCCATAAAGTTAACCTCCTCGCTCCATGAAGGTTTGGTACAAAAAGCCACACCTTCACGCTGCAATTGCTCATAGATTCCTATACCCTGTATCGTCCAAAGTCTCATTTATTCTCCTTTTATGCTATTAAAGAAAAGAGACCAAATCATCCTTTGTTATAAGCGTCAAATCTTCTTTAGTCCATTTCTTTTCTAATGCCAATCTATTTGCTTGATACTCAATAGCTTTTTCAAATAAGTTCCTCACATAACGTGCATTACCAAAGTCATAAGACTTGTTAGCCACAACAGAAGCCAATTTTTCTTTCAAATACAGTTTGGCAACGTCAGTCAGTTTATATTCGCTTTTCTCTATTTGCATACAGAATATTTTGTACAATTCTTCTGCAGTATAGTCATCGAAATAGATGTAGCGGTTAAATCTGGAACGCAAGCCAGGATTAGAATTGATAAAAGTTTCAATCTCTTTATTATACCCAGCAAGAATGACTACCAAGCGGTCACGATCGTCTTCCATACGTTTTAGCAATGTAGCAATGGCTTCTGGACCATAATCGTTTGCTCCACCGTTGGCTAAGGTATAGGCTTCGTCTATAAACAATACCCCATCCAAGGCGCTATCAATAATTTTGTTGGTTTTAACAGCCGTTTGACCAACATATTCCGCCACTAATCCAGAGCGGTCAGTCTCAACAAGATGACCTTTTTTCAATACTCCTAACTCTTTATAGATACCTGCTAAAAGTCTTGCCACAGTTGTCTTGCCAGTGCCAGGATTCCCAGAAAATACACAATGGTAAGACATATTAGGAGTTGTCAACCCCATTTCTTCTCGCTTTTTTCTCATCATGACGTAGTTTCGAAGAGAATTAATTTCTTCTTTTACCCTTTTGAGACCTATCATCTTATTCAGTTCCTCGCTGGGATTCTTTACGTCTGTTTTATAATTCGTAGTCATCTGCGGAGAACCAATATTCATAATTTCGTCAAGCCAACTATTCTCTGCTTTGCTCACCTCTCCATCTGCATTGGCAATGAGAGTAGCGATACGGAGCATTTTCTTCCTATACTTGTCTTCATATTCTTTATTATAATTATTCAGAAGCATGCATACACCAAAGTCGTCTAAGCCTATTTTAGAAGTTATTTTCATATCGGCATTGACATATGTGCCCAAAGCTTTTACAGAGATACTGCGCATATCCCTACTATATTCGTTACCACCTTGAATGACAGATTCGAAATCATCCCAAGAAAGTTTGTTATAAGAATCAAGCTTCATAATTTGCATCACAATGCAGAAGAGGAGTTGGCCCTCTGAAGTATCAAAATCTATAATACATTGTTTATAAAAATCACTCTTGTTATTTTTATAATATTTATAGCCTAATTGTTCATAACTCTTCAAGATATCTTGCATGATGAAAAACTTCATACTGGAAAATAACTCTTTACTTTGGCTTAAATCACATGAGCCGCTGTTTATGCTACCCATGAACTTTTGGAAGTCACCCTCCCTACAGATGTCCATTATCAGATCACAGGTTTCTTTCAATTGCTGATACATCTCCTCAAAAAGACTCTTAGTGATTAATACCCTTTTACTATCTGTAGACTTATCAGCATCTTGTAATGTATTCAGCTCTTCTACTAACGCATCACGTTCTTTCTCTAGTTTTTCCCTTTCTTCTTCGAATGCGTAGTCGACGAATTTCCTTATATTATCGCCATTTGTTTTCACTGTATCTTCACTTTTAGCAAGATTGCAAATCACGATAATTAATACAAAAACTATAATAAAAATTAATATCTCCATATCCTATTTATTATTTGAATTCTTTAATCTGTTATCAATTCATTACTATCTGGCGTTCCTCATCAGTGAGGCCATAGAGGTCGAACACACGCTGGTCTATCTCGCTGTCTGTGGCAGCTATTTGTGCGCTCAGTTCTTGACACTCACTTCTGCGCTGATTGAAGTAGTCTTCCCACTCGTCTTGCTGGGAGAGTGAGAGCTTTATCTTTTGCTTTTTTAGCTCTGCTGTGAAACCAGCAAAATCCAGCTGGTCGAAATTCTGCAAGGCTGACGTAATCTTCACACTCTCAATGTTTTCAGTTAGGCGACGGAGGAAGCGGCTTCGCTTCTCTTGCAGGTCTTTATGGAGGGAGAGCATTCTGTCTGCAAGGGTGATGAAGGGTTGCTTGTCTGCACATTCAGGGATGGAGAAGTTCTCGAAATAGACTTTGCGGATTTCTCTTGTGCCGCCTTGAAGTTCTGGGCAGTTATACCAAATCCAGAGCTTACAAAGCTTTGAATTGAATATTGCAGTCAAAAACTTCAAATTGATAGTATCGTCTTGTGCAGTTATAAAAAAGGCCTTATTATTACAATACAAACCTTTCTCGTCATAAACAAACGGAAAGAAAGCTGTAATCTCGCTATATAATATTTTCGGCTTTGAAAACTTTTGATAATAATCAGCGGCCCAACGCTGCAAAGCATACCACTCGTATCTTATGCCAGTTTCAGCTTTATTTCGTGAAGATAACTGTTCTTTATATCCTAATAAATAATTATATATAGCTCTATAATTTTCCTTAAAATCTAATTCTGATTTTTGGGAAACTCCTTGAATTGTTTCATCAAGTTGGTTAGGGAAATGCCAAGGAATAAATAATAAATACAGGTTTCCCCAGTTTGGCCTCCACGCCTGCAAATCCCTTCCACGAAGCAGAGGTTTAATCAGTTCTGCACTCTTAGGATCTTCTGCAATGAGTTGCTGTTTTGTTGCTTCATCTATAAAGAATGCATCATTGTAGCCTGTTAGTATTCCTCGATAGATAGAGATAGGCATATCCTTCAAAGCTGTTCCTTGCTGCATCTTCTTTAGAATTTCGAAATGAGCTTTTGGCTGAATAATCCATTCTTTTTCTCCGAAAATATAAGATGGATAACTTGCCAGATGATTGGGCACTTCATTAAGGAAATCACCATGATAGGTTTTCTGATTAAGCGACAGAGCTAGCACCTCAGTACCTCGTAGACTGGATTTGCGAGTCACGAAAATGCAGACATAGATAGTGGCTTCATCGAAGAACTGCACATCGCCAAAGTTGATGATCTGCTGGAGGTCTGTCTTTGCCATAAACTTACGCAGTTCCTTACCATAGGAAACAAGCATCCACTTGTTTGGCATGATAAAAGATTGCAAGCCTCCTTCTTTCAGCAGATTATAGCCTCTCTCTGTGAACAGGCAGTAAAGGTCTCCACTCTTATTGTATGTCTCAAAACCACACTTAGCATAGGCATCGCTCATGGCTCCCATGCTCTGGAGTTGCACATAAGGCGGATTGCCTATCACAACATCGAAGCCACCCTTCTCAAAGACCTGTGGGAACTCCTTCTGCCAGTCGAAAGCCTTGTCGCCAGCGATGGCTGGATCGCTTATCAGAGAGTTGCCACACTTGATGTTTTGATTCAGTGAGTAGAGTTTGCGATGCGGCTTGGCCGTGCGTAGCCAGAGCGCCAGCTGGGCTATCTCCACACTTTCCTCATTGATATCTACGCCAAAGAGATTGTTTTCCAAGATGCTGTTTTCCACCCCTTTAAACTCCAATGCAGAGCCAGTCACCTTAGCCTCCATCTCGTCTATCAGCTTATGCTCTGAGATAAGGAACTGGAGGGCCGCATTGAGGAAGGCACCACTGCCACATGCAGGGTCCAGAATGGTGATCTGAAGCAGCCAGTCTCGATAGAGTGTCAGTTTATCGAGCAACTTCTTCTTGGTGGCTAATTGGCGTTTATGGTCGGCGAAATACTCTTCTTCGATGATGCCAAGTTCCTGCTTCTTGTCTGCGCAGAGACGGCCTACGGTATTCTCCACAATATACTTAGTGATGTATTGAGGCGTATAGAAGACGCCATCCTGCTTACGCTTAGAAACCTTAGGAGTCTCGCCATTGGTGATCTGCTGCGTCACCTCTTCTATCTCACTCAGTGAGTTCTCAAAGATGTGGCCTAAGATATTCACATCCACCTCACTTTCAAAGTCATACGATGACAAGCGTTTGGTATGCTCCACCAGCACGTCGTCGGTTATCTTGATATTATCAAGCACCTCGTCTGGCTTGAACAATCCGCCATTGTAGGCAAATATCTCATACTTTTTGCCCTGAAAGCCCGTATTCATGTAGCCAAAATACTTCTTCACACGGTCGTAGAAGGGGCGATATTCGTCCATCTCCTTCAGCTGTTCCCACTGGTCGATGATCTGCACCATAGAGTTAGGTGGCAGCAGGGCGCAGTCTTCTGCAAAGAAGATGAAGAGCAGGCGGTCTAGCAACTTCTGCGTTTTCTTGAAAAGCACCAGTTGCCATTCCTTTTCATCCTTGTCTTCAGGTGCTGGATTCTGTTTCTGTATGTCGGCAAAGAGTTCACGTTTAAATAGTGAGTAGTCACGATAAAGCGCATTGGTGATCTGATCTTCACTGGATACAGACTCCTGCTTCATCTGCAGGGCTACACCCTTCTGTACCTGTTGCCAAGCCAGGCTGAGATAAAGTTCGCGGAATTCAGCCTTGTTCATCTTGAAGAGCTGCCATTCACGGAAGTCCACCGCATTATCTATATATAGGCGCAGTTTCTCGAAGTTGGAGATGATAACCAACCGTGTACCCACGTGCTGGCTTTTATAGCCAAAAGCCTGAGCCTCAATCTTTGAGAGGTCTGTAGTCTTATGGTCTTTCAGCTCTATTACCCCCACCACTTGACCGTCTTTTATGATGGCACCGTCGGCTTTCTTTGCGTTGGTTTCGTTTTTCTTCTCTGTGATGAGATTATAGTCGGGCGAGGGATTCAGCGTATAGCCAAGCACCTTGACGAACAGCTCTCTAAGAAATCCTTCTTGAAACTGTTCTTCCTTGCTCTGCTGGATATTGGCCTGTATGTCTTCATTCATGAAGAAGCTTTGATATTGCTTCCATGCCTCAGCAGTTTGTTCCTCTCCGAGCAGTACTTGATACTTCTTGACGATATTTTTTTGAAACAGCATAGACTTTTGGTTATATTGACGCAAAGATAAGAAAAAATGAAAAACAATGCTATTTTTGGTTGACAATATATACCGCGAAAAAAAACTGTTATTGTTATATCTGTTATAACTCACAGGAAGAGGCGTGCATTTACGGTTGAAATCATTTGACTTATTTCCTGAGATGGTTGACAGCGCTCCCGAAAGAGTTGACTTTCCCCTATTGTCTATAACAGATATAACAATAACAGTTTTTTTTTCGCGCTATACATTTTGCTGGGATTAGTGGTTATGATTTATAACTATATATTTTATATTATATATTTATATATATATATAAATATATAATATAGATTTAATTGAGAGCGGACAGCGGTGGGAATACATAGGGCAGAAAAAAAACTGTTATTGTTATATCTGTTATAGCTCGCAGGAAAAAAGGGGTCATCTACGCTTGACCAGTTCGATGGCCTCCTTACCGGAGAGATGCTCTATGTCGAGCCTTATCATCAGCATCCTGGAGAAGCCGCTTTCCAGTTCGCGGCGCAGACCTTCCTCGTCGTTGGGGTTGTATCGGTTGCCCAGCATACGGGCGGCAGCCAGTTGCTCGTGCTCATCCTCTATGATGTGGATGCGCCCGAAGGCAATGACACTCCTGTAGAACGTGGTATATCTCTCTGGATGCACCTCATCTTGCTGAATGACACAGAATGAAGCCTTGTCGCACTGCCGAATGGCATCTACCTTATGCCCACTCAGTGCGCTGTGGAAGTAGAGATGTCCGTCGGCATAGAGATAGCTGATGGGAACGGCATAGGGATAGCCGCCATCGCCGAGCAATGCAAGTGTGCCCGCTGTGGCTTTCTGCAATATCGCCTCACATTCTTCAAGGGGAAGCGCCTGTTTGTGGCGTCTCATTTCTCTGAACTGCTCCATACTCATGATACCATTTTAAGTCCTACAATAGACGCTATAAGCGTGGTGATGAAAAACAACCTCCAGAAGGTGGCTGGCTCGTGGAATATGAAGATGCCCACCAGCACAGTGCCCACGGCTCCTATGCCCGTCCAGACCGGATAGGCGGTGCCGATGGGAAGGGTCTCCGTGGCTTTGGCCAACAATACCATACTCAGGATGGAGATGACCACGAAACCGCCAATCCATGCCCACCATTCGAGTCCTTCTACAGCTTTCGCTCTGCCAAGGCAATAGGTGAACCCTACCTCACATAGCCCTGCAATGATCAAGATAATCCAATTCATGTGTTTTCTTGCTGCCTATTTGAGGGCTGCAAGACTATCTCGGCGACTCCTTCTAAGGCGCTGCAAAGGTACAAAAAAATCTGCGAACTGGATTTTGGCCTGCGTGCATTTTTTAGCTCTTAACTACGAAGAAAAATTTTCCTAACTAGAAACGTCTTTTTTGTGCACTTTTACCCGTCACGACTGCTTCGGGCATTTGGGGCGCTATTGACATATTTTAACACTCCGTGAAGAGGTTGATATTTAGCGCGTTGATAAAAACTCGGTGGGGAAAATGAAAATAAATTTGGCGACTGCTATGGGCGCAGGGTATCTTTGCGGAGATATTGAGATATTAAGAGGCCTTTGACATTTTGAGAACAATATATGGACATCTGTTTGGAAAGCTGGGGAAGAATGAGTAATTTTGTCTTCAATTTATGCCTGAGAGATGGGAAACGAAAACCTCATATCGCTGCAGCACTATGAATCGCCCGCAGGAACGCTGCTGATAGGTGCTTTCGAAAATCGGCTCTGCCTCTGTGACTGGGCAGAACGAAAGTCACGCGAAAGCATCGACCGCCGCATCTGCAGGGCTCTACACGGCAGGTTGGTGATACGGCCATGCAGCACCACTGAGGAAGCCATGAGGCAGCTGGATGCTTACTTCGACGGGAAGCGCCAGGCGTTTTCTCTCCCACTCTGGATGATAGGCTCGGACTTCCAAAGGCTGGTGTGGGAACGGCTCAGGGAGATAGGCTACGGGGCCACTTGCAGCTATGGCGAGCTGGCCAAGAGGCTGGGAAGGCCCACGGCCGTGAGGGCGGTAGCCGCTGCCAACGGGGCGAACGCACTGAGCATCTTCATCCCCTGCCACCGCGTGATAGGCGCAGACGGCACACTGACGGGATATGCCGGAGGCTTGGAGGCCAAACGATTTTTATTGGAGCTTGAAAAAAGAAACAAATAGATATGCTGGATTTCTTGAACGAACTGAATGAGGGGCAGCGAAATGCCGTGCTCTACGGTGACGGACCTTCGCTGGTGATAGCGGGTGCGGGCTCTGGCAAGACGCGTGTGCTGACGTATAAGATAGCTTACCTGATGGAACAGGGCATGGATCCGTGGAACATCCTGGCGCTGACGTTCACCAACAAGGCGGCGCGTGAGATGAAGGAGCGTATAGCCCGGCAGGTGGGCGAACGGCGGGCACAATACCTCTGGATGGGCACCTTCCACAGCATCTTCCTGCGCATACTGCATGCCGAGAGTGAGGCACTGGGATTCTCCAACCACTTCACCATCTACGACACGGCCGACAGCAAGAGCCTTCTGCGCAGCATCATCAAGGAGATGGGACTGGACGAGAAGGTGTATAAGCCTGCCACGGTGCAGAGCCGCATCAGCAATGCCAAGAACCGACTGGTGACACCAGCTCGCTATGGAGCCAATGCGGAGGTGTATGAGGCCGACTGTGCGGCACGCATCCCGCAGGTGTGTGACATCTACCAGCACTACTGGAACCGACTGAAGCAGGCGGATGCGATGGACTTCGACGACCTGCTGCTCTACACTTACATCCTCTTCAAGGAGCATCCGGACATTCTGGCGAAGTATCAAGACCGATTCAAATACATCCTGGTGGATGAGTATCAGGATACGAACTACGCGCAGCACAACATCGTGATGCAGCTGGGACTGCAGCATGGCAAGGTGTGTGTGGTGGGCGACGATGCACAGAGCATCTACTCTTTCCGCGGGGCGGAGATAGACAACATACTGAACTTCACCAAGACATTCCGCGGGGCGAAGATCTTCAAACTGGAACAGAACTACCGCTCTACGCAGACCATAGTACAGGCGGCCAACAGCTTGATAGAGAAGAACATGAGTCGCATACCGAAGGAAGTGTTCTCCAAGAACGAGGCAGGCGAGGCACTGGGCATCTATCAGGCTTACAGCGATGCGGAGGAGGCGGTGATTGTGGCCAACAAGATCAAGGAGCTGCACCGCAAGGAGGGTCTGCCCTACTCTGACTTTGCCATCCTCTACCGCACCAACGCACAGAGCCGCGTGTTCGAGGAGGAGTTCCGCAAGCAGTCGCTCCCCTATCGTGTGTATGGCGGCCTGTCGTTCTACCAGCGCAAGGAAATCAAGGACATCATAGCTTACTTCCGACTGGTGGTGAATCCTAACGACGAGGAGGCGTTTAAGCGTATAGTGAACTATCCGGCACGTGGCATCGGCGATACCACGGTGGGAAAGATAGCGGCGAAGGCCACACAGCATGCGGTGAGTCTGTGGGAGGTGATCTGCCATCCAGACACCTTCGCGCTGGACGTATCGAAGGGCACGCTGACGAAGCTGAGGGGCTTCCAGGAACTGATGGCGGGCTTCATCGATGAAGCGGCTGAGCGCAACGCCTACGAACTGGGAGTCAGCATCATCAAGGCGAGTGGCATCATAGAGGATGTGGCGAGTGAGAACACGCCAGAGGCCATGAGCAAGAAGGAGAATATCGAGGAACTGACCAACGGCTTGAAGGACTTCACCGAGGGCCGCTTGGAGGAGGACAATCCGCACATCTCGCTCTCTGACTACCTCTCGGAAGTGTCGCTCCTCACCGATCAGGATTCTGACACCGAGGACGACGGTGCGCGCATCACCATCATGACGGTGCACAGTGCCAAAGGGTTGGAATTCGGCACGGTGTTCGTGGTGGGTCTGGAGGAGAACCTCTTCCCGAGCCCTATGGCGGGCGACTCCATGCGAGCGCTGGAGGAAGAGCGACGCCTGTTCTATGTGGCCATCACGCGTGCCGAGAAGCACTGCTACCTCACCTTTGCGAAGATGCGTTTCCGCTACGGCAAGATGGAGTTCTCGCAGCCGAGCCGCTTCCTACGCGACATCGACGTGAGGTTTGTGAAGCCGCAGCAGAACAACGATGTGATGCCACGCCAGAAGGCAGCGCCCTTCGGCAGTCAGTGGGGCGAGAGCAGCGCACCGCGCTTCACACCACGCAGCAGCGACTACGGTCAGCCGCGCCGGACCTTCACTACGGAGGAGAGGCCTACACCGCGTCCTGTAGTGACACCCGTAACACGTAATCTGAAGCGTGTGTCGAGCGTGGCACCATCGGCAGGAAGCGGCAGCACTGCAGCCCTCCAAGTGGGACAGCAGATACAGCATGAGCGCTTCGGCATCGGGGAGGTGATCAAGGTGGAGGGTAACGGCGACAATGCCAAGGCTACCATCCAGTTCCGCAATGCCGGCACCAAACAGCTGCTGCTGAGATTTGCCAGGTTTAAGGTTATAAGCTAAAAAGTTCTTGTACGCATGCAAGGTTTTTGTATTTTTGCATTTACAATACAAATACTTACAATTAAAACTTAGCATTATGAAGGCACTTAGATTTTTCGGGTTACTTGCAACCCTCTTATTGACAATGAGTTTTACTGCTTGCAGTGACGATGACGATGCGTTGACAGGCATCAGTCAGCAAGAACTGTTGGGTGCATGGGAAGTGGCACCCCTGGACAAGAACGCCACGATGACAGATGCGTCTATCTGGATTTTCAATACAGATAATACGTGTACCTGCCTTGTAGGAGAGCGTGGAATCACAGTGAGCTACACCTACCAGTTGCAAAATCATGGTTTGAGGGTACAACTGACCACCAGCGAAGGCCATACGATTTACTTCAGTACCGGAAAATTAAATAAAGGCGAAATACTCTGGCAGGAAATGCCTGAATCCGGAGGCACTCGCCTCATGCATAAATTGATAAGAGTAGTAATAGACTAATTATGATAGACTACAGCAAATTCCCCAATCCCTGCTACATCATGGAGGAAGACCTTCTGCGCAGGAACCTCACGCTGATAAAGCATGTGGCCGACACGGCCGACGTGGAAATCATCCTTGCCTTCAAGGCCTTCGCGCTGTGGAAGAGTTTCCCCATCTTCAGGGAGTATATCCACCACACCACCGCCAGTTCGCCGTATGAGGCACGATTGGCCTACGAGGAGTTTGGCAGCAGGGCACACACCTACTCTCCCGCCTATACGGAGGAAGATTTTGGGGAAATCATGCGATGCAGCAGTCATATCACCTTCAATTCACTGACACAATACGAGCGCTTCTATCCGCTGACGAAGGAGGCCGACCATGCCATCTCTTGCGGTGTGCGCGTCAATCCGGAGTATTCGGAGATAGAGACCGACCTCTACAATCCCTGTGCACCGGGCACTCGTTTCGGGCTTCTGTCGGAACAACTGCCCGACGAACTTCCAGAGGGCATAGAGGGTTTCCACTGCCATTGTCATTGCGAATCTTCGTCGTATGCACTGGAGCACACACTGCAGCATCTGGAGGAGAAATTCGGGAAGTGGCTGCCACAGCTGAAGTGGCTGAACCTCGGAGGCGGTCACTTGATGACACGCAAGGACTACGATGTAGATCACCTTATTAATCTATTAAAAGGGCTGCATGAGCGCTATCCGCAGCTACGCATCATCCTGGAGCCCGGCTCTGCATTTGCATGGCAGACGGGAGTGCTCACGGCGCGCGTGGTGGACATCGTGGAAAACCGCGGCATAAAGACCGCCATTCTGAACGTGAGCTTCACGTGCCATATGCCCGACTGTCTGGAGATGCCCTATCAGCCCGTCATCACGGGAGCGACATTCGGTGAAGACGGTCCTTACGTCTATCGCATGGGCGGCAATTCGTGCCTCAGCGGTGATTTCATCGGCAGTTGGAGCTTCGACCATCCGCTGGAAATCGGTGAGCTCATCGTGCTGGAAGACATGATACACTACACCACGGTGAAGACCACGATGTTCAACGGCATTCAGCATCCCAGCATCGGTCTGTGGACGAGCGACGGACAGGCGGTGCTCTATCGTCGTTACACCTATTGGGATTACAAAGACCGCATGGATTGAAAAAAAATTCCTTTTTACGCTTGCAGGTTAAAAAATATTGCTTACCTTTGCAACCGCTTAACAAAGCAAGTGAACAATGAGTCATTGAAAAATGCGGAAATAGCTCAGTTGGTAGAGCACAACCTTGCCAAGGTTGGGGTCGCGAGTCCGAGTCTCGTTTTCCGCTCTAAGTATTGAAAAGTTTGACCAAAGGCCCAAGTGGCGGAATTGGTAGACGCGCACGTTTCAGGTGCGTGTGCCGCGAGGCGTGAAGGTTCGAGTCCTTTCTTGGGCACAAAAATTACTAATAGTTAAGCTTATTCAAAGAACATTTATCTATGAAACAATGGAGAATTATATAACTTACGCCTGAAGAAAACAGCGTAACGCGGAATTCTCGTATACGTAGAATACAAACTAACGCCTGCAAAACAAAGCGTTTTTTGCGGAATTTTAGTGCAAGCCGAGAGCAAATCAAGCTCGCTTGAATTTGCCGAGGCGCCGCCTAAAATCCTGCAAATTATGAAATAATTTGCGGAAATAGCTCAGTTGGTAGAGCACAACCTTGCCAAGGTTGGGGTCGCGAGTCCGAGTCTCGTTTTCCGCTCTGCAAGAGAGATTGTCAAGAAATTGGCAATCTCTTTTTGTATTCTCCCCTTTTTGCCGTATCTTCGCAAAAAAATAGAGACGATGGCATTCAAGGTACATAATCCATTCTTCGATCGCAGGGACGACGAACTGCAGATAGATGCTACACTATTTAAAGATGTGATGGTAGAGCAGAGTGCTCCCATACTCCCTGCCGAATGGTATCCGCAGAGCGGTGTGCAACTGACGTGGCCGCACAAAGACACCGACTGGGCACCGATGCTGAAGGAGGTACAAGCGTGCTTCAAAGCGGTGGCTCGAGAGATTGCCAAACGCGAGCTGCTGCTGATAGTGACACCAGAACCCGATGCCGTGAGGGCACAGATAGAAGATGAGGTGAACATGGAGCATGTGCGCTTCTTCAAGTGCGACACGAACGACACATGGGCGCGTGACCATGGTGCCATCACACTGACAGACAGCGTGAAGCCTCATCTGCTGGATTTCTGCTTCAACGGCTGGGGAAGCAAGTTCCCTGCAAAGCTCGACAATGAGATCACCGGACATCTGGTGGATGCTGCCCTACTCCACGGCACTTATGAGAATCATCTGAACTTCGTGCTGGAAGGCGGTTCGATAGAGAGCGACGGACGTGGCACGCTGCTTACCACTGCCGAATGTCTGCTGAATCCCAACCGCAATCCACATCTGAATATGGTGGAGATAGAAGAGGAACTGAAGGCATCGCTGCATCTGGAACGCATCCTGTGGCTGCATCACGGCTATCTACGCGGTGATGATACCGACAGCCATGTAGATACGTTGGCACGCTTCTGCTCCCCTACTTCCATCGCCTACGTGCAATGCACGGATACCGCTGATGAGCACTACGAAGAGCTGCATCTGATGGAAGAAGAACTGAAAGCACTGCGGATGGCCGACGGCTCTGCATACCAACTCTTCCCGCTCCCGATGGCCGATGCCGTGTGGGAAGATGGAGAGCGACTGCCGGCTACGTATGCCAACTTCCTGATAGTGAACGGTGCGGTGCTCTATCCTACCTACCGCCAAGCGGAAAACGATGCCAAAGCCAAAGAGGTGCTGCAAGCGGCTTTTCCAGGAAGAGAGATAGTGGGCATAGACTGTCGTCCGTTGATCTGTCAGCACGGATCGCTGCACTGCATCACCATGCAATACCCCATCGGAGTACTGAAATAATGAAAACTTAAACCCATGGCTGAGAAGAAGAAAATAACATTCATCTTGAATCCCATCTCCGGCACTCAGGGAAAGGAGCAAATCTTGAAGCTCATCCCCGAGAAGCTGGACACCTCTCTCTATGACTATGACATCATAAAGACCGAGTATGCCGGACATGCCGTAGTGCTGGCGAAGACTTGCGCCGAGAAGGGTGACTTTGCCGTGGTGGCCATCGGCGGTGACGGCACGGTGAATGAAATAGCACGCTCGTTGGTGCATACAGACACGGCACTGGGCATCATCCCATGCGGATCGGGCAACGGACTGGCACGTCATCTGCACATCTCCACCATCGTCGGTAAGGCGATAGACATACTGAACAAGGGAGTGGTGGAAACCATCGATTACGGGAAAATCAATGGGCAGCTGTTCTTCTGCACGTGCGGTGTGGGCTTCGATGCATTCATCAGTCTCAAGTTTGCGGAATCGGGCAAGCGAGGACCGCTGTCATATGTAGAGCAGACGCTGCGCGAGAATCTGAGCTATAAGCCTGAAACTTACGAACTGGACATCGAGGGGAACACGGAGCACTACAAGGCCTTCGTGATAGCATGCGGCAATGCGGCACAGTATGGCAACAACGCGTATATCGCTCCGCATGCATCACTGATGGACGGCATGCTGGACATCACGGTGCTGGAGCCTTTCACGCTGCTGGATGTGCCCTCATTGACGTTCCAGCTCTTCAACAAGACCATCGATCAGAACAGCCACATCAAGACCTTCCGCTGCAAATCGGTACACATACACCGTGAGAAGCCCGGTGTGGCGCACTACGACGGTGATCCCATCATGATGGGCGAAGACATCTACGTGAACATAGTGCCAGCAGGTCTTCGCGTCATCACGCCCGAGGAGCCCGAGTCTCCGGAGCACGACGGCAATGTGCTGGAGCGCACACAGGAGGTGGTGCTCAACGGTCTCCGTCAGCTGAATGATGAAATTTTTGAAGGAATCAGGAAACTAAATCGCTAAAAACTTTGCAGAAATAAAAAAATGCTATATCTTTGCACTCGCTAAGACAAAATGGTGCGTTAGTTCAGTTGGTTAGAATACATGCCTGTCACGCATGGGGTCACGAGTTCGAGTCTCGTACGCACCGCAGAAGATCCTGAAGCTTTGCTTCGGGATTTTTTGTTTTTTACCAGAAACGGATGCCGAAGAGCAGGCGGATGCGCCACTTCAGATGGTCGGTCATATCGGCACCGCTCTGTCCTAAGTGACTGTGATTCAGCACGCCAGTGATGCCATAGAACCGATTTTCATGGTAGTGAATGATAGAGAGGCGTGCCGTCACCAGCATATTAGGGAGAGAGAACGGATGACTGCCGCGTGCAGTATAGCCATCGTCCTCCATGTGCATATTGCGCCACACCACCACTGTGGGAAGTCCAGATAAGTGAATCAGCCATTTGGGATTAGGCACTATGTTGTAGCCATATCCCACACCGATGCCCAGCAAATCGGTATTCATCAAATTAGTGTCGCCATCTGTCAAAAAATCGAAATCCTTTCCGAGCTTCATAACCATCTTCTCATAGCTGGCACCCACGATGACACTACCGGCACTGCGTTTCTGTATGAAGCTCTGTGTGAAAGCTGCCGGATAGGAGAAGCGGCGATGGTTGAACACATAGTAGTAGTTGGCATTCACGGTTCGCATGGAAATCATGTTTTCTGGAATCTGTAGAGTAAGGTCTGAATCACCCATCTCGCCACCGACATTCTCTGCATGCTGATAGATGAAGTCGGCTCCCATCTTGTTGCCATAAGCGTTGATGTTGAATTCCATGTCGTGATACCAGTCGAACACATGTCCAGGATTCACGGAGAGTGCCACGGAGAGGCCACGGTAGTTGATACTACTGGTGAGCGTCCACTTCATGTCACTGCGAAGATTGGCAGATGCGCTTTCCTCTCCCTTTTCGCGATCTATAAGGTCGACATGAGCACCAGAGAAATTGCTTAGCAGTCGCACAGTGAGGCGGCCTTTCGGACGAACGATGTAGTTGGTATCTACATTGCTACGCTGCATTCTAACAAGAAAACTGTCCACCTTTTGCAGCATCTCCCACTGTGCCGACGCATCGGCAGTAAACAGCAGTAGCAAGCAACAAAAGATGGACAGCCTTCTGAACATTATCCTACTCTAATCAATGAATGAGGTTATACTGAAGGATATAAATCAGTGCACCAGCGATATAGCCCACAAAGGCAATCCATGTGATGCGCTTCAAGTACCAAATGAAATCTATCTTCTCGATGCTCATGGCAGCGATACCAGCGGCAGAACCGATGATGAGAATGCTACCACCCGTACCGGCACAGTAGGCCAACATCTCCCAGAAGTAGTGATCCATCGGGAAGTCGTACATACCCATGGTACCAGCCACCAGAGGCACATTGTCCACGATGCTGGAGAGCACACCGATGATGATGTCTATCAGGAAGTACTTGTTAGGCTCTGCAACAGCGATTTGATCGAGACCGGCAGCAAGCATAGAGAGGTGTCCGCAGATCTGCAGCACGCCTACAGCCATCAGGATGCCGAGGAAGAAGAGGATGGTGTCCACATCGACCTTAGGAAGAATATGTGATACCTTCAGATCTGCTCTGTTAGGATTCTGTCTCTCCTTCGGACGGAAGATCTCAGTAGTGATCCAAAGGATACTCAGTGCGCCGAGGATGCCGATGTATGGAGGCAGGTGTGTCACGCTCTTGAAGATAGGCACGCAGAGCAGCAGTCCTACACCGAGGATGAGCATCATCTTACGCTGAGAGTGAGAAACACGGCTGGCAGGGCTGTTGTCGTCCTCGATGATGACAGGCACCTCTACATGACCGCCACGCATGGTGTACGACAGGATGGCAAATGGCACCAATACACTGAAGAGGCTTGGCACCACGGTCATGGCCATGATGTTGAGTGCGCTTACCTTTCCGCCTACCCACAGCATGATGGTAGTCACATCACCGATAGGTGTCCATGCGCCACCGGCATTGGCAGCTATCACGATCATGGCAGCGAAGAACCAGCGGTCCTCCTTATTGGCTATCAGCTTGTTGAGCAGCGTGATCATCACGATGGTAGTGGTGAGGTTGTCGAGCACAGCCGACATGAAGAAGGCCAATGTGCCGAGAATCCACAGCAGTGATACCTTGCTGGTAGCTTTGATCTTGTCGGTGATGATGCGGAAGGCACCCCATGTGTCTATCACCGCCACGATGGTCATGGCACCCAGCAGGAAGAAGACCGTCTCACTGGTTTCTCCTAAGTGATGCAGAATGTTCTCGGTGATAAACGTGCGGATGTCTTCAGAACCAATCTTCGCAGCAAACTCGGGCGTCATGGCACCCGTGCCGGCAAACGCATAGATGGTCCACAAGATGAAACAGAGGAAGAGAGCAGTGGCCGCCTTGTTCACTTTCAGCGGATGCTCCAGAGCGATACACGCGTATCCCACGATGAATACGCAAATAATCAGGTAAAACGCAAATGACATAACTTAAGTTATAATATCCTTAATTCCGCAACACTTTGATTTAACTTTATTTATAAGTTCCTGAGCAACAAAAAGTTGCTCAGGATTTTGCCATGTCAGATTTTTCACTTATC
>CADALZ010000013.1 GCA_902788865.1 uncultured Bacteroidales bacterium | reverse complement strand
CAATCTCCTGTCCGCGGTACTTCAGCTGTGCGGTGCCAAAGTTACGAAAGACGGAGAGATGTGCTCCACGCCCCAGCTTAGCAGCCAGGGCCTCGGCCATAGCGATGCCACTACCCACCACCACCACATCTACATCGGCCGATGGTCGCTGCAAGTAGAGGTCGCGCACATAGCCCCCCACCACATAGCATTCCAAGCCCAGCTCATCGGCTGTCTCACCTATCCGCTGGAACATCTTCCCTTGAAAACGCTCTTTCAGTTCTTTCTCCGTCAGCTCTATCATAACTATTTCTGTAAAGTGAGCGCAAAAGTACGAAAAAATTCCTACATTTGCCAAAAGTTTCACTGATATACATAGGATGATGACAATGAAAAAGACGATTCTCCCACTGCTCATGGCGCTCTTGATGCTCAGTGCCTGCGACCAGAGCAAACGTGAAGCACAGGCCTTGCTGGACCGTGCCCAAGAACTCTATGCCAACCATAAGCTGGAAGAAGCCATACAACTCATAGACAGTATCGGGGTGCTCTACCCTAAGGCTTATGAGGTGCGCCATGCAGCCAACCGACTGGGCTATGACGTGACGCATAGTCAGCTGCAGCGCGATGTGACCTTCATAGACTCCGTGCTCACTGAGAAACAGGCAGAGCTGGACAAGATGCTGCCCGAATATACCTACGAGCGCGATACGGCCTATCAGCAAACGGGGCGCTATCTGTGGCCTACACAGGTGATAGAGAAGAACACCTCTCGCAGCTATCTGCGCGCTCAGGTGGAAGAAAACGGACAGATGAGCCTGACGAGCATCTACGTGAGCGCTCGCCCCATACACCACACGGCTGTGAAGGTGACTGCCCCTGATGGCACCTATGTACAGACGCCTGCTTCACCCGACAGCTACGAGACCACGAATTTAGGCCTGACGATAGAGAAGGCCGACTATGGGCAGGAGGAAGACGGTGGCGTGGCTGAGTTCGTTGCCCAGCATGCCAGCCAGAATCTGACCATGGAATTTATCGGAGATCGCACGCAGAAGGTGGCCCTCACTCCTGCCGACCGCAAAGCCATTCAGGAGGTGCTGGAGCTCGCCAGCCGCCTCAGCTTGGTGCGCCAACTGAAGGAAAACCAAGAGGAAAATCATCGCAAGATAGAGTTCGTGGAACGTAAGATGGCAGAGTTTGATAATAATTGAGAATTGAGGATTGAGAATTACCATTCAGATAGCTTAACATAGCGCAGCTTAATCCTCAATTCTCAATTCTCAATTCTCAATTTTCAATCATACCATATCCTATATCAGTAAGGAAAAGCGCTTTGCCCTCTACAGAATCACCCGCAGAGCAGCGGTCTTTCTGCTCTATCACCCTGCGGAAACCTTCTAAGGTAAGCTGTCCTTGCCCCACTTGCAGCAGCGTACCCACTATGGCGCGCACCATATTGCGCAAGAAGCGATCGGCACGGATGGTAAACACCCAGTAGCCCTCCGAAATCTGCGTCCAGCGCGCTTCCATCACACGGCAGTTGTTCGTCTTCACATCGGTATGCAGCTTACTAAAGCTGGTAAAGTCGGTGTACTCCAGCAGCATCCCTGCAGCTTGGTTCATCAGTTCCCAGTTGGGTTCCTTGTAGAGCCGCAATGCATACGCCCGCAAGAAAGGATCCTTTCGCGTCACCACGAAATACTGATACTCTCTCCAGAGCGCATCGAAGCGGGCATGAGCGTCTGGCTTCACCTCTCGTATCTGCTGCACCGCTATGTCTTGAGGAAGCAGGCGGTTGAGCTTATCCACCAGCCAAGGGCCATCGATGGCAGCCTCCACATCGAAGTGCGCCACCATCAGTCGGGCATTCACCCCTGCATCCGTGCGTCCAGCCCCTGTGAGCTTCACCTCCTGGCGCAGCAGCAGTGAAATAGACTGCGTGAGCCGCTCCTGCACGCTCATCCCATTGGGCTGCACCTGCCATCCGTGATAGGCCGCACCGTCATAGCTTAAATATATGAAATACCTATGTGCCATTTTCCTCACATTATCCTGCTGCAAAAGTAACAAAAAATTTTGCTACTGCATGCATTTTATTTATCTTTGCAAGCATAATTGTAAAAACCCACTTCGTGAAATGAAAGATACTCTGGCAGCCTTAAAGCTGATACCGCTCTGCTTCCTGCTCCTGGCACTGGGCAGTTGTGGTGAAAAGTCGATGAAGATGAACGACCCGCATAATATAAAAGGTGTCATCAGTTATAACCGCGAGTTCAATGACTTGAACGATACGCAGCTCAAGGTGGCGCAGGCCATCGGTATCCCTATCATAGCCGACCGCGAGGCGGCTGAGAAGATGAAGAAGCAACTCAAGGAGATAGCCGACTGCGAGAACTACGTCATCGACTCACTGACTCACAGCATTCCTTTCCTTATCCCTGGCGCTGCTAAGCTGCTGGATACCATAGGGAGCAATTTCAACGACTCTCTGGAAGCGAAGGGGCTGAATCCCAACCGCATCATCGTGACTTCCGTACTCCGCACGCAGCACGATGTGAAACGCTTGCGCAGAACCAACGGCAACGCTTCTGAAAATAGTACCCACATGCATGGCACCACCTTCGATATTTCTTGGAAACGCTTCTTGAAGACAGATAAGGTGAATGGACATCCCACAGAGGCGGTGTCGGCCGATACGCTGAAGATGGTACTCAGTGAGGTGCTGCGCGACCTGAAGAAAAGTGGGGAGTGCTATGTGAAGCATGAACGAAATCAAGGTTGCTTCCACATCACAACGAGAAAGAGTTGAGACTTTTTCTAGATTAAAAAAATTAAAAGATTAAAATATTAAAAAATATATATGAAACACATCAAGTTAAGATTGATCATTATGAACTTCCTGCAGTTTGCCGTGTGGGGAGCTTATCTGACATCTATGGGCAGCTATCTGGCCAATGCCGGACAGGGTGCCAACATCGGAGTGTTCTACGCCATGCAGGGCATCACCAGCATCTTCATGCCTGCCCTGATAGGCATCGTGGCCGACCGCTGGATTCCAGCTCAGAAGATGATGGGCATCTGCCACCTCATCTCCAGCACCTTCCTGCTCACGTTGGGCTACTATGGTCTGACCACGGGCAATGAGGCCGACTTCGGCATTTTGATTACCCTCTTTGCCGTAGGCATAGGGTTCTACATGCCGTCATTGTCGCTCTCCTACTCAGTGGCCTACAATGCGCTGGAGAAGGCTGGCTACGATACCATCTCTGCCTTCCCTCCCATCCGCACACTGGGCACGGTGGGTTTCATCTGCACCATGCTTCTGGTCGATGCGCTGGGGTTCCAGACCACTTCCATGCAGTTCATCGTCTCAGGTATTCTGGGCATCATCTTGGGCTTCTATGCCATGACCCTGCCTGAGTGTCCTATCAATAAGCATTCGGAGAAGAAGTCGTTGGCCGATGCCTTGGGCCTTCGTGCGTTCAGCCTGTTCAAAGACCGCACCATGGCTACCTTCTTGATATTCAGTCTGCTGCTGGGTGTAGCCCTGCAGCTGAGCAACAGCTACGCCAATCCGTTCATCTCTAGCTTCGCCACCATCGAGGAGTATGCCAACACCTTCGGCGCTCAGCATGCCAACGCTCTGATTTCACTCTCGCAGTGCTCTGAGACGCTCTGCATCTTGCTGATCCCATTCTTCATGAAGCGCTTCGGCATCAAGCAGGTGATGCTCTTCGCTATGCTGGCATGGGTGCTGCGCTTCGGCTTGTTCGGCGCTGGCAATCCTGGAGGCGGTGTCTGGATGTTCATCCTCTCTATGATCATCTATGGTGTGGCATTCGACTTCTTCAACATCAGTGGTTCGCTGTTCGTGAATCAGACCACCGATAAGAGCATGCGAAGCAGTGCACAAGGCCTCTTCATGCTGATGACCAACGGCGTAGGTGCTACCCTTGGCACCATAGGCGCACAGGCGGTGGTGAACCACTACATAGAGAATGTGAACGGCTTTATGGTGGGCGACTGGAGCGCCGTATGGTATATCTTTGCTGGATATGCCTTAGTGCTGAGCATCGCTTTCGCCCTGATATTCAAGTATAAACACCTCCCACAACAGAAAAGCGAATGAACCGTCATAAGGTAGAATTGCACTTAGACAACATCTACGCCAGTCCGGAGTTCGAACACGCGTATGTGCTCATCCTCAAGGAGAAAGAGGGCGACCGCATGGTGTCCATCATCATCGGCGAGTATGAGGCACGCGCCATCATCATGGAGTGGAAGGGTATCACCGCTCCCCGCCCACTGACGCACGACCTCTTCGGCAATGTGATGGAGGCGTTTGCCATCAGCATGGAGCGTGTGGTGATCTATCGCGTGGACAAGGGCATCTACTATACGCACCTCTACTTCAAGCAGGGAGCCAACATCCTCCGTGTGGAGGCGCGCACCAGCGATGCGGTGGCTCTGGCCATACGCATGCATACGCCTATCTTCACCTATGAGGACATTATAGAGAATGAGCGCTTGCGCCACTCTGACGCTACCGATACCACCTTCATAGGCCACGATGCGCCGAAGATGGAAGGGGGAGATGAGCACGAGAAGGAATACAACCAACTGCGCCGCTTGGAAGACGATATGCAGAAAGCCATCGATGATGAGGAGTATGAACTGGCTGCTAAGCTGCGCGACATCATCAACAAACTGAAAGGAGGCCACTGATGCATCTATTCTATACGCCTGACATAGCACACTCCAACGAACTGCCTCCCGAGGAGGCTGCACATGCCCTGCGTGTGCTGCGCCTGAAAGTGGGCGATGAGCTGACGCTGACAGATGGTATGGGCTGTTTCTATCGCGCAGAGATAGCCGTAGCCGATAATAAGCACTGCCTGGTGAATGTGCTGGAGACGCTGCCCCAACCTGCCCTTTGGAAAGGCCATCTGCATCTGGCACTGGCTCCCACCAAGAATATGGATCGCATGGAGTGGCTGGCCGAGAAAGCCACAGAGATAGGCTTCGACGAGCTGACTTTCCTGAACTGCCGCTATTCTGAACGGCGCGTCATCAAACTGGAGCGTATAGAGAAAATCGTGGTCAGTGCCGTGAAGCAGAGTCTCAAGGCTCGCATGCCCCAGCTTCATGAGCTGACCGACTTCGACAAGTTCATCCGCCAGCCGTTCAGTGGTCTGAAGTGCATTGCCCACTGCTATCCTGGTGATAAGCCCCTCCTGAAAGACATACTGCATCCAGAAGAAGATGCCTTGGTGCTCATCGGCCCCGAAGGCGATTTCAGTGAGGAAGAAGTGGCATTGGCCATAGAGAACGGTTTCCAGCCCATCAGTCTGGGAGCCTCTCGCTTGCGCACAGAGACAGCTGCCCTTGTCGCTGTTCACCTCATGAACTTATTACATTGAGGATTGAGGATTGAGGATTGAGAATTGAGAATTATGGCTGCGCCATGTTAACCCATCCGCATGGTAATTCTCAATTCTCAATTCTCAATTCTCAATCTTCGAAATTTCTATCGAGTTAATAATGTTCTGCCAGAGCACATAGAACCCAGCTCCAATGCTGGCCACAGGACTCAGATAGATATACGCCACCCAGATGGCCAGGCCAGTGTTTTTCTGGAACATTCCCTGCCCAGCATTCACCTCTTCACCCAGCACCCTACCTATGCCCCTGCCCAGCACGAACTGCACGATGCATATCAGCAGCGAGGCCAGCGCGATGAGCAGCAAGCCGCCCACCGTCAGGTTGCTGTTGCAGATGTTCTTCACCGTGATGCCCATATTGATGCTCAGCGCCACACCCCACGTATAGAATCCCAGATTAGGCTGTGCCACTACCCACGCATGCAGCTTCGGCACCCAGTGCCTCACCAGCCAGCACAGCAACAACGGCAGCACCAGCACAGTGGCCATCTTCTGCAGGATAATCCAGAAAGCCGCCCAGAACGATAGGTTCGCCACCTTCTCCAGCAGGGGGAAAGCCGCAGGAATCAGTACTGCCGCCAGCAGGCTCGACACCAGCGTCAGCGTGGTCATGGTGCTGATGTTTCCCCCCAGCTTGCCACTCACCACAGGCGCTGCTGCCGCCGTAGGCGCTATCACACACGTCAGCACCGCCTCTGCCAGCACCTTCTGCTGGGCATTATCCCTCAGCAGGTAGGCCGCCCCCATGAAGAGCGCCACCAGTCCCACCTGCGCCAGCATCACCCCTGCATGCCAGCGGTGTAGCCTCATCTGCCTGAAGTCCACCTTACAGAAGGTTACAAACAGCGTGAGGAAAATCATCAGAGGCAGCAGGTCGTCCATCACAGGCCCCAGCCTATCTCCAACCCCTTCGAGCACAGATATATAGCGGAAGAGCAGATACACCACCGTGCCTATGGTGATGGCACAGGGCAACGTCCACTCTTTCAAGAACTTTATCAGTCGCATCGGCATAAGTTTTTTAAATCAGGTGCGAAGATACACTTTTTTCCGAAAAATATTTATCTTTGCATCCATAGAAATCATCATTAATACATTATGACTATGAAACACACTTTTGGCATCCTTGCTTTGGTAGCCCTTGTGCTCACCAGTCTCTCTGCCTATGCGCAGGAGATGAACTCCCTGATGTTTCGTGCAGGCGTGAAGTCGCCTGAGCTGAAAAACGACAGTGTCACCTTCCGCTTTATGGCCCCAAAAGCCCGCAAGGTGGGCGTTTCTGCCTCTTGGCTGGGCTACGATGCCTCCAAGCTGGCCATGACTCAAGGCCCAGACGGCATCTGGTCTGTCACCATCCCGCAGCCAGAACCAGAGCTTTATACCTACACCTTCCAAGTAGATAGCGTGAGTATGCTCGATCCATCGAATGTGATGGTGCAGCGTGATGGCTCGCGCTACATGAACGCCTTCTTGGTGCCTGGCAGTTTTGCCGACCAGTATGCCGAGTGCAGCAAGCCTGGCAATGTGGAGCATGTGTGGTACTACTCTGCAGAGAATGACATGACGCGCCGCATGTATGTCTATACCCCCTTCGGCTACGATCGTAATAATAAAAAGGTGAAGTATCCTGTGCTCTACCTGCTGCATGGCGGTGGTGGCGATGAGGATGCTTGGAGCACGCTGGGACGCACGGCTCAGATCCTCGACAACCTGATAGCCTCTGGCCAGGCAGAGCCTATGATCGTGGTCATGCCCAACGGCAATCCTAATCAGTATGCAGCGCAGACCTTGGGCATCCCTGTGAAGACCAACGTGAGGGAATATGCGTCAGGTTTCGACAACTACTCCTCATTGGTGGCCGACATTCTGCCTTATATCGAGAAGAACTATAATGTGATAAAGAATCGCAAGGGCCGTGCTGTGGCAGGTCTTTCCATGGGTGGCGGACAGTCGTTCTTCATCGCCTTCCGCAATGTCGATGTGTTCTCCAATGTGGGCATCTTCTCCTCTGGTCTCATTGGTTCCTCAGCCATTGGTGGCACCCCGTTCGATGCCGAATCCCACTTCCCTGGCATGTACTCCAACCCTGCAAAGTATAATAAGTTTGATGTGATCTATCTCTCTTGTGGCGAGCAAGACAATCGCATCGATGGCATGAAGGACTTCAAGCAGAAGCTCGATGCCAACGGCTACAAGGGCGTGGTATGGGAGCAGTTCCCTGGTGGCCATGAGTGGAAGGTGTGGCGCAGAAACCTCAGTTCCTTCGTGCAGTTGATTTTCAAATAATTGTTTTATTTTTAAACCACGAATTTACCGAATTTTTCGAATTTTACTATGAAGGAGTTTTGCGAGTAAGCAAAGCTCCTTCTGTGCTTCATCATCCCTCCCCCAGAGGGGGAGGTCAGGAGAGGGAACGCCTCCTGCATAGAATGATTACAATGCTATGTGCCAACCCTCACCTAACCTCTCCCAGAGGGAGAGGGATGCGTTTGGGAAACCTCCCCCTCTGGGGGAGGCCAGGAGAGGGAACGCCTCCTGCATAGAATGATTACCATGCTATGTGCCAGCCCTCACCTAACCTCTCCCAGAGGGAGAGGGACTGATTAGTAAAAGCATCTGCAAGCACTAATTAATTCGCTAAATTCGGTAAATTCGTGGTTCATAACCTCTCCATAGAAACTAAAAAATCACGCTTCCAAAAAATATCAAAATATTTTACGTTTTTATTTGGTTTATATTATAAACTTATTTATATTTGCAGCACGAATCGATTCATAATAGTGTGTAACAAGATTAATTAACCAATTAAAAAGCATTAGTATTATGGAGAATTTAAATGAAATGACTGCTGAGCGCAGCCTTGAGATCATCAAGAAGTACATAGAGCAGAGCCGCAAGGACACCACCAAGAACGCAGGTATGCCTATGGTCATCTGGGGTTGTCTGTGCATGGTCACCGCCCTCATCGTGGGGCATCTCTGGAATACCAGCGGCAATGCCGCGTGGAACTTTCTGTGGTTTGCCATGGCTCTCATAGGCTGGGGCATCACCATCTGGATGGGCCGTAAGGAGAAAGCAGAACGCCAGCCACAGACCTTCGTAGGCAAGGTGATGGGCCACATCTGGCTCTCTTTCGGCATCTTCGCCTCCGTGCTGCCCATACTCATGTATGTGGTCATGCCGCTCTGTGGCATGCCCTACTTTGGCATCAGCTACACGCCCCTTGTAATACTGCTCGTGGGACTTTGTGCCACCGCTACCGGACTCATCCTGCGCAATGGCTGGATAGTGGCAGGAGGCATCATCAGCGGACTGCCCGGAGCCATCCTTTCCTCCTGGCTGCATGGACCTGCAGAGATGCTGGTCATGGCAGGCGTAGCCCTCGTGGCACTCATTATCCCTGGCATCTTAATCAATTGGAGGAAAGACTATGTTTAAGCCATTGGATCCCCTACTACACTCAGAACTCAGGTTGGCGGTGATGTCTCTGCTTCTGAACGTAGAGCAAGCCGACTTCTCCTACCTCAAGGAGCAGACTGGAGCTACGGCGGGGAACCTGAGCGTGCAGATAGACAAGCTCTCACAGGCTGGCTACATCGAGGTGGAGAAGCGCTTCGAGGGCAAGCGCCCGCAGACACTCTGCCGCATCACCCAGCAGGGCGTGAAGGCTTTCGAAGACTATGTAGATACGCTGAAGACCTACCTACAGCTGGGTCAATGAGCCCGCAGCGTCTCACTGCGTCACCCTCTTGAAGACAAATGCGTCAGGACCTTTCATCCCGAAAAGTCCTGACGCGCTGTTTTATAGTATATAACGTTAAAAAAGAGATTCCTACTTGGGCTTGATGATGATGGTAGCCTTGCCCCTGTGGTAGCCCCTGCCACTATACTGGAGCATATACACCCTGTTGCCCCCCTCGTTTTCCGTAGCCAGAATCATGGTCACCTCCTCGTTCTCCTCCTTCCTACTGAAAGTCCCCGTCTCGCGCTCCTTCTGGAACGCACGGATAAGGTCACTCACCACCTGCCCACGCGTCTCGAGCGTCTTCACCACCCTGACCACCTTGCGCGTCTGAGGGTCGCGCTCTATGGCCGACGTATAGGTAGAACTCCCCACGGTAGAGAAGTTGTCCACCACCTCATCGATGCTGTTCTGCGCCCTCAGCCAGGCAGAGAAGCACAGCAGGCACAGAGCTATGTATATACGTTTTCTCATTGCATTATCCTTTCTCTCTATTCGTTCAACAATCGGTTGATCTCCTCACGCAAGGCAGGGTCGTCTATCTCGCTCAGCACGCTCTCCTCCACATCCGTAGGCTGCGAGGCCGCAGCCAGTCGCTCTATCTCCTGTGCAGATTGCAGCGTACTCTCTATCTGCGCCTGTATCTCACGCAGATTGTCCACGCGCTCCCCGTTCACTATCATATAGCTGCCGCCATAGATATCCTCCAGCCTGCGAGTCTGATAGGCGCTGTAGCTCCAAGTGCCCATAAAGGCCAACGCCACCACAGCAGCGATGCCAGAGGCATACCTAATCCACGTCTGCAGCGTCACCCGTCGGGCAGGCTGTTGCACCTGCTCCACAGGCATCAAGGCCGCATAGTCTTGCATCATGGCACGATAAGGTTCCAGAGAAGGATCCACCTCTGCCTGGGAAAAATAGGCATAGAGCCTCCGTTCTTCCTCGAGCGTGGTCTCCGCTTCCAGAAAACGGTTCATCAAAATCTTAATCTCTTCTACTTGGTTCATCTCATGCCTCCTTCCGATATTTTTCCCTGATGGCCAGTCGGGCGCGGCTCAGAGCCTTCCGCACCGTCTCTTCACGGCTGCCCGTGATACGTGCTATCTCGCTATATTCCATCCCCTCTACATGGCGCAGGCGCAGGATGGTCTGCTGCATGGTGGGCAGTGTCTCTATCACATTCATCAGTCGCTCTATGCGCTGCCATTGCCCCACCTCCTCATCGGGCGGATCTTCTGCTTCATGAGTGTCAAGGCGCAGCATGGGTTTCTCCCGCCGCAGCCTGTCCAGACACAGGTTCCTGACCACCACCCTTGCCAGCGACACCATGGGCGGGGTGAGTTCATCGCGCATGTTCCACAGGCGCAGGAGGGCATCTTGCACCACATCCTCAGCATCCTCTGCCTCCAGATAGCGCTGAGCGGTGAGCAGCAGGCTCGGTCGGATGCGTTCAGCCTCCTTGATATACTCGTCTGTGGTCATGCAGCTATCAATACTTATTCAGACCTTTGATGTTGATGTGCGACACCCCAGAGCCATCTATCTTCACCTCATCGGCACTACCCGTGATGACCATCCTCGCCACGCCAGAGTTTTCCGCCTTTAGCTCCTGACAATCCACCTGCAGGCTCACGCCACCAGCCCCGCTGCACTCCACATCGATGCGCTTGCCCTTGAAGCCGAACGTCATGTTCGTGGCCCCAGAGTTATCCAGGTCAAAGTAGTCCGCCTCCACCTTCAAGTCGCCCTTTGTAGCCCCACTATTCTCCATCTCCACCTGCTTTGCCACCAGCGTGCCATAGATACTCGTAGCCCCACTGTTCTCTATATCCGCCACCTGGCAGTGCACAGTGCCCAGCTGCAAGGTGGTAGCCCCAGAGGCCTCTATCTCCAATCTGTCGGCCTTGAATCCCTCAGTGGTGAAGGAGCAAGCCCCACTATTCTCTATGCGCTCCATCTTGGGGCACGTCAGATAGAGGTGCGTAGGCTCCAGCCTCCCATTCAGACTGGTTCTGGGTTTGTAGCCCACCACGAGGTCGGTCCCCCTTACCTCCACCACCAGCTTATCCAGCTTGCGCTCATCCGTGGTGATGCGCACCTCGTAGTTATTGCCCTGCGTGTAGTGCACCTTGATGTCACCGCTCACCTTCAGCCCCGTGAATCCGCTGAGCTTGTAGATCTTCTCCACTCCCCCAGCCATCTGGTTGGTCACCCCGATGGTAGCATCCACTTCCTTATTATTAGAGGCACCAGACGTGCCCACCATTCCAGCTGCCAGAAGCAGCATCAGCATCATTCTTTTCATTGTTTCAGTCTCCATATTTTTTGTTCTTTCACCTATAGTACGCAGTGCGCTGCCATTTGTGACACAGCGAAAGAACTTTTTTTATCATTCTTATTCATTAGACGCAGCAACCCTCCAGAAAGCTGCATTTCTACCAAAGAAAATTTCGAAAATCACTCTTTCTTTGCCAAAAGTAAAGCCGAAATTCAGTAATGCTTGGTGTTTCTGCGGAAATACCAAGCATTAGTACATATAATAGTGAAGCATTTTCACGACAACACAAGGCTTTTCGGCGGTAACTCAAAGCATTTCTATAACTATCTTGCATGTCAGAGTAAAAACATATAGCACCTCAGGACTCTCTGATGCTTGTTCTTTCGGCTCAGTCTTCGTTATGACTGAGGTTGGTCACCGTTTGGACTGAGGTCAGTCAAGGTTAAGACTTAGCTCAGTCATTACCTTGACTGAGCCCACTGATTAACTATCTTATTTCCAAGAGATGCTTATATAAAGGACAAAACATACCGAGAATTTAAAAATAGACTTCACACTTCACATGATTCTTCAAAGTGCATATCCCTTATGCTATTTCTAAGACAAAACCACAACAGAGACTTCACAAGACTTCACGCAACCCTTAATCCTTATCGAAATGATAATAATTATTGATTATCAACATGTTAGATGCTAGCGAAGCGTGAAGTCTGTGTGAAGTCTCGTGAAGTCTCTTAAACAAAAAAATAATCGTAGCAATATGTTTATCAGTCAATTAGGCAGCAGGCGTGAAGTGTGAAGTCTAAAAATAAATTCAGCCGAGAAAATGATTGGATTATAATAGACTTGCCAATCATCTCTTTCGCTCTTTCTTCAGCGAGAAGATGGGGAGGCAGAAGAAGATGCCGACAAGCGACATGAGCAGGCCGCCGATGGTGCCTGCTGCCAAGGGGAACCAGAAGGCTTCTACTGTGCCTATCAGGAAGGGGATGAAGCCTAAAATGGTGGAGACCACCGTGAGGAAAATGGGGATGATCTTGGCGTTCCACGCCTTGGTGTAGGCGCGCACTGGCGACAGGCGGGGGTAGCGCTGGCGTATCTTATTGAACTCGTTCATGATATAGATGCTGGCATTCACCGTGATACCGCAAAGCAGCACGAAGGAGGCAAAACCGCCTTGGTCGAAACTGAGGTTGAAGATGTAGAATGTGAGGAACACACCTATATAGGAGATGGGAATCACGAAGACAATGGCCATGGGCTGCTTCAGGGAGTTGAAGAGAATGGAGGTGATGAAGATGATGATGACAACGACCAGCAGCAGGAGGGCGTACTGACCATTACTCTGCGAACTGAAGGTGTAGTAGGAATCGTCGAGCTCGATGCTGTAGCCCATAGGCAGCGTGGGACGCAGTTCTTCGACATCTTGCTTGAGCAGCTTGCGGCCTTGCTCGCTGGAGCCTACGTATTCATACTGCACGCAGAGGCGGTATTGCTGATCTTCTTTTGCCACTTCCTGGGGCGACTGCCCTTTCTCCAGCGTGGCAAAATCGGCCAACTTATAGAATCTGTCGCCTATCTGGAAGGGGACGTTCACCAGTGCCCAGACGTCATATTCTTCACTCTGCTGCGAGGTGAGCTTGAGGTTTTCAGACTGGTTGTCCACCACGATGCTACCCATGTGCTGGTTTCGTGTATAGAGCGGACGGATGGCGGTGAAGAGTTGTAGGGCTGAGATGCCTTCTTGCGCCATGGCCTCCTTGTCGAGCTTGAGGTAATACTCGCTGTAGTCGTTCTTCCAGAAGGTGTATTCGGAGTTGATGAGCACATCGCGGATGCGGCGACGCTCCAGCAGCTTGCTCTTCAGTCGCTCTGCCTGCGCATATAGCTCATCGTAGTTGTAGCCGTACATGGTGACGCGCATGGAGCCTGCCGTCTCTCGCACATCGTTGCTGAAGCCTTGGTCTTGCAGACCTGTGACGCTCCAGCTGCCTCCGCCCAGCGTGAGGGCCTTGCTGATGATGTCGGACTTCAGTGTATAGGGGAATCCGCCACGCTCGTAGGCTTTCTTGAAATAGATGCTGATGCGCGCCTGATAGGGGTTGTAGATATAGGTCTGGAACTGCCGTATCTCCTGAAACTCACTGAGGTAGGCTTCCATCTTTCCTATGAGGGTGTTCATCTGCTCCAGCGTGCTGCCATTGGGCAGGGTGGCATAGACGCTGAGCACCACTTCGCCCACCCCACGGCTGTAGTAGCTGGAACTGCGCACCTTGTCGGCAAAGAGGCGCAGCGTGCCACCTAAGACTGTATCTACATAGGGCTTCACGGACTGTTGGTAGGTCTCACTGCCAAAGACCTTGTTGTACATCTGCGCCCAGAATCCCTCGCCTTCTGCCTTCTCTGGCAGCATATAGACTGGCAGACCAAAGGCCAGCACCAAGAGCAAACAGGCAGCTACGCGATAGCGCACCAACTGGCCGATGAGCCACTGATAGGCGCTGGTGATGTGCACGGCCCAACGATGCCGCCAGCTGTGCAGGCGATGCTTCTGCCGATTTTCCAGCCCTATCTTCTCCATGAGCGAGGGCACGAAGAAGAGGGCCACCAGCAGCGAAACGGCCAGATTGATGATGACCACGGCCGCAAAGTCCTGCAAGTTGAGGCGCACCTTCTCGTCCATGAAGAAGATGATGACCAATGCGCCTATCGTGGTGAGCGTAGCTGCCAGAATGGACAGGAAGGCCTGCAGGTTGCGCTTACGCATCAGATGGTCGGACATGACGATGGTATTGTCTATCACCAGATTGAGCGAGATGGTGATGCCTGCCAACGAATAGATCTGAATCTCCAGCCCAAAGAGGTAGTAGAATATCAGGGCGATGCAGATATTCACCGTGAGGCTGCACACGATGAGGAAGAGGTATTTACGATTGAGGGTGATGAGCGCCACAAAGGCCAGCAAGATAAGGACAGTGAGGCCCGTGCGGAAGTAGATTTTGCTAAGCTCGTCTTGGATGTATTCTGTGGCATCGTAGCCCGTATGCACTTCATAGCCAGCAGGGAGCAAGGCTTCCAGACGCTGCATGGCCGCCTTCACCTGGCTGGCCAGACGCAGCTGGTTGGCACTCTCCTCGGCCGTGAGGTTCATATAGACCGAGTTGAGACCATTGATGCGGTAGTAGCTGGTGGGCTCTTGCTGCACGTGGGTGACACTGAGCAACTTATCCAGCGAAATAAGCTCTCCCTGGGCTGTGCGCACGAAGATGGTCTTCAGGTTCAGGTCTTCGTAGGAGCCCGTCTTGGCCACCCTGATCCACTCTCTATCACCACTGCTATGCTCTAAGGCCACAATGCCCATGAACTCTCTGCCCAGATGGTTGGCAATGGCTACCTGCACATCGGCCACGCTGATGCCATGCTGAGCCAACTGCCGATTGTCGTAGGTGAGGCGCCACTCTTGGGGTGTAGCCCCAGAGAGATCTACCCTATAGATGCCAGCCAACTGTCCCAGCACGGGCTTCATGTTCATCTCTGCCCACTGCTGTATCATGTAAGGATCTACGGGCGCGTTGATGGTATAGGTGAGGAAGGGCCGCGAAGCCTCATCGTCTGTCTGCTGCGTGCTGATGATGGGGTAGCTCACGCCTGCTGGCAGCTCTGGCCACGTCTGGCGGATGATGGTGGAGACCTCGAAGCGCAGCATGTCTATATCGGCATGCTTGTCGAGCTGCATGGTGATGCGCCCACTGCCATTGTCGGACACAGACTCCACCTTCTCTATGCCAACCACGCGTGCCAGCATGCCCTCCAGCTTGCTGGTGACCTCGGTCTCTATGACACGGGAGGAGTTTCCTGGCATGGAGAAAGAGACGGTGAGCGAAGGCAGGGAGCGTGAGGGGTTGAGCTTCACTGGCAACATGGGCAGCAAAGCCAGACCTATCAGTGAGAGCGCCACAAACGCCACGATAAGTGTGAAGGACGATATGGCGAGCTTATTCTTCATCGATACATGCCTACTGCATAGTCGAACTTATCCGAGAGTGAGAAGCCGCTTTCGAAGTCGTGCAGCGTGAGTCGCCTGATTTTATAGTAATCTTGCCAGTAGTTGCGCAGGGCCTGTATGTAGTTTTTCTGCGCTTCTTGCTGCCTATTCAGTGAGAGTGTGAGGCTGTTGACATCTGCACGGCCTATGATGAAACGCTGGCGTGTTTGCTCATGTGCCTGAATGGCCAGGTCGAGGGCTTCCTCGGCACTGGCGATGAGCCGCTGCTGGATGTTGAAGTCGCTCACGGTGACGATGATTTCCTTCTCTACGCTCTGGCGCTCCTGATCAGCCGAAGTGCGTACCACATTGAGGTTGTTCTTCGCCATGTTCACCCTACCCCGACGAACGCCCCAGTCCACCAGTGGGATGCTCACGGTGAACTGCACCAAGTCTTGGCGCAGTGGGTGTCGATAGGCCTCACTGAGCTTGTCGGCCACCTGATTGAAGCCCACACTGGCATTCACGCTGGCATTGAAGCGTGCCTCCATCTTGGCACGGTCGAGGCTCTGCTCTGCCTCCAGCACATTCTGCTCCTGCTCCAAGTAGGTGGGATTGTTCTCCTCTGCCTTGGCCAGAGCCTCCTCCACCGTGATGGTCTTGTTGGTGGGTTTTCCTGGCAAGTCGAGGGTGATGTCTGTGTCTTTGTCGATATTGAGGAACGTAGCCAGCGAGAACATGGCACGCTTCACGGCTATCTCCGCATTCTGGAGGGTGTTCTGCGCATTCACATGGTCGAGCCTCAGCGTGAGCAGGTCGGCCTGTGAGATGGCTGCAATCTTCTGTCGCTGCACCCCTATCTTATAGAGCGTATCTGTAGAAATCAAGTTCTCTTGCGCCAACTCCAGTTCCGCCTGAGCCAGTGCCAGTTCGAAGAAATAAGACACAGCCTCCTCGGACATCTGCTCTGTGTTATAGATGTATTGCTTCTTCACCTTTTCATACTTCAGTGGCTCTATCTTGCGCTCCCAGCGGAAAGGGTTGTAGCCCAGCAGATTCTGCTGATAGCCAATGCGCAGAGGCACGCTGGAATACTGTGTATAGGTCTGCGAGCCGAAGTTGCGCATATAGTCCAAGTCGGTATCTATGTAGAACGTACCACCAGTGAGGTCGAAGTTCTGCGAGATATTGAGTCCTCCAGAGGCGCTGAACATCTGCTGTTCACGATACACGTCGATGTCTTGTCCAGAGTCGTAGCGCTGGGTAATGTAGCGATAATACCTGGCAGGTGTGAGGTTCAGCGTGAGGCTGGGCAGGCGGTTGGCCTGATAGGTGCGATACTCCCAGTAGCCCGCCAGATACATGTTCTGGTTGCGGAAGGCCGTCAGCGAGCTGTCTGCCGCCATCTCTATCACCCTGCCGAGCGTCAGACGCAACTGTGCCTGCAAACTCATGCAGAAGAACAGCCCTATCAATATGATGCTTAGTTTCTTCATCTTTTAATTTTTTAATCTTTTAATTATTGCATTTTTGCATTATTGCATTTTTGCATTTTATAATATATCAATGGTACCACAAAGAGGCTCACCAGCGTACCCATGATCATGGCCCCTATCATGGCTATGGCCAATGGGCGCTGCATCTCAGACCCTATGTCGGAGGTGAAAAGCAGTGGCACCATGGCAAAGATGGTGGTGAGCGACGTCATGATGATAGGACGCAGGCGGCGGCTACCAGCCGTATGTATGGCCTCGTAGAGAGGCATGCCCTGCTTACGCAGTTCGTTGATGCTGTCGAGCTTCAAGATAGAGTCGTTCACCACGATACCACACGTCACGATGATGCCTATGGCCGACATCAGGTTGAGCGTATGCCCAAAGATCCACAGGGTGATGAGTGCGAAAGCCGTGTCTATAGGAATCTCCGCCAGCACGATAAGCGGCTGGATGAAGCTCTCGAACTGGGCGCACATGATGAAATACATCAGTAGCACAGACACCAAGAGGATGATGGCCAGTTCGCCCAGCATCGCCTCATTGTCGAGGAAGCTGCCTCCGAAGTCCACATCCCAGTCGGCATGCTGCGACACCACACTGCGCACCTCATTCATCAGGCGTTGCTCACCTCCTGCCAGGTAATAATTCAGTGGCACATATTCCCCATTATCATCGGCAATGATGCTCTTCAGGTCTTCGGAGGGTTCTGCCTTCACCAACTCCCGCAGCGGAATTTGATAGACCTGCCCCCCTGCATTAGGCGTGGTCTGCACCAAGGTCTCTGCCAGCACCCTGTTCACACTGCGCTCTTCGCCAGCGATGCTGATGGTGAGATACTGCTGATAGGAATGCAGCGTAGAGACCAGATTCTCCCTGAATGCGGTGCGCAGCACACGGTCCACCTCGTCGTAGGCTACATTATAGAGCAGCAACTTCTCATGATCTACTCTCAGGTTGAGCTGACTGCTCCAGGGGATATCCTCCGTCTGTCGCTGGGTTTTCTTCGCTATCTCGGCCTGCATGGCACGTAGGTTTTCGGGTTCTGGCGAGGCATTGCGGTTCATCAAGCGCAACTTTGCCACCACATCAGGTTCCCCTGTCACAAACAACTTCTCAAAGATGGTCTCTGGCGGAGAGAATGTCACCACCGCCTGCCCATATTGCTGCTTCAGCCACTCGCCCACTGCCTGCTGCAGCGGAGCTATCTGGCTGGGCTCCTCTGTCTTGAGATACACCTCTGCCTCTGTGGCCGTGAGCTCGTCTGTGCCGCTGGCCAGCAGATAGTCTTGTATGCCCACATACACCTCATGCTCAGTGACCTGCCCTTCTATCGACTTCAAGAGTAGGTTCACCCGCTGATTGTTCTCCTCCACATGGATGTTCTCGTTCCACTCTATGCGTGCTATCAGCTCATTCTGGTCAATCTCTGGCATGCGCTCCTTCTTCATAAAGATGAATAGGGCTATGCAGGCAGGAATGGTCAGCGCAGTGAGCGTGAGGGTGAGTGCTTTGTGGCTGAACACCCAAGCTATGCCACGATCGTAGAAGCGTTGAAGCGAATGAATGTGTTGGCGTGTAGGTGTATTTGCATTTTTGAATATTTGCATCTCTGCATGTTTGCTATAGAGCAAGAAATAGAGCACTGGCAGCAGCATGATGCCTGTGATGTATGACACAGCCAAGCCCACCGTGATGGAGAACGCCTGGTCTGTGAAGATGGCACCTGCAATGCCACTCATGAATATCAAGGGCACAAAGACGGCTATGGTGGTGAGGTTGGAGCTCAGCATGGGCGTAATCATCTCTGTGGTACCAGCAGCGCAGGCATCCATCAGCGTGTAGCCACGCTCCTTATACTGCGAGATGTTCTCTGTGACGATGATGCTGCTGTCTATCATCATACCCACAGCGAGGATGAGTCCTGAGAGCGAAATCACATTGAGCGACACGCCAAAGAGGTAGAACAGGAAGAAAGTTATCACGATGCTCACCACCATGCTGATGCCTATCACCAGCGGCGAGCGCACATCGCCCAGGAAGAAAACGCTCACGATGAAGATGAACAGCAGGCCCAGCATGAGGTTCTGCTGGAGGTTTGAGATGGTATAGTCCAGCAGCTCGGTCTGGTTGCGACTGATGCTGAAATCCACCTGCGGATAGTTCTGGCGGAAGTAGTCAATCGTCTCGTTGAGCTTCTCCTTCATGCGATCCATGTTCTCATCGCTCTGCTTGATGATAGCCAGCGTCACGGCCCGCTTGCCTGCGCTCAGGCTTCGTCCCGTCTCCTTCTTCGATGCTACGTCTATCTGGCAGAAGTCCTTCAGCTGGAATAAGCGGTCCCCCTTGTTGATGTATATATTCTGCACATCCTCTGGCGTACGCAGCAGATTGTCCATGCGGATGTTATACTCATAGTATCCATCGCGCACCAGCATGCTGCCAGGTTCCACATTGTTCACGCTGAGCGCTCGCTCTATATCCTCTATGGTCACCCCCATCATGGCCATACGATTATTGTCGGGCACTATCTGAAGTTGCTGCCCAGGGATGCCTGTGATATCGGCTATAGCGACCTCTGGCAGCTGCTCTATGCGGCGTTTGACGATATTCTCAGCCAGCTGGCACATCTCCAAGAACAGACTTTCTGTGGTAGGCTCGTAGGGGATATCGTTTTTCAGTGTCATGTTCACGTAGAGCACGGGGATGTCTGTGGCACTGGCCTTCATGGCCTTAGGGCGAGCCACCTCTTTGGAGAGGTTGTTCATGGCCGCGTCTATCTTCTCATTCACCTCTATGAAAGCCAAGTCAGTATTTGTGCCAAAGTCAAACTCCAGCCTTACCAGCCCCAGTCCGTCGCGCGTCTCACTGCGCAGCTCCTTCAGACCAGCCACCTGCAGCAGCTGTCTGCGCACAGGAGCCACTACCGTATTTTCCAGTTCTCGGGCAGAAGCATTCTCTCCTGTCACCTGTACCGTGATTTGCGGAATGGCGATATCGGGCAGCATAGACACAGGCAGCAGATTGTAGGTGATGAAACCCACAATGAAGCATGCCAGGAATGCCATGAATACGGCTATGGGGCGTTGTAATAGGAACTTTACCAAAACAAAAAAAATTAAAATTTAATATTATTGAGGATTGAGGATTGAGGGTTGAAAATTGCCATCCGAATGGGTTTACGCATTGCTGACAGCGCAGCTTAATCCTCAATTCTCAATCTTCACAGGGCTCTCGTGAGCGAGGTTGACATTGCCTGTCACTATCACCTGCTTACCCTCTTCCAGTCCGTCGATGATGGTGTATTCCGTCAGGTTCTCCAGCCCAGTCTTCACGTAGTTCCAGTAAGCTCGTCCGTTCTCCAGAGTGAAGAGCACCTGCCTGTCTGAGCGCAGCACCACTGCTGTCTTTGGAACCACCAACTGGTCGGGCACGGCACGCTTCACACTCACGCGCACGTTCATGCCATCGAAGAGGTTGCGCCCACTCACTCTGGCACGCACACGCACCATGCCGTTGGCATCTACCAGCGGATTTATCTCACTCACGCTGCCCTGCACACTGCCTGAAGCCTGAGCGTATGGAGTCACCTCCACCTTGTCACCTATCTTTATAAGAGGGAGTTCGCTCTCCAGCACGTTGAAGTCCACCTCCATGCCACCAGTACTCACTATGCGACAGAACGCCTCACTGGTATTGGCCATATTCATGGGTTTCTGAAAGAGGTTGGCCACCCGCCCATCCATGGGTGCTGTGAGCGTGGCCTGCTGCAGATCATGCTGCGCTGCCTCATAGAGCGCTTTCTGCTGCTCGTAGCCACTTTTCACCCTGGCCAGTTGCAGCACATCAGCAGGCACAGCCTCCATATGGTCAGGTGCATAGCCCTGCCCTATCAGCACATCCTGCATCTCCAGCGTAGCCTGATCCAGGCTGTTCTTACGCTGCGTCAGTTCATTCTCGAAGGGAAAGAGATCCAGCTCTGCCAACTTCTGCCCACGGCGCACATAGTCGCCATTTTTCACATACACGTGTGCCACTACCTCCGCACGACGGAAGTAGAGGTCTGTATATTGCTGCGAGGTCACCTTGCCGTTGCTCACCAGCTCATGGTTGAAAGCCTGGCGCTTCACCGTCATCACCGTCACCTGTGCCTCCTCCTGAGGCAAGGCAGTCTCCACGCCTTCCTCTTCGGCAGTGCGCTCTGCACCACCTCCACAGGCAGCCAGCATACTGGCCAGCATCAGCCCAGAAAAAAGTATCTTCAACTTCATTTCTATAGTCGTTAAAAATTGTCCTATTCTTATGCCTTTGCAAATAAACTAAAATAATCCGTTTGAACGTTTACTTAGCCCGTTAAATATTATTAATGCAGCCTATTCTGCAGCATTTTTGTCTTCGTAAAGATAGTAAATAAGCTGTCAGATGGTGCAATTTCAGTTCAGTCCACAGTTCAGTGCCCAAACTCAATTCACAAAAATAGTATATGTAAAGAAAAAAACATCTCTTTCTCCCTTAAAAGATTCTTAAAACACTCTTAAGGCTCATAAATCACTTCTCCTTCATCAGCATGATGACTGGATTGTCATCATCTGTTAGCTTTGCAGCTACTTCCTTCAGAGGGCCACTCAACTCATCATTCTCCAGCGCCTCTACCAAGTCACCTGCCTCATAAAGCACTAAGGCTGTTACCTCCTTTTTATTAATAGGATTATACAGCATATTTACTTTCTCCCCATCTATGAAATCAGCATTTTTCACGATAGGATCATAGAGCGCCTGCTCTTGCTTGTCATACATCAATGCAGAGGTAGGAAATCCACGACCACTAAATTCCTTTTTGGTAATCTGTATGAAGCTATAGCGGTCTGTCATTGCTCCCATAGTTACGAAGTAGTCAGTTCCAGTGTTCGGTGCCTTAGCCATGAAAGGCTCAAGCGTTTTGGCTTGGGAATAAAAATAGATCGTATCCGATGAAGTATCTGAAATGAGCATACCATCCTTATAGCGGTCGATGGTGTTTAATATACTGATGGCATACATACCATCTTGATTGACTACTGGTGCATTGATATTATCAAAGGGGATATAGATATCCTCCGTGATGCTGCCATCATGTTTTGAAAACAATGTATGGAAAGTTTTGTCGCCCCTCTCTGCCCCATCATCGAAGAGGCCATCTACGTTATAAGCTATCAGGTGATCTTCATCGAAATCGAGCACATCGAAAAATTGCTTCCCCTCTGGATAATCTAATGAACGCTTGAAGACGCCCTCCAAATCATACACATGAATCTTCTTCGAACCTGGATCATTGACGAAAAGCTCGTTGCTCTTCTCGTCGAGCACCAGCCCCAGCACCTGTGAATACTCCCCTGGACCCTGTCCCAAGTGATTTATCTTACGCACCCCACGTCCTGTGTGACGGTCGAACAAGAAAATATCTCCTTCAGCATAGTTATTCATCACAACGATATATTTCTCCCCAACATCTCCCACATGCCCACGAGTCAAGAACTCATCAGAGGTTTCCAGAGGCACATACTCCACTTCCATAAAGTCCTGCAGCACGAGCTCTTTTTCTGGATAACTCTTACCCATATCTAGAGTCATGAACTCATTTTTCTTAGTCTGACCACATCCTACCAGCAGGACTGACAATAACATAAACGCAATTTTTTTCATCTTTGTCTTTACTCTTATTCTCCCAGCAGTTCAGCAAATAACTCCGTAAACATATTCTCTCCATAACCCATCATACGCTGTTCAATCTTTCCTTCTGGATTTATAAGCACATAGTATGGGATACCCATGATGCGATAGTGGGCATAGAGGCCACCAGTACCTTTACCTTCATTCCAATTGCTCCATGTGATGTCATGTTCTTCTGAAGCCTTACGCCAGCGGCTATCAGTATCAATGCTCATACTGACGATGGCCAACTGGTCTTGGTATTTCTCATACACCTGTTTCATCTCAGGAAACGCCAAGATGCATGGTCCGCAGCCACTGCTCCAGAAATCCAGCAGGATATACTTGCCTTTGTGCTCTGCTATATGGTGCTCATTGCCTTGGAGGTCATAGAAGGTGGCATCAGGGAAGTCGGCACCATCTTGTGCTTCCTCTGGAGGATACAAGCCTGCATAGATCTCCTGCCCTTGCAAGGAAGATTTTATGTCTTCTGGCAAGCTATTATATAGCTCTATGGCATCATTTCGGAATTTATAATCAGGATAGGCCATGCACATTCTGGCAAGGCTGGCCAGCTTTTCAATCCACGGCTGTGAGGGCTTCAATTTCTTCATGGCTGCAAGTTGCTTACTCTGAGCAATATTGGAAATGGAATCCTCCTGCTCGGTAAGGGCTTTGCGCTGATTACGTATCTCCTGGATGCGAGCTTGAGTTTCTTCAGACTCATCGCCTGACCTCCTCAAGCGTGCATACTCCTGATAAAGCCTATTATCTTCGATAGCCAGCTCTTGATAGATGTCATAGTCGGCCTTGGTGTCTTGCATCATTTTCTCATATTCCTGCTGCTCTGGAACCTTGCTCTCTACATCCCATGTGTAGATGTAGCTATTATGCCCTTTTACTTTAATCTGTGCTCCTGGAGCCACATAGATAGTACGACTCATGCTTGGGAAGCCATCTTCCAAGACAGAGATACCCATTCTATTAAGTGACTCTGCCATTACCTGCTCAAAGCGGAAATGCCCATCTATCAGTGTATCAGAGGCCACCATGGTTCCAACGTTGCCATCATACTGAAACAGTCTCACCACTATACTATCTGGTACCCCAGTGAGTTCTCCTTCTATGACATAAGGAGTCTCTGGGTCAACGGGAGCTTGACCACAGGCAGCCAGCATCGTGGCCAGCACCAGTCCTGAAAATAATACATTCAACTTCATCTTTATAGTCGCTATATTTGACATATTCGTTTACTTTTGCAAATAAACTAAATTTATAAGTTTCGCCATCTATCCAGCCCGTTAAATAATATTAATGCCACCCCTCTGAGGCATTACTTACCCTGCAAAGATAGAAAAAGCGTAGCAATACACAGCATTTCTAGTTCAGTCCTCAGTTCAATGAGCTGATTATTATTTCATTTTATAGACTATCACTATCGGATTTGCCTCTTCATCCAGTGCCAGAAGCTTTCTCTTAGTGCCGTCATCCAGTGCTTCGCTCTGCAAAATCTTATCGATATTCTGCTTAGTAGGAGCGCACCATGTAACAAAAGAACCATCACTGCAAGCGTTCACTCTTGGAGTGATAGGAAACGAATCATCTGCCATTTTACCGAGTATGCTACACATGCCTGTCTGCTTGTCTGCCAAAACCGAGATCGGAGGGATGGCTGTGAGCTGGGCAAAGATCTTGTTTTTCGTCTCAAAGTAGGCAGACAGGTCATGAATAAATGTTCTGTCGCGCAAGATCTCTATTGGGTTTTTGCTTTGCCAACTCTCCATCACCTCTGCAGAAGGCCATCTCTCTGAAGCGAAAGTGACATGTTCTACTACCTCACCATCATGCAATGAAAGGATTTGATGCTTCAAGTGACTGAAATAGAATAAACCATAATCTGTGCGAAACAAGCTCTGTGGGGCAAAGCGTAGAGTGCTGTACTCATTCTCATATTGTGATTCCTCCAACAGTTCCAAAGCACCACTTTGCACATCCAGATGAGCCAAATTTACATTAATCTCTCCCTCTCTGGCCACGCCAGCCAGATAGACAGATTGCTCATCTTCTACGATGAATTCCACAAATGGGCTGCCCACCTGTATCTCCTTATACGCTTGGTAGTCCTCACCTGAATAGACCATGATGCATTGACGGCCAGCGTCTGAGACATAAAGGTTCCCCTCTGCATCTACATCTATGTCCATCGCCATCACATACTCACCAGGACCGCTTCCCTTGCGATTTACGCTCTGCACAAGGGAGCCGTCTTCTCTGAAAATCAGTATACTCTCCAATGCATCATCAAAGAGATAGAAGAGGTTATTCTGGTAAAGCATCTTCTTGATGTTACCTACCAAAGCCTCTTCCGAAGTTTCCAGAGGTACGTACTTCACAGAGCTAAGTTCTGCCTCCACGCTCTCTGCTCCATCTATATTATACACCATAGCACTGCTCTCTGCCTTTTTCTGGCAAGAGAACAGCGCCATAAGAGAAAGCATCAGAAAAGCAATTTTCTTCATAGCATATTCTATTTATATTTCTTCTGTCAAAGGTATGAAACTATCATTTATGCTCCATGCGCATATAGCAAACAGAAGAATCAGTAATCGTCTCATTTATTTAGGAAGAAATTTCATTATCCCACTCTTAGTGGTGATCGTAGGTTTTCCTCCGTTGGCCACGGTCAGGTTTTCAATATCGTTGGGGTCGATCTTGTCCAAGATGCCTTTTGACACTGGTATTCCGTTGACTATGCCAGGTGCTTCAGATACATCCTTTGGCTTTTTTGTGGTGATGAATATCGAGGACACTTCTTCAGTATCTTTTTTTACCATCATATCTACCAGTTGGGCAGGATCTACTTTCATAAATTCTGCGTGCGTTACCCTCCAGCTATCCACATAGAAATGCGCATCATCATCCGACATTTCATCGATATTCACTTGTGCTTGAGCATTTGCCACGAAACATAGGCAAAACAAGGGGCAAAGAAGCATAATCTTCCAAGTCTTTTTCAATAGTGTTCTCATATCTTCATCCTTTTTAGTAATTAATTCATCTGATAAATTCTGACGTGTGGATCTCCACCTGCATAAAGCCCGTAGATTATCCCTTTATCCTCATCTACAGCAATGTCAACCACAGGGGCATCCAGCTTATAACCCTTCACGAAATTACCGTCCCAGTCGAAAACTTGGACATAAGTATAGGGATGTTCCTTATGGCTGTTCATCAAGCATCCTCTATACAAGGCATATAAATGTGCACTTGTAGGATACAGGCTGTTATAGGCATCCATAGTATGGTCGTTGTACTTAGCACTGGCTCCATTCTCAGAGAATGACAAGTCGAGTTCTGTGTCATAAGTACGGTATTGATTCAGTAACTCAGCATTACCTTTATCATCTATCTGATAAAAACAGAGTAGGTCTGACATATACCCTGCAGCTACTGCCACATTCTTTTCTTTATTAGATGACACTAAAAGCTGAATCTGCATATGCAGAAAAGTATCGTCAGTTTCGAAACCCTCCATCATCTCTGAAGGAAAAGTACCAAATCTATCTATCGTTTCACCATTATCATCTATTAAGGAAAAAAGATTTAAGTCCTTCTGAGGCTTGCCTATTATGAAATTGCTGCCCACAGGAGCCAAGTTCAATCCACCTGTATTTATTGTACTGGAACTTATCGGATTAGTCAGGTGTTCTTCAAGAAAATCATCTACCTCAAAAGTCCTCACCCTATTATAGCCACGCTCATATACCGTAACTGTCTTTCCATCCGAAGAAGGGTATAAAAAATACCCACCTATTATTTCATTAGGTCCTAATCCTCTGGATAGAATCCGCTTCGATTCACTGAAATCTGTAGATACCAATGTGGATGTCTTATCATCATAAATATCTTGAATCAACAATTTACCTCCTAAGAGAGTGATAGACATAGGCCTTCCCAAGAAAAGTGTATCCTCATGGGTTCTCATTACACGCTTGAGTTCAACATAACTGTCGAAGTCATCTCTACGAGTTGTATTTCCACTCTTGCTCTGCTCACAAGAGCAAAGCAAGAGCAAAATACCGACAATATATACAGTGAATAATTTATTCATTAGTATAAACTGATATTTTTTAGTCAAATATAGGATCATCTGGTCCAACAAAAAGATGATAGAGAGTTATAAATTGCCCATTAAAGTAATAATTACAGCAAAAAGATGTACCCATTGTTCCACAATTGTCACATTCATTAGGCAATGTTCCATTTACAGAAGCCAGTGCTTCGACATTGGCTTTCGCCACATCAGATAAGCCAGCAGAACTTGCTGATGCATAGTTTTGATATCCTCCAAATACAGCAGCCATAGCAAATACTGCTGAGATTATTATTATCTTCATTTTTATTTCTTAATTTAATAGTCCTAATATAATCTTACTTCACCTTATTTCGGAAAGGTTTCACCCGCTGAAAGTATAAAACTATCATTTACACCTCCAAATAATAATCATTATTCTCTTCTTCTTTATTTATTGACTCCATCTGTTATTCAATCCGCTTCATTATTCTATTCCAGCGCAGTTTACCTGTGCTGGGATTTTCCGACTTCCAGATGTGAGTGGCTACACCCACGACATACTCTTCTGGCACCAGTCCCCAGTAGCGCGAATCGTTGCTGTGAGCAGCATTGTCGCCTGCCATGAAGTAGTAATTCTTCTTAAACTTATAGGCTTGCAAGGCACGGCCATAAAGATAGGCGTTGCCCAAGCTATCCATCAATAGTTTTTCGCCCGTCTCCCATTCTATCAACTTACGATAAAGCCGGGCATTCCTACAGTTCATCTGCAGCTCAATGCCTTTGCATGGCAATACAACAGGTGGCATACTGTCTAAGTTTCCATCCCACACCCCATCTGTCTTCACACCAAGAGTTTTCAGGGCCTCAGGGCTTTCGAATCGCAGCATCTCATGCAGTTTGTCTTGTCCTTTCACATAGCCCAGAGGCTCTGACATACCTTTTATATAATAGTGCGCATCTCGTATCTCCAGTGTATCACCTGGCAAGGCAATGCAGCGTTTCACGTAGTAGAGCATCACATCCATATAGAGGCTGTCACGCCGACTATCGGGGTAAGGGAAATTGAACACCAATACATCACCACGCTCTGCCTCTCTCCATCCTGGTAGTCTTCTAATGCTCACCTGCTTATCATCCAGTGCATCCATCACATTGAACACTCTGCCTCCCATAATCCACTTGTTCACCAGCACATAGTCACCTGCCACAAGCGTGGGCTCCATAGAACCAGATGGCACTTTGAAGCTGGCATAGGTAGTAACCTGCAGCAGCAGCCATAGCACTAACAAGCAAAAGAGGGCTATGATGACATTGGCTGCCCAATCAGCTATACGCTTCAATAACCCTATGTGACTAGTTCCTATTCTCAACTTAAATATCAGAAAGGTCTGTGATACTTTTTATTTTATTAATTGGTATCAAATTGTTTACTTTTTTGTCAGATTTACCACTTTATCCAGTGCAAAAGCAATTCTCAAAAGTCAGGTAATGAGTAAACAAAAATCCTGTCTTCTAATGAAGCATCAATAGCGTATAGTTTGCCCTCTTTCGCATAATGATCAAAGAAATCCACCTTTCTACCTAAGTTTAATAAAGCGACAGCATTCCCTTCCCAGTCGAACACATGAAGTTCTGATTGCCCATCTTCTGGATCTGTATACAAACAAAACAGATACTCATCTGTGGCCTTGGGATATGATACATAATACTGCTCTCTGTTCATGGCATCACTCTTGAAACTCGGTATCTGCCTGTCCTCCACTCTCACATCACGAATCAGGGCACCCTGATCATCATAAATCCTGAAACGTTTCCAATATGCATAGAATGCGGCAAACATAGAGCCGTCAGGCTTCCCTATGGTATTCTTGAAATAAATGAACATCAGTTCATTCGGATCTGCATCATAGCCATGCCATTGGGGAATCTGGCTGAAAGGCATACTCTTAGTCCCTGACATATTGTGCAATTCCAGTTCATAGCCTCCCTCATAATCACCCATGCATACGAAAAGTGAATCGCCTACAAAGGAGAAAGAGTTCACTGCTAATGAAGCTGGCAAAGGTGTAGCGTTATGCCTATCCACAACATGATTTCCATCTATCCCATATTGATGCACCTTCATATCAGAAGAAGAAAGCACCCGGAAATCTGCACCATAAGATGAAAAAGTCCTGAAATTCAGATTGCCAATGTCGTTTGGGCCAGGCCCTTTGATTCCATCCTTAAAAGCGAATTCACACCCAGGCAGATTGTAGATATAGAATACTGAATCCATCTTCATCTGTGGGATCACCAGCTTATCTTCTGATATAAAAAAGTTGGAAGGTGCAAGCAACTCAGGAGGTACCAAAACTTCTTCTGCCAAAAGACTCTCGACCAGGGGGAAAGAGTTTATCTGTTTTTCGATGCTAGCATTCTGGCATGAAAGCAGGAAAACGGCACATAAACTAATGCATAAAACCTTCATAAACAATGAGCTTTAATTATAACAGGTACTGCGTGACGAGCACGATGTAACCCAAATGGTTTTTTTACAATCATCACAAGGTACTATTTGGAGAGCTATAGGAGCATATGTATCTTCCACATATTCTTGATAGCAAATAGCTGATGGATGCAGATATGCCAGTGCCTCTATATTAGCTTGGGCAATGTCTGAGAGGTCTTCTGTGCCAGTTGTATTATAATAATGATATCCACCTAAAGCAGTAGCTAAGGTAAGCACTGCTGCAAATAATGTTTTCTTCATAACTCTGTATCATTTAAGTTGTATTATTTATTCCGTTAGTTCCCTATTAATCTACTATTTGCCTAAGGAGTTCCTTGATTTCATATTTCACAAACTCATCAGTACTACTACTAAATGCATACAATGTGCCTTCTCTGAAGTCTATGTCAAAAGCAGACGCCAAAATGTTTAAATTCAAAACAGCTAATGGTTTCCCATCATAGTCAAACATCATTATTTGCGAAGACTTAGCTATTCCAAGTTCCTCTTCCATGCTAGAATAGCCGGAATAACTCACGGCAAAAAAGTCATCATAAGTTATAATGTGTAAAAAAGTACTTTTTCGAGAAAAAATTTTCTGGTTCGCGATAGAACTGATAGATCGTATCTCATCGTCTATACATACTGTTTTACTTACTTTGCCATCTAAAGTGTATAGATTTAAATAATTCAAATATACAGGAGCCTCTACAATATATTTGCCCTTATTGCTAATCAAAACCGAAATTACATTGAATGTGAATCCGTCATCTCCGTCCTCTACTACAGCTTTATTTAACTTATCAAGAACTTCGGGTACTTGCTTCTGCCCATTCTTTATTAAGAAGCGATTCTGGCACGTTGCATCGCCAGCCAGTTCCCTACAGAGTATTGTATTATCATCTAGAACTTTGGCATAGAATAACGATTTATCAATATTTACTGGGAGTGGCTGGATAACCAATTCTTCTGTCTCTAGAGATTTAGATATGTCAAGTTTATAGATACAACCCTTCATCATATCATAAGCAAAAGCTTGCAATTGACCTTCATTTACCAGAGAAAAATCATTCTCCGAATAGATAGAACGAGTGAACTCATTAGGACCCTGACCTACATTAAGTAATTCTCCTAGTAGATGCCTGTCATGCATAGAATAAAATTGCCAAAAGCCTTCACTAGAATTTCTACTGATAAACAGAATAGAATCCATTATTTGAAATGTTCTTAATCCTATCACATCGAACCCTGTTTCCTTAGCATCAGACAAATCTACTTCGATAGGGAATCCTGTCACGTATTCCACATTATCCAATACCATATATTCCTCTGAAGGAGCGATGCTTCTATGACCACAAGAATAGATAATTATAAGAAAAAGAATAATAGGAGGAAACTTCTTCATAGTTTATTGATGCTTTGTTACATTAATCTTTTATTTTGTACATTCATCAGTATCTGACCAGAAAGATGGTATTCCATTTTCATACTCACAAGTTCCGCAATATAAGGTTTTAACACCATCTTTTGCAGTAATAGTATCCCAACAAGCACTTTTTTCTGGAAGACTTGCCAGTGCCTCGATATTAGCCTTGGCAATGTCTGAGAGGTTTTCTGTGACAGTTGCATTATAATAGTGGTATCCACCCATAGCAGTAGCTACGGTAAGCACTGCTGCAAAAATATTCTTTTTCATTTTCTTCGTTTATTATCAAATTGTTTACTTTTTTAGCAGTTTCGCCTTATTTCGGAAAGGTTTTACCCGTTAAAAGTATAAAACTATCATTTATACTCCCAAAATTTTAACATTATTTCTCTTTTTACCCTCCTTTCCTTATTGATTCATGTATACATTGTCATTTCCTAGTCCACATTTCCCCTTAATACTATGATGGCAGGAGTGTTTCCTGCATTGCTATAGATAGAGATGGCACCTTGAAGCTGGCATAGGTAGTAACCTGAAGCAGCAGCCATAGCACTAACAAGCAAAAGAGTGTTATGATGACATTGGCCGCCCAATCAGCTATACGCTTCACTAACCCTATGTAGTTACTTCTTTTTCTCAACTTATAGTACCTCTTTCAAGTCTAAGTATGCAAACTGCATAGCATCATTAAAACAGAATATTAGTCTATCATTTTCTTCATCGACAGACATTCGCAGAATTCCTGCCCCCATATCAAGTGTTTTTATATAGTTACCTTCCAAATCAAAGACATGGCAGACTCTTGGCAGATTTAGTTTCTCATATAATTCTCCATCATACATGGCAATTATTCTGTTTTTGTAGATGACTACATTCCTGAAATGTTGCTTATTATCACCTCTCCTATCCCAATTGGGGCCATAGACATTATACTTAAGGTTGCCATGCAAGTCAAAAATACTCATCAAGTCATAGCGATTGTTGGCCTCTACATAAATACCATGTCTTTGAGAAGCCCCCACCATTATTCGCTTAATTTCTACATCTGGATGCTGATAGTCGTAAATCACGACCTCTCCAGTTTGAAGATTCCATTTGCCCGCGACTTCACTATGAGCAGATGTACCTTTGGGGATAATGAGTTTCCCATAAGCTAAAGTATCTGAAAAAAACGTAATCCATGAAGGGAAAAGTGAAGGGTCTAATCTGGATTTTATGGTTGGCTTATAATTAGCATTACTAAGAATACTATCTACCTCATATTCATAAACAACATAGTGCCCATAGTCAATAGCATAGATACTCTTCTCATTATCAGAAACCATCACATCACCGATACTCACAATCTCGCCTGGTCCTTCTCCTCGTTCTCCAAACGAAGTAATATAAGAATAATCACTTCTGGAAAATAAATGGATGAACTTGTTATTGCTTCCATAATCTCTCAAAATAACAAAATTGCCACCGACAGAGATGGGAGCGTCTTTCAAAAAAACATCTTCTTGATTGAATCCGATCAACTTATCCTTAACATCAATAATCTGGTTACGGCTACTTTGATACTTTTCTGATTCATTATCGGCAGAAGAACAACCCCATAAAACAGATAGAGAAAGAAAAAGAATGATAAAAATCCTCATAAAAATTCTCATAAACATTATGCTCTTATAATTAAAGTGCTGAGAGGAAGCTCTCAACACTTTTAAATAATGTTCTATTCAAATGTTTCTGGATCTGGCCATCCATCATATTCTTTATACGTTTGAAACCATCCGTAACACATACATCCATCTCCATTTGCGACGCATCCATTCGGGCACAATGGATTAACATCTGCCAATGCCTCAATATTGGCTTTAGTCATTTCAGAAAGGTCTGTGATACTATTTATTTTATTTATTTGGTATCCGCCAATAGCAGCAATGGCAAGAGCTGCTGTCAAAATTATTTTTTTCATTTTATTCGTTTATTATCAAATTGTTTACTTTTTTAGTAGTTTCACCTTATTTCGGAAAGGTTTTACCCGCTAAAAGTATAAAACTATCATTTATACTCCCAAAATTTTAACATTATTTCTCTTTTTACCCTCCTTTCTTTATTGATTCATGCATGATTTGTCATTTCCTATTCCACATTTCCTTTTAATACTATGGTGGCAGGAGTGCTTCCTACATTGCTATAGATGGAGATGGTTTTGCTGAAGAAGCCCTTCTCATCGGGATTATAGCGCACGGTGAGCTCAGTGCTCTGTCCTGGCCGCACTGGCTCACGGCTGAACTCCACCTCTGTGCAGCCACAGGAGGTAGTGACATCGTTGATCACCAGTAGCTCACTGCCAGTATTGGTCACCTGCACCTTTCGCATCTGAGCCTCATCTATCCCGAAGCGCCCAAAGTCTATCTCATTGGCTTCCAATGCCAACGAAGTCTTAGCTCGTGAAGAAGCCTCAGGCAGTCCTTCGCCATTAATGATGCGGTAGTACAAAGCCTTGACATTGGCATTGTGGACAGGATTGCCGATGCCCACCACTCTATTTTCCCCGTTGAGCAGGAATGTCTGGAAGGTCATGTCTGCGGAGAACTGATTCAGGCTGTTCAATTCATCCTTTTCATCGAAGCAGACAGGATGCTTGAAGCCGTCACGACGGGTGATGTAGCTCAATTCTTTCTGATCAGAAGCATTGATGAAAAATGCCACAGGCACTGAGTTTCCCGTCACAGAATCCAATTCCTGAATATACTTGCTCCAATTCATCAGCTGTAGCTTGCAGCTCATACACCCCACTGAATCCACATACGTCAGTATTTTATAAGGTGCATTCTGAAACTGGAAGTCCACAGTATCACGGCCTTGAATGGTGAAGACGGAGTTTTCTGGAAACAAAATCTCCCTCCCCTCCCACTGGCTGACAATGTCTGCCACAGAGGCAGACCTGTCGTCAGCGCAGGAGGCAAAAAGAGAGATGGCTACTATTACTAATAGGCCACGTTTCATAGCATCCACAATGAATTAAAGCATGAAATACCCCAACAAATGGAACGAGCCAAAGCTCAGTTCGATGCTGTATTTATCTTCACTCACCAGTGCTGGCAGGGCTATAGTGTTCTTCCCTGCCACCATTGCTGAAGTATAGGTATAAATCACTTCACCCGCTGCATCTTTTATCACCACTTCCATGCTCTCTATATAATAAGGTGCATAGATGAAGACATTGTCGTCTTCGTAAGTCACACTGGGGAGTTGTGCAGGGGCACGATTGCCTTTGTGGTTGCCCACTGGGTCAATTAAGCCTAAATCTACTGGTACTTCTTGGGCTACCGCCAAGCTACTTAGCATTACGCTAAAAAGCAAAAATAAGAACTTATAAACCATAAAATAAACAAATAATTGATTATTGATGGCACAAAGAAACAGAAAAATAAAGGGAAACAGGAAGAAATTAGTACGCAAAAAGTACGCATTTTCTTTTGCGAACCTTTTGCGTACTGTTAAAGAGAGTCTAAGATTTTGTCCCATTCTTCTGAGGTTCCACTCTTTCCGAATGCTTTCTCATACAATCTGCTGCGAATTGATGAAATAGATGACTTTGCCCTATTCAGTAAGATGCCAATATCAGATGGAGATAATTGCATTTTGCGGAGGTAGCAGACCTGCTTCTCTGTATCAGACATCTTACCGAATGAATGAAGACTGGATATGAAATCTGGATAAGCTAAATTCAGGATTTCTTCAATAGCTTTCACGTCATCGGCAGTCAAATGTTTCTCTGCCGGTATGCATTGTTCTGTTAGTTTCTTATAGATGTCCGACTGAAAGACGATGTTTTTAGAGTTCTCTTTTTGGTGTCTTTTTATATCTGCCATTTGGTTAGCTAACTCATATTGCTTTTTGTAGGCTTCTAATTGCTCTGTCATGGCAGTTTTTTCTTTCTCATATAATAATATCTGGCTTTGATATTCATGGATCTTACATTCATTTCTCTGAACATAATCCAATCCATTCTTCTGCTCTTCAGCAAGAAGTTTGGATAATAATTCATATTTTTTCCTCAAACTCCGTCGTTTAGCAGTATAATACATAAACCCTATAATAGATAAGGATAAAACTAAAACCAACAGCGTACTAACCAACCATGTCCGACGCTGTATCTGCATGTTCTCCTCAGATAGCCTTGTGTTTTCCCTCTCACGTAGAGAATAATCATATAGAGATTTCATCCGAGAGAGACTTTCTGACACAGTAATTTTCTGAACAGAATCATTCCATATCTCGTAATTTGTAATAAAATCCATCGCTTCTTCTGGATGTCCTTTAGCATTGGCTATACGTGCCAGATATTCATTAGAGGTTCTTTGAGCATATACATCGTTTATCTCTTTCAACTTGTTATAATAATACGACGCAGAATCCAGCCGCCCTAAAGCATAATAAGCACTGGCTGTTATAGCATAGATGCTTCTTACATTTGTTGAATCGATGTATTTTAAAGGCAACTCCAATAGCTCTAATGCATCTTGATAGTTACCTAACGATATCTGTAATCTTGCAATCTGCGAAGAAATCAGATTGCTATAATTTATGTCACCATATATATCCGCCAGCCTCTTTGCTGAGTCAAAAAAACGCAATGCATTTGACAAATCACCCATACCACAATAAGAATTTGCCAAATCAGCAAGATTATAAATCATCCCAATGGTATCATTCATTAATGAATCACACCTATATGAAGCTTTTAGTGGTTTTATTGCTTCTTCGTATAACTGCTGATATATAAACAACTCTCCCATCTGAGCATAAACCTTCGATTTTACTCTGAGGTTTTCATCGCCTGGCATGGCATCTATGGCTTTCTGGTAATAGTCTAAGGCACGGGGAGCATCGTTGAGATCTCGATAGGTGCTGCCCATGTAGTAGTAGGCTTCTGGAAGCAGACGCTTGTCGCCCCCATCCTCATAATAGTGAAGCACTTGCAGCATCAGGCTGTCGGAGGTCTGCAGATGGTAAGCCTTATCGCCTGCTTTCACTGTGAGCAACTGGTGATACATACGTGCTGCCTTAGTCCATGAAGCAGTGTCAGTCTCCAACTGCTTGAGCATAGTCAGAGCACTGTCTGCATTCACATTTATCAGGCTATCAGCCTCATGCAGCACAAGCGGATACACTGGCCTGCGATGACACGATGCCAAGCAGCAGACCTCTATCAAGAATATGAGCAGCGGTATCTTCTTCATCCTCACTTCATGCTTTGGAGGTGCAAAGATACAAAAAGAGCCAGTGTTTTTTCTTAGTTGGGAAAAAATATCTTCCTAACTGGGAAAATATTTTTTCTGTGCAGAAAAAAAAATGTTGCTGTGCGCAGGCGCAATTTTTTCTGTGCGCAGGCGCAAGCCATAGGTTTAGCGGTACTAAACCATGGGTTTGCCGTAAGCAACGTGCTACTTTGCCGTAATCTACGTGCCACTTTGCCGTAACTCCGAATGCATGTTTCACCTACACTTCTACACCAGCACCTCTTATCCTTCTGAATGTCAGTTTATTAAGGAGGTGTAGGCGGAACCCTTCTCCTACACCCCACCTACACCATCCTACACCATTGATACCACTGCAGAAACAGAAAGGTGTAGGTAAGGTGTAGGTAAACCATTTTACCTACACCACCTGGAAATGCTGTATATCAGTGTGTTAAGTAGTACAGGTGTAGGAGCGTAGGTGAAACAAAAGAAGCGGCAAGGGAAACCCTGCCGCTTCTTTCTATATAAGTATGGTATCAAGCGAAGTTGTCGAAACTCAACATCTCTGGAGGTACGCCCAGACTGTCGAGCAGACCTTCTACGGCCTTTGACATAGGGCCAGGACCGCACATGTAGTACTCGATATCTTCTGGAGCCTCGTGGTCCTTCAGGTACTCGCTGTACATCACCTGATGCACGAAGCCTGGAGTGTACTTCACGCCCTTAGCATCGGCCTCTGGATCTGGACGGTCGAGGGCCAAGTAGAACTTGAAGTTAGGGAAGTCTTTCTCTAACTGCAGGAAGTCCTCCAAATAGAACACCTCACTGAGTGAACGGGCACCATAGAAGAATGACATCTTGCGGTCACGTGTCTGCAGCGTCTTGGTCATGTGCATGATCTGTGCGCGCAGAGGAGCCATACCGGCACCACCACCTACCCAGATCATCTCACGGCCAGAGGTGAAGTTAGGATGGAACTCTCCGTAAGGACCGCTCATCTTCACCTTGTCACCTGGCTTCAGGGAGAAGATGTAAGAAGAGGCGATGCCTGGAGGCACGTCCATGAAGCCCACCTGTGGTTTTGGCTTGAATGGAGGGGTGGCGATACGTACGGTCAGCATGAAGCGGTCGCCCTCGGCTGGATAGTTGGCCATAGAGTAGGCACGCACGGTAGGCGTGTCATTCTTAGCCTTCAGCGTGAAGAGGCCGAACTTCTCCCATGATGGCAGATAGACAGGGCCGATAGAATCTTTATCGATATCCTTGTCATAGTCTATCTCATACTTAGGAATCTGAATCTGTGCGTAGGAACCTGGCACGAAGTCCATGTGCTCACCAGCAGGCAGCTGTACGATGAACTCCTTGATGAAGGAGGCCACGTTCTTGTTTGAAATCACTGTACACTCATATTCCTTCACGCCCAGCACGCTCTCTGGAATCTTGATTTTCAGGTCGTTCTTCACCTTGACCTGGCAGCCCAGACGCCAGTGGTCTTGCTGCTGCTTGCGGCTGAAGTGAGAGGTCTCTGATGGCAGAATCTCGCCACCACCCTCGAGCACCTGGCACTTGCACTGACCGCAAGAGCCTTTGCCACCGCAGGCAGAAGGCAGGTGAACGTCGTTGGTCACCAGAGTATTAAGCAGCGTGCTGCCACTCTCTACATCCAGCTCCTTGTCACCGCCATTGATAGTTATCTTTACTTTTCCTGATGGCACCAGATAATACTTGGCAACCAACAGCATAATCACCAGCACGAGGATGACTACAAGGAATACCCCAATGCTCGCTAAAATTAAACTTGTATTCATTGTATATTCCTTTCTTTAAATGTTCAAACCAGAGAAACACATAAATGCCATAGCCATGAGACCCACGGTGATGAACGTGATACCCAGACCCTTGAGTGGTGCAGGTACGTCAGAGTAAGCCATCTTCTCACGGATAGCAGCCAGACCTACGATGGCCAGCAGCCAGCCGATACCAGAACCCAGTGCATAGGCCAGACAGTCGGCCACGCCACCGATGAACTTAGGGTCGCTTTCGTTAAGACCTATGCGGGTCTGCATGAAGAGTGAAAGGCCCATGATAGCACAGTTCACGGCAATCAGAGGCAGGAAGATACCCAGTGCATTGTAGAGTGATGGGCTGAAACGCTCTACAAGCATCTCTACCAGCTGCACGATGGCAGCAATCACGGCAATGAAGAGGATCAGACTCAAGAAACTGAGATCTACGCCCTCTACCAGTGCGCCTTCTGCCAGCACCTTAGTCTGGAGCAGATAGTTGACTGGCAGGGTCACTACCATCACAAAGGTCACTGCAGCACCAAGTCCCAGCGCAGTCTTCACGTTCTTAGAAACTGCCAAGTATGAGCACATACCCAGGAAGAACGCGAATATCATGTTGTCCACAAAAATGGAGCGAACGAATAAACTGAAAAAATGTTCCATAATGCTTCTTTAATTTACTTTTCTTGCAATTCTTTGTGATGAGCACGCTGATACCAGATGATGCAAGCCACGATGATGAGTGCCATCGGTGACATGAGCATGAGGCCGTTGTTCACGTAGCCCAAATCCTTGATAAAGTCGTAATTCAGGATGTTGAAACCCAGCAGGGTACCTGAGCCTAAGAGTTCGCGGATGAATGCCACGATGACCAAGATCTTGGCATAGCCGAGTCCGTTGCCCACACCATCAAGGAACGACTCCCATGGTCCGTTTTGCATGGCGAATGCCTCCAGACGACCCATCAGGATACAGTTGGTGATGATCAGGCCTACATATACAGAAAGCTGCACGCTCACATCGTAAGCGAAGGCTTTCAGAATCTCACTTACTATGGTCACCAAGCTGGCTACCACTACCAGCTGTACGATGATACGGATGCGGTTTGGCACCGTCTTACGCAGCAGTGAAATCACCACATTGGAAAACGCCGTGATGACTGTCACTGCCAGACCCATCACGATGGCTGGCTCCAGCTTGCTGGTCACTGCCAAAGCAGAGCAGATACCCAGCACCTGCACGGTAACAGGGTTGTTCAAGCCCAGGGGAGTGGTGAATACTTCTTTATTCTTAGCTGAAAATAATTCTGACATATTCTTATTCCTCCTCTACCTTATTTATTTAAAAACACTTCATAATTGCTCAGGCAGTCGCGCAGCATGGCATCTACACCGTTGCTGGTCATGGTACCGCCAGAGATACCATCCACCAGGTTGGCATCGCCCTTGGCATTGCCATTCTTCACCACGCTCAGAGCTACCTTACCGGCATTGAGCACTTTCTTAGAGATGAAGGAGTTCTGGAACCACTCGGTGGCGATTTCAGCACCCAGACCAGGAGTCTCGCTGGCATGAGAGAAGTAGGTACCATAGACGGTATCCTTGTCATCGTTCAGTGCCACATAGCCCCAGATAGCTCCCCAAAGGCCTGCGCCATAGACTGGGAAGATATACTTGGTCTGACCATCTACCTCGGCCACGAACACATGGTAGTTGCCATTGCTCTTGGCGTCTTTCTCGAAGCCTGTGATGAACTTGCCAGTGTAGTCTTGCAACTCACCTGCAGGAGTCATCACACAGTCTTTCTTGATGTACTGGTTGTACTGCGCATTGGCATCGTTGATGTCACGCACGTTGAGTGAATACAGAATCTGCTTCTTAGTATCCAGCTCTACGTTCTGGTCTTGCTTGCTCTTGAGAGCAGAGCTAACGAATGCCAGCAGGAAGGCTACGATAACAACCATTACCGCAGCGTAAATGATAGTATAGGTATTACTATTTGTTTTCATCGTCATTCTGGCATTTATTTGTTAGACAATACGGCACGTTTAGCACGACGGTTGATGTTGCTCTGAACTACATAGTAGTCGATCAGCGGAGCAAACACGTTCATCAGCAGGATGGCCATCATCATACCCTCTGGATAACCAGGATTCAGCACGCGGATGATGATTGCCATGGCACCAATGAGGAAACCATAGATGTACTTACCTGTCTCTGTGCGTGCAGAGGTCACAGGGTCTGTGGCCATGAACACAGCACCAAAGCAGAAGCCACCCAGCACCAGATGCTCATACCAAGGCAGCTGTGCGATATCGGTGTTAGGACCTACGGCATTGAAGATCAAACCCATCAGAGCACCACCTACGAATACAGAGCACATGGTCTTCCAGCTGGCCACGCCTGTCCAGAGCAGGATCACTGCACCAATGGCGATGGCGATGACGCTGGTCTCACCGATAGAACCAGGAATGAAACCTGTAATCATATCTGGCAGTGAATAGGTGACCTCTACGCCTGTGGCAGCCTGTCCCAGCGGAGTAGCTACCGTGAGACCGTCTACAGCCTTGCCTCCCAAGCCGAAGATAGTGTCGCCTGATACCCAAACGGCATCACCAGACATCTTGGCAGGGTAAGCGAAGAAGAGGAATGCACGGGTGATGAGGGCTACGTTGAACACATTCATACCCGTACCGCCAAACACTTCCTTGGCGAAAATCACTGCAAAGGCAGTGGCAATAGCCAGAATCCACAGTGGGCACTCTATTGGCACGATGAGAGGGATGATGAAACCTGTAACCAGGAAACCTTCCTGAATCTCTTCATGCTTCCACTGAGCTACCACGAACTCAATGCCCAAGCCCACTACATAAGAAACAATGATCTTTGGCAGTACAGCCAAGAAACCATAGAAGAACATGGCCCAGAAGCTACCCTGCTCACCTACGGCAGTGTAGTGCTGATAGCCCACGTTATACATACCGAACAGCATGGCAGGAATAAGCGCAATGACCACCATAGACATGATGCGCTTGCTGTCAATGGCGTCATGGATGTGCGTGCCGCACTTGGCTGTGGTGTTTGGGACGAAGAGGAATGTCTCAAATCCGTCGAACACCGACCTGAATGCGTGCAGCTTACCGCCTTCCTCGAAGCTCGGCTTTATCTTATCGAGATAATTTCTTAACGCTTTCATTTACTATCTATTGTTAATACATTAATTACATCCTTTAAGCCATTTCCTTGCGCAGGTTGTCCAAACCAGTGCGCACGATGCGCTGTACTTCTACCTTGGAAGAGCAGACAAACTCGCAGAGTGCAAAGTCTTCAGGAGCTACCTCGTAGATACCCAGGGCTTCCATCTTGTCGATGTCGCCAGCGATGATGGCCTTCACCAAGTATTCTGGGTAGATGTCCATAGGGAATACGCTGTCATACTCACCGCTCATGATCATGTGGCGCTCACCACCCTTCACACGTGCATCGAGTGTATATTCCTTCTTGCCCTGCAGCCAGCTGAAGTATGAACGGCTCACACTGAACTGATCTGTACGTGGCATGATCCAGCCCAAGAACTCATTCTCATCATTCCCCTCTGGGATGACAGAAAGCTGAGCATGGAAGGCACCCAGATAGGCATCTGGAGCGATCTGTTTGCCAGTGAGCACATTGCCACTGATGTAGCGCAGGTTCTTGCCTGTTGCTACCTTGCCAGCGAAGACCTTATCGAGCTTAGCGCCCACTTTCAGCTTCACATAGGCAGGCTTCTGCACTTCTGAACCTGTCAAAGCCACTGTGCGAGTGAAGTCGAGCTTACCTGTATTGAGCAGGCGACCAATGAAGATCACTGCCTCTGCACCAATGGTCCAAACCACTTCGCCCTTAGACACAGGTGCTACATGATTAATCTGAACGCCTACGTTGCCAGCAGGATGGGGACCGTCGAAAGCAGTCACCACCACACCCTGTGCCTGGGTCAGCGCAGCAGACTTTTGTTTTACACTGATGCCAAGATAAGTCTTAGCAATCTTAGAAAGGGCTGTCAAGCCCGTCTGGAAGTTGGCTTCCTCACCCTGAAGTTGGAACTCGAAATCGGGTGCCAGAGGCGCACTGTCAAAAGCCGATACGAAGATGGCTCTTGGAGACTGGGTAGGAACAGCGATTACATCGTAAGGACGAGTACGGAAGAAGGCGAACAGGCCTGCCTCGAGGAGGAGGGTCTTCACTTCTTCTGCTGTCATCTTCGCAGGGTCTTTCTTTCCGAAGTCCACTGACTTCTGGTCTTTGTCGGCCTCTACAATGATGTTCATCACCTTTCGACGCGCACCGCGTTCTACGCTTGTAACTACGCCGCTAACGGGCGACACAAACTTTACTTCAGGGTTGTTCTTGTCGATAAACAAGGGTTCCCCGGCCAACACATTTGTCCCTTCTTTGACAACCACTTTAGGAGTCACGCCAGTAAAATCGTCTGGTACTAATGAATAGAAACCAGGCTCTTCTACCTTCAGTAATTCCGCAGCGGGTTTGCCTTTCAGGTTGATGTCAAGGCCTTTGCGTAATTTAATTACATTTGCCATGCGTTTATATTAATATAAAGGTTTTTTTATTTTGGTGCAAAGTTAAGAAATAATAATACACCTTAAAAATAAAAGAGGAAGTAATTGCATGAAAAATGCAAATTCTTCCTCTTTCTATTTGTTCTTGCTAAGAGCACTTGTCAATCTTCCTCTGCAAACATAGGATCCCAAGCTGGCAGGAGGGTTGGTTTCTGCTTAAACATCTCCTGCAAGCGGGCAGGAACATACTTGGTTTCTACCACCAAGCGGAACATGTATTCATTGAACCACTGATCTGTCATGATGAGGTGTCCCTGATAGCCGCTGGCTGGTCCCCAGCTGTTTTCTACCATCCACTTGGTAGGCTTACCTGCCTGGTCGAGGTCAACAGCCATCAAGGTAATGGCATGGCTCGACATGCTCTGGAAGGTCTGGATGCGCTGCTTCTTGTCCATGCCAAAGGTAGTACCCATCAGCGAAGCGTAGTCATAATTGTTTATATCGAGCAGACCTCGCTGGTTATTGGCAAACTTACCTACATCACAAGAGAAATACATGGCCGTATTATCCTTCAGCGATGCGATGGCCATCTCCTTAATCTCGTCGATAGGCAGGTTCAGGTAGGTCCAGTCCTTGCCATCGTAGGTATGGCGGTCATAGTTTATCTGATAGGTCTTGTAGTACTCACGCGTAGGGTCGTTCATCAGCATCACATAGTTGGTGAGCAACCCAGTGTCTCCGTATTTCTGCAGGAAAGTCATAGGGGTATGGTGCTCCACTTCCACAGGATTGCCCTTGGCATCACGACGAATGAAGTCAAACTCAGTAGGAGGCACGCCCAGATTGAGCGCCAACATGCGATAGATGGTCTGCAGCTGTTCTACCTTCTTGGCCTGGATATCTGCAGCACGCTTACCCTTCATATCACGCAGCTGCAAGCCAAACTCACGGAGTTTCTCAGAAATCAGGCTGGCCATGCGGGAAGTATTGTCGCTGCTGTTGGTCTCTGGCATCACATCCTTAGGCACCAAGCCATATTTCATGGCCAGATCTGCCACGCCACAGAAGGTGCCACCATCGCTCAGTGGATGTTGGAAGAGCCAGCTCACCATCTGGTCATCGATGGCCTTATCTGATGTGTCTATCATGCCTTGCAAGAAGAGGTTGGCCTTTTCCAGCTGGTCGTAGAAGAAAAGGTAGTTCTGTGAGAACTCAAAGGCAGGCATGTCATATTTTGCAATCGCCTTGGCTCGCATGATGTTCAGGCCGGTAAACAGCCAGCAACGGCCAGAAGATTTCTGGTCTGTGATGCCCTTGGAATCCACGCGGATAGAGAAGTGGGTATCCATAGCTTTAAGATTGTCTTGATTGAGTGCCAAGGCACGGATGTCATTGTTGCCTATGGCATTGCGGATGGCTTTGTCTGAAGGTGTTTCTTTATAGCTCTGCTTCAGCTGCTCCAGCATCTGAGCATTTATGCCCCCACCTGTGGTCTGAGCCTGCGCGCCTGCCATCAAAGCCACGAGCAGGGCAGCAGTAAGAAAGTGTCTTTTCATATTCATTAGATGATTAAAACAAGGAAAGGCTGCCAAATAAGTGCTTTGACAGCCTTTCACTATAGGGTTAATTTCAATTACTTGTTGTCTGTACGCTCGATGTAAGCCAATGCATCGCCCTTATCGGCAGTTTCACCCTGCTTAACGCACACCTCGATGATCTTACCAGTGAAGTTGGCGAAGATTTCCTTCAAGCCCCAAGGAGTCTGGATGTAGCAGAAATGGTCGCCCTCCTTGTACTTAGTACCCACTGTAGGAGCGATAGACTGCTGTTCACGGTCGATCTCCCAGAGAATCTGACCCTTCTCCAATGCCTCGATAGGCTCAGCCTTGGCACGCTTCATCTTGAGCACATCTTCCATGCTGAAGCCCTGCTTAGCCATGGCTGCATCCTTAGCCTTCTGAAGGTCGGCCTCGAAGCGCTCCTTAGCTACGCCGCTCTTGAACGGACGATACTGTTCTGGGTGCATAGCAAACTCGAAGAGTTCCTCATCGTCTGGACCAGTCTCCCAGCCATTCTCCTTCATCTCCTTGCGGAAGTCGTCCATATTGTCTGGATAGAGTGCCTGCACATCACCTGTGAAGAACTCCAAGCCCTGCTCCTTAGCGAGCTCCTTGATCTCAGGAGCTACCTCGCCTGGCAGATGACCGCTCTTGCCCAGAATCATACCCCAGATGCTCTTATCTGTGAGCAGGCTGTAGCGAGGCTTGCCCTGAGCTTCAGCCAAAATGTTCATCAGTGCGATGTTCTTAACGTACTGGCTGAATGGAGTTACCAATGGAGGATAACCAACCTTAGGCCATACATATTCTACCTCGTCGAACAACTTGATCACAACCTCATCAAGCGTCATTTCTGGCTTATCCTGTGCCTTGAGTGACATATTGATGACAGGCATCATGCCCTTCATATCGGCCATCATTGAGCCCATCATACCGCCAGGCAGACCGCACTTCAGCAGCAGTGAAGACATGTGCTTGTTGGTAGGATCCATGAAGTAACCCAGGAAGTCGTCAATAAACTCCTGTGTCAAGGCGCGAGCCTGCATGTAGGCCTTCATATTGATATCCTTTACCAAGAAGCCAGCATCCTTCAGCATGGCCTGAATGGTGATTACATCTGGATGAACCTTACCCCAAGACAATGGCTCGATAGCTACGTCGATTACATCGGCACCTGCTTCAGCCACTTCCAGCATAGAAGCCACAGACAGACCTGGGCCGCTATGGCCATGATACTGAATCACGATTTCTGGATGACGCTCCTTGATGTTCTTAGTGAGCTGACCCAGTGACCATGGGCGGCCAATACCTGCCATATCCTTCAAGCAGATTTCCTGTGCGCCAGCCTCAATCAGCTTATCGGCCAGCTTGGTGTAATACTCTACTGTATGAATAGGTGAGTATGTGATACAAAGGGTAGCCTGTGGAGTCATGCCGCCTTCTAATGCATACTTGATAGAAGGGATGATATTATTGGCATCGTTCAAGCCATCGAAGATACGGGTGATATCTACGCCCTGGGCATGCTTCACCTTATACATAAGCTTACGCACATCTACAGGACATGGATACATACGCAATGCGTTCAAACCACGATCGAGCATGTGCGTCTTGATACCCACCTCATTGAAAGGCTTCGTAAAAGCACGCACGGCCTTGTTTGGATTCTCTCCATACATCAGGTTCACCTGCTCGAATGCGCCACCGTTTGTCTCTACACGGTCGAAGCAACCCATATCTATAATCACAGGGGCAATGCGTACCAACTGATCTACTCTTGGCTGGAACTTGCCAGAACTCTGGAACATGTCTCGATAAACAAGACTGAATTTGATTTCCTTCTTCATTTTCTTTTTATCTTAAAATTATTCTCTTGATTTTCAAATACCTTTTTTCCCATTCTAAAATTATTCCGCAAATATAATTAAATTTTTCCTATAATCAGCCGTCTTTTACAACTTTTATTAAAAATCTCTTGCCAAATGCAGTAATTTGGCACATCGGTGCATTCTTATGCATGAAATATTCAGAATAATTCGTATCTTCGCACCATTAAAGAACATTTAGTTAGGAAAAATGAGAGTAACTATCATCTCGGGGGCTCGCCCCAACTTCATGAAGATAGCTCCTATCTGCAGAGCTATCGATGCTGCGAGAGACAGTGGCAAGGATATCACTTACCGCTTGGTGTACACGGGTAGGAAAGACGACCCAGCGCTGGATGCATCGCTTTTCTCAGACCTGAACATGCGTGAGCCCGACTGCTATTTAGGAGTAAACGCACAGGGCCACTCTGAGGTGGCAGCACAGATCATGCTGGCTTTCGAGAAGGAACTGGATGCACATCCTTCGCAGGTGGTACTGGTAGTAGATGACATGACGGCTACCATGAGCTGTGCCATCGTGGCTAAGAAGCGAGGGCTGAAAGTGGCGCACGTCATCGCTGGTACGCGTTCGTTCGATATGAACATGCCACGTGAGGTGAACCGCACCATCGTGGACGCCATCTCTGATTATCTCTTCACGGCAGGCATGGTGGCCAACCGCAACCTGAATCAAGAAGGCATGATTCCTGAATACATCCACTATGTGGGCAACATCTTGATAGATACCATTCGTTATAACCGTCATCGCTTCACGCAACCTATCTGGTTCGACAGCATGGGACTGCGCAAGGGCAACTATCTGCTGCTGACGCTGAACAGGCGCGACCTGCTGGCACGTAGGCATGTGCTGACGTCATTGCTGCAAATCGTGATCGAGAAGTCGGAAGGGCTGCCTATCATAGCCCCTCTGCATGGCTATGTGGAAGATGCCGTAAAGGACCTGGGCATCCAAGCGCCCAACCTGCATCTGCTGCCTACTCAGAGCTACCTGAACTTTGGATTCCTCATCAATCAGGCCAAGGGCATCGTCACAGACTCTGGCAACATTGCTGAAGAAGCCACGTTCCTGGACGTACCTTGCATCACATTAAACTCTTATGCTGAGCATCCAGAGACATGGCGCATAGGTACCAATGAGCTGGTAGGGGACAACACTTTTGCTCTCGCTGCAGCAATGGACAAACTGATGCATGGCGAGTGGAAGCACACCACCCTACCCGACCGTTGGGACGGTCGCACAGCAGAGCGAATCGTTCAAACTATGTTAAATGTTGAAAAAGTGTAAGCCGCAAATCTTAATAAGTAGTTAAACATGCCTCGATTTTAACCAAAGTATGCGAGGCTTTACATTATATTTATTATTTTTGCGTGCTAAACGCTTAGACATGAAACCAAACTTAATAAGATTATATATCCTCTTATCCCTCTTGCTTATCTCGCTGGGTACTCAAGCGCAGATTAAGGGTGTGGTGACAGACTCTATCACTCATGAGCCTTTGCTCTACGTCACCGTGCAATATCCAGGCAAAGGTGTGGGTGCCATCACCAACAACGATGGCGAGTTTACTGTAGAGGCACATCGTGGATGGACGGTGCTGCGTTTTTCTTCTATTGGCTATAAGACGAAAGACGTGACGCTGGAACCTGGTCAACGCATATTGAACATAGCACTGGCACCTGAGGCTACCGAACTGGCCGAGGTGGTGGTGACTCGTCGCGCACGCTATTCTCGCCGAAATAACCCTGCTGTGGAATTCATGCGCAAGGTGATTGCACACAAAAAGGGCAATAAGCTGGAGGACAACGATTACTATTCCTATCAGAAATACGAGAAGATGAAGATGTCCATCAACGATGTGACCAACGAGAAGTTGGAGAAGGGCATCTACAAGAGGTTTGCTTTTTTCAAAGACCAAGTAGAGGTATCTCCTAAGACGGGTAAGCAAATCCTTCCTGTGTCTGTAAAGGAAACAGGTTCTCGCACCATCTATCGTAAGTCGCCTAAGAGTAAGAAGACCATCATCGAGGGCATGAACTCCTCGGGTGTAGATGAGTTCTTCAGCACGGGCGATATGATGGGTACCATTCTGACGGATGTATTCTCTGACATCAACATCTACGACGATGACATACGCCTGCTGCAACGCCAGTTTGTCAGCCCTATAGGACGTGGTGCCATCACTTTCTACCAATATTATCTGGAAGATACCATTCAGGTAGATGGCACAGAGTGCGTCCACCTCTCCTTCGTGCCACAGAACCCACAGGACTTCGGCTTCACGGGGCATCTCTATGTGGCGCGTGACTCTACGTATGCCGTGAAGCGTGCCACGATGAATCTACCTAAGAAGACAGGTGTGAACTTCGTGGAGCATCTGGACATTGTGCAGAACTACGAACAACTGCCAGACAGCACTTGGGTACTGACGGATGATGACATGACGGTGGAGCTGGCATTGATGTCTGGCGTGGGCGAATTTGAGGTGGAGCGTACCACCAAATACACCAAGTACAACTTCGAGGCCATTGAACCACGTCTATTCCGCTTGGGCGGAGGCGAGGTCATCAAGGAGGCCAACATGATGAACAAGAGTGATGAATATTGGGCAGAGGTGCGCCAAGTGCCACTCACCAAGACGGAGAGCAGCATGGACCTCTTCATGAACCGTCTGGAACAGCTGCCTGGCTTCAAGTATGTGATTTTTGGAGCTAAGGCATTGATTGAGAACTTTGTGGAGACGGGAGGCCGAAAGCATCCAAGTAAGTTCGACTTAGGCCCTATCAATACCACCATCACCAGTAACTATGTCAATGGCATGCGTCTGCGTCTGAGCGGACTCACCACAGGCAACTTCCACCCGCACTGGAACTTCAGTGGCTACGGAGCCTATGGTTTCAAGGACAAGAAGTGGTTCTATCAGGGACAGGCTGCCTACTCATTCAATAAGCGTGAGTATGTGCTGTGGGAGTTCCCTAAGCACTATATCGCTTTCAAGTATCAGTATGACGTGATGTCACCAATGGATAAGTTCCTCGATACAGATAAGGATAATGTGTTCGTAGGCATGAAGTGGACCAAGGTGGACCAGATGTCTTACATCCGTGAGGCATCACTCAACTATGAGTTGGAGACCAACTCTGGCTTCTCCGTAAAGGCGATGGCCCGCCACCGCAACGACGAGCCAACAGGAGCCTTGGCCTACTACCTGAACGACGGTCCTGTGCCTGGTGAATGGAGCGAACAGAATACCCGCGTGAAGGATATGACCACAGCGGAGGTTGGTGTCACGCTGCGCTATGCACCTGGCGAGACCTATGTGAATACCAAGCAGCGCCGTATCCCAGTATCACTGGATGCGCCAGTATTCTCGGTATCACACACGGCTGGTTTCAAAGGCATCTTAGGAGGCGACTATAACTTCAACCTCACAGAGGCCAGCATACGTAAGCGCTGGTGGTTTGGTTCTTGGGGCAAGCTGGATGTGACACTGCGTGGTGGTGCCCAATGGAACAAGGTACCATTCCCTCTGCTGAACCTGCCACAGGCCAACCTGTCGTACATCAACCAGTATAATACGCAGACCTACTCCTTAATTAATAACATGGAGTTCCTGAACGACCGCTATGCTTCCCTGCACCTGGTTTACGACCTCAATGGAAAGCTCTTCAACCGCATCCCGCTTCTGAAGAAGCTGAAGTGGCGTGAAATGTTCAAGGTGAACGTGCTCTATGGAAAGCTGACGGACAAGAATAATCCCTACATGGGTAACAAAGACCTCTACCTCTTCCCTATGCGTGATGGACAGGTGACTAGCTATATCATGGGAGAGACACCATATGTAGAGGCCAGCGTAGGTATCTACAACATCTTCAAGCTCCTGCATGTGGAATATGTACGTCGCCTGACCTATACAGATATTCCTGGAGTGAAGAAGGATGGCATCCGATTCATGGTAATGATGGTATTCTAATAGATTACGAGCTATGCAACCACTGGCAGAAAGACTACGCCCCAAGACCCTCGACGACTATATCGGACAGAAGCATCTGGTAGGTCCTGGAGCTGTTTTGCGCCAGATGATAGACTCTGGGCATATCTCCTCTTTTATTTTATGGGGCCCTCCTGGGGTGGGAAAAACCACCTTGGCACAAATCATCGCCCACAAATTAGAGACACCATTCTACACGCTGAGTGCTGTGACCAGCGGCGTGAAAGAGGTGCGTGAGGTGATAGAGCGCGCACGAAGCAATCGCTTCTTCTCGCAGGCCAACCCCATCCTGTTCATTGATGAGATACACCGTTTCAGCAAGTCGCAACAAGACTCGCTGCTGGGAGCTGTGGAGCAAGGCACCATCACGCTGATAGGTGCCACAACGGAAAATCCCTCTTTTGAGGTCATACGCCCACTGCTCTCCCGTTGCCAAGTCTATGTGCTGAAATCACTGGAAAAGGCCGATTTAATAGAGTTGATGAACCGTGCCATCACACAAGATACAGAACTGAAAAAGCACCACATCGAGGTGAAGGAGACTAACGCCCTACTCCGCTTCAGCGGTGGTGATGCACGCAAGTTGCTCAACATCCTGGAACTTGTGGTGCAGGCTGTAGGTGAGGATGAACCTGTAGAAATCAATGACGAGATAGTGACCAATAGACTGCAACAGAATCCGTTGGCTTACGACAAAGACGGAGAAATGCACTACGACATCATCTCTGCCTTCATCAAGAGCATAAGGGGAAGCGACCCAGACGGTGCTCTCTACTGGCTGGCTCGCATGGTGGAGGGTGGCGAAGACCCTGCCTTCATAGCCCGCCGACTGGTGATCTCTGCTGCTGAAGACATCGGACTGGCCAACCCTAATGCACTGCTTCTGGCTAACGCCTGCTTTGATGTCATCATGAAGATAGGGTGGCCCGAAGGGCGCATCCCTCTGGCTGAGACAACGGTCTATCTGGCCACGAGTCCGAAGAGCAACTCGGCCTATCTGGGCATAGACAAGGCGTTGAGTACTGTGAAGCAAACGGGAAATCTGCCTGTGCCACTACACCTGCGCAATGCACCAACTGGACTGATGGAGGAGCTGGGCTATGGCAAGGACTATAAGTATGCCCACGACTTCCCTGGCCACTTCGTGCAGCAGCAGTACCTGCCCGATCAGCTTATTGGCCAGGTGCTCTGGAATCCACAGGAAAATGCTCAGGAAGCCAAGCTCAAAGAGCGCATGAAGTTGCTTTGGGGAGATAATAAGAAATATTGACGGAATTATGTAAGTTCATAATTCATAATTCATAATTTATAATTCATAATTGTAAAAGAAATGAAGATTGTAGTATTAGACGGTTATGCCGGAAATCCTGGCGACCTTTCTTGGGAGGGTGCAGAAGCTTTAGGTGAATGCACCATCTACGACCGTACTGCTCCCACTGAGAAGTTGGAGCGAGTGAAGGATGCAGAAATAGTGCTTACAAATAAAGTGCCTTTCTGTGCAGAAGATTTTGAGAAACTGCCCAACTTGAAATACATCGGTGTGCTGGCCACGGGCTATAACATCATCGACACAGAGGCTGCCAAGGCACACGGTGTGGTGGTGACCAACATTCCTGCCTACAGCACCAACTCTGTGGCTCAGATGGTTTTTGCACACCTGCTGAACATCACCAACAGCGTGCAGCATTATACAGATGAGGCACGTGCTGGCGTATGGAGCCGTAACCCCGACTTCAGCTATCAAGACACACAGCTCATGGAGCTGCACCGCAAGAAGATAGGTATCGTAGGTCTGGGCAACATCGGCAAGGCTGTGGCCCGCATCGCCATCGGCTTTGGCATGGAGGTATTTGCCTATACCAGCAAGTCGCACTTCCAGCTGCCTCCTGAGATCCACAAGATGGAACTTGATGAGCTGTTCCGTGAGTGTGATATCATATCCCTGCATTGTCCACTGACTCCAGCTACAAACAATTTGGTGAATGCAGAGCGCTTGAAGACTATGAAACCTACTGCCATACTGATCAATACCAGTCGTGGTCCTGTGGTGAATGAGCAAGACCTTGCAGATGCGTTGAACAATGGCACTATTTATGCAGCTGGCGTAGATGTACTTTCTGAAGAACCTGCCAAGGCAGACAATCCGCTGCTTACCGCACGCAACTGCTACATCACGCCACACATCGCTTGGGCCACAAAAGATGCCCGCATCCGCTTGATGCAGATGACCATAGACAATCTGCAAGCCTTCCTGAATGGGCAACCAATCAATGTGGTGAACAAGTAAGTTTTTGCGCTTGCGCACACGAACATTTGTTCCTGTGCACAGAAAAAAGTTTTCCTGTGTTAGAGAAAAAAAAATCAGCCACCCCACATGGGATGGCTGATTTCATTTATCTATTCTCCAAGGATTAGTTGAAGTAGTACTTCACACCAAGCTGGATGCGCCATGCATTGTCGTAAGCACGGTTGTAGTCCCAAGTCTTCTTAGGAGCCACACCGTTCTTGTCACGATAGAGTGAGAAAGTAGGTACGTTGTTGGCATCCTTACCCTCATACTTCAGGATACGACCGTTGTTAGTCTCTGCAGAGAAGAACTTAGGCACACCCCAAGAAGAATGCAGCAGGTTACCAATATTCTCTACATCGGCAGAGAGCTGCAGACGATGATCGGTATTACCCACCTTCAGAGTGAAGTCGTGTGCCCAACGGAAGTCGAACTGATGTACCCAAGGAGCACGAGCGCTGTATGCCTCAGCATATTCACCCTTGTGGTTCTTCAGATACTTATCCTGCTCTACGAATGCCCAGAAGTCAGCACGGTCAGCATCGTTCACGAAGTTGATCTCACTGTCATTGCGTGGGATGTACATCAGGTCATTACCGATGCCATCACCGTTCATATCATTGCTATAGCAGTAGCTATAGCCATTGTATGAATAGCCAGTATAGAACAGTGAGAAGTGATCCTTATTATAAGTATAAGTTACAGAAGCAATCAGACGGTCAGGAGTCACATACTGTGAATTCTGAAGCTTAGCAAAGTTAGGACCATCTACAGTATAAAGACCCTGCCATGCTGAAGTGGCGTTTGAACCAGGCATACCTGTTACTTCCTTCATCACAGTGTGCGTGTAAGCAGCCATGATGTCGAGGTTCTCGAGAGGAGTAGCATTCACGGTGATGTTAGCCGTCCAGCCATAGCCCTTGTGAGTATTGCTCAGCACGAAAGCATTAGTCCTATTATAGGTATAGTTGCTTGGATAAATCAAACGATTGTCTGCACCTTGGAAACGTTCAGTAAGAGCACTTTCGTTGATGTTCCAGTTGATCAAGCGAACTGCATTGATATTGTCAGTATAGTTGAACTCACCAGTTACCGTCAATGGGAAACTTACAGGCACTTGATAGTCAATACCGATAGAAGACTTCCAAACCTGTGGCATCTTAAAGTTATGAGCCACACCATTTACCTCATTACCCACAGCGCCATCAGCAGGACTGATAGTGGTAGGAGTACCGAGGATAGAAATCATCTCATTGACATCTGTCACGATGCGACCAGCAAACTGATCCAGCTTTGGATCACGGCTAGTTACTACGCCATTATTATATTTGGTATTGATGCTGTAAGGGCCATACTGCACCATGTTGGAGTTGGTTGGCATGTTAGTGAAGAATACCAGAGGCAGACGACCTGCGAACAGACCCGTACCACCGCGAATCTTCAGACGCTTGTCTCCAAATACGTCCCAAGTGAAGCCAAAGCGAGGCGAAATCTGGATGTTGGTCTTAGGCCAAGCACCTGTATCTACCTTCTTGCCACCATAATCAAGAGCAAGAATAGCATTGTTAGTCATCACATCATCATTGTTGAAGCTGATGTTATCGAAGCGGATACCACCCGTAAGCTTCAGGTTGTTACCTAAGCTCCATTCATCCTGAGCATAGAGGCCATACTGGTTGAAACGCACCTGAGCAGCAGGATTCTTCTCACCATCATAGCCATAGGTCAGAGCCACAGCTTCAGGAGCAGCGCTGTTCAGGAAATCATCAAGAGAACGATAGCGGTAGTAACCTGTACCATTACGCATATAGGCGTTGTTTGCCATCTGATGCTCGAAGCTGAAACCTGCGGTCAGCTTGTGGGCGCCCAGATAAGCAGTGAAGTTATCAGTGATGGTTGTCACATTGTTATGCACACCATTATTCCAAGTGAACAGCTCATAGCCTAATGACATGTAAGGCTCCAAAGTCTGAGTCACTGTGCCATCTGCAGAGGTAGTATAGCCATTCATGATGTCGATGAATGGGAATGGAGCAGAGTTAGAACCACGGATATCATCAATCTTGGTGTAAGTGAAGAGCAGCTGGTTGGAGATATTGCTACCGAAGTGGCTGTTCAAGTCAGCAGAAATAGTCTTCACCACATTGTCCATAGAATACATAGAGTTAGCAAAAGCCATAGAGTATTCTGACAGACGATCCATACCATACAGGCGGTAACCTGTGTTTGAAGAGTTACCATTAGTAGAGTTCCAAGCAGTGTTCTTCGTGTAGTTGTAGCGCACTGCCAGGTGGTGATCCTGCGTGATGTTCCAGTCGATACGAGCCAGCAACTTCTTGTTGCTCTCATCGGCAGGGAAGTTAGTGTAAGAACCTGTGTCATAACCATACTTCTGCTTCACGAAATCGCTTACGCGCTGCATGTCTGACAGAGTAGTACGAGAAATGTAGTTGGTCTTGTCAGCCACACCATCAGCAGAAGCTCTCCAGCGATTCACCACGCCAGGAGTCTTGGTGTATTCAGCATTTACGAAGAAGAACAACTTGTTCTTGATGATAGGGCCACCCAGTGTAGCACCATATACATACTGACGATCACGTGCACGAGCTGCATCCTGACCAGCCAGACGAGTGCCATGGAGGTTCTCACTCTTATAATAGGTGTAAGCAGTACCCTTGAATGTGTTGGTACCAGACTTGGTTACGGCATTCACACCACCACCGATAAAGTTGGTCTGACGCACGTCGAACGGAGTCACCACCACCTGCATTTCCTCGATAGCATCGATAGAGATAGGAGTACCACCACCAGGCAGAGCAGAGCTCAAACCGAAGTTGTTGTTGAAATTAGCACCATCCACGGTGAAATTGGTGGAACGACCGTCACCACCAGCGAAGCTCATGCCACCGCCAGAATAAGGAGACATACGCACCACGTCAGAGATGCTACGGCTCACTGTAGGCAGATTAACCAGAGTATTCTGATTGATGTTGGTCACAGCACCTGTCTTCTCAGCAGCAAACTTAGAAGCAGTGGCAGTCACTACCACCTCACCCAGCTGTGCAACGTTCTCTGAGAGGTCAACGTTCAGGTTGAACACCTCACCGAGCTGCATAGTCAGGTTCGAGAAGGTCTTGGTAGTATAACCTACGTAAGAAACGGTCACGGTGTAAGGACCGCCGGTACGCATACCTTGAATGGAATAACGGCCGTCTACATTGGTGACAGCGCCATAAACTGAACCAGAAGGCTCGTGTACAGCGCGTACAGATGCGCCAATCACAGCCTCACCAGTGTCATCAATCACTCGACCACCCATGGCAGCCGTAGTAATCTGTGCCTGTACACCTACTGTGATGAACAGAGCCATCACTGCAAGCATCAGCATTCTTAATTGTTTCGACATAATTAAAATGTTTAATGAAGGTTTATGATATTTAGGCCGCAAAGGTAAAACTTTTTCAGAGATTTTAACGCATCTACGGCCAACTTTTTTATCAATCTTGAGTAAGTTTTCTATAGCGCACGCGCGTAGGCTCCTCTTTTCCTAAACGTTTCAGCTTGTTTTCCTCATACTCGGAGTAGGATCCTTCGAAGAAGAAAACATTTGAGTTTCCTTCGAATGCAAGGATATGCGTACAGATACGATCAAGGAACCAGCGGTCGTGGCTGATGATTACGGCACAGCCTGCAAAATCTTCCAGACCTTCCTCCAAAGCACGAAGGGTATTCACATCAATGTCATTGGTAGGCTCATCGAGCAGCAGCACGTTGCCTTCTTCCTTGAGTGCCAAGGCCAGTTGCAGTCGGTTACGCTCACCACCACTGAGTACGCCACAGAGTTTCTGCTGATCCACGCCGCTGAAATTGAAACGGCTCAGATAGGCACGGGCATTTACATCCTTGCCTCCCATACGTATGAGCTCCGTACCACCAGAGATAACCTCATAAACCGTCTTGTTAGGGTCTATGCTCTTATGCTGCTGATCCACGTAGGCAAGCTTCACCGTCTCACCTACCTCGAACGTGCCACCATCGGGCTGCTCCAAACCCATAATCAGACGGAACAGAGTGGTCTTACCAGCACCATTGGGACCTATCACACCCACAATGCCATTTGGCGGAAGCATGAAGTTCAGGTCATCAAAGAGCAGCTTGTCTCCAAAGGCTTTCTTCACATGCTGAGCCTCAATGACTTTATTGCCCAGACGCGGACCATTAGGGATGAAGATTTCCAGTTTTTCTTCCTTCTGGCGCACATCCTCGTTGAGCAGTTTCTCATAGGAGTTCAAACGGGCCTTACCCTTAGCTTGGCGAGCCTTGGGTGCCATGCGTACCCACTCCAACTCACGCTGCAGGGTTTTGCGACGTTTGCTTTCCGTTTTTTCCTCTTGGGCCATGCGCAGTGTCTTCTGCTCCAGCCAGCTGCTATAGTTGCCCTTCCAAGGGATGCCCTCACCACGATCGAGTTCCAAAATCCAGCCTGCCACATGGTCAAGGAAGTAGCGGTCGTGCGTCACAGCTATCACTGTGCCTTCATATTG
>CADALZ010000012.1 GCA_902788865.1 uncultured Bacteroidales bacterium | reverse complement strand
ATTCTGCAGAGATGAATAGCTCTCATGGTCTGGCCATTCCAACATGTCAGTATGCTCGAACCGGAACACATCTGGCTTTTCTTTGTCCATGCAGCCGGTGTTATCCACTTTGGTCAGCGGTGCTGCATTCGGTTTCAGATTGTGCTTAACAGCCAGCGTCTTGTACTTATTGGTCAGCTGTATCAGCAATGGATGCTTCTCGGTCTTGGCGTTGTCTTTCTTGTTTACCGTGACCAGGACCAACTTATCCTGAGTCTTCTTCAGTGGCATCAGCCTCATCCGGCGATAGAATTCTCGTTCGCAATCCTCTTGCCAGAAGCAGCAACCCAAGCCGGCCAGCTCCTTCTTCTCTGCCTTACTTAGAAAATCGGTAGTCAGCATGTCAACCTCTTCATCATAGAAGTCGGTCCAGATCAGTGTCTTCGGATTGTCTATCAGTGCTCCTGGCTTGTTCACTACCAGTCGGCTACCTTGCTGGGCGATGCTATGGATGTAGTTGGCAGGCTCATACATGGCATCTATCCACTTCTCTACCTTACCATAGTCCACCCAGTCTTCTTTCACACTGCCCAGATAACCAGTAAATACCTCACCGAAATTATAGAGGAACTGCATCTGCTGTATCAGTTGCTCATCCATCTCATAGTCCAACTCTGGATCTCTGGCTGCAATAAGTTGCCCGTTGGCCCATTGTGTCAGTTCAGAGCAGAAGGCTCTCAAACTTTCTACGCAGACGCCCTGCTTGCTTGGTTCGGGAAGCATCTTTTTCAGTCTGTCGCAGAATCTATTACGTTCCCTAGTATCCTCAATACTATCTATATAGTCTTTCGTATAGGTTTCGCATTCTTGATTGTGATAACCGCCCACTTTCAGAATCAGCCTTGCCAAGCCGTATCGATACTTGGCATCGAGCGGATGCTTAGGTGCATTAAGCCATTGGAGCATCGTGCGGATATTCAGTGGGTATTGGAACAACCCTACACCCAAGACAAGCAACTGGGATACCTGCGGGGTAACTTGCTTCATGATCGAGCCTGCCGTAGGCTTTCCTGCTACCTGAAGCCAGGCATCCATCCTGCGATTATCTCGGTTGATCCATACATCGAAATCCTTCTCATCAAGTGTGGCTAAGTATTCCAGAGCATCTTTCTCTGTTTCAAACTCCCAGACTTCCACATGTTCCTGTCCACAGCCCAGTTCTTGCTCCCCTGTGGGAGCATCCACTGTGATTTGGCAGCCTGCTTGGTTCATGGCACCAAGCAACTGCTGTGCCAATGGAGGCAGCAGTTGCATATCTACGGGAATCAGCACCTCACTCTTGCCCAGCCAGCCTGCCATCTTTGGCATGCGATCTACCAACACCTTCACCCGTTGACCTAAGGTTTCCAAAGAACCTATTTCCTGCTCGGTCAGCTGTCGCTCTATAGCTGCGAGGATCTTCAGCCTTGAACCTTCCACTTGCATGGAAGCTGTCCAGCCTGCATCTATCAGTGCATCTCTCCAGCGCAGACATTGCTTGGCTGTAGCCAAATCAGAACTTCTGAATGAAACAGCAAGCACGTTGTCTGGGTGTTGCTGCATGTATCTTTTCATAGCTGCACTATAGGTAGTTTGCCTATGCTCTGAAGCCTCAGCCACATACCTTCCGCAGCGTGATTCCAGGAATGCTACAAGCGCCGGCAGATCTGCTGCCAGCACATCCATGAGAATATGCCTCTCGGCATTCCAATAGTTCACATTTCCATATTCCGGACTAAAGTATATCTTCATAGTATTCGAATTAATTTCCACAAAGGTATAACGAATAATCGTAATCTTCTGCGAAATTATACTTAAAAAAAATGTGGCGTTATAAATGCATTACGTTATCTTTGTGCTGGTTTAGAGTTTAGAGCAAATACGGCAAGCCGTAAATTAAAAAATGCAAAAATGCAAAAAAGATTAATGTTTAATGCTCGTGCAAGGCGAACGCAAAGCCAAGCTTGCTTGAGCTATGCTGAGCTGCCGCCGAGCTTCACGGCAAGCCGTAATGTTTAATGTTTAACGTTTAACGTTTAATGTATAACGAAGTAGTATTAGGAAGAGAAGAGGCCTACGAGGCTTCGGCAAACGTATGGTCGTTCAAGCAAGTGAACGACATCGTACACGGGTTGAACCTTCGCCTGTCTAACATGGCTGGTGGTTTCCCCTTCATCTACCACGATATAGAGTGGAAGGATAGTGAACGGCTGTATCTCTGTGGGGAGTACTCGCTGGATACGCCTGAGCATCAGAGGGTGCAGCAGGAGCTCCGATCTGCCACCAGCGGCTATGCTGCCAAGCGCTTCTTCAAGGCTAAGTATAAGAAGTTGGTGAGACCAGACTTCCCAGAGTTCCGCCTGCAGTGGATGCTCTTCGTGGTGTGGCAGAAGTGTTTAGGCAACAGCGATTTCTGTCATCTACTCTTGCAGACGCCAGAGGAGGTCACGTTGGTAGAAAACACGACGACCGACACTGGAGGCAGCGCCACGATCTGGGGCTGCAAGAACCGAGAGTTGCTCAAAAGCCGTGAGGCTCTGAAGGAGCAGTTGGTGGCGGACAACAGTCAGCTTCCTAAGAAAGAGCTTGAGCACCTACTCAACGTGAAGCTCAACCAGCTGGACAATATCGGCACTTGGCGTGGGCAGAACAACATTGGCAAGATCTTGATGCTCTGCCGCCATGCCCTCCGCACGGATACCTCCCCCTCCATCGACTATGACCTGCTCCGTCAGCACCACCTGTTCATCGATGGAAGGGAAATTATGCTGTCACGCCTGTCACGCTGTCACGGTTTGCTGGTTTAGAGCAAATACGGCAAGCCATAAATTAAAAAATGCAAAAATGCAAAAAATTAATGTTCAACGTTTAGGGTTTAGGGTTTAGAGTTTAGAGTTTAGGGTTTAGAGCTTAGAGTTTAGAGCCCTAAACCATTCACCCTAAACCCTAAACTATTCACCCTAAACTATCACCAAAGTGATGGGCTCATGGCGGCGCTGGCACTTCGCCAGACGGCTGTAGAGGCGGGCGAAGAAGGTGCGGCTATGGATCACGAGGTCGCGACAGGTGCGCTGACCTACGATGATGCTGCCGTCGGTTAGGGAATGTACCCCGTTGCCCCACTGTATCACCCCCAGCGGCACCTTGCCTTGCTCTAAGCGCAGGATGCAGGGCATACGCCTAGAGAAGGGCGATGGCTGGCGGAGGATCTTCACCGAGTATTCGCCAGACGGGAGCATCTTGGCCGTGTGATGCTCGATGGTATGGCAGACTTCTCGGTTGCCGATAGTGATCACCCCGCCGGCCACATGCTCGGAGACGTACTGACGCGTCAATACCAACCTCATGCCTTACCTCCTGTCTTGCGCCACAACTTGGTGGTCTCGTCGTAGATGATGTAGCCACGATGCTTCCACGTGCGCAGGGCATTGCGCGGATCGCCCGTACGCCCTTGTTCTAAGCGCACCTGCAGATATTGCTCGTAGGTAAAGCTCTCTGGCAGCGGTGCCAGCAGGTCGCTCACCGTATGATGGGTGTTGGTGACTTCTTCCTGGAACTCCTGCTCAATCTGCTCCCCGAAGTAGTACATCTTGAGCCACATGTCACGCTGGACGGAGTAGCGCACATAGGTCTCGATGGACGGATCCCAGCGGTAATCATTCATGATGTAGAGCATGCAGGCCTTGAGCCAACCAATCACCACTGCGCGGTAGGAGAACACACGGTAGCCTTCACTGTCGCAGAGGTCGGCCACATGGGCATGCTCATCGATCAGTTGCTTAGCCAGGGCGTTGGCTTCCTCACAGTCCACCCGTCCGCTGGCGGCATTCAGCAAATCGACATAGGGTTTGAGCTGGGCATCGAACGCCTCGTCGTACTCGCCCACCACGGGTTGCTCACGGTCATCGGGAGAGAGCAGCAGGGCGTTGAGATTGAGACGCGATAGGGAACCATCGGATACCCAACGGTCGGTGATGAAGCGGCGCATGGCCTTGGGTGTGCAGGAAGCATTCCATACCCAGCGCACGGCGTAGGATCCACTCACGCTCTCCAGTCCCACACGGCGCTGCCCCCAGCGAGCGGTGTCGAAGCCATAGCGCACCAGCAGTGCCACATCGGCGTTCTTGCCATTGCCCACCTTGTTGAGCATCTCTATCTCATCCACCTTCGTGATGATGCGGCGGTTGCCATTGGTCTCGGCATCGATGAGGGCTTGGGCCAAGGCGGCGTTTGTGAGGTCATCGTCCAGTCGCTGGATGCAGATATCGAGCGGTCGGGGCTGTCGGTCTTTTGAGGCACCCTTGCCCTGGTTGTTCCTTCGCCACTCCTGCAGGCGACTTTCAGCCAGTCGGTCGCGCTGGGTAATGTCGGCCAACAGGTGCTCGATAGGTTGGTTCACATGGCCCTTACCGATGCTCTGCCTACCGATGAGGGGCGAGCTGATGTTTGGCTCGTGCAGCACGCCGTCGGTATATCGGAACATCACACCTTGGAGATGGGCGCAGACGGCTGGCCAGATGCTCTCTATCACCATGGCTTTCAGCTTGGTAGGGACGAGGGAGCAGATGAGTTGCAGCACCAGAGGCAGCGTAGCAGGCAACTGGGGAAGCAGAGCGGTACCGTCGGCCGCCACACTGCCGCCCAGGATGGTGAGTTTCTGCTCTGAGCGCAACTGCTTGAGCACCTTTTCCATCTGCGGAGTGATCTGCTTAGGGGCATCTTTCAGTCCGTTGGCGATGGTGGTGCGCCACTCTGCTTCGGGGAATCCGTCGTAGGGCGGAATCACCGCTTCCAACTGCTGCTGATTGTAGTCGCAGATAGGTGCCAGGTGCATGGCCAGCTGGTAGGTCTTGGTGTTGCGGTCGCCTCTACAAGGCTCATGCCCATCGTTGTATAGTTCCCAATACTTGGCGATGATGCGGGCGTAAGGGAGGGAGCGGTAGTTTAATTGAGGATTGAGAATTGAAGATTGAGAATTATCTCCGTTGATTCTCGGCGGCACCTCTTCTTGGCCTATTTGCATTTTCGCATCTTTGCATTCCTCGTTGCAGAACAAATCTGCATCGAGGTAGAGCAAGTCTTCCTCGCTGGCCGTAGTGGTATAGAACACGCGGGTGATGTCTTTGGCTCCCTTGTCGAACTCCACGCCCAGCAGATCACTGGCCCACTTCAGATTCTCCTCCTGAGTGAGATCGGGGCGGCGACGAAACACAAGGTGGTAGCCGGCCTTGGGCTGACCGTCATCGTCGAAGCCCCCTGCACTGCGCTCCAGCATGAGCAGGCCCAACTCCTCCTTCTTGCCGAGCACCTGCTGCGGGATCTCTGCCACCCGCTGATCAAACGCCTCCTGCGAAGGGAAGTCTTTCTGATGCAGGTCGATGTCCATGCCCACGCTGCCACTGAGGTGCGTGCTGCCCTTGAGGTGGCCAGCCTCATCGGCGGGCAGGCAGCTGTAGTTCATCTGCACCAGTCGACTCTTGGCGGGCTGCTGGGTACCGTCTTCGAGTTTCAGCATGGTGCCTCGGCGCGCCATGCGCACCAGTTGCATCTGACGTAGGGTGTGACGTAGCTTGCGGTATTCTTCCGCGGTGGCGATGGGGCGCATCACTTTCGCCCCGCCGCGTGTGGTTACCTGATAACAACTCATCGCTGAAAAACCTCCATCACTTCTTTCAGCATCACTGTCTCGGCATCGAGTCCTTCTACCTCATAGACTTTCAGCGTGAGCAGCGTGGCATTGTCCTTCGTGGCCGAGAGTCTGCCATGCGCCACTTTCTTGATCAGGGTGCTCTGTGAGCGGTAGCGAGGCTTCGACTCGAAGTGGAAGGCGCCCGTGGTGAGCTGCTGAGCTACGCCGTAGTGGGTGAAGCGTTTCACACTTCCTGCCACGGTCTTCTTGGGAGTAAATGAGAAATACTGGTTCTCTTCGTAGATGGCTGTGCCTTTCTGGGTCACAGCACCGTTTTCTGGATTCTTCTTCATAGGGATCAGCGGGTAAAGTTTGCCAGCTCATAGGCGGCTTGTAATAAGGTGATGTTCTTCTCGATGTAGGCACTTTCTACCTGAATCATGCTGCGCACGATGGTGATGAGTTCGGTGCGATCGGTGAAGCGTAATACGCGGTCGGCCTTGATGCCTGTGGTGCGGCTCACGTAGTTGATGTAGGCTTGGGTGTCGTTCTCCACGTCGGGTGCCCAGCGGCGGATGATCTTTCCGATGGTGTCGTGTCCGTGGCCGATGTAGGTGCGCAATATCACGAAGACGGCGCGGTAGCCATAGATGCGGTCTTTGAAGGTGACGAATGCTTTCTCCGTGGGGTTCATCACCTGTCCCAGCCACTCGGTTTTGGTGAGGCGGATGCAGCAGGGGTTGTTGATTTTCATTCCTCTTGTCATAACTTATTGTCATTCTCAGTCAGCCGGATGTCACATATATCCTCTGTACTGAAGGGCGTGCCTTTTCACGTCCCCGATTTTGATGACGCAAAGTTAGGACAAGGGAATGAACCAACCAAACAATTTATCACACAAATAATTGAATCACAAGTACTTACAAGAAAGAACAAGCGCAATACAAGTTCTTGTACAAATTCAAGCTTCCGAAATGCTACTTTACCTGCATATTCCAGTTGCTCTCCGTGGCATGATAGAGGCCGTAGCGGCTTAGGATCTGCCACAGGTCACGGTGACAGGAGGCCTGTGAGAGGATGTTTTCTGCCACCAGCTTGTTCACCAGCTGGGTGATCTGCTTATCCTTAGCTCCGGCGATGGCCTTGAGAAAGTCGGCCGCTGCCTTGCGCTCGCCATAGAACAGCGGTAGCAGATGCTGCAGCGCCTCGGCATCTGCCGGCTGCTCGGGCGCTGGCTCTGCCTCTGTCGCCGACTGGCTAGCTGTGGTGTACTGGTTGACGGTAGCTCCGGGCATGGCGAAGATGGCTCCGCTGATATGGCCCTGTATGACTTGTGTCTGACTGCCTGTCTCAAAGTGATTATGTATCACGCGGGCGTTATCTTCATTGCTCTCTTTCATCGCTGTCTGGATTTTCAGTGTTAAACGTAGGATTGTCTATCGTCCCCTGCAGCAGAATGTTGTTACTGCCCGCCTGGAACTGATTCTGGATGAAGCCACGGTAAGACTTCTGGGCGTCGATGAAGGCCTTCATGATGCCTTCGATAGCTCGGCGATGCTCTGGCGTAGGGTTGGGTATCAGAGTGTAGAGCATGTGCTGGATGACACGTGCATCATTCTCTGTACATAGGGTACGTGCATACTCTGTCATGATGAGGACTCCCAGTTGTCCTGCCTCTGGAGGCAACTTTGTCAGATGTTTCAGAGTGTTGTCGTCCATATCATCCAAACTATCCACGGAGCGCTGCTGCGCTGTGTTCAGCTTCCGAGCCAGCTGCTCTTTCGTGGTTTCTACACGGCCATATTCGGCCAAAAACTCTCTCGACAGCATGCTAAACAGCACCCTGTCTTTAAAACTCTTAATAATTTTAAGCATAAAAATTTAATAATTAAGTAAAATATCAGGGTGCAAAGTTAGCAGATTTACGCCTATGATGCAAGGGCGAAACATACAAAGCGTGACAGCGTTGCAGGCGTGACAGCAAAGTTTCGACCTATTCGCTGAGTGAGGTCTATATTTTATTTATATATAAATATAAATATAGAATTAATTTTACCCTATTCTCACCTGCGGATGAAGGCTTCAAAAAGTGCTGTCACGCCTGTAACGCTGTAACGCTCGGCGCCCAAAAATTATCTCTCCAACTGGGAAAATTTATTTCCACAACTGGAGAAAAAATTGATGACCTCAGAATGTGAGGAGTTGACCTAAAAGATAGATGTGCTTAGAACGCAGCAAATCGTAGTCGATGGTCGGCTCCTGATGGTTACGAAGCGCATCGCGACAAAGCATCAGGATCTTGCCCATGACGTTCTGCCCCACGAACGCCCCTATCCTGCTCCACTCGCCGAGCCGACGGCTATCGAGGGTACGCTTGATGGCAGCCTTGTTCATGCCCTGTAGCTTGAGCTCCTTCTTCGCCTGTCTGATCAGCTGTTTGAGTTCGGCATTGCGCGTGCCCCAGACCGTAGCCGTAGGACCAGCTTGAAAGGTGCTGTTCTCTATGATCACGGCATCCTGAGGAAGGGAGAGGAGCAGCTGCCTGAAGCTGGCCGACTGGCAGCACTTGGTCCACACCACATAGAGCATCCACTGTATGTTGAACTCCTCCCAATCAGCACGCGCCAGGTGCTTGTTAGGGCGGCGGATGGCCCGCTTAGCCATCAGTCCATTGGTGCAATCCCTCAGCTGGCGCTGCAGCTCGAAGTGCCTTTCGTCATTATCTGAAAACAAGCCACTGATGTAGGCGCATTCTGAGTTCTGAAACTCCACGCCGTTCAGCTGGAAAGGGAAACCACTCACCATGTTGCCGAGCGACAAGATGATACCATCTTTCACATCAGTGCCTCTGCAGAATGCATAGCAGTTCAGCGAGGCAGCGTCGTAATGTTCTACTCTACTAAAATCCATCATACTCGTCATTATTTTGGTGACAAAGGTATGAAATAGCAGGGAAAATAAGTGTGAATTTATCTGTATAAAAACTTGTCAACGCTTACATATCTTCCATGGATAAGCCACCCTTTGTGACTTCTTTGCCACGGAATATGTGTCGCTTCATTTCGGTGACTTTCTCTTCCAGCCGGGCAGGAGAATACTTCTGAGGATTGCGCTTCACCTCATAAGCTTCAACATTGCCTTCAAGAGTTTCGGCCACAATGTCAATCTCGAAGTCATCTTTGTTTCCCTGTGAGTTGATGCCATTTGGTTGCCACCAACCGCCAATCTGCCTGTATCGGCAGCTCTCCATCATCTTCTGACGGAACCAGCGCTCTAGGGCAATGCCCGAGAATGTGGTATAGTCATCGGTCATGATACGTTCCAATGCTGGCATATTCTGTAATTCAATGAGGGCTGAGTATCTGTTGATGTATCGGAACCAAAAACGAAAGAAGTTGTCCTGTATCTCATAACGCACGGTCTGGCTCCCTTCTTTCGCGCCAATCGGACGCTTCTTCTTGATGATACCATATTTCTCTTCCAATATCTTCAGTTGTCCGCCGAGGCTTTTCATTCCTAAAGCTCTTTCAATCTCACTTTGAGTAACATCACCATGGGCGATCTGGTCGAGTATGCTGAAATACGTGCCATACTGCTTACCGAACTCTTGGATTAATATCTTCTTGCCTTCGTCCACAAAGTAGCTGTCGCCGCTTGAGCAAACGTAGTGAATCATCTTTTTGACGTCCGTACATCCGTTGTTCATAAGGAGTTCTATGTAACGTGCCACACCACCAGTAATCGTCCAGAGAGCCAGAAGATCTTCTGAGGTATAGTTAGGCTTGTTGTCACCTAGGATTTCTTTTATGGTTTCCGTATTAAAAGGTTTCAGCTTAATGGTACAGTCGTCCCTGCCAAAGAGGGGTTGCTCTTCATCTTTGAAGATCTTTTCCATCATGCGGAATATAGAACCAGTCACAATCAAACATACGTTTGTCTGCTTCTTGTATTCGTCCCATAGTTCCTGTATGTCGCTGAAGATACCTGCATTTATATTATCAAACTCCTGAAACTCATCAATAAAGAGGGTGAACTTCTTTCGCTTTCCAATCTCCAGTATCATTTGAAAGAGTTCGCGGAACGAACTCATTCCATCTGGGATAAACTCCCCAAGTTTTTCGCGAGTTTCCTGCACAAAGGTTCTGACAAGGACGGTTTCCGTCTTTCTGCCAACAAAGAAATAGAGACCTGGAGCATCTTCCTGAGTCTCGTTTATAAGTCTATATACAAGGCTTGTCTTACCCACACGCCTTCTGCCTGTGAGCACCACAAATCGGGAATAATCGCTGTACGCCTGACGCTGTAATTCCCTAAGTTCGGTCATTTCGCGTACTCTATCATAAAATTTCTTCATAGAATTTTACGGCCGTAAATTTTACATCGGTAACATTTCGTTGCAAATGTATATAAAAATGTCTAATAGAACAAACAAACAGAAAAATTTTGGGAATAATATAGCAGTTGGCACAGAATCCAACCACTTATATAGGTGGCTATTTGGGGGTCTAATTGTATATAGTTGCCTAATATTAACTGAATAGAAGGCACCATACCGTCACTGCTGCACAAAACTCGGGAAAAGGGATCACAAGAGTCGGGAAAAGTATTGACAAACCCCTACCCGATTTCGTATCTTTGCAACCGCAATCATGATGGCACAGACAACTAATTTACACGACCGCCACCGAGCGGTCAACCAAAAACAATCTTAACTATGAGTATCAAAATCAAGGCAGTGGAGCGCCTTCTCAAAGTGGGTGCGCACGCAGGTGAGTACCGCTACATGCTCCAAGCAGATCTCTACAACAAGCTCTCTCAGAGCAAAGAAATCCAGGAGGCAGCCCTCCGTAGCGGCATCTCCAAGGGCAGCATGAGCGCAGCCTGGGACGCTATAGGCGAAGTGATCAAGGCATGGGCCACCGAAGGCCACTCGGTAGCCATCCCAGGACTGGGCACCATGCGATTTGGCGTGAACGCGCAGAGCGTGGCCGATGTGAATGCCGTGAGCTCAAGCCTCATCACCACCCGCAAGGTGATCTTCACTCCGAGCATGGACATCAAGCAGGAACTGAAGAACACGGCAATCAACATCACGTGCTACGACCGCAATGGTGATGTGGTGAAACAGGTAACCAGCACCGACGATGGCACCATAGAGGAACCTGAGAACGGAAATACCGATCCTGACAATGATGGCGGTGGCAGCGATCCAGTGAACACCAATCCGGAAACTGGCGGTGACGGCGGAATCGGATGATGAACTTTGAACATTAAACATTGAACATTAAACATTAAGCATTAAGCATTGAACATTAAACATTGAACAATGAACAAGAAGGAACTACTGAAATATGGCATACAACTACTGATTGCCATTCTCACAGCCGTCGGCACCACACTCGGAGTATCGAGCTGCATGTCAATGCTCTGAAACATCAGAGCAACAAAAAGGGAGCAACACCTCATCTGGGGTAGTTGCTCCCTTCTTTTTTGCCTAAAGCGTGACAGCGTGACAGGCGTGACAGCTGTTTTTGAAGCTTAGAACTTCTCCATCTCCGTGATGTCTTTCATGGTGCGGCAACCCATGCAGCGCATCTCAACGATATCTCCCATCGATGTGGGGATGAAGGACACGATGATCTTCTCTCCGAAGGCTCCGCCTGCTCGGCAGCCAACATGTTCCTTCAGAAACTCATCGGCACGGGCCGGCTCTACCTCTGTCATCTCAAACTTGTGGATTCTCTGTTTTTCTTCACTCATAACTTTTACTTTTTAATTATTACACTAATTGGAGTTTTCCTTCATGGGTAAGCAGGAAGGCTTTGCGGCAGTCGATGCATGCCCAAGTATCCGTTATTATCGGCTCATCAGCAAGTTGGGTGTGACCGAAGATCTGGTATTCGAAACCTTCCACGTCTTCCTCTGCCCCCACTCTCTCACGGACGTCCGACCATACCATGCTACCTGTCTCAAAGCCACCGAACCAGGTACGGTATACCGACAAGTCGTTGAGCGTCAAGAAGCCAATGCCACCCAGCCGAAGGTCGTCCAGATGCTCAACGGTCAATGTTCCTATCAGTTCCTTATTCCGCTCATACCACGACTTCGTCACTCCCGCATGACTGAGGAGGAACTTTTTGCCACCGACTTCGGTGGCGAATGCCATGCGGAAGGGCTGTGCCGTGAGCTGAAGTTCATGACTGATCTTCCAGGCATTGTCTGATGAGTATCTCGTGCAGCGCTCGAAGTCCTGCGGATAGAGGTAATGCAGGTCGTGGTTGCCAAGCAGCAGAGTGACACGGTCGTCGGTCTGTGCATACGCCAGCAACTCACGGAAATTCTCGAACGCGAGCTCTGGGGTTATCCCTTCTTGGGGGTAAGGGTCGAGATAGTCGCCAAGAAAGACAATGTTTTCCACCTTGTCGCCATACCTGTCTGTGGCGTCTTTCCAAAACGTCCGACCATGAACGTCGGGAATTATCAACAACTTGTAGTCTATCATATATATCACAATGGTTATCAAATCCTGAATCGATTACAAAGCTATGCATAAATTTTCAAAGGATCATCTTTTTTATACCTTGTAAGAAAAGCATTTCTTATATAGATAAGGTATAGTTAAAATCTTTACTCGTTTAACAATCATTAAGTGCGAAAATTTGGAATTCTCACCCTTTTTGCCTATATTTGTTTTACTAATCTTAAGAATCCATGTCAAAAGAAATCGCCGACCAAATAGGTGCCATGCACGAACGAATGCTGGACGACTTAGATAACTATGTGCAACTGACACAGTTATTAGCCACATATGCTGATAGTCAGGAGCCATGGGCAGACAAGGTAATCGAAGCGTTGGAGCTTGGCATGAAAGGGAAAGAACACTTCTTAAGAATGCAAAGCGCCACCTCCATGCGCCGTGCAGTCATCGAGGCAAAGGCTGAAAGCGACATCAGTCAAACAGACACTGAGGGAGCTTTCTGCGTCAAGCTGATTTGCGACGACGAAAGCAGTTACTACATACACTTTGACAGGCGGTCTGACCAGATACTCTACATGGTAATGCTCTTGGGATTGGCTCACGGAGGCGTGAATGAACAATGGCTGAGAAAAGACAACCATGCCCTAAGGACGATACTCATAGATCTGGCCGCTCTGGTCTATCCAGGCAGGCAAGACTTGAGCGGTCTGCTCGACAACTTAGACCCAGACATCTATCTGACAGAGTGCATACAGCGCATGAGAAGCGCCATCAGAAAGGCGCTGCCAGAAGAACAAGAGGAAGAACTGCAATGGTTTCTTCCCTTACGTGAGGGGAATGAGTATGACATGAGGTTGCTGCCCACGCAGGTGATTTATCCCGACATGCTACAAACGGTGGCAGAGCGTCTCCCTTTGATCAAAAAGGATCAGGAGGAGTTCATAGACGAAAAGACTATTATGGCAATGATAAACAAAGCACAGCAAGGCGACGGAGAGGTCATGGCATTGCTGGCAGATTGCTATAGAGAGGGGTTGGGAGTCATGCCAAATATGGAGAAGGCTTTCGCCTGGTACCAAAAGGGTGCTGAGCTAAATCAGCCGCACTGTCTTTACTTCTTAGGGGTATTTTACTGCACAGGTGACATGGTACACCAAGACTATCGGAAAGGAAACGCGTATCTGCACCAAGCTGCAGAGGCTGGCGAAGCCGACGCATGGTATCAGTTGGCCGAACATCAGTTCTTCGGCTTCGGCATGAAAACCGACAAGAAGACAGCGCTGAAGAAATATCAGAAGGCTGCTGAATTGGGCAGCGTAGACGCCATCTATCAACTGGGCTATTTCTACCAGAAAGGAGAGGTTGTTAGGAAAGACAAAAAGAAAGCACTGCACTACTTTGAACAAGCAGCAAAGCAAGGGCATGAGTTGGGCATCACGTACCTTTTGAAGCATTACTTCGAAGATAAACAGAACCACGAAGAAGAAATCGGTCAGTGGACAGAACAAGCAGAAGAAAGGCACAGTGCACAGATAGACGCCATACTCGGCTATGAATACTATATCAACAAAGAGTATCAGAAAGCACTGAAATGGTCGAAGCGTGCGTTTGACGAAGGCAAAAGCGTGTTCTCCGTCTTGATATCCGACTGCTATAAATTCGGATATGGCGTAGAGAAAGACGAGGACATGGCCAAACAGTGGATTATGAAAGGCGTGGAGGCGGGCAATGAACAGGCTATCAAGAATCTCAAGGCACGCTACCCACAGGATTGGGAAGTTTGGTGGGCAAAGAATGAAGAACGTGCGGACACCCGTGCCAGTCTCATAAGAAGTCTACATATGCATTGGATTTCAAGCATGGACGAGAACAATGGATTGAAATACATCAAACTTGTAGACGCCTATAGGGAAAGGTATCAAGAGAAATACATCGAGGAGATGTGCAAGCAACTGAACATTAGGAAACCTAACACCGACAAAGAGGGGAATGAACCAACGAGAGGAAGACACATCACTGTGCGCAGTTGCAATAAGAAGAGGGTGAAGTATGAGGTAGTGCTGAGAATGCAGAATGGCAAGGAGATAGTGATAGACAAACTTAACGGAAACGCTCTACTAATCTACCTCACCATCATTCTCTGCTCAAGGAAGAGCGGCTATGTGTCGCTCATGACAACCATGGAACCTTGCAAAAGAGTGATGAACAGACTGGTGACTCTCCTATTCGGGGAGATGAGCCAAAGGGAAGCCGAATTTACCATAGAGAGGTATCTCTCCACAGGGGATAACTACAAACAGTATACTAAGATATTGAGAAAGACACTGAAAGATTCTGTCGGAATACAAGACGAGGCAGACTATTTCCTTTTCCGATCAATGCGCATGAAGTCGCAGCATGAACTAAGGACCATGTACCTTGACGCCTCTGAGATCACACTGCCACAAGAAATGGAGCAGTTGGCCAGAGAATGGACAGACGCACGAGCGATCAATTCAGAAGTGCGTGACGATCAGGTAGTTGAATAACAACTCACTTATTTTTACACCTGTACAAAGACCTTGATTTCTTCTTTTTTAGGGAGAAAAGTGAAATCTTTGCACCCGGAAATCCGAAGGTGGTCTGAGGATCTAACTTTTAATTTTACGTGCCATGACAAAAATTGTTATTGAGAAGTCTACTCAGAGAGAAAGACGTGACAAGAAGGGTAACTATGACATCTGGTTGCAGCGCGCAAACGGCAAACGTGTGAAATTGGCTTTCAACAATGCTACTGAGAAAACATTCTACTTCTTTACCTTGTTATTGTATAAGGTGGCAGGCGGACTTTACACAAGACACCTGACAGACAGCAAGTCTAAAGTGGTGCTTGCAGAGATTTATCAGCTGTTGTACGGCTTCAGCGGCAGAGACTGGCTGGCCAAGCAGACAAGAAATCTTCATCACTTCAGTGTGATGCGTACTCAAGCGAACAAATATCTAAAGGAATTAGGCGAGCTCACGGCTCTTGAGTATCCACTCTGCAGCATCAGCAATGAAGACAGACATTGCGGACACAGAAAGGAGAGGTGTCAGATTAGGAAGGTAGGCTTGAGTCGCGAAAACATCATCATCAGCGACAATCAGTTGATGCAGGTGGCGGAGAGACTGCCAAAGGAAGAACATCTCTTCAGGAATCCTAATCAAATAGTCAACCATATTCTTGACCGCATCTACGATGATGCGGCCTAAGAATATAAGAATACTTATACATATAAATAATGCCAGTATTTAATGATACATTACTACCTTTACGACGAAAATAAAACGTAATAACGCATGGGAATGAGACGATTGAAAATTAGCAAAAGAGCAATTAAGGTGAACAAGAACGCACACTCCGACTTCGAGGAGATTAACAACAACATGAACATGTTTAATGCCATGGAAGGCATCGTGTCTAAGGCTGTATCCACAGGACTGAGCGAGGATTTCTACAAGGACGCGAAAGAGTACATCGACTACGTGGCTCAAAAACAAGGCATCAGTGCCGATCAGGCTGTGATGTTGGCTCTGATCACAGAGCATTCATATGGGAACAAAAAGGTGGAAATGGAAGGCATTGCCCAATTCGTGGAATGCAGAAACATCAAGGTGGTGCAATACCAAAGCGACGTGGATGAGTTGGTGAAGAGAGGCATCGTGTTCTACTGCAATGAAGACTATGACAGAGGATACCTTTTGGCTCCACGAGCCTTAGAGGCTTTCAAGAACAACGAGAAGTTTGAGAAGGAGTCGTACGCATCAGCCGATGTCATAGAATTCTTCCAACACTTCTTTGACTTGACACATATGATACACTTGGATATGCTCTCTACAGCACTGTTTGTACCAGAGTTTGAGCGCTTGCTTGCCGAAAACACATCCATACCCTACGTTCAGAAACTGCAAGAGTTGGTCGACGATCTATGGGATAGAATCATACTGACACATCTGTGCAGACATCTGGTGCTTGGTGGTGTGGACGACGGCTTAGACTATTCTCACATAGGTTTCTTGGAAGACGACAGAAATAAGCGATTCATGCTATGCAACGCATTGAGGAACGGCAGACATACCTTAATTACGAACGGACTTCTGGAGCATGGATGCGCAGATGGTTTTGAGGACTCTGAAGTAGTGAGGCTGACCGACAAAGCGAAGAACGAACTGCTGGGTGGAGTGAAGATAGCCATACGGAATAACTCGCTGAGAGACGTGACGCTCTGCCAAGACATCAGCGAGAAGGAACTGTTCTTCAGCCCCAGTGTGAAGGAGCAGTTGGGCAATCTGTATGACATGCTGAGTGAAGAAAGGTACCAAGGCATCTGCAACCGACTGAAGGAGCATGGCATGCGCCAGGGGTTCACCTGTCTATTCTACGGTGCACCTGGTACGGGTAAGACGGAGAGCGTGCTGCAGCTGGCACGTGCCACTGGACGCGACGTGATGCATGTGAACGTTTCGGACATCAAGAGCAAGTGGGTGGGCGAAAGCGAGAAGAACATCAAGGCACTCTTCGACCAATACCGCAACATCGTGAAGACTAGGAAGACGACTCCCATACTGCTCTTCAACGAGGCAGACGCCATCATTGGCAAGCGTAAGGAAGGAGCAGACTATGCAGTGGACAAAATGGAGAACTCCATCCAAAACATCATTCTTCAGGAAATGGAGAAGCTTGAAGGCATCATGATAGCCACCACCAACCTGGTGCAGAACATGGATGGAGCCTTCGAACGCCGCTTCCTCTACAAGGTGAGGTTCGAGAAGCCCGACATCGAGCAGCGCAGCCGCATCTGGCAGAGCATGCTCCCCAAACTCCCTGAAGGACTGGTGTATAAGTTGGCCAGCACCTACGACTTCAGCGGTGGACAGATAGAGAACATCGCCCGTAAGTGCGACATCGAGAGCATTCTCTACGGTGACGACTATCTGACCGACAGCCGCGTGGAGGAATACTGCCGACAGGAGACCATCTGCCAGAAGAGTAGTGGCAGACGCATAGGATTTATTCAATAATAACCCATTAAAAAGCATAATTATGATTACATTTGAGAAAGTGACCCCGCTGCACGGAGCAATAATCAGAAAGATTGAAAGACTGAATGAGGAGGTGTTTCCCATAGCACCCGACATGGCCATGCTGACTGACTGGTCTGCCAAACAAGAAGGTACCCCAATCGACTTCATTGCGCTGAAGGACCGAGGCCAGTTCAGAGGCTATGCCTATGCCATAGACTATGGGGAGATAACATTCTTGGCATTTTTGGCTATTGAACCTAAGTATCACGGGAAGGGCTATGGCACCAAGCTGCTGGAACACATCAAGGAGCTGAATGCCTTCAAGCCCATCATCCTTACAGCGTTCAAACCCATACCCGAGAATGAAGATTATGAGGAATGTCTGCGACGCAGGGCGTTCTACATGAGAAATGGGTTCGTACCACAACCAGGTGAAATAAAGGCGGAAAGTTATCATCGTTCTGAAATCTATCTGCACGGTTCTGGACCAACCATGGAGGCCATGCAGGATGTGGTGGATCGCTTTGCCAACGAAAGCGACGCATACACGGACTGGTGGGGGGGTAACGATTTCAGAATATCGATTCAGTCGCGCTTCGACAAAGCCAAAGAAACGGGAATGCTGACGGCAACGGCAAAAAACGTGAACTTCCTGAAATATCTAAGCAGTGAGCGAAGGAAACAGATGCTTGGGAACAAGGAAAGGAAACGTATAGACAAGTGCTTGGATTACTACTATCACAGGTACAACTGGAACGACCAACTTGTGACCTATCATGGCAAGGTCGGTGTACAAGACGTCGCAGGCAATATGCTGGTACCACCATTATATGATGAAGTGAGATGCCTGGGGAATTACTTTACCAACCGAAGTAGTGATCCCATGGTGGCAGTGCTGAACGGCAAACAGGCGATGATATCGACCTTACAATACAACCATCTGCTTACGGGTTTTACTTATGATAGTATCTTGCCTTGGTTTTTTAACTGGTATAGATGTTGGAAAGACGGAAAGACAGGGGTGATAGACAATGAAGGGAGCGTGCTGATTCCGGCTGAGATGGACTTTGTGGAAAAGCATGGACCATACTTCCGCTTTGGTAAAGGCAGGAAGTGCGGTATAGTAGTGCATAGCAGCATTTATGGTGTATTGGATAATGCGTATCAATCCGTAGGCAGCTACATCACTACCCCACCCATCTTCGACGACATCATCTGGCCTACTAATGACGAGCCTGCCTTACAGGTGAAGCTGCGCGGACGCTGGGGTTATCTGGACAAGGACGGAGATTTCACCACTAATCGGTGGCTCGGTGCTGTAGGGATTGATCCAACAGACTGGATGGATAAAGAAGACTCGGGCATGCTGAGCTAAGCGTGACAGCGTGACAGGCGTGACAGCTGTTTTTGGAGTCTATCAGGCACCGCGGCCATACCACTTGGCTATCAGGGCACCGCTGATGTTGTGCCAGACACTGAATATGGCACCGGGGATGGTGGCCAGAGGATAGGCGGCGAAATGGAGCACGGCAAGTGAGGAGGCAAGGCCGGAGTTCTGCATGCCGACTTCTACCGATATGGCCACACGCTTGGGCTTGGGCAGCCTCAGCAGCTTACCTATGAGGTAGCCGATGGTGTATCCCAACAGGTTGTGAAGCATCACCACCAGCACGATGAGCAGACCTGCAGAAAGCAGACAGGCAGCGGTGTGCGACACTACAATCACTACCACAGCCATAATCATCAGCGTAGAGAATGCCGGAAGATAGGGAATGAGCTTCGACGTGAGCTTTGGTAGGTATTTCTGACAAATCAGACCGCCTGCTATGGGGGCTATCACCACATAGAGTATGCTTAGGAGCATGCCCACAGCATCTACATCGACCATAGTGCCAGCCAGCAGCCACACCAGAAGGGGTGTGAGCAGGGGAGCCAACACGGTGGAAGTGGCCGTCATTCCCACCGAGAGCGCAAGGTCGCCCTTGGCCAGATAGGTGATCACGTTTGACGACGTGCCACCCGGACAGCACCCCACCAGCATCACGCCCAGTGCCGGCTCGTCGGGCAGGGCGAAGGCCTTGACCAGCAGCCAAGCCAGCAGGGGCATCACGGTGAACTGAGCCAGACACCCCGTCAGCACATCTTTGGGATGACTGAACACGATGCGGAAATCATCGAGTGAGAGTGTGAGTCCCATGCCGAACATAATCAGTCCGAGGATGGGATTGATATACCATGTGTCTATGGCTGAAAAAGCCTCTGGCATCCACAATGCCAGACCAGCTACCAGCAACACCTGTAGAGCCATCCAGCGGGATATGAAATTGCAGACATTCTTCATCATGGGTGCAAAGATAGTCTTTTATTTAAAAATAATGTATAACTTTGCACCCTAAACTTTTCTGACACGTATGAAGCAGGAGTCACTACCCTCGGAACTGACACGAGACAGCATAGAGACCGCCTACGCCTTTCTGCACCAGAAGATGCGGGTGTATATCCACTCCACGATGGACTGGCAGCGGGATGACATAGAGTATGCCATAGGCACCTATGCCGACGAGATGAACCCGTCGCTCTATCAGCTACTGGCTGGTGGTCGCACGGATTTTCTGCGTGACCATAGGCATTTCGAGCAGGATATCACCCATGCCGTGGAGGTGATGGAACGGATGCTGGGCATCTGAAACCAAGCGAAGCGTGACAGCGTGACAGGCGTGACAGCTATTTTTGCACCATTATACTTCTGACAATGATGTATTTTTCCCAGTTTTTGGTATTTTTTCATAGAAAAGCCTTATCTTAGCGCACAAAATGCCAATGAAGACTATGGAAAGCAACGAAAGACTTTTTGAGATCACCTTCGCCATGATGAAGGATCAGAAGCATAAGCTGATGCTGGACGACTTTCTCTATCTGAACGACAACCTCTCTGAGGAGCGATCGTTTGCCGAGGATGAGGAACTGAAGACAGCCAGACAGCTGATGCCGATGAAGTTCATGTTCACCATGACCATAGTCTGCCTGCAAGGCGGAATATGCCTAAACGTGAACCTGATGGACATGGAGATGCACGAAAACGATGCGTTGCTGCTCACACCAGGGTCTATCTTGGAGAAAATGGAGCCAATGCCTGGTTCCAAGCTACTTATCATGGCTTTTGCCAACGATACCGACAACCATGCGCTGAACTTTGCCACGGCCTCGGTGCGCAAGTACTTTCTGCGCCCTGCCATATTTCATGGCGACAAGGAGGACATGGAGGAACTGCTGGGGCTCTACAAGCAGATGCGCTTAGTGCTGACGCATCGCCGTGTTGACAACACGCGTGAGAAGATAGAGAATTTGCTGCAGGGACTGGTGCTGCTCTTCATGGGGCAGAAATCGCGCTTCGAAAAAGAGCAGAACTACCAACGGCCTACAAGGCAAGAGGAGATATTGCTGGACTTCATCCAGGAGGTGCACGACGGCTGTCAGGAGCACCGTGACCTGAAGTATTATGCCGACCGCCTCTGTCTCTCGGCTTCCTATCTGGCGCATGTGGTATCTGAAACCAGCGGCAGGCATGCCTCGGAGTGGATCAAGGATGCTGTGATACTGGAGGCCAAGGCCATGCTTCGCAAGGGAAGCTACACGGTGCAGCAAGTGAGTCTGGCGCTGAACTTCCCCAACCAGTCGTTCTTCGGCAAGTACTTCAAGAATGCGGTGGGGATGTCGCCTAGGCAATACCAGCAGGAAGGGTAATGGTAAATGAAGAATTTTGCGATTAAGTGAGAGTAGAGCGATGCTTGCATCAGCTCTGCCGAACGTGAGCAAAATCAAACGAAGTTTAATTGAAAATTAAATAATATGGAGCAGATTATTAAACATTTCACGGATACTGACCTGTATAAATTCAGTATGTGCTGTGCAATCATAGATAACTTTCCACGTGCACAGGTGAAGTATGAGTTCGTGGACCGTAACGGTCTGTGCTATCCTAAGGGATTCGGCAAGCTGGTGGAAGAACAGATTGCCTTGCTGGAAAACCTCGTCATCACCGAAGAGGAAATTCAGTTCATGCGCCGCAAGTGCTACTTCCTGCCAGGCTGGTTTCTCACCTATCTGCGCGGCTTCCGCTATAAGCGTGAGTGGGCAAAGGTGAGCCAAGATGCTGAAGGCCACCTACATATAGAGTTTGAAGGACTCTGGGCAGACACCGTGCTGCTGGAGGTGCAGGTACTTGCCATCGTATCGGAGCTTTACTATAAGGTAACGGGCCTAGACCGCAAGTTCGACTACGAGGCTTACTACCACAAGAGCTACGCCAAAGCGCAGAAGATGCTGGAACATGGCTGCCTGTGGGCCGACTTCGGTCCGCGCCGTCGTGTCAGCTTCCATGCCGAGGATGTGGCCCTGAAGGCCATGCTGGATGCCACTCGTGAGCATCAGGAAACGGGCAAGCCCGGAAGATGCACGGGTACCAGCAACGTCTATCTGGCCATGAAGTATGACGTGACGCCGATAGGCACCATGGCGCATGAGTATGTATCGGCCATAGCTGCTATGTATGGGCCACAGATGGCCAACCACATAGCCATGAGCACCTGGCGACATACCTACCGCGGCAGTCTGGGAACCTACCTTTACGACACGTATAAGTGGGAGGCTTTCGACCGCAACTTCTCTGAAGACTTTGCCCGTGGCTTTGCTGGTCTGCGCGTAGATAGCGGCGACAACTATGAGCAGTTTGAGAAGATGAAGACGAAGTATGCTTCCTTCGGCATTCCTATCAGCGAGAAGCAGGTGGTGTTCAGCAATGCGCTCAACATCGACGGGGCTTGTGAATTGCAAGACCGACTGGGTCATCAGGCCAAGATCTCGTTCGGCATCGGCACTTGCTGGACCAACGACTTCGATGGTGTAGAGCCTATGAACATCGTCATCAAGTTGCTGGCTGCCAAAATCACCGAGAGCTGGCCGTTCTACAACGACACGTGCAAGCTGAGCGAGGATCGTGGCAAGGCTACTGGCCGCCCAGAGGTAGTGAAGCGATTCAAGGAGATTTTGCATATTGAGGACTAAGTACGGCAGAGCCGTAGATGCAAAGATGCAAAGATGCAAAAATGCAAAAATTAAAAGATTAAAATATTAAAAAATAAGCATAGTGATTGGGGGTTAGAGTCATGAAGAAGATTATATATAAGACTCAGGGGGTCTGCAGCCAGTTTATAGAGCTGGAGGCAGACGATGAAGGGCGTGTGACCTTCGCCAATGTGATAGGTGGCTGCAATGGCAACCTGAAAGGCATCTGCAGCCTCATCAAAGGCATGCGACTGGAAGAAGTGCATAATAGGCTGAAAGGCATACGCTGCGGTAGCAAGATGACCAGTTGCCCAGACCAGATAGCCTTGGCTATCGAGGATATGGAGCGTCAAAATCTGGTAGCACAGATCAAGGAACAGCAGTCTATGGCTTAGGCCTTGCGAAACCGCTCCAGACAATCGACTATCTCATCGGCCTCATCGGTAAGCGTGAGGAGCAGATTCTTATACTTGCCCGTCTCTATCAGCTCTTGTAGCAATGGATAGACGGGCATTTCTTCTGTCCAGAAGTGCTTGCCGAGAAATATCATCGGACTGGAGAAGCCGAAGCTGAGGTAGTGGTTCTGCACGGCATCTTGGAAAATCTCCTGCATGGTGCCCGCGCTACCTGGAGTGTAGATGATGCCACCAAAGGCCAGAGTGAGGATGCTGTCTTCACGTAGGCTGTTCTCGAAGAACTTGGCGATATGGGTAGCAAAAGGCGTGGAAGGCTCATGGCCATAGAGCCAAGTAGGTATGCCCAGACTCTCGTACCGATGCTGCGGATAACGCTTCATCACGCTGAATGCAGATGACAGCCAATGGGCATCTCTGAACGAAGGTGCTACCTGCAGCATGCGCAGTGCCTCTTCCATATTCGAATCGGTCTGACCAGCCATCCAAGCTCCCAGATGGGTGGCCTCCATAGCGCCGGGGCCACCACCGCTCAGCAAGCAGAAGCCTCGCTCGGTGAGGTGCTTGCCCAGCAGGGCTATCTGACTGTACATGGGGTCTGTGCGCAGCAAGGCATGACCACCCATGATGCCTATATAGCAGCGGCTGTCATGCTTCTGATTAAACTCATGCATGGCGATATGCATGCCATGATCATGCAAGGCGCGAGCCAGCGACTCTTCTACCCGTGAGGTTTGCTTGCCCGTGGCGATGAAATGCTGATAGACACGGCTATCGAAACAATGCTGGAAGCTGGCCTCATCATCGGCATTAAACCCTTCGTAAAGCTCGCTTGCTCCATAGAGCTGGTTGCGTGACACATCGTAAGGCACCTGCTTGAGGTAGGCTATCAGGGCGTTTATCTCATTAAAGTCGGACGAAGTAATCATGGCTATTTATCTCTTAACAATATTGGAAAACTTACTCCAGCGTTTTTCCCTCTCATTCTTATAAATGCCCTCATCAGGCACGTAGAGGGTGGCATAGCGCTGCACGTCTTTATCGAAGGTATCTCCACTGATCTTAGGTGGCGCTGCCGAGCGCATGGTGATTTCCTGCAGGTTGGTGCAACTCTTAAACACATCGTTTCCCAGTTTCTTCACAGACACTGGTATGGTGATAGCCGTGAGGCTGGAGCAGTCGCGGAAGACATCATCCTTAAGTTCTGCCACCGAGTTGGGGATGGTCACACCGTTGAGGTTGGAGCATCCACGGAAGAGCTTGGAAGACAACACCTTCAGAGCATTGGAGAGCTGAGCACGACGCAGATTGGTACACCCTTCAAAAGCGCTGGCACCCAGTGTCTTCACAGAGTTTGGTATAAAAACAGAGTCGAGGCGCGCACAACCGTGGAAGGCATCGTCACCAATAGATTTCACAGCAAAAGAGATGTTGAGCTTGTACAGATTGCTGCAACCGCGAAAAGCACTGGATGGTATCTTATCCAGTCCTGAAGGAATAGACATCTCTTCAAGCGAAGTGCAGTCTCTGAAAGCCGAAGAACCTAAATCTGACAGCGACGAAGGCAGAATGATCTTCTTCAGATCGGCACAACCTTCGAAAGCATTGGAACCTATCGACTTGAGCGAGTTGGTGAGCTGCACATCCTGCAATGTAGAGCAGCCCTGAAAAACCTCGTTTGGCAACTTGCTCAGAGAGCGTGGCAGCTCTATGCTATGCAGTGATACACACCCCTCAAAGGCACCGCTTCCCAGGTTCTTTAGCCCATTGGATAGCTTCACATCCTTCAGACTGGTGCAGTTTTTAAAGGCATCGCGCCCTATCTCATCGACCGATGCCGGCACGTCTATCCCTTTCAGATCTACACACCCCTCGAAGGCACTGATGCCAATCTCCTTGAGTCGGTCGGGCAATGTTACGGTCTCCAGCGTACCACAGTTGGCAAAGGTACTATTAGGCAACTTCTCCATATTCTCCGGCAGGTTTACCACCTCCAGATTTTTACATCCGCTGAAGAGTCCAGTTCCCAAGTCGGTCACCGTAGGTGGAATAGTGATGGCAGTGAGGTCATTGCACTCCTCAAAGGCATTGCCCCCAATCTTCTCTACCGAAGCCGGAATGACCACCGCAGACACAGCGCTCTTAGAGAAAGCCCTTGCATCTATTTCTATCACCTTATATACTATAGAGTCGCACGCTACAGAATCTGGTATAATAATCTCACCGGCATAAAGCGTATCGACCTTGATGACCTTAGCTTCTGCCTTCTTGGGATATAATTGGTATGTGATACCTTCTATCTTTACCTTCTCACTGCTTTTCAGTTTGATAGGCTTAATAGGCATACTGGCCACTGCGCCCAGCGTAAGTGCACACAGCAGGCCTAACACGACAATAAATCTTACATTCAGTTTCATAACTACACAAATTTCAATCTCCAAATGTCCTGAAAAAACACGAATTATGCAAACTTTTAACTACATTTTTGCATTTTACAGAAGAATGAGGTAAATTTGCAATCGATATTGCGAAATTTGATTCAATCTGTAAGAAATGAAGGTAGAAATTTTACAACATGATATCATCTGGGCCAACCATGCTGAGAACATTAAGCATCTGGATGCCATGATAAACCAGCATCCGGGTGCAGATCTGTATGTACTCACAGAAATGTTTTCTACGGGATTTGCCACTGAGCCTGAGGGTATTGCCGAACCAGAAGGAAGTGAGACTCTGCAATGGATGAAGCGTAAGGCTCAGGCTTGTGACGCGGCCATAGCCGGAAGTGTAGCCATAGAGAAGGAGGGGAAGTATTACAACCGGTTTTACTTTGTGAAACCCGATGGCACGGTGACTTATTACAACAAACGCCATCTGTTCACTTATGGCGGTGAGGACAAGCACTTCACCCGTGGTGAGGAGCGTGTCATTGTGGAGTTCAGAGGTGTAAGATTCCTGCTGCTGGTGTGCTACGATCTGCGTTTCCCAGTGTGGAGTCGCAACAGGGGCGACTATGATGCCATGCTCTATGTGGCCAACTGGCCCACTCCGCGTGTAGAGGCTTGGAAGGCACTGCTCAGAGCGCGTGCCATAGAGAACCAGTGCTATGTGGCTGGTGTGAATCGTGTGGGTACAGACCCATCTTGCGAATATTGTGGCGGTTCGGCCATCATCAGTCCTTACGGACAGACACTGTCAGCTTGCGAAGACTCTCAGGAGTGTGTGGCGGAGGCTGAACTGGACATGCAGGCGCTGGAGGCCTTCCGTCAGAAATTCCCTGTGCTGAATGATGGGGAGGAGTTTGAGATATTGAGAGATTGAGAGATTGAGTTCTCTTTGAATAATAATAATTTTAGAATATGTCGGAAAAAAGATTACTATTGGGTGATGAGGCGGTGGCACTGGGTGCCATACATGCCGGACTATCGGGCGTGTATGCCTATCCTGGTACCCCATCGACCGAGATCACAGAGTTTATACAAGGCTATCCACTAGCCAAAGAACGCGGCATCAGAAGCCGCTGGTGTACGAATGAAAAGACTGCCATGGAGGCTGCTCTGGGCATGTCGTATGCGGGTAAGCGCGCCTTGGTGTGCATGAAGCATGTAGGTATGAACGTGTGTGCAGACGCTTTCGTAAACTCTGCCATCACGGGGGTGAACGGCGGACTGGTGGTGCTGGCAGCCGATGATCCTTCGATGCACTCCTCACAGAACGAGCAAGACTCTCGCTTCTATGGCAAGTTTGCCCTGATACCTATGATAGAGCCTTCTACACAGCAAGAGGCCTTCGAGATGATGCCTTATGCCTTCAAGCTGTCTGAAAGCCTGAAGTTGCCTGTGCTGCTGCGCATCGTGACGCGTCTGGCTCACTCTCGTGCTGCCGTAGAGGTGAACGAGCCTATGCCACAGAATGAGCTGCATCCAGACAATGAGCGCACGCACTGGGTGTTGCTGCCAGGCAATGCACGCAGACAATATGCGTCTCTCATCGAGAAGCAGCCACAGATCAATGAGCTGTCTGCCGCTTCACCTTATAATATATTGACACTAGGCAAAGCCAACGGACTGGGTGTGATTGCGGCCGGTACGGGGTATAACTACGTGCGTGAGGTGGCTCCTGCAGGCATCTCTGTGCTGAAGGTTTCACAGTATCCGCTGCCTGAAAAGCAAATCAAGGCTCTGGCCAACCATTGCTCTGAAATCATGGTTGTGGAAGACGGACAGCCATTCATCGAAGAGCAGGTAAAAGGCATCTTGGGAGCCGCCTACCCTATCACTGGCCGTCTCACAGGCAAGTTGCCACGCACTGGTGAGCTGAATCCCGACAATGTGGCTGCTGCCTTCGGCGTAGCTCCTGCCACGGCTTTCCAGCAGGCACAGAATCTGGCTGGTCGTCCACCTCAGCTCTGTCAGGGCTGTGGTCACCGTGATGTATATACCGCCCTCAACAAAGTGGCTGCCGAGTATCCAGATGCCCGCATCTTCGGCGATATAGGTTGTTATACACTGGGAGCACTGCCACCGTTCCGCGCTATCGACAGCTGTGTAGATATGGGAGCCAGCATCACCATGGCTAAGGGCGCTGCCGATGCCGGTCAGCATCCTGCCATCGCCGTGATAGGCGACTCTACCTTCACCCATTCTGGCATGACCGGACTGCTGGATGCCGTGAACGACAAGGCCAACATCACCGTGATTATCAGCGACAACCTCACCACCGCTATGACTGGCGGTCAGGACTCCGCTGGTACGCATAAGTTCGAGGCCATCTGTCTGGCACTGGGTGTGGAGCGTGAGCATCTGCATGTGGTAGTGCCACTGCCAAAGAACATGGAAGAGATCACCCGCATCATACGCGAGGAGATAAATTATAAAGGTGTCTCTGTCATCATTCCACAGCGCGAATGCATGCAGACACTGAGTCGTAAACTTCGCCAAAAAAAGAACACCAAATGAAGAAAGATATTAAACTCTCCGGAGTAGGCGGACAAGGCATTCTATCTATTGCCACCGTCATAGGTGAGGCTGCCACAGAGGCAGGCTTGCAACTGAAACAGGCTGAGGTACACGGCATGAGCCAGCGTGGTGGTGACGTACAGAGCGACCTGCGCCTGAGTACCGAGGAAATATTCAGCGACCAAATCTCACTGGGAAAGGCCGATCTCATAGTGTCTATGGAGCCTATGGAGGCCCTCCGCTACCTGCCTTACCTGAGTGCAGAAGGGGTGATAGTGACTTCATCGAAGCCCTTTGTGAACATCCCCAATTATCCCGACGAGGCTGCCCTACAGGCTGAGCTCGATGCGCTGCCTCATGTGGCTAAGCTCGACATTGAGCAGATGGCAAAAGACAACCAAGTGCCTAAGAGTGCCAACATGATCTTGCTGGGCATGGCTACGCGCTACATAGAGATTCTGACTCCTGAGCAGATGCGCAGTGCCATTGCTCACATTTTCGCACGCAAGGGTGAGCAGGTGGTAAATGATAACCTCAAAGCTTTCGATTTAGGCTATGAAAATATTCAGTGAGCAACTGGTAGAGGAGGCACGCGTCAAGAACAACGTGGCCGACCTTTCTAACGCTACCATCGGTGAGGTTTTGCTGGTGGCTCAATATCTGGAACAGAAGACGGGTATCCCCTTCATACGCATGGATCAGGGCAGTCCCGGACTACCTGCCAATAGGTATGGTATCGAGGCTGAGAAGGCTGCGCTCGATAGAGGTGTAGGTTCACAGTATCCTGCCGCCGCAGGTGTAGCTGAGCTGAAAGAAGCTGCCCATGAGTTTGTCAAGGCCTTCATCAATGTGGAGGTAAGTGCCCGTGCCTGTGTACCTACCACGGGGTCTGTAGCAGGCTCTTTCGGCTCTTTCATCGGCTGTACGCAGCGCATACCGGGTAAGGACAAGGTGCTCTTTATCGACCCAGGTTTCCCTATCCAGAAATCGCAGCTCCGCATTCTGGGCATCGAGTGGAGAGAGTTTGACATTTTTGCACATCGTGGTCCAAAGCTCCGTGAGAAACTGGAAGCTGAGTTGGCCGACGGCACCATTGCTGCCATCGTCTATTCCAACCCCAACAATCCGGCATGGATCTGTCTGGAGGAGTCAGAGCTGCAGGTCATCGGCGAACTGGCCACCAAGTATGATGCCGTGGTGATGGAAGACCTGGCTTATTTCTGCATGGACTACCGCCGCGACCTCAGTCACCCATACCAGCCGCCCTTCGTGCCTACCGTGGCGCGCTATACAGACAACTACATCCTCATGCTGTCGTCATCCAAGATATTCAGCTACGCTGGTCAGCGCATGGCATTGGTTTGTATCAGCGATGCACTGTTCGACCGCCACTACCCTGCCCTCGCCGAGCGCTACCACGACTCTGGCGTGTTTGGCCCCACGCTCATTGCTTCTATCCTCTACATGATTACCAGCGGATGCACCGCCTCTACGCAGTATGGCTATGCTGAGATGCTGCGTCTCTCATGCGAGGGTAAAATCAACTTTGTGGAAGATACCCGTGAGTATGAGCGTCGTGCCAATAAGATGAAGAAAATCTTCACTGATAATGGTTTCCATGTGGTGTACGACCATGACGTGACGCAGCCAGTGGGTGATGGGTTCTTCTTCACCATCGGCTATAAGGACATGACGGGTGGCCAGCTGCTCAAGGAGCTGCTCTACTATGGTGTGAGCTGCATCTCACTCTCTACCACTGGCAGCGAGCAGCAGGGTGTACGCGGCTGCACCAGTCGTATGCGCGATGAGCTCTATCCCGTGCTCCAAGAGCGCATGAAAGCGTTTAATGAGGACCATTGAATATTCTGGGAATATTCAGGATTAAATTATTAAAAAATTAAAAGACTATAAGATTAAAAGATTTATAATTTATAATTTATAATTTATAATTCATAATTCATAATTCATAATTCAAATACAATGATTTGGAATCCAAACAAAGAGTGTATGAGCCGCGATGAAATGAGCGAGCTCCAAGGCAAGAGACTCCACAAGATAGTGGAGTATGTGTACCACAATGTGCCCTTCTACCGCAATAAGTTGCAGGAGATGGATATCACGCCTGATGATATCCGCACCATTGAGGACATCAAGAAACTGCCGTTTACCACAAAGAAAGATCTCAGAGACAACTACCCCTTCGGACTGCAGGCAGCACCGCAGAGCGAGATTATCCGCATACACGCCTCCAGCGGCACCACGGGCAATCCTACCATCGTGGGCTATACCCGCAAGGACATCGGCGTGTGGAGCGAGTGTATGGCTCGCTGTCTCACCGCTTATGGCGTGACACGTGACGATGTATTTTCTGTATCCTATGGCTACGGTCTCTTTACTGGTGGTCTGGGAGCCCACAATGGTGTAGAGCTGTTGGGTGCCTCTGTAGTACCTGCCTCTACTGGCAACACCGAGAAACATGCCAAGTTGATACGCGACCTAGGCATCACGGGCATAGCCTGTACGCCTTCCTATGCCCTCTACCTGGCAGAGACCATGGAGAAGATGGGCATCACCAAAGACCAGATTAAGCTGCGCGTAGGTGCCTTCGGTGCTGAGCCTTGGACTGAGAGCATGCGCGAAGAGATTCAAGAACGCTTGGGATTGAAGGGATTCAACCTCTATGGCCTCAGTGAAATCATGGGACCGAGTGTGAGCTATGAGTGCGAGGCTCAGCATGGCTCTCACATCAACGAGGATCACTTCTACCCAGAGATTATAAACCCTGTGACGCTGGAGCCGCTGCCTGCTGGCGAACAAGGCGAACTGGTGTTCACCACGCTGACCAAGGAGGGTATGCCTGTGCTGCGCTATCGCACACGCGACCTCTGCTCACTGATTCCTGGTGAGTGCAGCTGCGGACGTACCAGCGTGCGTATGAGTGCCATCCATGGCCGTAGTGATGATATGCTCATTATCCGAGGCATCAACGTGTTCCCATCGCAGGTGGAGAGCGTAGTGCTCAGCATGAACGAGTTCGCTCCTCACTATATGTTGGTTGTGGATCGCGTGAACAACCTCGACACATTGGAAGTGCAGGTAGAGCTGCGTCAGGAGTACTTCACTGCTACCTTCGATACCCCAGCCGCCATCGACGAGCTGGAGAAGCGTCTGGCAGCCAAGTTGCGCAGTGTGCTGAGCATCGGTGCCAAGGTGAAGCTCAAAGCGCCTAACACCATCGAGCGTAGTCAGGGTAAGAGCGCCCATGTAATAGATAAACGTAAATTATAATTATGGAATATTCAAACTATTTTAATCCCGAAATCGAGACTATGCCGGTGGAGAAGTTGCGCGAGCTCCAGTTGGAGCGCTTGCAGCACACCGTGCGCCATTGTATGAACTCTGCCTTCTATCGCGATAAGTTCAAGGAGCTGGGCATCACCCCCGATGATATCCGCTCGCTGGACGATGTGCGTAAGTTGCCGTTTACCTCTAAGGACGATCTGCGCGAGCACTATCCCTTCGGACTGGCTTGCGTGCCGATGAAAGACTGTGTGCGCCTGCACTCTTCCAGCGGTACTACCGGCAATCCCACCGTGGTGCTGCATTCGCAGAAAGACCTTGAAGAATGGGCCAATGCTGTGGCTCGTTGCCTCTGGATGGTAGGTTCACGTCCTGAAGATGTGTTCCAGAATTCAGCTGGCTATGGCATGTTCACGGCAGGCCTGGGCTTTCAGTATGGTGCCGAGAAGGTGGGCATGCTCACCGTACCTGCTGCCGCAGGCAACACCTTACGCCAGATTAAGTTCATACGCGACTTTGGCACCACTGTGCTGCATGCCATCCCCAGCTATGCCTCACGCATCTATGAGGTGATGCAGGAAGAAGGCGTTGATGCCCGTCGTGACACAAAGTTGCGCATCCTCTGCATAGGTGCCGAGCCTCATAGTGAGGAGCAGCGTCAACGCATCGAGCAGCACTTGGGCGTGAAGGCTTACAATTCTTATGGTATCTCTGAGATGATGGGACCTGGTGTGGCTTTCGAGTGTCCAGAGCAGAACGGACTGCACATCTGGGAAGACTACTTCATCGTGGAGATTATCGACCCTGTAACCCTGGAGCCTGTGCCAGATGGCCAACTGGGCGAGTTGGTGCTCACCACTATCAATCGTGAAGCTATGCCGCTGCTGCGCTATCGCACACGTGACCTCACACGCATCTTGCCGGGCGACTGCCCTTGTGGTCGTCACCATGTGCGCTTAGACCGTCTGCAAGGCCGCAGCGATGACATGATCATCCTCAAGGGTGTGAACATCTTCCCTATCCAGATAGAGAAGATTCTGCTGAAGTTCAAGGAGCTGAGCACCGACTACTTCATCACGCTGGAGACCAAGGAAGCGGGCGATATCATGACCGTCGAGGTAGAGCTTAGCCAGATGTTTACCGATGACTACAGCCGCCTGCAGTCGCTCGAACGTGAAATCACCCGTCAGCTGAAAGACGAGATTCTCATCACGCCTAAGGTACGCATCGTGCCTAAGGGTACGCTTGTCACCTCTGACGAGAAGAAGGCTGTGCGCGTGAAGGATATGCGTAAACTATTTTATGTATAACAAACTAAAAATCATTATAGCTATGACAATTAAACAACTTTCTATCTTCTTGGAAAATCGTTCTGGCACGCTGAGCAAGGTGCTGGAGCAGATTAAGAAATCAAAGATTCAGCTCATTGCCATCACCATTGCAGACACGGCAGAGTATGGCATCCTGCGCATCATCTGCAACGAGCCTGCCCGTGCTTACGAGGAGCTGAAACAGGCTGGCGTGGCTGTGGCTCTCTCTGATGTCTTCGCCATCGAGCTGGACAATGAGCCTGGTCGTGCGGCCGATGCCATCAGTCTCTTCAGCGATGCTGGCATCAGCGTGACCTACCTCTACTCTTTCCTCTTCAATGGCAAGGGTATCCTCATCTTCCGTACAGACAATACTGAGGAAGCACGTGAGACCATCATCCTGAACAACCTGAAGTTCATCAATGAGGATGAGCTGTGTAAGTTGGTTTAGGGTTTAGAGTTTAGAGTTTAGAGCTTAGAGCTTAGAGTTTAGTGACATGCGGTGGCTATAAAGCTGCCGCATGTTGTTTTCTATACCCACTCGAGGTGAAGATAGCTACCAGCTCACCTGCCTCATCTGTGACGCGGACTTCTGCGTAGGGCATGCGGTGGTGATTCACTATCTCACGAGCCTCGGCATAGAGGTAGCCCTGACTGACTGATTTGAAATAAGTGATGTTGGAGCTGGTGGAGAAGGTCAGCACACCGTGGCTGTTGACAGCAGCCGCAAAGGCAAGGTCGGCCAGTGTGAAGATGGCACCACCCTGACACACACCACCTCCGTTCAGATGCTCAGGGGTAATAAGCATTCGGGCGCGCCCATAGCCCTCCTTGATATCCAGCAGTTCGGCACCCGCATTCGCCGCAAAGCGGTCTTTCTTGAAAAACTCCAGTAATTCCTGTTCCATAGTTGTAAGTATTTGTTAGACTTCATGTTTCCAATACCGCACAAGCGCCTCCAAAAAGTAATAGTCGGCATAAGAGAGCGGCACATCCACCTCACTTTTCTCAGGCAGATTCCCCACGCCATGCTTCAGCAGGAAGCCGCCATTCTCTCCGGGCTTAGCCAGATATTCAGGCGTCATCATCGTGAGTAGCTGCCGCTCGGCCATGTGCATGTAGGCCGCTTCACCCGTATGCTCACTCAGTTCGATGAAGGCCGATGCCATGATGGCCGCAGCCGACACATCGCGCAAGGCATCGGCCGATGGGTCGTCCAGATCCCAAGCTGGGATGCCATCTTCTGGCAGGCGCTTCAGCAACATATCTGCCACGCCACGAGCCTGTGCCAGATAGCGTTCATCTCCCGTCTCCCTATACATCATGCTGTAGCCATAGAGTGCCCACGCCTGGCCGCGGCTCCATGCCGACTCATCGGCATAGCCCTGCACCGTTTCACGGCTCAGCACTTCGCCAGTCTCTGGATCGTAGTTCACCAAGTGATAAGAGGTGTAGTCTGGGCGGAAGTGGTTCTTCATCGTGGTATCTGCATGGGTGCGCGCCACCAGTCCCAGCTCCACATCGCCCGAGAGCTGTGCGCCCACCATAAGCAGCTCCAGATTCATCATGTTGTCTATGATGACTGGATACTTCCACCCTTTGCGCAGGAAGTCCCAACTGCGTATCACGCCCGTGGTAGGATTCATGCGCGCTGCCAGTTTCCGTGCCCCTTCTACCAGCACCTCACGACAGAGGTCGTTGCCCGTGAGCTTATAGGCATTGCCAAAACTGCAGTTCAGCTGGAAGCCTATGTCGTGATCGGTATTCATGTCGAGCAGAGGGAGGAGCTTCTGTGTCTGCTTCATGGCCATGTAGCTGATGTTCTGCGAGTGTCCGAACTCGTAGATATACCACAAGGCCCCAGGGAAGAACCCGCTGCACCACCAGTTCAGGTCCGACGTGCGCAGAGAGCCGTCTGCCTGCACGGTGCGGGGCATGGTGCTGTCTGTGAGCTGCTGGTCCAGCATCACATACTGATATTTGGCCAAGGTGAATACCTCCGCCAGTTGTTCATCGCTGATGGCACGTTTCTCTCCCTGCTGGCACGAGGCCAGGCACAGCAGCAGCCATACGCTCATGATAAGCCATTTCTTCATAATCCCTCCTTTGCGACTTTTCCACAAAGATAGTCTGATTTCTTTAATCCTACAATAAAAAGATGATTTTAGCTTGATATTCTGCAGATATTCAGAAAATGTGTTTATATTTGTAAAAAAATCATACGTTATGAAAGTCATAGATAAGTCGCTGCTCGATGCAGTGAGCGCAGAGGCACGGCAGTCGGTTCGCCTTCGCATGAACTACAACTTCCATCGGAGCCTCGATGAGAAGTGCCACCGCTTCCTCAACGCCATGGAGGTGGGCACAGTGGTGCCCATCCATCACCACGTCACCAAGGACGAGACCTTCATCGTGCTGCGTGGCCGTGTGAGGGTCAATATTTACAATGACCAGGGGGAGGTCACGGAGAGCGAAGAGCTGAGCGTGGCAGAGGGCCGCTATGGCGTGGATATCCCTCGCAACACATGGCATGCTGTAGAGTGTCTGGAGCCTGGCAGCGTCATCTTCGAGGTGAAGGAAGGGCCTTTCGTGCCACATGAGCAGGATGGCATACTCACGATTCAGAAACCTTAAAATAACATATCACCATGAGAAAAACACTTGTTTCGATGGCATTGTTTGTCATCACCTTACTTTCATTAGCCGCTTGCTCGCAGTCGGGCGGAGTGAACAACTTCAGCATCAAGCGCGGCACCAACCTGAGCCATTGGCTCTCTCAGTCCAGAGTGACTGGTGAGGAGCGTCGTAAGCACATTCAGGAAGACGACTTTGCGCGTCTGGAGCAACTCGGATTCGACTTCGTGCGCATCCCTATCGATGAGGTGCAGTTCTGGGACGAAGACGGTAATAAACTGCCTGAGGCTTGGGAACTACTCACCAATGCTATCAATCTGGCTGAGAAGCACCATCTGCGCGTGGTGGTCGATCTGCACATCATCCGCTCCCACCGCTTCCTCGACAACGACAACTCCAACACACTGTTTACTTCGGAGAAATCACAGCAAGACCTTATCAACCTGTGGTACCAGCTCTCCGATGTGCTGAAGGGCTACAGCAACGACTCCGTAGCCTATGAGTTCATGAACGAGCCAGTGGCCCCAGAACACGAGCAATGGAACGTGGTGGTGGAGAAGGTACACAAGGCACTGCGCCAAGTGGAACCACAGCGCACCCTTGTGGTGGGTTCCAATCGTTGGCAGGATTTCGAGACAGTGAAGTACCTACGCTTGCCAGAAGACGACAAGAACCTGATCATCTCCTTCCACTACTACCATCCCATGGTCATCACCCACCGCTATGCCCGCTGGACACCTGTGGGCCAGTTCAAAGGCAAGATCAACTACCCTGGCGTGCTCATCACGCAGGAGGACTACGATGCAGCGCCTGAGGCCATCAAGGAAGAGCTGAAGCCATTCCTCACCACCGTGTGGAATAAGGACAAGATTCGTGCCGACTTCAAGGATGCCATTGCCGCCGCTCAGAAATACGGCCTGCAGCTGTTCTGTGGCGAATGGGGCGTGTATGAGCCCGTGGAGCGAGACTTGGCTTATAAGTGGTACAAGGACATGATTGATGTGTTCGATGAGTTTGACATCGCTTGGACGACGTGGTGCTACGACGGCGACTTTGGTTTCTGGGATCAGCGCACAGAAAGCTACAAGGACAAGCCGCTGGTAGATCTCCTCATGTCGGGCAGGGCATTGGGCCTCTGGCCAGCGCATCAGCGGTGAGAAGCGTGCCTTCACGCCAGTGAACGGCCATCCGCGCGAGGATCGTCAGGAGACGGTGGTCAAGGTCACCATCCCACCCCACTCCTTCCGTGCGTTCAGCATTCAGTAGTGCTGAGTAATCTACTTCGTCAGGAAACCCGTATCCTGCATGAAGCGTGTCATGGCCTCCAACCATAAGTCGGACGACTTACCCGTTGGTACGGCCCCGAAGCCATGCTGGCAGTCGCTGTAGCAATGCAGTTCCACTGGCAGCTTGGCTTTTTGCCATATCTGATAGGCCGTGATGCACTCCTCTGGATGGAAGATATCATAGACAGGTGAGCAGACGAAGAGCGGAGCCGCATCAGCAGGAGCCTCCCAGCCCTCTACCCAGCCGCCATACACCACGCCAGAGAAGTTGGGCCGCCCCGCTTCCGAGTGCACCAAAGCCTGATGCATGGCCACCACAGCTCCGGCAGAGAAGCCCACGATGCCTATCTTCTCAGGGTTGATGTTCCACTTAGCAGCATTCTCACGCACCAAGCTGATGGCACGGTCGGCATCCTCGAAAGAGAGGTGGCTGTGCTCCATATCCAGGCAGTTCTGTGTGGCCGTGAGGTTAGGGTCTGTCATAGACTTGCTCATCAGCGCCATCACGAACTTTTGCATCTCAGCAGGATCATTGCTCACCTCGCCCTTATCGTTCAGGATAGGCGTGGTGCGGTATTTCAGCACGATGGCCGCTATGCCCCTTTTGCACAGCTCGTTGGCCACCAGCGTACCTTCTGTGGTATAAGACAGCAAGCAGAACGCACCACCCGGACACACCACCATCGCAGCGCCCGTAGCCACACTTGGATCAGGCAGATAGACCGTCATCTCAGGCGTAGAGACGTTGTAGTAAACGATGTTCCCATCGGTTCCCGTCTGCCCCTCCGGATGCGTCCAAGTCTCAGAGCCAGGTGCCACCCCGTCGTAGAGGCGCATCACCTCCGTAGGTTCCACCACAGCGGCCCCGCCCACATTGCCAGCTCCCATCACCATCTGGAGTTCGTCCTTATTACCATCGCTCTGCAGGTCCCCCTGCTTGCAAGAAGCCAGTGCCAGCATCAGCACTGCGCTTATCAAAAACACAATTTTTCTCATAATTCCTTCCTTTATATTATACTACAAAGATACTAAATATGCGGCGCGCTTGCAAAATTTGAGCGCATTTAAATTGCGATTATTTTCGGCGTTAACAATTCCGAGAAAGGAAGATAACATAATACAGGAAAAGACAGGTAGCAACATAGCTACATAGCTACATTTGGTTTTCTGAATATCATTTTAGGAAGAGAAATCATAGCTACTTCACCTTCTATTTATTTTTTACTTATTTAAATAAATAAGTAAAGTAACTCGACACGTTGTCAGGTGTGAAATGCGAAATAGTAAATGTAGCTATGTAGCTATGTAGCTATGTAGCTATGTAACTACGTCGCGGTCCACCTAAACAAGATTTTAATACTTGAAATAAGTCGAAAATGAATTGCCGAAAAACTTGCCAGAGCCTCTCTGATATTGTATCTTTGTAGTGTTGTTCGAAGAGCAATTTTTGCGGCAGCGTGCAAGCGCAAATTTTTCTGTGTGCACCAGCAAAGTTTCCTCTGCGCAGGCGCAAAAATGGGCTCCGAAATAACACTATATTTACAAACTAAAAGAATAGGTATATGACACCAACTACCGAACGTGTGTTCCAGATATTCAAGGAACTGAACCAGATACCCCGTCCGTCGCACCACGAGGAGCGTGTGGCCGACTACCTCTGCCAGTTTGCCGAGCGCCTGCACCTGCCCTACAAGCGCGATGCGGAGAACTGCGTGGTGATAAGCAAGCCTGCCACCCCAGGACATGAGGGGGCCGAACCCATCGTGCTGCTGAACCACATGGACATGGTCTGTGTGGGCATGACAGACCCGCTACATGCGCCCATCGAGGCCTATGTGGAGGACGGATGGATGAAGGCACGCGGTACCTCGCTGGGAGCCGACAACGGCATAGGCCTGTCGATGGCACTGGCCGTGCTGGAGAACGACGACATCGTGCATGGTCCGCTGGAGGTGATCACCACCACCAATGAAGAGGACGGCATGTCGGGTCCTCGCAGCTGAGCAAGGACTTTCTGAAGGGCCGCAAGGTGATCAACCTGGACTCCGAGGACTACGACACCATCACCACAGGCGCCGCCGGAGCCTGCCTGCAGTTCCACCGACTGCCATTGGAGCGCCAGCCTGCGCCAGAAGGCGTGTGGCGGAGCGTCTGCTTCGAGGGCGGACTGGGCGGACACTCGGGCGTGGATATCAACAAGCATCGCTGCAGTGCCACCGTGGCCGTGAGGAAGCTGCTGGCTGCCTTGCGGGAGGAGAGCCACTTCGAGGTAGCTTCTGTGAACGTAGGTGAGGCCAACGCCTCGATAGCATCGTCGGCAGAGATCGTGCTCTGCATGGCAGCGAAGCACGTGGCCGCACTGGAGCAGCTCGTGGAGCAGATAAACGCTTGGCTGCATGAGACCTTCGGCCTGTCTGACCCCGGCATGCACTGCATCATCCGTCCGTGCGAGGCACAGCAGACGGTGATCAATGCGGAGTCTGTAGAGGCCCTGCTACGGGCACTGGAGCAGGTGCCGCAGGGCGTAGTGAAGATGAGCGACAAGATGCAGCACACGGTGGAGACGTCGAACAACGTGGGGCGCATCGTAACGGAGGCAGACCACTTCTTCGTCTCTACCCATACACGCAGCTTCATCGACAGCGTGATGGAGCGCCTGAGCAGGGACATCGCCAGCATATTCGCTGCCAGCGGTGCAACGAGTGAGACGGTGATGTCGGCCCCAGCCTGGCAGGAAGACCAGCACTCGGACTTTCTGCGACTCACCTCAGACACCTTCTTCGACGTGCTGGGTTGGCGGCCACGCATGGTGGCTATGCACTTCGTGCTGGAGGCAGGCTTCTTCGTGGAGCACTACCCAGGCATACAGATAGCCAGCATCGGGCCGCGCATCGTGGAGCCCCACTCTACCAGCGAGCGCGTGGAGCTATCGACCATCGAGGACATCTGGAAGGTGCTCATCGAACTGCTCAGACGACTGGCATAAATTGACAATCAGAATCAATCAAATCATAGTATGGACGAAATAAGAATAGATTTAAGGAAATCGACGCCCGAGGAACGGGCGCAGGGTATGAAGGAAGCCCAGAACTGCTTCAAGCTGAACCACACCATGCCCTACACCGACGAATACAACGCGCTGGTGAAGGAGCTCTTCGGGGAGTTTGGCGAGACCAGCCGACTGATGCCGCCTACCACAGTGGTGCGCGGCCAGAACGTGAAGATAGGACAGCGTGTGGTGGTGATGAACAACTCGCTCTTCATGGCTGCCGGGGGCATCACGATAGAGGACGATGTGCTGGTGGCTGCCAATGCGCAGCTCATCTCCAACAACCACGACCCCAAGGAGCACCAAATACTGACCTGCAAGCCTGTGGTGCTGAAGCGCAACTGCTGGATAGGCGCTGGGGCCACCATCCTGCCAGGCGTGACCGTGGGCGAGAATGCCATCGTGGGCGCTGGCTCTGTGGTGACGAAGGATGTGGAGCCAAACACCGTGGTGGGTGGCATCCCAGCCAAGCTCCTCAAGCGACTCTGAGCGCAGCTATTACCCCAGAAAAAGAAAAATCCCGCGCATCGCTGCACGGGATTTTTCTTTCCTTAACTATTAGTAATATCTTGTTACTTTACCTCCTCAAATCTAAACGTCGTTGTATATCAGACACTTACAAATACGCGTTAACGATAAGAAGATGTAAAAGGGGCGGTTGTGATAAGCAAACATAGGAATCGATAAATACGCTATGGGTGATTCTTGCCAAGTACTTTTTCTTCCAACTGAGGCAAATGGTCTATAATGTTCGCGTCAATTTCAATTGTATATGTGCCCGCTGTGTTGCGCAGCGTCTTTTGAATGCTTGAAGGTTCGGTGTTGCTGAACCAGGCATAAAACAGATTGAGCGCAAACAGAGCCGTCGTCTTCGGATCAATTCCATATTGGTTTGCAATGTTCCAACAGAAGTTCTTCAGGTCTGCTTGCTTCAGCCCCTTCTTCTTGCTGATGGAAAGGACTTCCATTCGGGTAACACCATTGAGTTCCACAAGAAGTTTGACAGCTTCCTCTATCTGATACAGTTCTTCATCCGTGAAACCATGAGGCATAAGCGTATAACGGGTATATTTGAGAATGGCCTCAAGTTTCTTTGCTTCGCGAGCGACTTTTGCTTCATTCATCTGCTTGCGGTCAATTTGCACTTGATTGATGAATACCTCCAACTCGTCATGTGCCTTCTGGATGTCACGCTTCAACTGCAACTTTGCCAATGCCTCAGGAGTAACGGAGACTTCTTCTGGACTATGTGATTCCACATTGCTTTCTCTCTTGGGAGTGTCATCAGCAATAGGTGTAGCATTCTTTGTATTGGTGATAGTTGCCGTCTTCTCTTGTGCCTTCTTCTGTATACGACCAAGGTTTTGAGCGATGTGCTCCTCCATCTCCTCGCGGTCTGCTATACTGTTCCATTCTTTGCGATGAGACTTGAAGTAAGCGTAGAGTCCCGTCTTGATGCCATGACAGACAAGTACAAACAGAGCGTAATAGCCAATGAATATCGGTATTGTGAGCAGGAAGCACACTAACTCCTTTTCTGCATCATTACCCACAATACACTGAGCCGTCTTAAAAGCAGCGATGATGTAGGCGATGATGAGAATGCCAAGGAACCCCTTGTCAAAGTTTCTGGCAATCCCTTCCTTCCGATGGGGTATAGGGAAAATATCGATCTCCATACTTTTACAGGTCTTTGATTTGCTCTTGGGCAACTTCAATGGCTTGCGAACTGAGTTCTTGCTCGCCATCCACCGCATCAAGCACTTTGTCAGCCAGCCAAAGGGTCAGCATTTCGTTCTCATCCTGATGGAAGTACTCTGCAAGTTTAGTAACTTGTTCACGTTTAGCACGCCTGTCGCCACGTTCAATCTTGCTGAACATCGGGGTGTCTATCTCCAATAGTGCAGCCAACTGGCGTTGCAGTACGCCATTCTCATCTCTTAGTTCTCTAATCTTTTTTCCGAATAACATATCTATATCATTTTTTATTTGTCTTCTTTCGTAACTGTGATTTCCCAATAGCCACCACGGTCAGCACCGATGCGCTTAATGATACCAGCCTCCCGAAGTTTACGGATTTGTTTCTCGACACCTCGTGCTGATATATCAATCTCCATGGCTATTTCGGCAGCAGATATTGTCGGTTTGTTCTTGATTAAATCAAGGATTTTCTCCGAACTTTTCTCCGAACTTTTTGAGGTTTTCTCCGAACTTTTCTCCGAACCAAGCACACCTTTCTCCGAACTTTTTGTGTTGGCTCCCGAATCTGGCCTCGAACTTGTTCCCGAACTTTTCTCCGCGCTCGGCTTTGCCGCTTTGCCATGCAAAGAACTTTGTTCGCATCCTTTATGAACAGGAATTGTCACCAAGAAAGTCAGGCGATCATCGGTCGTTTCAAAGATAGCGCGAGGCGAACCATTCTCAGCCAGCTTAGCCTGAATGGTCGGAACGCCCGTTGAGCGGCCTTCTGTCAAATCAAGTTCCTTTAAGAAGTCACCCAAACGACGGTTGCGATAGCGGCGGCTCTTAAGCATGTCGCCCCTTTCAATGTCCTCCTTAGGAATACTGCGGTCGGGACCTGGACAGTTAAGGATTGATATTCCTGATGGCTCAATAGTTATCTCGATAGGTTCATGTTGCATGAAATCCCTATGATATACCGAATTCACGACAGCCTCTTCTATAGTATCGTAGGGATAGTTCCAAAAGCGGTCTGCCTCTTGCCTTCCTGAAACTTTGCGTACATACTCTTTGAGCACATTGCTCTTGATGTAGCCCATCGTCTCTTTTATCATTTGCGGAACACTGCCTTTGAATGTCACTTCCGTGAAATTGTTCGGATCTTTAAGCTTGCCATTAGGGAATGTCACCACATCAATCTGAGTGTATGGGAAGAACTTGCTCGGATTCTCGCAAAACATCATGGCTGCCACGTTACGAATCAGGCGGTTCTCTTTTGGCCCCGTGTATAGTTCCATTTGGTCAAGGATCTTTGGTAGAGGTGTCGTTGCCACTTGGTCAGCCAATCTACTACCTACCTTAACGAGATAGTCGCGAAGTAGCACCAGCGAAATATCCTCTAACTGAATGTCATCGTTGCCTCGCTCGTCAAATGGCACACGACTGGCCAATTCACGCAGTTCGTCCAGTACCTCTCCCTTAGCGATGATGCTGCTTGTTCCACTGCGAATATAGAAATACTCTTTGCTACCACTCTTAGCCGTCACATTCTCAGGAACTGAATAAGGACGGTTGATGCCAGCAGGACACCATATCACCAGCACCTGGCGTCCATCCACCTCTTCAACGCTTGTCCTGGGCATGTAGTATGGCGACAACTTATTATTGTAGCCTACCATGTCTTGAAGAATACCGTCAATCTTTTCAATGGGGACACCTTCTACAGGCCGAATAGCCATCCCAGCATCATCACTATCCACCCCCACGAGGATGTACCCTCCACCAAGGTCGTCGAAATCATTGGCGAAAGCACATACACTATGATATATGCTTGCCGGATTCCAACCCTTCTTAAACTCAATCCTGTTGGATTCAATCTTCTGCTTGTTCAGCAGGTCTTCTATGTTTATTGCCAGTGCCATAGCTATTGTTTTAATATATTATATGAATCTTCAAATTATATGATTACCGAACTCATACTAAGCATTCTCTTATAGGTATTCGCTGAGTAGGTATTGTTGTGATTAGAATTCGGTCATAATTCATTAAAATATATTCGACGATGACCATTGGGGGTCTTTTCAATTCTGGTAACTACAAATTTAGTTCCTTTAAGGAAATTCACTTGATTTTCTTCACCATGATTGTATATTTTATATATATCATATGCTGATGTGGATTCTTCTGGAAGTGGAGTAATCACATATGAATTTTTGTCTTGTTCCCAATCCTCATTTGTTGTCGTAAGGCTGAATGAGGGCTCAAATACATCACCTATGTTGAAATCTGATCTATCATGTGAATTTAGAAATCGGTAAAGTACACCTCCTTTATGTTTGGGCGCTTTCCTTATAAAATTCTCCAGTACTTTCTGCATTTTTTGTGATATTTCAGGAACTTCCCCAAACTGTTCATATGTATCATCCCTGAAATACTGAGACAGATTACCATAAAAGCAGTTCATAATAAGGACTTCGACTTCTGTGAGGTTATACTTTTTCATTGCACTCCTTACTTTCTCTGAATGTGGCTCTTGCGCAAATTTATTCATCCAGCCTTCTTCCAAAAAATCGTCTGGATATGATTTGTATGTCATGCCACCACATTCTGGGTCATAGTAAAGTTCAGGTCCGTCAGAGTGTTCTTCCTGGAACTTTTTTTCTGTTTCTAAAAAGTACTTTATATCTTCCATTTTGAATACAATAAATTGTTTCTATTAATTAGTGACCAGTGAAATCATAATCTCCATCGAACCCTTCTGGCATTTCTCCATATTGTCCGTCTGTCATTGCATTCCAAGTATCTCTTTCATAATCATTATAATCTGGTTCGTAGTCTGGCCAACGATCTTCCTCTTCCTTTTTCTTCTTCTCTTGTATTTCAAAAGCATTCTTTAGTTGATTATAAATTGTTTTATTATCAGTAAAATAGGAAAGAATTTCATTGGAGACTTCTATCTTGTTGTTCTTGATTAAACCAATAATATAATCTGGATTATTATTCATTACATCTTTAAACGATTCCCCATTATGCCAGCCTTTATCCTGGATAGGATCATAAAATCTATCTCTTCCAAACTCCACAATACCATAATATGAAGCCTTCCCATCTATCATGTCATTAACCTCTTTTATTTCCTTAAACTCAAATGAAAGATCACGGAGTAAAATGATTTTCTCTATATCTTTGGGGCGCTCATTATAATATTTCTGCCATAGTTGTTTAATAGAAATAGTAGTAACAAAAACGCAACTATTTTGAAGGTATTTGACTAACATTTGAAAATCCTTCTTAAATGCTAATGACAGAGTCATTCCCGTAAACGGACCATAACGGAATGTGTCAAAGATGGTATGGAATACGGTTCCACGCAAGGTATGATAGAATTCACCATTCCAATAACTTCTTTGCAACACCCATTCTCCCTTTTGTAGTTTAGGATCGAACGGCAAGCTTATTCCTGCAGTAAGCCCTTTCTCCTTTTGCTCATCAACCAAATATATCCCAGGATTATAGCCAGGAGGATTTACTAATATTTTACAATTTTGGAAAGGAATCAAAAATGATTTCTTAGAAATTGAGAATAGAGAGTACAATTTACCTTCTAAATAATTTTCTTCCTGTTCATCGTCAGACCAGAATTCTCTTTCTTCCTGCATTGCCCGCATTTCTTCTTGCCATTCTGGATCTTCTTGCATTTCTTGTTCCCAATACTCACGGTCGTTTCTCTCCTTTTCCGTCTCTGTGATAAATTGTCCATGCTTTACTTCTTCGGAAGAAAGCACTTCCTCGAAATTATTAGCAGCCAACAATTGTTTTTCTGACAACTTCCACGAAGGTCTATCTTGATGTTCTCCTTCTATGTGTTCCTCGCAATCTTCACAAATATAGCAATCCTCATCTTCTTCCCAATATGCCTGTCCACCACATTCTGGACATTTGCAAGAATCTTTCTCCTCTCCGACAAATTCAGATAAATAATACTCAATTTTATCTCTCTCTATTTCAGTGAATTTTGGCCTTTCTAATAATAAATATTGCGACTTTACGGATGCTGCGGACAAATCTCCTAACTCACCTTTATATATGACCTCTCCTTTATAATTAATTATTCCTTGTTCTACTACTTTTACATAATCTTTATGATAATCATTATGCCTCGGTCCATGACTTGGATTATTCCATTTTTCTTCATTCCATATAGTCTCAATATCCCATTTCTCATACAGAATTATGTCATCGGAGATATAACGAACCATGGTACAGCCTTGACAAAAAACATCTCCATCTTTATTAACGACAAGACATCTTGGGTACAATCCGTAATCTAAACATTCAACTTCCCCAAAATCACCTACCGAATAATTTATGATTAACACGTTTCCTGCACGTTTAACATCTAACTTGTCAAAATCTTTAGGATCTATCTCTTCTGAAAGATTAAGAAACTGAGTTTTACTTAAAAGATTATATATGTTGGTTTTAACTGAAATGATTCTTGATTTGTTAAGACTTCTATCGCTTGCATATCCCTCCAATAGCATTGCGTCAAATACGCATTCACTGACTTTCAGTTTTTGAAATGTAATTAGAGAATTAATATACTGGTAATGATTTATAAAAGCATCTTCAAAACTACAACCATTGATAGGACAAGTAACATTAATAGTGTTACCATCATTATCAACATATTTCGAAATTTTGAAATCAATTATTTGATCCTTTTGAAGGATTAAAAGCTCATTTTCAATAATAATTGAATCTCGAACAGCCCTAAGATATTCACTGTGATCGACTAGTGCATCATCTGAAATGAAAAGGCGTTCTTTAATATAATTCTCAAAATCATTCGAGTTGATATCAGAAAGTTTTTTGCCAGCAAAAGCCCCACTTCGAATTAGATAGTCTTTAGAATTTACAACCGTTCCTATGACTTTTTTGAAACCATCTTCTTCATTTATTATATATGGCTCCAGTTGTTGTTCATATAGGCATCCTTTTGACAAAGAAATATCATTCTCGTTATATGTATAGATTTGTCCATTTTTATATTCAATAAAAGTAAAATTTGCTGTTATCAGCCATCTCCATTTGTTCCAGGCCTTTTCCATGACCCCATATTTCCTTTTTTCATTATCTAAATATGAAACACGCATAAGTTTTTCAGACCATAATGTCGCTTGAATGCTTTTGAGGTTTTCATCAGAGATTGCGACCCCTTTTGTTTCTCTGTCAAAAATACCTTCTTCCCAATGCCAATATGGCTTGCCATGCCTTTCTTCATGAATGTCAATGGCGTAATGTAAGTATTGGGTCTTATTTCCATCTAAATCTATAATATGAGCAAGCAGCAATAATGATGAGCCTTCTTTTCTAGGTTCAATACAATCCAAGCCATCATAAGATTTCCCATTTGTCTTTATAGGTATAATCTCACCATTTTCGTCAATTAAGACAGAACCAGATTTGTAGATATCTCCATTTTTTTGTTTAAAACTAACGATACAACTTCCAAAAAGGAAATCACCAAAACTGATAAAATCAGCATTAAGCGGTTGTAGCTTGTCGAAAACTTTTTGAATTTTGTCATCTGACAATATAGAATTATATTTAGCCATATATTATTTTTTAGGTGTTAATAATTGACAAGTATCATTCTTTATCGATTCGTAGTACATAGTTATCTCACCGATGCATTCCTTTGTAAGATTTTCATCTTCAGTTCTTGTCGTTTCCTGTGAATACAATACCACAATCTCATCAATAGTTTTTTGGATAACATCAAGAGTGTCCATTACTAAATGAGGGAGTTGGATGTTTATCATATTGCCCTGCGAATAAAACTTGTCACGAGAACCTGAAGTGACGAAATTCCCATATTCATCCATATCTGGACTATACACAATTATGTCAGCTGGATTATCTTCAATACATGTTTCGTATATACTGCATCTCAAATCCCAAGGGCCGTTGTGGATATATTCATTTCGAAATGTAAGGATTTTCCGAACACATAGTGGAGCGGAAAACAGAAGCCCCTTTCCTTTCAACGTTGGATTAATATCATTATAAGTATAATTATAGAGGACACTCTCGCTTTTCATCTTTTTGTACTTAGAAAAATCATATTGACCAAACTTGTATTGTTCAACTGCTATTTTACTCAACAAATCAAACACAGATGCAAGAGACACAAAGATGCTATTCAAAGAAACAAATGCATTAGTACTGCTTATACCTCCAACCCTAATGCATGATGTGTATTTCTTTTTATCATATTTCAAGAAGCATGGTATCGAAGAATAAAAATCTCGCATAAAGTATTCGACTGCTTGCATTCTATCTTGTACCGCAGCAATTAAGCTCCACACATCATAATAGTATATGAACCTATTAAGATAAGGATGTGAGAAAGTTGATTTCAATTTCTCAAAAGAATCTTTGTCACATGCACTTTCTGGACTTATACCCGTATCTGCCACCCACTTCGGCATTATGGATATAACTTTTCCGCAATCAATATCTTGAAACAAAAAGTTATCAAAACTTGTGTAGAGACTGATGATACTATCTTCTGAAATATGCATTATCATATCATAGCACTGATCTAAAATATAATCAGGCTTAGACTTTAATGCCTTTTCATATTCTTCAAAATCGAAATCTTCTTCCTGCATATGTTTTTTTATTTTAATCAACATTCCAAGTTAATTCAGGATTCCCTTCAAAAGCTTCGTTAATGGCCTCATCATCCCAACTATTATAGCCACCATATTTAGAATAACTAATATCATCGCATTCCGTATCATCTGATTCTGATTTTTTAAGATAACAATCAAGAGCCATTCTTGCATCTTCCTCACTCCCCTCTATGTCATCTATTATAATATCGCCTTCTTTATTGATTATTTCCCACAATCCAAAGTTGTAATTGTTTTCAGAATTTTTTACCCAATTGTAATAATTCCTATCATCTTCGTCTTCTAATTCACGACCATTGTATATATCATCTATGGGTATTGTTTGGCAAGCAAGAATATATTCTCCCATTTCAATTGATACAGCAGAATAGCCACAATAAGCTACTTCTTCTCCATTGAAATCTAAAACTCCCCAATTAGTATAAAGATTACGTGTAGTGGAATAAGCGGCGTTCTTTTTCCCTTTTGCGACAACAACTAAATACCTATTTCCAAGCTCTGCATATTCATACTGACCTATTTCGATTATTTTTTTCCCGAGATTATTGAATACTTCGAACTTGTCATTTTTGTAAGCTTTGATAAAAGAACAAAAATAGTTCAATTTTATCATAAATGCAAGGTGCTATTGGAACTCCTTCCGCAGAAACTATTCCATAAAGATTTTCTTTGCGTATTTTCAAATACGAATCATATGGGTCTATGCCATCATAAATACATGGTATTACGGGTGTTCCTTTATTGTCTAAAAGCCCCCATTTAGTATAGCTTTTCATTTTAACTATTTTTTCTTTATCATCTGAAACCATAGTGTCAAGATTAATATGTCCCAACACTCGCAACTCTGATTCAATAGACTCTCCTGCAACTTTTATTAAACGTTCATTAATGATGACAACATATTTATATGAACCTAATGCAACTATGATGCCTCCCTCCTTGTCAATAACACCTATATCACCATCTTTTTCAACGATACATATTTCTCCCACATAATTATGTCCCCAGTCGTAAATATTCGGTAAGAAAAGAGTTTCTTTACCACAATCAACTTGAATTTGTTTTGACAGATTTATTATTCTTTCTTCTATTCTGTGTTCAAAGGTTTCATATTTTGCAGTGGCTATACCATTTTCAAAAGCACTTAAGGCTTTATATATAGGAGGAATTATCTCATTACCTCCAACCATAATAGCACCAAATTTGTCGTTTTTCATAACGATAGCAACACCTTGATGGAACTCTCCTATGAAATCATACTTGGCCTCTTTTGTTCCCATAAGACGTAAAATGTTAGCTTTAGGGTTGTTTGAAATTTGAATTGTCAGATTTTGACCACAAAGATAATGATAAATATCGGAATACCATCAAACACTCCTATAATTCTTTGCTTTCTTAGCTATATTTTAACAGTTGAGAGCGATTTGCAGACACTAAATGCTGCAAATCGCTCCAACTGAGTTACTTTAATCGCTTCAATAAGTCTTGCCTTTCGCCTTGACTGGTGCTGCCAATCCAAGTTTCTTTGTACCATCCCAATTTGTGAGTTGGTCGGCACAACCATTAGAACCACCAAGAGAAGTGTAGGTTTCCGCACTACATGACATATAATCAACGAAAGAGATAAAGTTGTCTATGATAGATGGCTCGTAGGTGACATCACGTTCTGCAAATAGATGTGTCCAGTTAGTGACGCACTCTTCATTGAATTTTGAGCAGTCACGCCATGACATACCACTAAGAAAGTTGTTGACGGCAGAGATAATACCTTCCTTTGTACCAAGGCTCAATTTCATCTTATGGGCAACAGCCATGATGCCGTAGTAGATGGATGCTGCTTCTTTGTCGTTGAAGTTCGTTCTATTTGAAAGTGCGAATGCTCTGAGGGCAGCACGCCCTTCTGCAATGAAACGATTGAGAATGTTATGGTATCGATCTTGCTTCTCTGCGGCAAGTCGAGCCTCACGCTCTTTGCGCTCCTTTACCTTCCTTGCTGCCTCGTTGTACTCTGGCTCCATCCAGAGAGCATTCCACTTCCTTAAAAGGTTCTGATAAGCTGACCGAAGCGAATCCAGTTCGCTTTCAGCCTTGTCAGCACGACTGGTTTCTGCATTCTTGGCGTTGCGCAGTCGCTCTACGGCGTTCTCATCGATGAGTGTCAAACGGTATTTGAGGCCATTCACTTCTTCTGTGAGGGTGGTTACTTTAGCGCGAAGTCCTCGGATTTCAACATCCTTTGATGAGATGATTTCTTCCTTGCTCTTCAATTCATTGGAAAGGTTCTTGTTCGTGTCCCATGAAATACGGAATTGTTTTCCCAAGGTTTCGGCAGATGGTTCACTTTTCCATTTCAATCCCGCTGTTTTGATAAAGGCACCGATGGTTTCCGTGACACCAGCATCATACGACTCTTTGAGTTTTGCAGTTTCCTCCTTTTTGTACTTGCCTGGCTGGAAGATTTTGGCGAGGAAGCCAGATTGAGCAGTCTTCAGTTCCTTCTGAGCTTCCTCTTTCTGTTGAATAGCAATAGATGCTTCTGCTTCAATCTCCGCTTTCAGTTTCTCTGCCTCTGCTATGGCCTGTTTCGCCTGACGTTCAGCTTCCAACACAACCTTGCTCTTGTGTCTGCGTTCCCTTTTCTCTTCCTCGGAGAGTTCTTGGTATGGGATGCCTCGTTCCAAACCATACTTCTTGCCCACCTCATTATAGTACTTTGTGTGGAGGTCAGAGAGGTACTCGGACTTGTCTTTGACCGTCTCGCCCCATACCTTGGCATACGATACACGCTCTACCACACCTTTTGTTGACTCAGTCTTGATGTAGTTGCCGCGTTCCTCCTTGGGCAAGACCTTCCACTCTTTCGTTGACAGGACCTTGTCGGGATTGCCCTTGTTGACATACTGACTGCCGATGCGTCCACGTTTCCTGACTTGCTCTACAGGAACGGTCAAGGCATGAGCATGAACACCTGTCTCATCACAATGCACGTCGAAGCCGATGATGTTTTCCTCGCCCCACATACGGCAGCAGAACTGATAGGTGTCCTTGGCCCATTCATAGATAGCTGGCATCAGCTTGATGTGGCTATTGTCTGCATATGGGTCAGAGGTGTCTATCTGTTGTTCGCCAAAGGCCAGTCGTTTCATCACTTCGTGGTCGCCGCCAAAGATGATGTTCACCAGTCCGTTCGGACTGTTCTGAGCAACTTGGTTGGGATGCTTTGCATCCATGTAAGGTTTGAACCCCAGTTCATCGTGACGCTGTTGGAGGCGTTGATGGAGTGGAATAGGATTGGAGCCAAGGGGCATGACCTTGCACCCCTTGGTGATTTCAAAGTTGAGATGCTTGCGTGAGAAGTTGTAGTGGTTGTTCTTCTCCGTCTCGGCATTCTTGGACTGGTAACGTTTCTCGTCCCAGCCTCTACGCTCTGCCTCGTTACCCATCTGTGCAGAGAATGATTTCTTGTCTGCGCCAACATGGATGGAGGCGCGTGGTATGTTCATTTCCATTGAAACTTTTGTATTAGGGTTATACATTGTTTATAATGTCTGCATGTGGAGGATGCCGGGTCTCGGGCGGTGCCTGAGCATAATAGGAGGACTTTTTAAGTGAACGGCTATAGCCAGTGAATCTAAAAGTCCCTATTATGTTTAGGACTTTTACAAAAGTCCGTCACGCCACGCGGGACGAGGCTCCTCCATTGTCACAATTTACGATAGCAGTTTTGACTGGTATGTTCCAGATGACCTTGACGGATGTAGTCATTGATCCACTTGGCAGTAGTGCTCACGGGATAGCCCTGTTTCATGGACATAGCCCGATAAGTCTCTCTGTCAAATGTGTCTGGCAGAGCGGCTAACAGCTGCGCCATCTTTCCTTTCTTCGTGACAATCACCCCCTGTCCATTAGTAGTGACCTTGCTCTGTGGCAGATGGGCATAGCAATAGACTGTATGGTAGATGAGAACATCACCTATCGCCATGGCGATGTCGAAATCGTCTTTTGAGCATCGCAACAAGATCCGGCTACCGTCCTTTGGAGTCAGTGCAGAAGGATTGGGCGTTTCGTCCATGAACCTGATAGAGGTCAGTACCATCATAATGCGAAACACAGTGAAGGCCAGACGGCGCACTACACTCTGCATATCATGCGAGATGTCATCGACCGCCTCTTGATTCATCTGCCTGAAATGCTCATTGAACACCTTGCAGTATTCTTGAGGGATGACAATGCGATAACTGCCACCACGGAAGAATGACTCGCGACGTTGCTTGTATAGCTTACCCAACTGTAAGAATCTCTCTCGCAAAGTGTAGTTGTCAGAATTGTGGCTGACACTCTCGACAAGGACATCACGGAACTCTACCTTGAATGGCATGTGATAACAGGTGATGCGTGAGAAGGTGCCATCCTCAGCCTGAGGTGTCAAAGTATAGAGCTGTCCAGGCGTTCCAGAAAGACAGATGGCAAGCATCGGTCTCTCAATGACACGATATTCGTCATCCTTTCTGCGGCTCAGGTCAATGGGTTCATGGTGATAGCTCTTGCGGATAATGGTGCTATAGTCACCATACTCCGATTTCAGTATGGCACTCAGTGTATCACATTCCGTATCGAATATCAGACCTATGCCATCGTTGTTGTCCAACTGTTGTATAACGGATGCCGCACTACTGTTGGTAGGAATGAAGAGTGTACGACGGTGTGGTGCTTCATCGACATTGGAAGTATCTTTTTCGCCAGACTTTGACTCGCTTTTACTCTCCTTATATTCTCTCATCAGCCGCTCGGAAGCTTCACGGAGTTCGTTGTGGATGGGAGCCACAATCTCGCGACAATATTTCAGCGAGCCTTTGCCCATACCGGCATCGGCCATAACAAAGAAGTATAGCATAGGGTACCAATCATCGTAATTGTATTCACCGACTACATTGTGGAGTGTGGCTGAGATGCAAGTCAATGTGCCCATCAGCATCATGTCTCGGTCATCTTCGGAGATGCAGTTGCCCAACACTTCCTTCAAGAAAGGTGGAAGCATGTCGTATATGAAGGCAGGGAAATGTGGAAGAGATTCTTCATCCAAAATCCATTTGGAGTCCACTTCGAGAGGCTGGATATTTGGTTTTTTGGATATTTGGTTGCCAGAACCATAAGTCCAAATATCCAAAGTTCCAACGGATGACTTTTGGATTTCTTTGGGATTGGAAATGTCAACACCAGCATCTTTCGCCATCTGAAAAAATGTGGCGATAGTTATACCATCTCCATGTGCAGACAGACATTTATTGTATTGCTTGTCTGTGTCACCTGCCTTATACTCGGTGCTCTGCCGACTGACACGATGGAAGAATCCTCTTCCTGCCTCTTGGAACTCACTTGTAAGAGCGAACCCGACTTTCACCCAGTTGTCATAGCCATTCGTAATATCTATTCCCTTCTGTTCGATAACAGATACGATGCGCTCGACCTTGGCTCGGGTGTCTTCGATTGTGTGAGAATCTGCAGACGGCACATTACTTGTGTTACAGTCCTTTGCATTATTCTTAGAAGGGACATTCTCCCATTCTTCTGGTGAAAAAGTTTTCATATTTTACGTTATTGTATTTAGGGTTAATAAAAGCTTCTGGGTCATGTGGAATGAAACAGGAGCGAGAAACATCACTGCCAGATTTGTCTGGCTCTGGATAGCCATTGGCTACGAGATAGTTGAACACTGCATTGAAGAAACGACTATGCTCCCATCCCATGCGGAATACTTGGATTATCCATTTCAACCCATCGCCTGAAGGAGAGCGAAAAAGGAGTTCTGTCTCAAAGCAAGGGTCATTGAGCAGTTTCTCATGCAACGAAGGAATGTCGGCCACATGGTCGAAGTCGATACATAGCAGATCGGACTGCTGCAACAGACCGTCCTTGTTTCGAGTATGGAAGATACCAGAGAATGTGCAGAAGTCGAAGTTCTCAGCTTTGTACTTCCGTGCCAGGTCTTTATCCATGATGGAGCGCAACATTTCTGTTTGCTTCTTCGCATATGGACCAACGATGTAGCGGTAGATGTCAGGAATACCGATGCAGCGCAGTGGCTCCGTGTTGCGGATGGGTTTTCGGAAGAAGGAAAAAGACAGCAGTTCTCCCTCTTTGACTCCGAAAAACTCCTCATAGACAGAAAGGTGGTTATACATGGTTGCGTGTCACCTCCTTTCTGCCTTTGGGATTATTGGCTACATACGCACATGCTTCATCGTAAATATCATTGACAGACTTACGGGTGGTCTGCATTAGCCAGTTGTCGATTTCTGACTTACGGAAGATGATGCTCTTTCCATTCTTGTGGAAGGGAATGGTGCGATTACTCGTCCAGCCGTAAACCGTTTGTTCGGCTGGATGGTTAGGGAGGTAGTTGCATAGGTCTTGCAGTGAGAACCATGCATCTGCCTCTACATTGTTGTTTGACTGCAGAGCGTCGAACTTCTGTTCAAGCGTCTCCAACTTTTCTAAAATGCTTGCCATAAGCTGCGGCATTGCATCGAATGATGGTACTGTTGTACACATATAAGTGATGTTTTAAGTTGGCTGCAGCGATATGCTACAGTCACTCTCTTTGGGAAGAAAGCGACTGCAAAAGTATCGTGAAAAGCAATGGTGATTTCGGCATGATTCGAGTCATAAAAGGAACATACTTATCACATCCTTATCCTCTTTGTATCATGCTGATAATCAACGATAATAAAAGTAATAAAGTTGAAAAATAATTTTATTGTGGCATCGTTATGATTGGTATCATATCCCTATCATAACGAAATTGACATCAAAAGACAAAATACACAAAAGCCACTCACGTATGAATGTGAATGGCTATGGATGTGAACAACTTAAAAGTTACTGTATGCTTAGACCTATGGTAGCGGAATACGAACTATTCTTTCTTGGAGTCGATGGGAGTGCCAATCATATCGTCAGAGAGGGTGATTTGGATGGCATCAGCGGCAGCATCCTTCTTTGCGTCAACTATCTTGGCATAGATTTGAGTTGTTGTCACCTTCTTATGACCAAGCATCTTGCTGACTGTATAGATGTCCGTGCCATTAGTCAACTGCAAGGTAGCATAGGTATGGCGAAAGCAGTGAAAGGTGATGTGCTTGGTGATACCAGATGCTTCTATCCATCGTTTCACAGGTCGGTTAATCCATGATGGGTCTTGTAGCCCTTCAAAGACAAGTCGGTCTGCATCACCACGTTCACCACATAAGGAATATGCTTGGTCAGAAATTGGCATATACTCTACACCCTTGGTTTTCTGTTGGGTAAAATGGAGTTGGTAATGTTCCTTGTCTTTCACAATATCGCGCCACTTCAGTTGTTTGATGTCACTATGGCGCAATCCTGTCAAGGCAGAAAACAAGGCTGCTCTCTTGAGGATTTCGCTATCACATGGTGTAGCTGCTAGTTGGTTGAGTTCTTCCAGTGTCAGATACTCGCGTTGGCTTTCCTCGTAGTATATATTCTTAACTTTGGCTGCAAGGTCGATGGTCAAGTAGCCATCAATGAAGGCTTGATGAAGACCAGCCTTGAATATCGAGAAATAGGTCGAGGCGGTATTGGCTGATATGGTTCCTGTCTTACTGCCACCTTGTGGTGCGTTGATAAGGTAATCCTTGTAGTCTTCGATGAGGTTCACGTCAATGCTGCCGAATAGAAGGGGTTTCCCTCCAGTGTATAGCTTCATCAATGCCAGTTCTCTTTTCCAGTTCACTTGAATTGACTTGGAACTGTTCTTGTGACGTTTGTCCTTTAGCTCTTCAAAGTATTTGATGAAGTCGCACTTTGACCTTTCGTTTTGTGCTGCTTGTTCTGCCTCCGAGTCTGTGTACAAAGACTGATTATCGTATTCGTGCTGACGGAGGTCACGTACCTTGTCTGCAAAGATGCAGGCCTCTTGATCTTTTTGCGAGCGGCATATGATGATTCCATTGGCATCACGCTTGGGACGATAGTACGCTTTCCCATCTGGTAGAGTTCTTCCAGAACTATTCTTGTCAAAGATGGGTGTCGTTATATAGCGACCAAGTGGTTCATGCTTGCGAAGTGGTTTGTCTTTGCCTGGCTCAAAGACAGGAAAGCTTTCGATGAGCAATGACCACTGCTCTTTGTATTCGGATTTACGGAGTATTACCTTGAATACCGTGCGCTTCATTGGAGTCTTCATAACTTGATAGATTTATAAAGTTTGTCGATTTCTGATTTTGGAGCGTAAACATAGTTACCTATCTGTCGGGTAGGGATAGAGAACTTGCGGATGTGGGCCCATACGGATGAATCATGAATTCTGAACTTCTTTGAGATTTCACCGATGGTATAGCAATTCTCGGGTTCGAGATTGTATGTCTTGGGAATAGGCTTCTTAGCAGCCTTCCGCACTTTCTTCCTCAGTTCGTAACGCTCATCCAAATCAGAACGTTTCAGTCTTAGCTGACGTTGGCCGAGATTAACGGACGGAAGTTTCTTTAACCGAATGTCACGATACAATGTACTACGTTCAACGCAGTACATTGCTATTGCCTCTGCTGCTGTTAGATACTCCTTGATGTCTGGAATTTCCTTCGCCATCTGCTCATACTTCTTTTCCTTCTCTTCCTGAGCCTTTTTCCTCTTAGAGGCTACAGCGGAACAGTTGTGAGAACAATACACAGCATCAATGGTGCGAATCTCAAAGATGGTTCCGCATATAGGGCACTTCCTTCGGATATGATAATTTGCCTTTGCCATTTCTTATATATAATAAGGTATATGTCTTTAAGTTTAACTTCGTCAACCTTTAAGTCGCGTGAACGATTTGGTGCAAATTTACGATAAATATCCGAAATCAGAGCCAAATATACAAAGTTTAACTAAAACAAAAATCGGTGCAACTCAATGAGTTACACCGATTCGTTTATTGTTGCTTATTGCTGTTTATCAGCCTTACTTCACCTCCTCAAAGTCGGCATCCTGCACATTGTCATCGCTGCCGCTCTGAGAGCTCTGCTGACCGCCAGCCTGCTGGCCGCCATTAAAGCCTGCGCCTGCACCTGGCTGAGCACCAGCCTGCTGGTACATCTGAGCACTGGCAGTCTGCCATGCGGTGTTCAGTTCGGCCATAGCACCATCGATGCGGTCGAGGTCCTGAGCCTTATGAGCATCCTTCAGCTTCTGGAGTGCAGCCTCGATAGGAGCCTTCTTGTCGGCTGGAATCTTGTCGCCCAGTTCGCTGAGCTGATTCTCAGTAGTGAAGATCATAGAGTCGGCCTGATTCAGCTTGTCTATGCGCTCACGCTCCTTCTTATCGTTCTCAGCATTGGCCACAGCCTCAGCCTTCATGCGCTCTATCTCCTCCTTGCTCAAGCCTGAAGAAGCCTCGATGCGGATGGCCTGCTCCTTGCCAGTGGCCTTATCCTTGGCGCTCACCTTCACGATACCATTGGCATCGATATCGAAGGTCACCTCAATCTGTGGGACACCACGACGGGCAGGAGCGATGCCAGTGAGGTTGAACTGACCCAGCGTCTTGTTCTGAGCAGCCATTGGGCGCTCACCCTGCAGCACGTGGATGGTCACCTCGGTCTGGTTATCAGCAGCGGTAGAGAAGGTCTCCGTCTTCTTGCAAGGGATGGTAGTATTGGCATCTATCAGCTTGGTCATCACACCACCCAGCGTCTCGATACCCAGCGTCAGAGGAGTGACATCCAGCAGCACCACACCCTTGATCTCATCGGTGAGCACAGCACCCTGCACGGCAGCACCAATAGCCACCACCTCGTCTGGGTTCACACCCTTAGAAGGCACCTTGCCGAAGAAGTCCTGCACGAGCTGCTGCACAGCTGGGATACGGCTTGAACCACCAACCAAGATCACCTCGTCGATCTCTGAAGCATTCAGACCAGCATCAGACAGGGCCTTCTTGCAAGGCTCCAAGCAAGCCTGAATCAGTCCGTGAGACAGAGCCTCGAACTTAGCACGGCTCAGAGTCTTCACCAAGTGCTTAGGCACACCGCCTACAGGCATGATGTAAGGCAGGTTGATCTCTGTGGTCGTGGTAGAAGACAGCTCAATCTTAGCCTTCTCTGCAGCCTCCTTCAAGCGCTGCATAGCCATAGGATCTTGAGTCAGGTCGGCACCCTCGTCGTTCTTGAACTCCTGTACCAGCCAGTTGATGATCACCTGGTCGAAGTCATCACCACCCAGGTGTGTATCACCATTGGTAGAAAGCACCTCGAACACACCGTCACCGAAGTCGAGGATAGAGATATCGAACGTACCACCACCGAGGTCGAACACGGCAATCTTCATATCCTTCTGCTTCTTATCGATACCATAAGCCAAGGCAGCAGCCGTAGGCTCATTGACGATACGCTTCACGTTCAGACCGGCAATCTGGCCAGCCTCCTTAGTAGCCTGACGCTGAGAGTCGCTGAAGTAAGCAGGTACGGTGATCACAGCATCCGTCACCTCCTGACCCAGATAATCCTCGGCAGTCTTCTTCATCTTCTGCAGAATCATGGCAGAGATTTCCTGTGGTGTGTACAGACGGCCGTCGATATCGACGCGTGGCATGTTGTTCTCACTGCGCACCACCTTGAATGGTACACGAGAAACCTCCTTCTGCACCTGATCCCAGTTCTCACCCATGAAACGCTTGATAGAATATACGGTCTTGGTAGGATTGGTTATGGCCTGACGCTTGGCAGGATCACCTATCTTACGCTCTCCACCTTCTACGAAACCCACCACTGATGGAGTGGTACGCTTACCTTCGCTGTTAGCGATTACTACAGGTTCGTTGCCCTCGAATACGGCAACACAGGAATTAGTAGTTCCTAAATCGATTCCAATAATCTTTCCCATAATTTTATTTTTTTATTGTTATTATTCAGATTAACTCTGCCGCACTTCTATGGGTGCGACACTCTGAAGGTAGCAAAGTATGTGCCAAACCATTTTGGGGTACTTATATTATATAATGTGTAGGAAAAGAATGGCAGACTTGCTGACACTTTGGCATGAAGTTATTTAAATATTATAAAAAAAACGTCAGTCTGTATATGACATATAAAATAAATTAGTACTTTTGGAGCCTGAACTTTTAATAATGATACAAATGGAGAAATTAAACAAACCTGCAATTCTGGTTGTTGACATGCTCAATGACTTTGTTTATGGTGCTTTGGCTTGCGATCGTGGCAAGGCCATCGTTCCAGCTACCGCTCGTCTGCTCGATGCTGCACGTGAGGCTGGTGTACCTGTGATATTCTGCAACGACGCTCATCTTCCTGGTATCGACCGTGAACTGATCATCTGGGGCGACCATGCCATCAAGGGCACTCCTGGTGCTGAGGTGATTCCAGAACTGAAGCTCAGCGATAAAGACTTCGTGGTGCCAAAGCGCCGTTACAGCGGCTTCTTCCAGACCGATCTGGACATCCTGCTGAAGGAGCTGGGTGTGAAGACAGTAGTGATGACTGGTCTGCATGCTCACATGTGCGTGCGCCACACTTCTGCCGATGCTTTCTGCCTGGGCTATGATGTAGTAGTGGCTAAGGAAGCTACCGACTCATTCACTGAGGAAGACTACCTCAACGGCTTGGCTTACCTGAAGACTTGCTATGGAGCCGATGCTTATACAAATGAGGAGCTCATCGCTATGTTCTAAGAAGCTTTACGTGATTCAAGATAAAGGCAGGAGTCGTTCTCCTGCCTTTTTTATTTCGTTTCACTTCTTTTGCATTCATTTTTTCACTACCTTTGCAGCCGTTTTTTTAAAATACAACTATTTTATGGCATTTATCAAGACTGACAACATCAAGGGCGACATCTTCGGCGGCATCACTGCCGGTATAGTGGCCTTGCCTCTGGCCTTGGCCTTCGGCATTCAGGCATTCGGAAGTATAGACGACCCTTCAGCCAGCTCTATGGGAGCTCTGGCCGGACTAGTAGGAGCCACGCTGCTGGGCTTCTTCGCATCTCTCTTCGGAGGCACACACTCACAGATCAGCGGTCCTACAGGTCCTATGACGGTGATCACAGCCAGCCTTATCAGCGGCGTA
>CADALZ010000011.1:54586-115740 GCA_902788865.1 uncultured Bacteroidales bacterium | reverse complement strand
CTCTAATGCCATGGTGAAAGATGGTTCTTTCTTCAAGATCAAACAGATTCAGTTGGGCTACTCACTGCCTAAAAATCTTATCAGCAAGCTTGCTCTTAGTAGCGTGCGTGCATACGTATCATTGGAAGACTTCTTCACATTCACCAAGTACGACGGCTTTGATCCTGAAGCTACCTCTGCTTCTACAGGTGTGAAATATACAGGTATTGACGCAGGTTCTTACCCAAGCTCAAGGAAAGTCGTGTTGGGTATAAATCTTTCATTCTAACATTTAAAAAAAGAGATTATGAATAAATATACATTATTATCATTGATTCTGGCATTGAGTTTCTGCTTCAGTGCCTGTGAAGACCAGTTGGATATCGCCCAGCATGGCGTCACTGGTGTGGATGATTATTATAAGACCGACACGGATGCAGAAGAAGCCATTTCTGATATTTATTACAGATGGCAGACGCATATCCTTTCATTCTTCTATTTGACCAATTTCACTTCAGACGATATGTATGCCGGTGGTAATCGTCGTGGTGCTAATGTTCCTATCGAAGCATTGTCAGGTTTCACCTTCGATGCATCTAATACTCATATTGAAAATGTATTTACCAGTCTTTATCAGATGGTATATCGCGCCAACGCCATTCTGGACAATCTGGAGCCTACTACAGCCCGCCAGAAGCAGGTAGCTGCCGAGGCTCATTTCTTCCGTGCATGGTGTTATTTCTACCTCACCGCTTTGTGGGGAACTCCTCCATTGGCTGATCATGTGTTGAAGTCAGATGAGTACACTTTGCCAAATACTCCTACTGAAGAGTTGTGGGCATTTGTAGAGAGCGACCTCAAGGGAGCCATTTCTTCAGGAGCTCTGGCAGAGAAGGCTAGTGTAGACGACGTGCAGGTACGCATTACTAAGACTGCAGCTCAGGCTATGCTGGGTAAAGTATATGTTTGGGAAAAGAAATGGAGCGAAGCACGTGATATGCTCGATCAGGTGATAAACTCAGGAAAATATGATTTGTTTGGTGGCGATTACGGTGAGATTTTATGCTCATCTACCGACTTTAATTGCGAGAATATCCTCGAAGCCAACTTTATCAAAGATGCCGCTAATACCATTTATCATGGATTGTATATCAGTATCGGATGGCGTGGTGAGTTCTTCAGTTGGGTTGATAATGATTGTGATGTTGGTACTAACGGCTGGGGACAGGCAAACCCAAGAAGGGACTTGTACGATGCTTTTGTTGAACGCGAAGGCAAGGACGGTTATCGCTTGACTCACACTTTGTGGGATTACGAAACAGTGAAATCACATGGCATTTACATCAAGTCAGGTTCATCACTTGAGCAGCACGATGGTATTTTCAGTTGGAAACTGCGTTTCTCGCCATCAGATTTTAACAATTCTCCATATAATTCTCACGCCAACCTCCGCTATATGCGTTTTGCTGAGGTATTGTTGCTTGCAGCCGAAGCACATCTGCAGTCAGGTGGTAGTGCCGATAAGGCTCTGGAGTATGTCAACCGCATCCGTGAGCGTGCACAACTTGAGCCTCTGAGTAGTGTTACTATGGACGATGTTAAGATTGAGAAGCGCTTGGAACTTTGCTACGAAGGTACTCGCTTCATGGATCTTGTTCGTTGGGGTGATGCAGCTACCGAACTTGCTGACAAGGACCTTAAGATTGGTACATTTAAGAGCGACGGAACGTGGATTCCTGATGCCTTCAGCGCAGGTGGTGGTTTCAAGAGTGGCAAGCATGAGTTATTGCCATTCCCAACCAAGGAAATGACTGTAAACAAACAGTTGACACAGAATCCTGGATGGTAATTATTTTAAAGAAAGATATGAAAATGAATAGTAAACTTTTAGCATTGCCATTGATGGCAGTTAGCAGTGCAGCACTGGCACAGCATGACCCTGCCCATCCCAATGTAGTGTTCATACTCGGAGATGATATGGGATACTCTGGCATCCACTGCTATGGCGGTAACAATATACCAAGTCCTAATATAGACTATCTGGCAGAGAACGGCGTGCAGTGTATGAATTATCATGCCAATGCTCCACTCAGTTCACCTACCCGTGTGTCCATCCTCACCGGTTGCTATCAGCAGCGTGCAGGCTTGAACCATATCTACTCTGAGATTGATCCTATGGACGGACTGGATCCTGCTGTGTATCCTTCGATGACCAAGCTGCTCCAGGCAGCTGGCTATCGGACCGGTATCATGGGCAAGTGGCACCTGGGACAGGACATTAAGTACAATCCTCTTAACAACGGCTTTGACGTATGGCATGGCTATACCATGGGCAACATCGACTTCCACTCACACTACAACACCCAGCACAAAATCGACTGGTGGGATGGTAAAGAGTTGAAAGACGAGCCCGGATATGTGACACACCTTATCAACAAGTACTCCGTAGAGTTTATCCGCGAGTCTGTTGAGAAGGAGCACAAGCCATTCTTCCTCTTCGTGTCACACAATGCAGTACACGTGCCTATGCAGGGTCCAAACGATCCTCCTTTGCGCACCCCTGAGGTATGCCCTTACCGCAATGATCAGGACATGACCGATGCTGAGTACCAGCGTGTGTATCGTGATATGGTTGAGGCTTTGGATGATGGTGTTGGTCAGATAATGAACACCTTGCGCGAGCTTGGTATTCTGGACAATACCCTTATCATCTATACCTCCGACAATGGTGGTGAGGCCATTGCAGCACAAAAGTTTGATGGCAACAACGGTTACTTCCGTGGTGCCAAGGGCTCTGTTTACGAGGGAGGTATCCGCGTACCAGGTATCTTCTATTATCCTAAAGGCTGGGGACACCGCGTCAGCATGGATCCCATCATGTCTATGGATATCATGCCTACCGTACTCGACTTCTGCAATGTGAACAATAACCGCAAGACCGATGGCATTTCTTGCCTGCCTACACTTCAGGGTTGCCAGCCGTTCCCAGAGCGCCCTCAGTTCTATGCAGCTACAGGCTCACAGACAGTAATCGACGGTACCTGGAAACTGGTGTGGACAATGCAGAACCAGCAGGAAAAACTTGAGCTCTTCAACTTGGTGAACGACATTCATGAAGAGCATGATCTGAGTACTCTTTATCCAGAGCGCACTGCCCAGATGAAGAAGCAGATCGAAGATTGGTGGGCCGATGTGACCAAGGGCACCAAGCTCGAAGGCAAGACCACCTTCAACTCCGGTTGGTTCTATGAGATTACTCCAGAGCAGATGGAAAAATTGAGACAAGGAATGACCTCTAAGGATATGAAACAAGGAACATAATGTTTGAGGTTTAATTGATACGTGTTAGTGTAACTTTGCCGACCCTTTAATATCAAAATTAGAGGGTTGGCTTTTTTAAAAAATCGGGAAATAATGAAAATACAATTATTAGCAAAGTCGGCTATAGCCTTTTCTGCAGCTATGGTAGCAAGCGGTAATGCGGCCCAAGCACAGGGCTTCCCTGCTACAGCCGGGAATCAGACGACAGATGACAGGCCTAATGTGCTTTTCATCTCTTCTGATGACCTGTGCAGCGCCATGAACGCCTTTGGCGACCCTAGAGTACATACCCCTAACCTGGACCGTTTGGTACAGATGGGTGTGGTGTTCAACCGCGCTTACAATCAGTCGCCTCTGTCTGGTCCTAGCCGTTCATCCATCATGACCGGATGTCGTCCAGATAAGATTGGTGTGCACGATTTAAGCGGGAAGTTCCGTTACGCCATACCTGATGCGGTGACACTGCCGCAGTTGTTTAAGAACAATGGTTATTACACCTGTCGCATAGGCAAGATCTATCATGCCGGTGTACCCAGTGATATCGGTCAGCCGGGTTCAGATGATCCGCAGTCATGGACCATCGCCTATAATCCTATAGGCAAGGACCGTACAGACGAATATCTACTGAAGGGTAATACCACTCCAGGCACTTGGTTGGCACTTGATTGCAATGATGATGAGATGACTGATGCCATCTCTGCTAATGTAGCCGTGAGCATCCTGCGAGGACGATACAGTAATGTAGGCAGCGCCTATGGAGGCCCAGCGCGTACAGACAGGCCTGCTCCTAAACCACGTAATCCATTTTTCTTAGCTGTAGGATTCTATCGTCCTCATATCCCATACATTGCTCCGAAGAAATACTTTGATATGTATCCAGAAGTCACTTTGCCAGAGAACTTCGAGGAAGAATGGCTCACAAAGCCTGTTCTGGCTCGTACAGGTAATAAGTGGAATGGTGGTCTGAGCGATGAAGAGTGTGAGAACTCTATGCGTGCTTATTATGCCTCTGTCACTTTTATTGACGCGCAAATAGGCAAACTGATAGATACATTAGAAGAGCTGAAGTTGATGGATAACACTATCATCGTGTTCTGGAGCGATCATGGCTATATGCTGGGTGATCATGGGCTTTGGCAGAAGCAGACGCTGTTTGAGCGCACGGCACATCAGCCTCTGTTCATCTATGCTCCTGGATATACCAAAGGCAATTGTAATGCCATCGTTGAACTCATCGACTTATATCCTACTTTGGCAGAGCTTGCAGGACTGCAGACACCCGACTATCTGGATGGAAAAAGTTTGCTTCCTCTGCTTAAAGACGTGAATACTACTTGGAACTATCCCGCGTTTACGCAGCAGGCTCGTACTCTTTGGGGTGAGGATGAACCTACACGTTACATGACGTTCAGAGGAGATGCTGCTTTCACGTTCAATCCTTCACTCAATGATAGGCGTACCACCGTGTTCGGGCGCTCTGTGCGTGTGGATCGTTATCGCTATACTGAGTGGGACGAAGGTCGTGAAGGTTGCGAACTCTACGATTATGAGACAGACCCTGAAGAGCATGTGAATCTGGCAACAGACAAGAAGCATAAAAAAACAGTGGAAGAGCTGAAGGCTTTGCTACATTCCAGCTATGATGTCGAGGAAATCTCAAGAACCCAAGAGACCATTGCCAAGAATCGTGCAGCTGCTCAACAATCTCTGGAGCCTTTATACCCCAGAGTGACTTATTGATAGTGTTTTATTCGTCATAATTCAGTAAGAAGGCTCGAAGTGGAACGAATGTTCCCTTGAGCCTTCTTTTTTTGAAGTGAGATGAAAAATATTATGGTTCATCAACATTCAGTGTCTTCCTATATTCAGCAAGCAGCTTCATCAGCTTCTTGGTTTCCTTCTCTGTGCCTTTCTGGCCATAGAGATTATTCAGCTCATGCGGATCTGCCTGAAGGTCGTAGAGCTCGTAGTAATCCACATCGGCATCATCCTGGAAGTAGTTGGAGTTTTTCAGGTAGTTGTATATGCTGTTCTCACGGGTCCCTCGTACATTCATGTATTTATTCTCGGACACAGCACTCTCACCACCCTTACCGTAGAAGTGGATTAGCTTGTAGCGCTCTGTGCGAACACCATCGTGCTTACGTACCAAGTGGAACGTCGGATAGTCGTAATAGTGGTAATAAAGACTTTCACGCCATTTCTTCACAGGCTCACCAGCAAACAAGGGTTCCAGTGAAACGCCTGTCATTTGCTGTGGCTTCTCTATGCCTGCCAATGAAAGAAAGGTGGGGGCGAAGTCGATGTTCTGCACCAGATAGTCGCACACGCTGCCTGCCTTCACATGACCAGGATAGCTGATGATGAGAGGGGTATGCATGGATTCCTCATACATGAAACGCTTGTCAAACCAGCCGTGCTCTCCCATGTAGAAGCCTTGGTCGGAAGTATATACCACAATCGTATTGTTATCAAGGCCATGCTGTTCTAAATAGTCAAGCAGTTGTCCTACACTCTCATCGACAGACTGTATCACGGCCATGTAGTCGCGCACATAGTTCTGGTATTTCCATTCCACCAGCTCATTTCCTGTGAGGTGAGCCTCCATAAATTCACGATTGCGGGGCAGATAATACCTGTCCCATGCAGCCCGTTGCTGTGATGTCAGTCTTCCCAGTTCTCCCATTAGCGAGTTGTATGATGTCATGCTCTCGATATTGTCTGGTTCCAGTAGTTCTGGCACTTTCAGATCCTGAATCATCTCCATGGCATGAGCGATGTTCATCTTCTGCGTGTGTGCAGCAGAACCACGAGTGGCATAGTCGTCATAGAAAGTCTCTGGCAGTGGGAAAGTTACATCGGCATACTTGCCTATGTTCTTGGTGTCGGGCATCCAGTTGCGGTGGGGAGCCTTGTGGTGCACCAGCAAGCAGAACGGCTTGCTCTTGTCTCTGTTATTCAGATACTCGATGGCATGCTCTGTAATAAGTGTCGTGGCATAGCCCATCTCCTGCTTGTAGTTCCCATATTGTCCTGTGGAAGCGAAGGTAGGGTTGTAATATTTCCCTTGATCATCCAGCACGTGGTAGTAGTCGAAGCCCTTTGGCTCAGTCAGGAGATGCCATTTACCTACTAGACCAGTGGTGTAGCCCGACTGCTGTAACAACTCGGAGAAGAAGGTCTGCGAGCTGTCGATACCCTCAAAGAGCTGCCGCTGTCCGTTCTGGTGGCTGTAGAGTCCTGTGATGAGGCAGGCACGACTTGGTGCAGAGAGCGAGTTCTCTACGAAGCAGTTGTTGAACAGCATCCCTCGGCGTGCCAAACGGTCAATGTTTGGGGTAGGGGCCAGTTTGGAGATAGGACTGCCGTATGCACTGATGGCCTGTATGGCATGATCGTCGCACATGATGTAGAGGATGTTCGGGCGTTGCTGGGCAGTCTGTGCCATAGCCATGCTGCCCATAGCCATAAAAGGTAAAGCCAGAATCTTCTTGTCTATATACATAGTTTAAATGAGTATTAAGTTGCACCTGAATTACAGGTGCATGTAATAAAATCTTGTCATAGCAAAGGTACGTGTAATTACGAAAAACACCAAATATTTCTTGCTTTTTTGCTTCTTTGTCGCTACATTTGCAATATTAACAATCATAAATACCTATTCAATGAAAACGAACTGCTTGCCTTACGTGATTGGCGGCCTGTTGCCAACACTTGCTTCGTGTACAGTTTCACAACCCGAAGAGGTGGAGCGCCCAAACATTATCTGGATCACCTGCGAAGACATTTCTCCCTACATGAGTGCTTATGGTGGCCAAATGATAAGTACCCCCAACATAGACCAACTGGCTCGTGAGGGCATGAGGTTCACCAATATGTTCACCTGTGCAGGTGTGAGCTCACCAAGCAGGGTTGGAATCATTACGGGCATGTATCCCACTTCTGTGGGTACTCATCACATGCGTACGTTGCTGAGTGCCGACCAATCGCAAAAAATAGGTGTCCCCCCATATTCTGCCGTATTGCCCGACTATGTGAAGGCATTTCCGGAGTACTTGCGTAGGGCTGGCTATTTCACTTCCAACAATCAGAAAACAGATTACCAGTTTGAAGAGCCTGTGACCGTATGGGATGAGTGTAACGCGGTGGCAGACTGGCGTCATGCGCCAGAGGGTAAACCCGTCTTCAGTGTGTTCAATCTCTTCATTACCCACGAGTCGCAGACGATGGTGACCTCCAGACATTTCGAGCAGCATCCCGAACTGCTGGTTAGCCCGGATAAAGTGACGCTTCCACCTTATTTGCCAGATACTGAACTTGGACGTGAAACTATGGCACGCATGCTGAGCAATGTGCAACTGATGGACTGGTGCGTGGGGCAGCTGATACAGCGCTTGAAGGACAATGGGCTTTATGATAATTCATACATCTTCTTCTTCAGTGATCATGGAGGCAATCTGCCTTGGACGAAGCGTGAAATCTTAGAGCGTGGCACACACATTCCTTTCGTGGTGAAGTTCCCTAAGGGTGCCCATGCAGGCGAGGTGTGCGATGATCTGACCAGCTCTGTAGATTTGGCTCCCACCGTGCTTTCATTGGCAGGGATTCAGATTCCTGACCACCTGCAGGGACAGGCGTTTCTGGGTAGTCAGGCCTCTAAGACTAAGCGACAGTATGTGTATGCAGGGCGCGACCGTATGGATGAGGTGTACGATCGTGTGCGCAGCGTGCGCGACAAGCAGTTCCGCTACATACGCAACTATATGCCCGACCGTCCTAAATACATGGATCTGACCTATCGTAAAGGTATGGCCTATATGCGTGAAATACTGGATATGCACCAGAAGGGCAAACTGAATGAGTATCAAGAAGAATGGTTTGTGCCTACCAAGCCAGTAGAAGAGCTATATGATGTGCTGAACGACCCAGATGAATTGCACAACCTCGCTGCTGATCCTACCTATGCAGATAAGTTGGCAGAGCTGCGTGGTGCGCACGAGGCTTGGATGAAGGAAGTGGGTGATATGGCAGCCATTCCAGAAAGGGAGATGCTTCGTCAGTGGTGGAACGGCAGTGACACACCTCCAACTACAGCTACACCTGAGTTGGTAAAGGTGAAAGGCGGCTACCAGCTGGCATGTGCCACCAAGGGCGCTTCTATCGGCTATAAGATACTGAATCCAGGCGAAGAGCCACAGAAATTGAAGGCTCCTCAGTTCACCTATTGCATGATGTGGACCTTTGGGGCACCCAATGGACGAGACATTGAATATGATTCCCCCTGGAATGTTTATTCCGAAGGTGAAACGCTGGTCTTGCAGCCTGATCAGAAGCTGCTGGTAAATGCCAAGCGCATTGGCTATGGAGCAGCAGAAGAAACGTTCGTTATAGAATAGAATATATAATTTTCCCTCAAAAGCTATCTTGTAATAAATGCTTTTGAGGGAAAGCTGTCTTAAATTAGTCCTCTTTCACGATGGGGTAGAGCTCGATAAACTCGCCTTGATGGGTCTTGCCATCATTGATTAGCTCGGCGAACTTGGCTCCCACAGTCTCAATGTCGTGGAAACCAGGTAGGCTCATGTTGCCGTTCAGGTCGGTGGTCGTAGGTCCAGGATGCACGGAGAATGTTTCTAACGTTCTGCCCTTCTGCTGGAACTCCATCGCCATCACACCCATCATGGCATTTTGTGCCGCCTTGCTGGTCACATAAGCCAGTGGATGCCAGTAGGGGCTAATCTCCGAAGGCACGGTCACATTCACTATGCGTCCGTTGTTTTTCTCAAGAACAGACATCAGCAGTTGGGTAAGTGTGAAGGTACCGATAAAGTTGACTTCTAAGGTTTCCTTGATGTCTTTTAGTTCTGTTTGCTGAGCATTCACACTCATGTCTCCAGGGATGCCAGCATTATTCACCAGCAGTGTCAGTTCTGGATACTTCTCTGCGATTTCTTGGGCTGCCTGCTCTAAGCACTCTGCACTGGTCAGTTCGATATTTACCCATCCCAGCACATTGATGCCAGCATCTTTCAACGCTTCTATGGCCTTTTCTGCACGTTCTTGATGGCGTGCCCCGATGATTACCCGCCAGCCTGAGAGACCCAGGTGTTTGGCAATGCCGAATCCGATGCCTTTGTTGGCACCCGTCACTAATACTGTTTTCATTTTTAGATGTTGTTTTTTGTGGTTATTGAATAATTCAAGTTGTTTAAAATTGGAGCAAAGGTAATCATTCTCTTTTGAATAGGCAAGAATGTCCATTTTTCTGATGTGGTGAATGAGGTGGCAAGACATTTGCAATGGTGTGAAAAAAAACTGACCAACTGACCAACTGACCGGTTTTTTGTCTCTAACTAATGCATATTTATGCATTAATTTGCTAATTATCATTTTCACTTTTCCTTTATGAGGAGATTTTGACTTCCTCACTTGGGAAAAATTTTCTCCTCACCTGAGAATTAAAATTACCCCTATTGACATGTAGCACTGTTAATGCTCAAAATCTGCATTTTTATGCAAAGAAACAACGTGTTTTTCTATAAAACGCATTTTTATGCAAAAGCAAAAAAACGGTCAGTTGGTCAGTTGGTCAGTTTTTTTTTCACATCATTGCATTTTAGAGAGCACTGGTAGCATCGGCCAACCAATCACGGTCTGCTGCGCTGAGGCTTGGTGCCAAGGCATCATAGACCTGCTGATGATAGACATTCAGCCACTCAACTTCTTCGTCTGTGAGCAGTTCGCGGAGGATGGGGCGCTTGTCGATAGGGCAGAGGGTGATGGTCTCGAATTTGAGATAGTTTCCGAACATACCCTCACCAGCTGGAACGGTGAGCACTAAGTTCTCCGTGCGGATGCCATGACTGCCTGCCTTATAGACGCCAGGCTCGTTGCTGGTGACCATACCTGCCTGCAATGCGACGGGATTCTCTTGCATGCGGATGCTCTGAGGCCCTTCATGCACGTTGAGGTAGTGCCCCACGCCATGCCCAGTGCCATGCAGGTAGTTCAGGCGCTTCTTCCAGATAGGCATGCGCGCCAGCACATCGAGCTGAGCACCACGAGTGCCTTCTGGGAACACAGCCATAGCGAGGTCGATATGACCCTTCAGAATCAGCGTGTAGTCCTCCTTTTCTTCTTGCGTCAAAGGACCAAGGGCAATGGTGCGCGTGATGTCGGTGGTGCCGTCGAGGTATTGCGCTCCAGAGTCGAGGAGCAGGAAACCATGCGGCTCCAGAGGTACGTCGGTCTCAGGCGTAGCCTCATAGTGCACGATGGCAGCATGAGGGCCATAACCTGCTATGGTGTCGAAGCTCTCACCTATATATAACGGCTGTGCTGCGCGAAGCTCATGCAACTTCCGATCTACGCTGATTTCCGTCTCATGTTCTTGAGGCACAGCCTCTTCCAGCCAGTGAAGGAACTGCACCAAGGCCACACCGTCACGCTGCATAGCCGCATGGATGCCCTTGATTTCTGTTTCATTGCGCACAGCCTTGAGGGCAGGGATAGGGGAGGTGGTAGGCTTTATCTCATTGTGCTCTCCGAAAAGCTCATAAAGTCGTACGTTGGTTTTCGATGGGTCTATGGATATATGTAGATCTTTCACGTCGATGGCAAAAGCCTCAATATCAGTATAGTCGTGCAACGTCACTCCTGCTTCTTGGAGATGCGCTTGGACTTCTGGTGTCACCTTCTCGGGACTGATAAAGAGGTGGGCCTCTGTCTGGCTGACGTAGAGATAGCTGATCACCACGGGGTTGCAATGCACATCAGTGCCACGCAGGTTCAGTGCCCAAGCTATTTCGTCGAGGGCAGAGACAAAGAGGGCGTCAAACCCTTGCTGATTCAGTCGTTCCCTGATTTCTGCCAGTTTTGTAGTGACATCCTTTCCAGCGTATGCGGTGGGATAGATCAGTGCTGGGGTAGAAGGCAGGACAGGGCGATCTGTCCAGATTTCTTCCATCGGGTCTAATTGGAAGTTAATCTTAATGTCTTTATTGTCTTTAAACAGAGTGGTGAGGCGCTTTATCTCATCGGCAGGGAAAACATAGCCATCGCATCCGACAGTATCACCAGCTTCCAGCTTCTCCATCAGCCAATCTTCGATGCTGGGTGTCTCGGGTAGTTTCTCCTTCTTCAGTTGTATGCCAGTGCCTTGCAACTGATCGGCTGCTTGGAGGAAATAACGGGAGTCTGTCCAGAGGGCTGCCTCCTTGAGAGTCACCACCACGGTGCCAGCCGACCCTGTGAAACCAGAGATCCACTCACGGCTCTGCCAATGCGGAGCCACATATTCACTCATGTGCGGGTCTGTACTCGGAATGATGAAGGCCTGCATGTTATTGACTCTCATCCAAAGACGAAGCGTGAGCAGGCGCTGCTTGATAATGCTAGTTTCCATGTGTCTATATTATATAAATAAGGTGTAACTTCATATTTTGGGGGTAAAGATAATAAAAAACTTCAAAAACTTTTGGGAAATGGCAAACTATGTGTAATTTTGCGGTTCCAAACGGAAATTTTATTATTAACTAACTTATTTTTAACAAAACAAATGATTATTGTACCTGTAAAAGAAGGCGAGAACATTGAGAAGGCTCTCAAGAAGTTCAAGCGCAAATTTGAGAAGACCGGCGTAGTGAAGGAGCTCAGAGCTCGTCAGCAGTTTGACAAACCATCTGTACTGAAGAGACTCCAGAAGGAACACGCTGTGTACGTGCAGAAGCTGCAGCAAGTGGAAGAATAAGAAATATTTAGTTCTTTCCTTGAATTATTGAATTCTTTTTCTTATATTCGTTGCTGAATTTAGAATGTAACGAAAATGTTGTTGACAGATTCTTTCCTGGAGTATCTGAAATACGAGCGGAATTACTCAGACAAGACCGTGGTGAGCTATGGCACAGACCTGCGTGAGTTTGACGAATTCTTGAGGAAAGAATGCCAGCGGGAAGTAAGCCCGCAAGAGGTGGACGCCTCTCTGATCCGTGAATGGATGATGTCATTGATGGAGAAGGATGTGAAAGCCACCTCGGTGAACCGAAAGCTCAGCGCGCTGCGGTCGTTCTATAAATTCTTGCTGAAGAGAAACATGGTGACGGTGGATCCCACCCGCAAGGTGACGGGGCCCAAGAAGAAAAAACCACTGCCAGTGTTTCTGAAGGAAAGCGAGATGGACCGACTGCTGGACGAGGTGGATTTCGGGGACAGCTTTGAAGGATGCAGAGACCACATGATCTTGCAGATGTTCTATGAGACAGGCATGCGACGTGCAGAGCTGATAGGACTGGACGACAAGGACGTGGACTTTTCCGGAAAGGTGATCAAGGTGACGGGCAAGCGCAACAAGCAACGCCTGATACCCTTTGGCGACGAGCTGAAAGAAGCCATGCTGGCATACATCAACAAACGGAATGAAGCACTCCCCGTGCGCTCGGAAGCATTTTTTGTGAAGAAAGACGGGAACAGACTTTATCCTGGAAAGGTTGGACAGATAGTTAGTGAGCATCTTTCGAAGGTAGTTACGGCGAAGAAGAAAAGCCCACACGTGCTGAGGCACACGTTTGCAACGACGATGCTGAATCACCATGCGGGTCTGGGGGCCATCAAGGAACTCTTGGGACATGAGAGCTTGGCCACCACCGAAATCTACACCCACACCACCTTTGAGGAGCTAAAACAAGTGTATAACCAGGCTCATCCTCGAGCCGAAGAAAAAAAAGGAGGCAATTATGGAAGTAAGAATTCAAGCGATTCACTTTGACGCATCAGAGCAGTTGCAGGCTTTCATCCAGAAGAAAGCTGCTAAGTTAGAGAAGTTTTACGATGATATTAAGAAAGTAGAGGTGTCACTGAAAGTAGTAAAGCCAGAAACGGCGGCCAACAAAGAAGCTTCCGTGAAAGTGCTTGTGAAGAATGATGAGCTTTTTGCCAATAAAATCTGCGATACTTTTGAAGAATCAGTAGATTTGTGCATGGATGCCCTGAGCAAGCAACTGGTGAAGTACAAGGAAAAACTAAGAAATCAATAAGAAAAATTCGCAAAAATTTTGCGGATGTAAAATAAAGTTGTATCTTTGCACCCGTTTCGCTCGGATTAGTGCGGAACGGGTGCATTTAGCAATGCCTCTTTAGCTCAGTTGGCCAGAGCACGTGATTTGTAATCTCGGGGTCGTTGGTTCGAATCCGACAAGAGGCTCAGGAGCCCAGAAGGCTCCAAATTGAAAAATTAAAAGATTAAAGAATTAAAAGACTAGAAGATTAAAGAGTTCTTTGTATAGATGACAAGTTTTTTAATATTTTAATGTTTTAATTTTATAATCTTCCGCGAAGCGGGACAGGGGCAAATACCAGAGTGGCCAAATGGGGCAGACTGTAAATCTGCTGGCGTACGCCTTCGGTGGTTCGAATCCATCTTTGCCCACAATAATAAAAAGAGGTGTAAATACCGTCTTGCTGTTATAGCTCAGTGGTAGAGCACTTCCTTGGTAAGGAAGAGGTCCCGGGTTCAAGTCCCGGTAACAGCTCGAAGAGAGTGTAAATGCCGATTATTAATCAAATAAATAACAAGTAAAGCTATGGCTAAAGAGAAATTCGAACGTACCAAACCGCACGTTAACATTGGTACAATTGGTCACGTTGACCACGGTAAGACTACTTTGACAGCTGCTATCACTAAGGTGTTGGCTGAAAGAGTTGCTGGTAATGAAGGTAAGGTTAAGTCATTCGATCAGATTGACAACGCTCCTGAAGAGAAGGAAAGAGGTATCACTATCAACACTGCACACGTTGAGTATGAGACCGCTAACCGTCACTATGCACACGTTGACTGCCCGGGACACGCTGACTATGTGAAGAACATGGTAACTGGTGCTGCTCAGATGGATGGTGCTATCATCGTAGTTGCCGCTACAGATGGTCCTATGCCTCAGACTCGTGAGCACATCCTGCTTGCCCGTCAGGTAAACGTACCTCGCCTGGTAGTGTTCATGAACAAATGTGACCTTGTTGACGATCCTGAAATGCTCGAGTTGGTTGAGATGGAAATGCGCGACCTGCTGGCAGCTTATGATTTCGATGGTGAAAACACTCCTTTCATCCAGGGTTCTGCTCTTGGTGCACTGAACGGTGTAGCTAAGTGGGAAGACAAGGTGATGGAACTGATGGACGCTGTTGACAACTGGATTCCACTGCCTCCACGTGACGTTGACAAACCATTCTTGATGCCTGTTGAGGATATCTTCTCAATCACTGGTCGTGGTACTGTGGCTACTGGTCGTATCGAGGCTGGTCGCATCCATGTAGGTGACGAAGTTGAGATCCTGGGTCTGGGTGAGGACAAGAAGTCAGTTGTAACTGGCGTTGAGATGTTCCGCAAGCTCCTGGATGAGGGTGAAGCTGGTGATAACGTAGGTCTGTTGCTCCGCGGTATCGACAAGAACGAGGTTAAGCGTGGTATGGTGCTCTGCAAGCCAGGTGAGATTCATCCACACAAGAAGTTCAAGGCTACTATCTACGTGCTGAAGAAGGAAGAGGGTGGTCGTCATACTCCATTCCACAACCACTATCGTCCTCAGTTCTACCTGCGTACTATGGACTGTACTGGTGAGATCACTCTGCCAGAGGGAACTGAAATGGTAATGCCAGGTGATAACGTAGAGATCATCGTTGATCTGATTTACCCAGTAGCTCTGAACGTAGGTCTGCGCTTCGCTATCCGTGAGGGTGGTCGTACCGTAGGTTCTGGTCAGATTACTGAAATTCTCGACGAGGATTAATCTTAGATAAACAACATCAGTTCTCCGTGACGAGCGGAGGACTGATTCACACGGGAGTAGCTCAGTTGGTAGAGTACCGGTCTCCAAAACCGGCTGTCGGGAGTTCGAGCCTCTCCTCCCGTGCTAAAATTAATGATATGAATAAGATTATTAATTACGTAAAAGAATCTTACAACGAACTTGTATATAAGGTAACCTGGCCTACATACAAGGAACTGACCAGCAGTGCAGTTGCAGTATTATATGCTTCCATACTCATTGCATTGGTGGTATTTGTGATGGATTTCTGTTTCCAGAATGTGATGGAGTTTGTTTATCCACGTTAAAAAACTAATTGGAGCATGTCTGAGATTGAGAAGAAATGGTACGTGATGCGTGCCGTTAGCGGTAAAGAAGCAAAGGTGAAGGAATATATCGAAGCCGATATGAAGTACGGAAGCCTTGGCGACTACGTTTCTCAGGTGCTGATTCCTACCGAGAAGGTATATCAGGTTCGTAACGGTAAAAAGGTTATGAAGGAGAGAAGCTATCTCCCTGGTTACGTATTGGTGGAAGCAGCATTGGTTGGTGAGATAGCTCACCATCTTAGGAATACCCCAAATGTACTTGGTTTTTTAGGTGGCATGGACAATCCTACCCCTCTGAGACAATCAGAAGTCAGTCGCATCCTTGGCACATTCGACGAACTGCAAGAGACGGAAGATGATGCAAACATCCCTTACATCGTTGGTGAAACCGTAAAGGTGAATTACGGTCCATTCAGTGGATTCAGCGGCGTGATCGAAGAGATCAACACCGAAAAGAAGAAGCTGAAGGTTATGGTGAAGATATTCGGAAGGAAGACCCCTCTCGAATTAAACTTTATGCAAGTGGAGAAAGAATGATACTTAGCAGATAAGTATCCTTTTTTCTTATTTATGTTTTTATAAATTTTAGAAAAATGGCTAAAGAAGTTGCTGGACAAATCAAGTTACAGATTAAAGGTGGCGCAGCAAATCCATCACCTCCCGTAGGTCCTGCTCTGGGTTCTAAGGGTATCAACATCATGGATTTCTGCAAGCAATTCAACGCCAGGACTCAGGACAAGGCAGGTAAAGTGCTGCCTGTAATCATTACTTATTACACTGACAAGTCTTTCGACTTTGTCGTAAAGACTCCACCTGTGGCTATTCAGTTGCTGGAAGCCACTAAAGTGAAGAGTGGTTCTGCTGAGCCTAACCGCAAGAAGGTTGCTTCAATCACCTGGGATCAGGTTCGCGCTATCGCTCAGGACAAGTTGGTTGACTTGAACTGCTTCACAGTAGAGGCTGCCATGAAGATGGTTGCAGGTACTGCCAGAAGTATGGGTATAACTGTAAACGGGGAGTTCCCTAGTAATAACTAATAAACTTCAATTAGAATGGGTAAACTGACAAAAAATCAAAAGTTGGCTGCAGGCAAAATTGAAGCAGGGAAATCTTACACGCTGGCCGAGGCTTCTGCTCTGGTAAAGGAAATCACCTATACCAAGTTTGATGCTTCACTGGATATCGACGTACGTCTGGGTGTTGACCCTCGTAAGTCTAACCAGATGGTGAGAGGCGTGGTTTCACTTCCTAACGGTACAGGTAAGGTAGTGCGTGTATTGGCACTTTGTACTCCTGATGTTGAGGCTGCTGCAAAAGAAGCTGGCGCTGATTATGTAGGTCTTGACGAGTATATCGACAAGATCAAAGGCGGATGGACAGACGTGGATGTGATCATCACGATGCCATCTTGCATGGGAAAGATCGGTCCTCTGGGACGTGTGCTCGGCCCTCGTGGCTTGATGCCTAATCCTAAGAGTGGTACCGTAACTATGGACGTAGCTAAGGCTGTTAAAGAGGTTAAGCAAGGAAAGATCGACTTTAAGGTAGACAAGACAGGTATTGTTCATGCTTCTATCGGTAAGGTATCTTTCACTCCAGAGGCAATCGCACAGAACGCCAAGGAGTTTATCAACACTTTGAACAAGTTGAAGCCAAGTGCAGCTAAGGGAACATATATTAAGAGTATTTATCTTTCTAGCACGATGAGTGCCGGTATTAAGATTGACCCAAAATCAGTAGATGAAGCTTAATAAAACGGAGAAGTTATGAAAAAGGAAGATAAAGCAAGAATTATTGAAGAACTTACTGCTATAGTTAAGAACTATCCACATTTTTATTTGGTTGACACTGCAGGTATGAACGCAGAGGCTACCAGCGCACTGAGAAGAAAATGCTTCGGCGATGGTATCAAGCTGATCGTGGTGAAGAACACCCTGCTTCAGAAGGCTTTGGAAAAGCAAGATGTGGATTTCTCTCCGCTTTTTGGTACGTTAAAGGGTACTACAGCTGTCATGTTCACTGAGACTGCGAACAAGCCAGCTAAGTTGCTCAAAGATGTTAAAGGTGGTGTTCCTAGCCTGAAGGCTGCATATGCAGAGGAAGGCTTCTATGTAGGCGCTGACAGACTCGAAGAGCTCGTTGCAATCAAGAGCAAGAACGAACTCATCGCAGACGTTGTGGCAATGTTGGAAGGTCCTACTCAGGGTGTTATCTCAGCACTCGAGTCTGGTGCCAATACTATCCATGGCGTGCTGAAGACGCTGGAGGAGCGCTAATCCAAAATTAAACAAAACATTTTAGAAATAACAATTAAAAGATTTATAAAAATGGCAGATATTAAAGCTATTGCTGAAGAGTTGGTTAACCTTACAGTAAAGGAAGTTCAAGAGTTGAAGACAGTCCTGAAGGACGAGTATGGAATTGAGCCTGCTGCTGCAGCTGTTGCAGTTGCTGCTGGTCCTGCTGCCGGTGGTGCCGCCGCCGCTGAGGAGAAGACATCATTTGATGTAGTATTAAAGAGCGCTGGTGCTGCTAAGCTTCAGGTAGTAAAGGCCGTTAAGGAAGCTTGCGGTCTGGGTCTGAAGGAAGCTAAGGACCTCGTTGACGGTGCACCTAGCACAGTGAAGGAAGGTGTATCTAAGGATGAGGCTGAGGCACTGAAGGCTACACTGGAAGGTGCAGGAGCTGAAGTTGAACTTAAATAAAAAGCTATCCTGAATTCTCAGGGAATCTCGGTTAGGAACCCGTAAAGGGTTCTTAACCTTTTTGTGTCTTTATTTCTTTTTAAGTTCTACTAATCCATTACCAGATGTCTTCTAATATTGTAAATCAAAGAGTTAATTTCGCTTCGACCAAGAGTCCGCGCGAGTATCCGGACTTTCTGGAAGTTCAATTGAAGTCGTTCAGAGACTTTTTACAACTAGACACCCCCACAGAAAAACGTAAGAACGAGGGATTGTATAAAGTATTTGCTGAAAACTTTCCTATTGCTGATACAAGGAATAATTTCGTCTTAGAGTTCTTGGATTATTATATTGATCCGCCGCACTATAGCATCGAGGAATGTATGGAGCGGGGGCTCACCTATAGCGTACCTTTGAAGGCTAAGCTGAAATTGTATTGTACAGATCCTGACCATGAGGATTTTGATACCGTTGTTCAGGATGTTTTCTTGGGAACAATCCCCTATATGACAGACAATGCGACGTTTGTCATCAATGGTGCAGAACGTGTGATCGTGTCACAGTTGCATCGTTCTCCAGGTGTGTTCTTCGGCCAGAGTATCCATGCGAATGGATCTAAACTCTATTCAGCCAGAATCATACCTTTCAAGGGCTCATGGATTGAGTTTGCCACCGACATCAATAATGTGATGTATGCTTACATTGACCGTAAGAAGAAGTTGCCTGTCACCACTTTGCTGCGTGCCATTGGTTTCGAGACCGACAAGGATATCTTGGAGATTTTCAATCTTGCAGAGGAAGTGAAGGTGAACAAGGCCAATATCAAGAAGCTTGCGGGCAGAAAGTTGGCAGCTCGTGTATTGAAATCATGGGTGGAGGATTTTGTAGACGAAGATACAGGTGAAGTGGTTTCTATCGAGCGTAACGAGGTCGTTATCGATCGTGAGACCATCTTGGAACCTGAACATTTGGATATTATTTTGGAGTCAGGCGTTCAGAACATCCTCGTTCATAAGGATGAGCCAAATCAGTCTGACTACTCTATCATATTTAATACTTTACAAAAAGACCCAAGTAACTCAGAGAAAGAAGCTGTGCTCTACATCTACCGCCAGTTGCGTAATGCAGACCCTGCCGATGATGCCAGTGCACGTGAGGTAATCATCAACCTCTTCTTCTCAGAGAAACGCTATGACTTGGGCGATGTGGGTCGTTACCGCATCAACAAGAAGCTGAATCTTTCTACAGACATGAACGTACGTGTCTTGACGAAGGAAGACATCATTGAGATTATCAAGTATCTGATAGAGCTGATAAACTCAAAGGCTGATGTGGATGATATCGACCACTTGAGCAATCGTCGTGTACGCACGGTAGGCGAGCAGCTGTCAAACCAGTTCTCTATTGGCTTGGCACGTATGTCACGCACCATCCGTGAGCGCATGAACGTACGCGATAATGAGGTGTTCACTCCAACCGACTTGATCAACGCGAAGACCATCTCTTCTGTGATCAATTCATTCTTTGGAACGAATGCCCTTTCTCAGTTTATGGATCAGACTAATCCACTGGCTGAGATCACACATAAGAGAAGAATGTCTGCCTTAGGTCCTGGTGGTCTGTCACGTGAGCGTGCTGGTTTCGAGGTGCGCGACGTGCACTATACCCACTATGGTCGTCTCTGTCCTATCGAAACACCAGAAGGTCCTAACATTGGTTTGATTTCATCTCTGTGTGTATTTGCAAAGATCAACGACTTAGGCTTCATTGAGACACCTTACCGCAAGGTGACCAATGGCAAGGTGGATCTCTCACCTGAAGGCCTGATTTATATGACAGCAGAAGAAGAGGAAGAAAAGATCATCGCTCAGGGTAATGCTCCATTGGAGGACGATGGTACGTTCAAGAACGACAGAATCCAGAGCCGTCAGGATGCCGACTTCCCTGTAGTATCTCCCGATGAGGTAGATTACATGGATGTGTCTCCTCAGCAGATCGCTTCTATCGCTGCTGCCTTGATTCCTTTCTTGGAGCACGATGATGCTAACCGTGCGTTGATGGGATCTAACATGATGCGCCAGGCAGTGCCTCTGCTGAGAACCGAATCTCCAATCGTAGGTACGGGTATCGAAGCACAGTTGGCACGCGACTCTCGCACGCAGATTGCTGCAGAAGGCGAGGGTGAGGTTGTGTTCGTAGATTCTACGACTATTAAGATCCTTTACGATCGCACGGAGGAAGAAGACTATGTGAGCTTCGAGCCTGCACTGAAGGAGTATAAGATTCCTAAGTGGCGCAGAACCAACCAGAGTATGACCATCGACCTGCGTCCTATCTGCAACAAGGGCGACAGAGTGACAAAGGGTCAGATTCTGACAGAGGGTTACTCTACTGCTGACGGTGAGTTGTCATTGGGTAAGAACCTCTTGGTGGCTTACATTCCTTGGAAGGGTTACAACTATGAGGATGCTATCGTGCTGAATGAGCGCATCGTGCGTGAGGATATCATGACTTCTGTGCATGTGGATGAATATTCACTCGAAGTACGTGAAACCAAGCGTGGCATGGAAGAGCTCACTTCTGATATTCCTAATGTCAGCGAGGAAGCTACTAAGGATCTGGATGAAAACGGTATCGTACGTATTGGCGCACGCATCGAGCCAGGCGATATCATCATTGGTAAGATTACCCCTAAGGGTGAGTCTGATCCTTCTCCAGAGGAGAAACTGCTGCGTGCTATCTTCGGTGATAAGGCAGGCGATGTGAAGGATGCTTCTCTGAAGGCCAACCCATCATTGAGAGGTGTGGTGATAGGCAAGCGTCTCTATTCACGTGCCATGAAGACCCGCAGCTCTAAGTTGGCTGACAAGGCTCTGATGCCTAAGCTCGACGAAGAGTTCCAGGAGAAAGTAGATGCACTGAGAAAGATATTGGTAGAGAAGCTGCTGCATCTCACTGCCGATCATGTTTCTGAAGGTGTGAAAGACTATATGGGTACGGCCGTGATAGCCAAGGGTGCTAAGTTCACTGCTGCCAGCTTTGCCGACTTTGATTTCATGGGCGTGCAGCTGAGCAACTGGACTGAAGATGAGCATACCAACGACTTGATTCATACACTGGTAATGAATTACATCAGAAAGTATAAGGAGATGGATGCCGACTTGAAGCGTCGCAAGTTTGCTATCACCATCGGTGATGAGCTGCCATCAGGTATCATTCAGATGGCTAAGGTTTATATTGCCAAGAAGCGTAAGATCGGTGTCGGTGATAAGATGTCTGGTCGTCACGGAAATAAGGGTATTGTTTCACGCGTAGTACGCCAGGAAGACATGCCATTCTTGGAGGATGGTACTCCTGTAGATATATGCTTGAACCCACTGGGTGTGCCTTCTCGTATGAACATCGGTCAGATTCTGGAGGCTGTGCTTGGCCGTGCTGGTAGAGCATTGGGCGTGAAGTTCGCAACTCCTATCTTCGATGGTGCTACGATCAATCAGCTGAACGAGTGGACTGATAAGGCAGGTCTGCCACGCTATGGTAAGACTACACTCTATGATGGAGAGACCGGTGAGCCATTCGAGCAGCAAGCTACCGTAGGTGTGACCTACATGTTGAAGTTGGGCCACATGGTAGACGATAAGATGCATGCACGCTCCATTGGTCCGTACTCACTTATTACCCAGCAGCCATTGGGTGGTAAGGCACAATTCGGTGGTCAGCGTTTCGGTGAGATGGAAGTTTGGGCACTTGAGGCCTTTGGTGCTGCTCATGTGCTGCAAGAAATCCTGACCATCAAGTCTGACGATGTGAACGGTCGTTCTAAGGCTTATGAGTCTATCGTGAAGGGCGAGCCTATGCCAACTCCAGGAATCCCAGAGTCACTCAATGTGCTTCTGCATGAACTGAAGGGCTTAGGACTGAGCATACATCTTGAATAATAATAGACAACGATCAAAATACATAAATAAGTATGGCTTTTAGAAAAGAAAATAAAACAAAAACCAATTTCTCTAAGATCTCAATAGGTCTGGCTTCCCCAGAAGAAATCCTTGAGAACTCTTTTGGTGAGGTATTGAAGCCTGAAACAATCAACTATCGCACCTATAAACCAGAGCGTGACGGTTTGTTCTGCGAGCGTATTTTTGGTCCGGTAAAGGACTACGAGTGCCATTGTGGAAAGTACAAGCGCATTCGTTACAAAGGCATTGTTTGTGATCGTTGTGGTGTAGAGGTGACAGAGAAGAAGGTTCGTCGCGAACGTTCTGGACATATCCAGTTGGTGGTGCCTGTAGCCCACATCTGGTATTTCCGTTCACTGCCTAACAAGATTGGTTACTTGCTGGGTCTGCCTACTAAGAAACTCGACGCTGTGATCTACTATGAGCGCTACATCGTGATTCAGCCAGGTGTGCTGGGTGATCAGGTGGCTCAGTATGACATGCTCGAAGAGAATGAATATCTGGATTTACTCGATAAACTTCCAAAGGACAACCAGTTCCTGGAGGATACCGATCCTAATAAGTTCATTGCCAAGATGGGTGCTGAGGCTATTTACGACCTGCTGTGCCGTTTGGATTTGGACTCTTTGTCTTATGAACTGCGCAACCGTGCAGGCAATGATTCTTCTCAGCAGCGCAAGACTGAGGCGTTGAAGCGTCTGCAGGTGGTAGAGTCATTCCGTGCTTCCAAGGGCCGTAACAGACCTGAGTGGATGATCATGAAGATTATTCCTGTGACTCCTCCTGAGCTCCGCCCATTGGTTCCACTGGATGGTGGTCGTTTTGCCACCTCCGACCTGAATGATCTGTATCGTCGTGTGATTATTCGCAATAACCGTCTGAAGAGATTGATTGAAATCAAAGCTCCAGAGGTAATCCTCCGCAATGAGAAGCGTATGCTTCAGGAAGCTGTTGACTCATTGTTCGACAACTCTCGTAAATCGAGTGCTGTGAAGTCAGAGTCAAACCGTCCGCTGAAGTCACTGTCCGACAGTTTGAAGGGTAAACAAGGTCGCTTCCGTCAGAACCTGTTGGGTAAGCGTGTGGACTATTCAGCACGTTCTGTGATCGTAGTTGGTCCTGAGCTGAAGATGGGCGAGTGCGGTCTTCCTAAGTTGATGGCAGCCGAACTTTACAAGCCATTTATCATCAGAAAGCTGATAGAGAGAGGTATTGTAAAGACGGTGAAGAGTGCCAAGAAGATCGTTGATCGTAAAGAGCCAGTAATCTGGGACATCTTGGAATACGTGATGAGAGGTCATCCTGTATTGCTTAACCGTGCGCCGACACTTCACCGTCTGGGTATCCAGGCCTTCCAGCCTAAGTTGATCGAGGGTAAGGCTATCCAGCTGCACCCATTGGCATGTACGGCATTCAACGCCGACTTCGATGGTGACCAGATGGCTGTGCACTTGCCATTGAGCAATGAGGCCATTCTGGAAGCACAGTTGCTGATGCTCGAGCCTCATAATATCTTGAACCCAGCCAACGGTGCTCCTATCACCGTACCTTCCCAGGATATGGTGCTTGGTCTGTACTACATCACCAAGCTGCGTAAGGGTGCTAAGGGTGAGGGTCTCACCTTCTATGGTCCAGAGGAAGCTATTATAGCCTATAATGAAGGAAAATGCGATATCCATGCCATCATCAATGTGATGGTGAACGATGTGGACGAGAATGGAAACATCGTGAAGAAACTGATGCGTGAAACTTCAGTAGGTCGTGTGATGGTGAATCAGATTGTTCCAGACGAAGCAGGATATATCAACACCATTATCTCTAAGAAGTCATTGCGCGATATCATCAGCCATGTGATTAAGGTGGCCGGTGTGACCAAGGCTTGCGAATTCTTGGATGGCATTAAGAACATGGGTTACTACATGGCATTCAAGGGCGGCTTGTCATTCAACTTGGGTGATATCATCATTCCAGAAGAGAAGGCTGCTTTGGTTCAGAAGGGTTATGATGAAGTAGAGCAGGTGATTGCTAACTATAACATGGGTTTCATCACCAACAATGAGCGTTACAATCAGGTAATTGATATATGGACACACGTCAACTCAGAGTTGTCTAATATCTTGATGAAGACCCTGTCTGCCGATAACGATGGATTCAACTCTGTCTTTATGATGTTGGATTCTGGAGCCCGTGGTTCTAAGGAGCAGATTCGTCAGCTCTCTGGTATGCGTGGTCTGATGGCTAAGCCTCAGAAGGCAGGTGCAGAAGGTGGTCAGATCATTGAGAACCCTATTCTTTCCAACTTTAAGGAAGGTCTGTCTGTGCTGGAGTACTTCATCTCTACGCACGGTGCTCGTAAGGGTCTGGCCGATACCGCTTTGAAGACTGCCGACGCAGGTTATCTGACCCGTCGTTTGGTGGATGTGTCACACGATGTGATTATCAATGAGGAAGACTGCGGTACGCTGCGTGGTTTGGTTTGTACAGCTTTGAAGAACAACGACGAAGTGGTAGCAACCCTCTACGAACGTATCTTGGGTCGTGTTTCAGTGCATGACATTATTCATCCTACCACAGGCGAGCTGATTGTAGCTGCTGGTGATGAGATCACAGAAAGTATCGCTCAGGTTATTGAGGATTCTCCAATCGAGAGCGTCGAAATCCGTTCGGTATTGACTTGTGAGTCTAAGAAGGGTGTATGCGCTAAGTGTTATGGTCGCAACCTGGCAACCAGCAAGATGGTTCAGAAGGGTGAGGCTGTAGGTGTGATTGCAGCACAGTCTATCGGTGAGCCTGGTACTCAGCTGACACTTCGCACATTCCATGCTGGTGGTACAGCAGCCAACATCGCAGCAGATGCTACTATCGTGGCAAAGAATAACTCAAAGATTGAATTTGAAGAGCTCCGCACGGTAGATATCGTTGATGATGCAGGCGAACCAGCTAAGTTGGTTGTAAGCCGTCTGACTGAAGCCCGTTTCGTGGATGTGAACACAGGCATTGTGCTCTCTACGCATACTGTTCCTTATGGTTCTACCCTCTACGCCAGCGATGGTGAGCAGGTGGAGAAGGGCAAGTTGATAGCTCGTTGGGATCCATTCAACGCAGTGGTTATCACAGAAACAGCCGGTAAGGTTGAACTGGAAGACGTTGTGGAGAATGTCACCTTCAATGTGGAGGTTGACGAATCTACAGGCTTGCGCGAATACATTATCATAGAGTCTAAGGATAGAACGAAGGTGCCAGGTGCTCGCATCGTAGATGAGAATGGTGAACTGATCAGAACATATAACCTCCCTGTGGGTGGTCACGTAGTAGTAGAAAATGGTCAGCATGTGAAGGCTGGCGACATCATAGTGAAGATTCCACGTGCTGTAAGTAAGGCTGGTGATATCACGGGTGGTCTGCCGCGAGTAACAGAGCTGTTCGAGGCTCGCAGCCCGTCAAATCCTGCTATTGTATCAGAAATCGATGGCGAGATCAAGATGGGTAAGGTGAAGCGTGGTAACCGCGAAATCATTGTCACCTCTAAGGCTGGTGATGAGAAGCACTATCTGGTTCCACTGTCTAAGCAGATTCTGGTACAGGAGAACGACTATGTACGTGCTGGTACATCACTCTCAGACGGTGCCATTACTCCTGCTGACATTCTGGCCATCAAGGGTCCTACGGCTGTGCAAGAGTACATCGTGAACGAGGTACAAGATGTGTATCGTCTGCAAGGTGTGAAGATCAATGATAAGCACTTTGAGATTATCGTTCGCCAGATGATGCGTAAAGTACAGATTGATGAGCCTGGAGATACTCGCTTCTTGGAGCAGCAGATAGTTGACAAGCTCGAATTCCAGGATGAGAACGACCGTATCTGGGGTAAGAAGGTAGTGGTGGACGCTGGTGACTCTCAGAATATGCAGGCTGGTCAGATAGTGACTGCACGTAAGCTGCGTGACGAGAACAGTATGCTGAAGCGTCGTGACTTGAAGCTTGTTCAGGTGCGTGATGCCGTTCCAGCTACTTCTACTCAGATCCTTCAGGGTATCACTCGTGCCGCTTTGCAGACTTCCAGCTTTATGTCAGCAGCATCCTTCCAGGAAACTACGAAGGTGCTCAACGAAGCTGCCATCAACGGCAAGTCAGACTATCTGGAGGGTATGAAGGAGAATGTGATTTGTGGTCACTTGATTCCTGCAGGTACAGGTCTGCGTGAGTTTGAGAAGATCATCGTGGATTCTCGTGAAGACTATGAACGTATGCAAGCTAACAAGCGCACTGTGCTGGATTTTGATGACAATGACAGAGCCAGCGTGCTTGAACGCCGATTCGAAGATTGATTTGTAAAGGATCGATTCCCTATATAGAAGGATGTGCCGAAAAGCTTGGCACATCCTTTTTTGTTTGAATTATATCGATTCTGATAAAAAAGTTTAGATTTTAATAAGTCCACTTCTTTGAAAGTTGTATCTTTGCAGAAAACTAAGTTTAGCGAAGTTTTCAGTCCTAATTTTGTTCGACTATGACTATTAAAGAATTCTTTTCGTTCAAGGGTAATAAGCTCTTCTGGTGGAACATCATCGGTATGGGCGTTTTCGTGATTCTGATGATCTTCCTCATTCTGAAAGGACTCGATATCTATACACATCATGGAGAAGGTGTACGTGTGCCTGATGTGAAGGGTATGGGTGTCAACGAGGCTACCCTCATGCTTCGTAATCACGACCTTGGTGCTGTGATTTCCGACTCTACTTATATGGAGGATAAGCCTGCTGGCACTGTGCTGGAGATGAATCCAGAGCCAGAGCAGTTGGTGAAGAAAGGTCGTATCATCCGCCTTACCATCAATGCCATGAATGTGCCTCTGATGGCCATTCCCGATGTGGTGGAAAACAGCTCGCTTCGTGAAGCAGAAGTGAGAATAACCGCTTCAGGATTTAAAATCGACTCTGTGCAATACATTCAAGGAGAAAAAGACTGGGTGTATGGTGTGAAATATCGAGGACACACGTTGATGATAGGCGAAAAAGTGCCTATGGGTTCGTCACTGGTATTGGTGGCAGGAGATGGTGTGGATGAAGAGGACATGGAGATGGATGAGAATCCTATCGACCAGCCAGCAGAGGAAGAATCTGCGACAGAAGAGGAAGATCCTTGGTTCTAAGATTATATCTATAGATTGACGATGATAGAAGAATTGCCCGATGATATGGCGCTTGACGACTTGGAGCCTTCGGCAGACCAAGTGCAGCTTTATGAGCATTTCCGAGTGACGGTAGATAAAGGACAGGACATGGTGAGGGTGGACAAATACCTTTACGATAAACTCACCAATGTGTCCAGAAACCGTATTCAGAAAGCTGCAGAGGCTGGTTATATCTTGGCCAATGAGAAATCTGTCAAAAGCAATTACCGCGTGAAGCCTCACGATGTGATAACGGTAATGCTCGACCGTCCTTACTACGACAATGAGGTTATCCCAGAAGATATTCCTCTGAACATTGTCTATGAGGATGATGCGCTGATGGTGGTCAATAAGCCTGCAGGCATGGTGGTGCATCCAGCCCATGGCAACTATTCGGGTACGCTGATCAATGGCGTGGCTTGGCACATGAAAGATGTGCCCAACTGGGATATGAATGATGCGCATGTGGGGTTGGTACATCGTATAGACAAAGATACATCGGGCTTGTTGGTCATTGCTAAGACACCTGATGCCAAGACCCATCTGGGCGACCAGTTCTTCCATAAGACCACTAAGCGTCGCTATCAGGCGTTGGTGTGGGGAAATTTCGATGAAGATGAGGGCACGGTGGTAGGGAATATAGGTCGAAACCCTAAAGACCGAATGCAGATGACTGTGCTTCCAGAGGGTGAGGGAAAGTATGCGGTGACCCATTATCGGGTGCTGGAGCGCTTTGGCTTTGTCACGTTGGTGGAGTGTATCCTGGAAACAGGCCGTACGCACCAGATCCGTGTACACATGAAGCACATCGGACATGTGCTTTTCAATGATGAACGCTATGGCGGAAATGAAGTTTTGAGAGGAAATAGAACAGCCAAATATAAACAATTTATCAACAACTGTTTCGAGATTTGCCCACGGCAGGCCTTGCACGCCATGACCTTGGGGTTCGTGCATCCCGTCACGGGTGAGGAGATGTACTTTACCTCCGAGCTGCCAGCAGACATGTCGGCACTCTTGGACAAGTGGAGAAACTATTATAAGAACGAACTGAAATGAAAAGAAAGATAGCTATCGTGGCAGGTGGAGACACCTCGGAGTATGAAGTATCCCTGCGCAGTGCAAAGGGTATTTATTCTTTTATCGATAAGGAGGCATACGAGCTCTATGTGGTGGTGATGCATGGCTTGGATTGGCATGTGCAGTTGGAGGATGAGGCTACTGCCACCATCGATCGTAATGATTTCAGCTTTATGAAGGGCGATGAGAAGGTGAAGTTCGATTTCGCCTACATCACCATTCATGGCACACCTGGAGAAGACGGCTTGTTGCAAGGCTATTTCGACATGCTTCACATCCCTTATTCATGCTGTGGCGTCTTAGCGGCATCGCTCACCTACGATAAGTTTGCCTGCAACCAATACCTCAAGGCCTTTGGCGTATCAGTGGCAGATTCCCTGCTTCTGAAGCAAGGACAGAGCATCACAGATGAGCAAGTCATACAGCATATCGGTCTGCCATGCTTCATCAAACCAAGTTTGGGGGGCTCAAGCTTCGGAGTGACCAAGGTGAAGGAGGCAGCGCAGATTCAGCCTGCTATCCAGAAAGCCTTTGGAGAGGCCAAGGAGGTAGTGATAGAGTCGTTCCTGCAAGGTACGGAGATCACCTGCGGTTGCTATAAGACGAAGACTAAGCAAGTGGTGCTGCCTATTACAGAGGTGGTGACACACAATGAGTATTTCGACTATGATGCCAAGTACAATGGTGCTGTGGATGAAATCACTCCAGCTCGTATTCCAGATGAGCTTCGCGACCGAGTGCAGCAACTCACTTCTGCTATCTACGACATTCTGGGTGCCCAGGGCATCATCCGCATAGACTATATCATCACAGAGGGTGAAAAGATCAATCTGCTGGAGGTCAATACCACGCCAGGCATGACGGCTACCAGCTTCATCCCTCAGCAGGTGCGTGCGGCTGGACTTGACATCAAGGATGTGATGACAGACATTATCGAAAATAAATTCTAATCCACTACCATGAGCACAGAGTTTGATGAAATCCGCCCTTACCACGATGAAGAGCTTCCTCAGATCTATGAGGAACTTATCGCAGATCCGGCATTCAGACAGGTGGCAGCTGCTGTGATGCCAGATGTTCCGTTTGAGGCCATTGCTGCCCGTATGCGTGGCTGTCACACCAAGTTGGACTTCCAGAAGGCATTTTGCTACCCATTCTTGAAAGACCTGATGAAGCGTTGCACGGAGGGTGTGGAGATGGACAATCCAGACCCTCAAGGGGTCTATACCTATATCTCCAATCATCGAGACATCGTGCTTGATTCTGGTTTCCTTTCTGTACTTCTGGTAGAGGCAGGTGGAGACACACCAGAGATTGCCATTGGTGACAATCTCCTTATTTATCCGTGGATTAAAAAATTAGTACGCATCAATAAGTCGTTCATCGTACAGCGTGCACTCACCATGCGCCAGATGCTACAGTCTTCTGCCCGCATGTCGGCCTACATGCACTATGCCATCCGTGAGAAACACCAGTCCATCTGGATAGCACAGCGAGAGGGTAGGGCTAAGGATTCCGACGATCGTACGCAGGATAGCATTCTCAAGATGCTCGTCATGGGTGGTGAGGGCACTATTCTCCAGCGTCTTCGTGAGATGAACGTCCATCCGCTTTCCATTTCCTATGAATATGATCCTTGCGACTATCTGAAGGCGCAGGAGTTCCAACAGAAGCGTGATGATGCTACCTTTAAGAAAAGTCAAGCTGACGACCTTAAAAACATGCAGACAGGTATCTTCGGCATGAAAGGACACGTGCATTTCCAAGCCAATGGCTGCATCAATGCAGAGCTGGATAAACTGGATGATTCTTTGCCAAAGCAAGAGCTCTTTGCTCGTATCTCGGCACTGATAGACCGTCGTATCCATGCAGGCTACAAGCTGTACCCCAATAACTATGTTGCGCATGACTTGCTCTATGCTGAGCAACGCTTCACGGAGCACTATACAGAGGCCGATCGCCAGCGATTCTCGGAGTATTTGGAAGGGCAGTTGCAGAAAATAGAACTTCCGCATAAGGATGTTCCATTCCTCCGAGAGAAGCTCTTGTTGATGTATGCCAATCCACTGACCAACCAACTGAAAGCTTTGGAGGGCTGAATCCCTATGCGTGCGTGTTGGAACCTACTGCTATGGCTCTTTGGCGTGATGCTCCTTGCATCTTGTCAGGACGATAGTTACCAGTTTCCTTCCGCTGTGCGTGAATTTTTTGTGGCTTATCTGGCTGCTGATAGCACTGTCAATGCCATCGAGACTGACGAAGGGCAGCGTTATAATGTGGTGGAAAACAGGACAGACTTCAAAGGTACACCCGATTCCTTGGCACGTTGCATAGGCTATTACGAGCAGGTAGAAGGAGGTGTCCGCCTCTATTCTGCCAAGAGAGTCTTTTCTGTAGTGCCTAGCACAGCGGCTGAGTTCGACTCCATTGTCGCCGATCCTGTGCAAGTGGTGAGCCTCTGGCAGTCACCTGCTTATCTCAATATGCGCTTAGCACTGCGCCATGGAGGCGAGGAGCATGAGTTCGACTTTGTGCAAGACAGCATGCGACTTGCTGTGCTTAGTGGTCGCACCGATATTTGGTTTTCGCTCTACCACGATGCCCATGGAGATACCGAAGCATTTACCGACTTTGTCTATGGCTCTTTGCCTTTGGCTACCTACCTTGCTGCCTATCCTAAGCTGGTGGTGCATTTCACGGTGAATACCTATGATGAAGGACTGAAACAATATCAATTTGAATATAATCGTTAAAAAAGAATTTTTGTTATGAGAACATTTATTGCAGTCATTATGCTGTCTGTGGTAAGCCTCTTCTCTTGCCAGCAAGAGCCAGCCATCAAGACGGTGGGCGTAGAGGAATTTGCGCAGATTATCCAAGACGATGCTGTGCAGCTCTTGGATGTACGTACCCCAGAAGAGTATGCCGAAGGGCATATCAAGGGTTTCACTATGATCGATGTGAAAGCCGACACCTTTTCTGATTTAGTTGACGAGATGCTGGTGAAAGACCAGCCTGTGGCAGTGTATTGCCGTGGAGGTCGTCGTAGTCTTACGGCCGCAGATATTTTGGTACAGAAAGGTTTCAAGACCATCTACAATCTGGAGAAAGGATATACTTCTTGGGTAGAGGCAGGCAAGCCTGTGGTGAAATAGCATTAGCCACCTATTATTATATAAGGAGTGGGAAACGGACAGTCGTTTCCCACTCCTTTCTTTTTCTACCAAGTTCTAGCAGAACTTTTATAAAAACTTTGCAAAAGTGAGTAAAAAAATCTGAATCACAAAATGTTTTGAACTTTTTTTCACCAGGAACCTAAAAAAATATTACGAAATGTCATATAAAGCGCATAAATATACACAAATTGACATTTTTCTACCAAGTTCTGCTAGAACTTATGTTTTATAAGAAAAACGAATGCTTTTATAACATTTATATAGGTATTGTAACGATTTTATGTTTAACGTAAAAAGAGAGATTATGAAAGAAAGAGTTTTAATGCTATTCGCTTGCCTCTTTGCAAGCGTGTTGATGGCTGTAGCTCAAACCTCCAGAATCACTGGTATTGTAGTCGATGAGACAGGCGAACCTGTGATTGGAGCCTCTGTGTTGGTAGATGGCACCAATCGTGGTGCGGTGACCAATATAGATGGTGAGTTTACAATCGAGAATGTGCCAACATCAGCATCAACAATTACAGTGTCTTATGTGGGCTATCAGAGTGTACAGGCCCAGATTGAGCGTACCTATATGCGTATTACACTGCGCACAGACACTGAGTTGCTGGAAGAAGTGGTAGTTACGGCACAGGGTTTGACCCGTAAAGAGAAGTCTTTGGGTTATTCTACGCAGAAGGTAGATGCCGAGAAACTGACCATTGCTCGTCAGACGGACCTTGGTAACTCACTGGCTGGTAAGATTTCTGGTGCACGCTTCTTCAGTTCATCAGGTTCTTCATTCGGCGATGGTTCTATTGTGCTCCGTGGTACTACAGGCTTCAGCTATGATGATCGTGCTGGTTCTGAGCCTATCTACGTAGTAGATGGTACTATTACCAACAAGAATAGTGTGAATATGGACGATGTTGAGAGTATCAACGTGCTGAAAGGCCCTGCCGCTACCGCTCTTTATGGTTCTCAAGGTGCCAATGGTGCTGTGATTATTACCTCTAAGGGTGCTACTTCAAATGATGGAAAGGGCCACATTGAGGTTAGCCATACATTAGCATTTGAGAAGTACTACAATCATTATAATTTCCAGAAGTCTTATGGTGGTGGTAGCTATGGACTCTATGGTCAGTTGTATGGCACCAGAGACAATGATCCAAGCATTGACTATATGTCACCAGAATTCTTGTTAGGAAACTTTGAGGGTCAGAATGATGATGGCTCTTACATTTATGATATGTATTCTGATGAAGATTGGGGTCCACGCTATGATCCTAATGTAAAAGTGGCTGACGCACTTTATTATGACCCAACAAGCCAGTATTATGGACAGGCTATGCCTTGGGTGCACAACTTAGATTTGGCAGACCTGTATCGCACTGGTATGACTAATACTACTAACGTGTCATTCTCTAAGAGCAACGTGAACCACACTACACGTATTTCTTTCACCAATAGCCAGCGTGATGGTATAGTTCAGAATTCTGACCAGACCCGTCGTTACCTGACTGTTAAGGAAGTGTTCAAACCTACTGATTGGTTGAATGTAAATTTAGACTACAAGTTCACTTATCGTCGTAACCATAATGCACATGGTGAAGGTTATGGTGGCGAAACCTCATATAATTCAGACTTCACTCAGTGGGGACAGACGAACGTGGACATCACTCGCTATAAGGACTATGCGCGTCCAGATGGTACATGGCGTACATGGAATCCTATCAGTCCAGATGATTTGACGGCTAAATTCCACGATAACCCATATGCTGTGATGGATACGCATAATAGCTATTCTACTTCTATCTGGAATGTGATTACTGGTGATGTAGAGGCCATCCTGCCATACAATTTCAAAGCTGGTTTTCGTGTAATGGGTAACATGCGTAACAACAATGACGAATGGAAATATTCTGACGGTTCTATTAATTATGTGTCTCAGTATCGTGAAGATCAGTACCATAAACGTGACTTTACTTATCAGGGTCGTTTGACATGGGGTGATCGTTTCATAAACGACCGTCTGTCTGTGGATGCTGCAGCTTTCGTTGAACAGCGTAATTATAATTATGGTTATCTCCGTGGTAACACTACAGATGGATTGAATATCAATGATTATTTCAATCTGGCTGCTACCAATGGTTATGTGAATGCTACCAATGAAGAGCGGCATTATAAGACACGCAGTCTCTTTGGCACAGTGACTGCAGGTTTTGATGATACTTACTTCATTGACCTCTCACTGCGTAATGATTGGGATTCTCGCTTGCCACAGGCACACAATAGCTACCTTTATGGTGGTGCTTCTATCAGTGTGATGATGAGTCAGCTTATCAAGGCCGACTGGTTGGACTTTTGGAAACTCCGTGCTTCTGCAGCGCAGGTAGGTTCTACACTGGGAGTTTACAATACCAGCTACACTTATGGCGTAGCCAAGTATAATACCTTAACAGGCCTGCAGCAGTCAACGACTCAGCTCAATCAGAACATCAAGCCTACCGTTTCTACTTCATACGAGATTGGTACAGAGTTCCGTCTTTTCCAGAATCGTTTCTGGGGTGATATCAACTTCTATCGTCGTGATTCTAAGAACCAGATTCTTAATGTGGATGTGGCTCCTCAGTCAGGATTCAGTACTCGTCAGATCAATGCCGGTCTGCTACGCAACCAGGGTATTGAGATTCAGCTGGGTGTAACTCCTATTCGATCGCGTGATTTCCAGTGGGATATCGAGGGTAATATTGCCAAGAATCAGAACAAGCTAGTTCGCCTGACAGAAGGCATGAATGAATATCAGCTGTACTGGAACCAGTTCTACTACCCATGGTACATGTATTCTGTAGTAGGTGAGCCTGTTGGTGAGATTCGTACAGGTGCGCGTTGGGCTCGCAATGACAATGGCGAATTGATATTGCGTAAGACTACAGGTAACGCTCAGTACACTTGGGGTGAATATCAGCCAACTTATGAACTGAATGACATTAAGTCTGTGGGTAATTTCCAGCCTAAGTTCACTGGTGGTTTCTCTACAACCCTTCGCTATAAGCAACTTTCTTTGGCAGCCACATTTGATTTCCAGATAGGTGGTAAGCTGGTTTCTTGGACCAATATGTGGGGACAAGGTTCTGGTACCATCAAGGAAACTGCAGAAATCAATGATCGTGGCGTGAATGTACGTGAGCCTATCTCTCGCAATGGTGGTGTGCATGTTGTAGGTGTAGATCAGGAAGGCAACAAGGTGGATACCTATATGAATGCTTACCAGTACTATCACTACAAGGCTTACTATGACAATGATGAATGGGTTTATGACCGTTCTTATGTGAAGATGCGCGAAATCGCATTGAGCTATGCGTTTACTAAGTCACAACTTAGCAAGCTGAATGTCGGTTTGGAAAGTGCAAGCATCTCATTGGTGGCAACAAACCCATGGTTGCTGTACTCTGCAATTCCTAACATTGACCCTTCTGAGGCAGGTACAAACTATATTGAGGGTGGTCAATCTCCATCTACCCGTTCAGTGGGTGTTACTGTAAGATTAGGTTTCTAAACTAACAATTAAAATGAATTGCATTATGAAATTATTCAATACAAAATCCGCATTAGCCGCTTTGCTGCTCGCTGTTACAGTGACCAGCTGCGATATGGACGATTTTGGTGACATCAACCAGAATCCTAACAGACCAAATACGGCCTATACATCTATGCTGTTCACCTATTCAGCTACGTTCTTGCGCAACTTCATCATGACGAGTGACACTTATGACCCATGGATGCAGTTGAGAACTGGTTATATTGCAGAATCAAAGAATAACCAGTATGGTGACCTCGATACTACCGTTAGTTTTAACACAACTAATTATTATCGCCATGCTATCAAGAACCTCAATACGATTATTGAGATGAATGAGAATGCAGAGATTAATAGTGAGACCAATGTTGTAGAATTTGGTGACAATGCTAATCAGATAGCTGCAGCCAAGACATTGCGTGCTTTTTTCTACATGACTTTGACAGATATCCTTGGTCCTATTCCTTATTCAGAGGCTTTAAAGGGCGAGTCTGATGATATCTGGGCTCCTAAACTTGATTCTCAGGAGTCTATTTACGCAGCTTTGGATGCAGATCTGCGTCAGGCATATAGCCAATTCAATGAGGCTGGTGCTTTGTCTTCTGCAGATATCCTCTTTGGTGGTGATATCAGTAAGTGGAAGAAGTTCAATGCCACTATCCGTGAGATGATGGCCATTAAGTTGGCAGATGTTGCTCCTTCTGAAGGACAGAGCCGCTTTGCTCAGGCTTACAATGATGGCGCTATGGAAACCAATGATGATAGCTTCAACTATACCTTTGATAGCAAGACAGCTTACTCTTGGTTCTACTATATTGGCAACTTGGGCTATTCTGGTCGCGGCTTGGGCTTTGCTCCTAATAAGATTTTCGTGGATGCCCTGAAAGAGTACAAAGATCCTCGTACATTCACTTATCTCACTATAGGTAGTGATGCTTATCTGGGTGCTAGAGAAGGTGATCCTGCAGACTTTGATTCATATATTGGTATTGAGTATGGCTTGGAGTCAAATGATGCTGTAAACGTTCAGCGTGGTGTGGCTTGTAGTGTTGCTACTAAATATTGCGAACCTACTGCCACTTATGGACTGATCACTGCTGCCCGTACCAAGTTGGTAGAGGCTGAGGCTGCTACACTGGGTTGGATCAATGCAGATGCCAATGCCCTCTATCAGGAAGGTATCTCTCTGAGCTTCGAGGAGCAGGGTGCTGCTGGCCTGGATGAGTACTTGGCTTCTGAGAAGGTGGTGCTCTCCAGCGACAAAGAAACAGCTTTGAAGCAGATTGTGATGCAGCGTTTCTTGGCTGGCTTCCTCACAGATGGTATCGAGTCTTGGTCAGACTGGCGTCGTTACGATATTCCTTCTATGCCTATGGGGCCACAGCAGTTGCTGAGCAACCACACTGTTTACCCATATCGTATGGAGTACTATAGCGATGACTATGCAGTGAACGAAGCTAACATCCAGTCTGCTGTTCAGCAGTATCTTGGTGGTAGCGACGATCGTTGGAGCCGTGTATGGTGGGATGTTAAGGACAATGTTCCTCAGAACTAATACAACTCTCTTTTAATATCAGTTTAATACTGACTATCAGTAAAGGGGCTATGCCGTAAGGGTATAACCCCTTTTTTACCCTACACCCCTACACCTTTTAGATATAAATGGCTATTGCTCAGGTATTTAAATGGGTGTAGGGTGCTCCTTGACTCTACACCCTCTCTAAACCCACTCTACACCTTTACAGTTGCTCTCTTCATTAGTAGGGTGTAATGTGGGTGTAGAGTGGATGTAGAGTTGAAAGCCACTCTACACCCATCTAACAGGCAGATTTCCAGTGAGATATACCCAAAAGGTGTAGAGGTGTAGAGTAAAATGAGATTGGGCTGTTTCACAGATTTGGCTAACTGCCGTTTTATTTTTCTCACGTTAGAAAAATAAATGCTCACAGGCGTGGGCATTTTTGCTCACAGTGAGAGCATAGGCTGAGCATAAGCAAATCACTTCAGCGAGATAGGCTTGAAATTCTTGGAGCCAAGGTTGAGGCGCAGCGTGATCACTTGATGGTGGTTGATGCCATAGCGGGTGGCATTCACGATGACGCCTGCATAGACATTCACGAAGTAGTTGCTGATGAAGCGGTAGCGGAAGTCGGTGCGACTGTAGAACGGAGCCTGCGTATAGGTGTCACCCCAGTAGTATTGCCCCAGGTGGGCATTGCCGAACTGCTGCATGTTGCCACCTGCATAGATGGTCTGCTTGAGCTGGAGGCGCTTCCAGGTGGCGGATAGTTCGCCCAGAAAGCCAATTGGTGTGTGACTGCCTTTCTCTATGCCACGCTCCCGATCGAAGGCCGCCAAGAGACCGCCTTTTAGTTCCAGAGCATCCAGAAACGAAAGCCTCTCATAGCCTATCCCTATGAAAGGGTGGGCGATGAGATAGTCGTGGATATGCTCATCGTCTGTGCTGCCATGATGCAAGGCATAGTGGTAGTAGTAGCCTTCTGCTCCAAGGAGGAAGTGCTGAAACTGCCACTTGGTGCTGATGCCTGCCATGAACTGCTCTCTATCTTTCTTGCTGATGGCACTGGTCCAGTCCAGAAACGCTTCGAAATGCCCATTGTCTGCCACATATTGCCAGGCCATGCCTTGCACCACTGGTCGATAGTAGCGTATGGTATCAGACAAGAGGTATTCAGGATAGTCGCCCAGCAACTTCTCGCGCATGAAGCTGCCCATGAGGAAGCGGAACTTAGGGCTCTGATACTGGTAGTAAACTAATGCTCTGGCCTTCAAGGCATCCTCATTGGCTCCCCAACTTGTGATTAGGTTGGCACCTCCCATGATGGCATGCTGCCGATTGTTCCAGCTGAGTCCCACTTCCGGACTTACGCCCAAGCCTGCATAGGTCTGCGTGCGACGCAGGGTATGGTCGCCCTCTGAATTGTCGAAGAAGCCCAGCGCATCAACATTCCACTCCACTTGTTGGGCAGAGAGGCTGAGGGGGAGAAGGAATAAAATGAAGAATGAAGAGTGAAGAATGAAGGATAAATGATGCGACTTCTGTCTTATCAAGCCAGAAAGGTCTCTCTTGATTTGCATAAAAATATTAATCAATACAGATTTCATAGTAAGTCAATGTTTAAGGTCAGTTAGATTCCTTATTCTTCATTCTTCATTTACCCTATCATTCGCTTAATCACCACTGTAGCAGAGATCTCACGATTGGCTGCCTCTGGAATCACCAGGGATGTAGGAGCCTCGATGACGTCGTCTGTCACGATCATGTTGCGACGCACAGGCAGGCAGTGCATGAAGTGGGCATTGTCGGTCCATGACATGTGCTCTGCATCGATGGTCCAACGCATGTCTTTGCTCAGCACCTTGCCATAGTCGGCAGGACGCGTCACGCCTGGGCAACTCCAGTTCTTGGCATACACGAAGTGAGCTCCTTCCAGCGCCTTGCGCTGATCATATTCCACCACAGCATTGCCCACAAACTTAGGATCAAGCTCATAACCCTCTGGGTGCGTGATGACAAAGTCCACATCTGCTGCATTCATCCACTCTGCGAAAGAGTTGGGCACTGCCTGAGGCAAAGCTTTAGGATGAGGTGCCCATGTGAGCACCACCTTGGGACGCTTCACAGGCTTATGCTCTTCGATGGTGATGAGGTCGGCAAACGCCTGCAGCGGATGCACTGTAGCCGTCTCCATAGCGAAGACAGGCTTGCCGCTGTACTTCAAGAACTGGTGGTAGATGGTCTCCGCATAGTCGTAGTCACGATCTTGAAGTCCTGCAAACGAGCGCACACCGATAAGGTCGCAGTAGCAACCCATCACAGGGATGGCTTCTAAGAGGTGTTCCGACTTATCGCCATCCATGATCACACCACGCTCTGTCTCCAACTTCCACGCCCCTTGATTCACGTCGAGCACTATGACGTTCATGCCCAGATTCAGGGCAGCCTTCTGTGTGCTCAGACGCGTGCGCAGACTGCTATTGAAAAACACCATCAGCAGGGTCTTGTTGCGTCCCAGCTCCACATACTTAAATCTATCGTTCTTTATCTCCATGGCTTCCTGCAAGGCCTTGTGCAAGTCGCCTATATCGCCAACGTTCAGAAATCTGTTCATTTTTTAATATTTTAATTTTCTAATATTTTAATTTTTTAATCTGAAGCCCCAGCTTCAAGGGTTTCTTGTCTGTCCATTGCCTTCTATCAGCCACTTGTAGGTGGTGATTTCTTCCAGTCCCATAGGACCGCGTGGGTGCATCTTTTGGGTACTGATGCCCACCTCTGCTCCCAAGCCGAACTGTGCCCCATCGCTGAAGGATGTTGGGGCATTCACATACACACAGGCAGCATCGATGTCACGGCAGAACTGCTCACCATGCGCCTTGTTTTCAGTGACGATGCTCTCGCTATGGCCAGAGCCAATGCCATTGATGTGGTCTATGGCCTCCTGCAGGCTGTCCACCGTCTTGATGGCCATCTTATAGTCCAGAAACTCAGTACCAAAGCTATCTGGCGTGGCGTGGCAAAGCAGGGTAGCAGGGTAGTGGCCTTCCAGCACCTGGAAAGCACGCTCGTCTGCATAGAGCGTTACGCTTTTCTCAGCCAGAGGGGCACAGAGCGCAGGCAGATCAGCGAGCCGACTCTCATGCAGCAGAAGACAGTCCATCGCATTGCATACCGTCACACGACGTGTCTTGGCGTTGTGAATAATGGCTTTGCCCTTCTCCAAATCGCCTTCTGCATCGAAGTAAGTGTGGCAGATGCCTGCACCCGTCTCTATCACAGGCACTTTGGCATTCTGGCGCACAAACTGAATGAGGCGACTGCTACCACGAGGGATAATCACATCTACCAGCCCCACGGCCTGCAGCATCTCAGCAGTAGCGTCATGACTGGCTGGCAGCAGCTCCACGATGTGCGTATCTATCTGGAAGCGCTCCAGCACCTCATGCAGCACCTGCACAATGGCCAGATTGGTGGCGTGCGCATCACTGCCGCCCTTCAGCAGCACGGCATTGCCACTCTTGAAGCAGAGTGAAAACACATCGAACGTCACATTAGGGCGAGCCTCATAAATCACACCCACCACACCAAAGGGGAAGCTCACCTTGCGTATAATCAGCCCGTTAGGGCGCACCGTTTCTTTAAGCACCTTTCCCAGAGGAGAGGGCAGAGACACCACATTGCGCATGTCAGAGGCAATGCCCTGCAGGCGTTCTTTGGTCAGCTTCAGACGGTCGTACAGCGGATTGGTAGGCTCCATCCTATTGAGATCCTTCTGGTTCTCCTGAAGGATGAAGTCAGCCTTCGCCTCTGTCGCCTCGGCTACTGCCAGCAGCACTTTGTTGATAGTCTCCGCATCAAGTTGCAGCAGTTTCCTACTCGCAGCCCTTACTTCTTTAAATGTATTTGTCAGGTCCATTATTTAATTATGAATTATGAATTATAAATTATAAGTTGTGCATTATCTTTTAATCTTTTAATTTTTTAATCTTGTTTATAGAGCCCTCTCTATAAACAAGTAGTCGTAGTGCACCATAGGCTTGCCTCCATGTTTGCCTATCTGCGAGCGAGCATCCTTGGCGTTGTAGTTGGCACGACCCACACCCACCAGTTCACCCTTCTCGTCGATGATGCGAACAATGTCATCTTTCTCAAACTCCCCTTCGATGCGTGTGATGCCCACCATCAGCAGGCTCACAGCCTCTTCAGAGGTCAGGCGCAGGGCAGCCTCATGATTCACATGCACCTCACCTTTGGCAAAGTCCTCGCTATGCGCTATCCACTTCTTCACGCCAGAGATAGGAGCGTCGGAAGGGGTGAAGCGCGTGCAGAGCGTCTCTTCTGGGTGCAGGTAGAGGTCTGTGAGAATGTGCTCACGCTTGCCGTTGGCTATCAGTACCTCTATGCCCTCATCGGCCACCTTGCGGGCGATGCGTGTCTTGGTGAGCATGCCCCCACGCCCGAAGTTCGACTTGCTGGTCTGTATGTAGGTGGTCAGATCGTCTGCAGGCCCTATCTCCCTTATCACCTTAGCCTCAGGGTCAGAAGGGTTTCCGTCATAGATGCCATCTATGTTGCTCAGTATGATGAGCGCCTGTGCATCCATCATGGTGGCTATCAGGCCGCTCAACTCGTCGTTATCCGTAAACATCAGCTCCGTCACAGAGATGGTATCGTTCTCATTGACTATGGGAACCACACCATTGGCCAGCATCACGCTCATGCAGCTCTTCTGATTGAGATATAGCCTGCGTGTGGCAAAGTCCTCCTTCGTGGTGAGCACCTGCCCCACAGTGATGTTATGGTCGCCAAAGAGCTGGTAGTAACGCCCCATGAGCTTGGCTTGCCCCACGGCAGAGAAGAGCTGACGCTGCTCCACGCTGTCGAGTTTCTTGATAGGGCGTATCTCACTCCTGCCCGAGGCCACAGCTCCAGAGCTCACCAGTATCACTTCAAGACCAGCCAGACGCAATTCGGCTATCTGATCTACCAGGGACGACATGCGCGTCACGTCTAGTGTGCCGTCCTTACGGCTCAGCACATTGCTGCCCACCTTTACGATGATTCTATTCCACGTCTTTTTCATCGATATCTGTCCGATTGTTAATGATTTCCAATGCCTGCGTCTTGTCTTTCTCAAATACCCACACGCTATAGTCATTGCCTATGGTTAGGGAATAGACACCAGCATTGCCCATTCTGGTCATGCAGGCTATGCCATTGCTCTCGAGCAGACCTTTCACCAGTTCTGCTTCCCACGAAGTGCCTTGAAACACCTCTACCGTGCGATTTTTATCTTCCTTTGTTTCCATAGAGTAATTGTTGGTTTGATTGTTTCCTAATTCGATATGCTGCACGCTGACCTGCTCACTGAGGAAGGTGGTGGCCGATTCAGAGAACTTCTCCTCTGCCTCTGTGGTGAAGTAGGTACATGTGCCTTCCTTAGTGCAGCGGGCATCCATCTCAGGATGGCGCTTCAGATAGTCCTTCAGGCTTTCGCCCACCAAGTTGCCTTGCGCCAGAATGTTGATACCCTCTGGCACATACTGCCTGATTTTAGGCAATAGGATAGGGTAGTGCGTACAGCCCAGTATGATGGTGTCTATCTCAGCATCCTTAGCCAGCAGTGCGTTGATGTCTTTCTGGATGAAATAGTCGGCCCCCTCACTCTGCGCCTCGCCTGCCTCCACGATGGCAGCCCACAGCGCGCATGCCTGCCCTGATACCTTGATATCGGGGAAGAGCTTGTGAATCTCCAGCGGATATGACTCCGACTTTATGGTGCCAGGTGTGCCCAGCACCCCCACATGGCGGCTCTTCGTCAGCGTGTCTATGGCCTCTACCGTGGGGCGAATCACGCCCAGCACACGGCGCTGAGGGTCTATGTGGGGCAGATTGTTCTGCTGAATGCTGCGTAGTGCCTTCGCTGAGGCTGTATTGCACCCCAAAACCACCAAGTGGCAGCCCATCTCGAAGAGCTTCTCTACCGCTTGCAGCGTAAACTCATACACCACGTCGAACGAGCGTGAGCCGTATGGCGCACGGGCATTGTCACCCAGATAGAAGTAGTCATACTGAGGCAACACCTCCCTGATCTTGCTCAGGATGGTGAGTCCCCCATAGCCAGAGTCGAACACTCCGATGGGACCTGGAGCTGATGGTAATTGATGATTCATATTACTCACTTTTACACTATCTTTTGCAAAAATAAGAAAAATAGAAAAGGTGAGGAGCATTCTCCCCACCTTTTTTATATATAGCCTCAAAAAAACTCTGACGTTACCTGATGCCAAGCTGCGCTTTCACCTTGTCTGTGATATCTACACTCTGACTGCTCACATACGCTATGGGCGTGGTGCTGAGGTCGAACACATAGATGTAACCATCGGCTTCTGCCACAGCGCGTATGGCCTCACTCACCTTCTGGCGAATGGGTGTCATGGCCTCCTGGCGTGCCAGCTGCAACGATTGGAGTGCCTCCTGCTGGAATTGTTCTTGGCGTGTGGCCAAGTCCTGCAGTTCTTTCTGACGGCGCTCTGCAATGTTGCGGGGCAGTGACTCCACATCGGCCAAGTAGGATTGGTACTTGGCGTTGAAATCATCTTTCACGCGGTTAAGCTCGTCTTGGTACTTTTTCTGCATGCTCTCCAGCGTGGCCATGGCAGTCTTGTACTCACGCATCTCGCTGATGATATCTTGCGAGTTGGTGTGTGCAAAGTATTGCTGCGCCATGGCTCCCAGAGGGAGCAGAAACAGGGCTAAGGCTAATCCAATCTTTTTCAACATAGTTTTTAATGCTCTCTAGTACGGTTATTTAATGCCAAGCTGCGCCTTGATCTTGGCTGTGATATCCACGCTGCTATCGCCTACATAGGTGATGGAGCTGTTGGCCAAGTCGAAGATGTAGGTATAGCCGTCGGCCTTGCCTACTGCCTGCACGGCATCGTTCACCTTCTGCAGAATAGGGTTCATGGCTTCCTGCTGAGCCTGCTGCATGGCCTGCTGAGCTTCCTGCTGGAACTCCTGTGCTCTCTGCTGCATGTCGCTGAGCTCTTTCTCACGACGCTCTGCGATGTTGCGAGGCAGTGAGTCGGCCTGAGCGATATACTCCTGATATTTCTTCTGGAACTCTTCTGAGATGCGGGCCAGCTCATCCTGATAGCCCTTCTCCTTGCTCTGCAGAGAGGCGATGGCATCCTTATACTCCTGCATGTCTGGAATAATTTCCTGAGAGTTCAAGTGAGCCAACTTTGTTTGAGCCATGACGCCCAGAGGGAGCAGAAACATGACTACGACAATTGCGATTTTCTTTAACATAGTTCTTATAATTAATTAGTTATTACTCTATCTCTATAAATACGGTTTTTGCCGATTTACTGCGCAAAGATACACTAAAAAACTGAAAGCTCAATTAATAGTGATGCCTAATTCCTGCAAAACCTCTTCGCTGATGTCGATGCTAGGCTGGGCAAAAATGATGCTGGAGGCTGAGACACGGTCTATCACAGCGGCATAGCCCTTGCGCTGAGCGATGGACTTCACGGCCTGATAGATCTCGTCTTGCAGGGGTTCCAGCAGCTCTTGCTGCTTCTTCATCATCTCGCCCTCCTGTCCGAAGTACTTCTGGCGCAGCTCTACGGCTTCCTTCTCCTTGGCCACGATGGCATCTTCACGCTGACGCTTCACGGCATCAGAAAGACCGGTGGCTTTCTGGTAGTTCTCATAGAGGGTCTTGGCCTCGTTGTTTATCTTCTCTACCTCGCTTTGATATTGCTCAGAGAGCTTCTGCAGCTGGTCGGTAGCCGCTTGGTATTCTGGAATATTCTGTGAGATGTATTCCATGTCGATGAATGCGAAACGCTGAGCGTTAGCATTGAATGCCACTGCACAGAGCAGCATCAAAATGATTCCAAACTTTTTCATGTCTTTCTCTCGATTTAGCGTTATTAAAACTCTTGGCCCAGCATGAAGTGGAAGTTGCTGCCTCCATACTCTCTGGTACCATTAACTTTGTCAAATCCGTAAGCCCAGTCGATACCCATCATACCGATCATAGGCAGGAAGATGCGCACACCGATGCCTGCAGATCGTTTCAGGTCGAAGGGATTGAAGTCGCTCACCTCGTGCCATGCGTTACCACCTTCGAGGAAGGCCAGTGCATAGATACTCGTTGAGGTCTCCAGCATCAGAGGGTAGCGCAGCTCCAGCACCATGCGGGTGTAGGCATAGCCAGCGTTATTGCCACCTCTACTACTGTAAGTCAGTGAGCTGTTCTCATAGCCACGCAGAGCGATGTTTTCTGTTGCGTAGTAAGAGTAGCCCGTCATACCATCACCACCCACGTCGAAAGTTCCGAACGGGGTTTTCTTATATTTGTTGTAGTGGCCTATCAGTCCGAAGTCGGCTCTTGCCATGAGCACAGGAGTGCGCTGCACGGTATAGGGGTCGAGCAGTGGGATGAACATCTTGGACTTGAACTTCCACTTATGGTATTCCACCCACTTGTGCATGCGGTTCACGTCGTCTTGGTTGTTCTGGTTGTATTTGCTGTAGTCCACCCCGTTCCACAGAGAGAAAGGTGGGGTGAATTCTGCAGAGAAAGAGAACTCAGAGCCAGAGCGAGGATAGATCTGGCTGTCTGTGTTGTAACGACCTATGGTGAAGTTCAGGCTCAGGTTGTTGCAGTTGCCATCTGTCACAGGGAAGTATTGCCACTCACTCAGCATGTAGCGCTGGTAAGAGAGCTCTGCAGAAGCCTGGAAGTAGTCGTCTGGCCAAGTGAGGCGCTTGCCAAACATGGCAGAGATACCTAACATCTTCACATATTTATCAGGGTCGTAGTAGTTCTCCATGTTGTAGAGGCCGCTGTTGTACATGCCATAGCCACCATACATACCTCCGTACATGCCACCATACATATAGCTGTTCATCATGTTGTTTATCATAGGACTGCTGTAGTAGCGGCTACTGATGTCTGTCTGCACAGAGTAGTAGGCAGAGAGCTGTAGGGTGTTAGGGCGCTTGCCTCCGAACCATGGATCTGCAAACGAGATGCTATATGACTGGTAATACTTCGCATTGGTCTGTGCACTCAGCGTGAGAGTCTGACCGTCGCCTTGTGGCATGATGCCTCGGTGATTCTTGCCAGGGTGCAGCAGGTTGGCCATGGAGAAGTTGGTGAACTTCAGACTCATACGTCCTATCACACCCGTCTGTCCCCAACCGGCAGAGAGCTCTATCTGGTCGTTGGCTTTAGACACAAGTGGCAGCTCTATATCCACCGTGCCGTCTTCAGGATGTGGCACAGGGTTGGGCTGAATCTGCTCAGGGTCGAAGTGTCCCATCTGCATCAGTCGGCGCATGGTGTTGATGAGCTCCTCACGATTGAAGAGGTCGCCTGGACGCACATACAGGTCACGACGCACCACATTCTCATACACGCGGTCGTTACCACTGATGATGATCTTGTTGATGGTGGCCTGCTGACCTTCCACGATACGCATCTCAAGGTCGATGGAATCATTATCTATGTTCACCTCCACAGGGTCTAGGGAGTAGAACAGATAGCCGTTATTATAATAAAGGTTGCCAATAGCATCATCGTCGCTCACCAGTCGCTCATCGAGCAACTTCTGGTTATACACATCGCCCTTCTTCATGCGCAGCAGGTTTTCCAGCTGAGCCGTAGGATAGACGGTGTTTCCCACCCACGTTATATTGCGCAGGTAGTATTTCTGACCTTCATCCACGTGAATATACACGTTCACAGATCCCTCGTCGAAAGGCGACACGCTATCTTCCACAATCACGGCATCACGATAGCCCAGCTCGTTGTACTTGTCGATGATGAGCTGCTTATCAGCCTCGAAGTTCTCATCCGTGAACTTCTTGGTACGGAAGATATTCACCAGCTTATTCTTCTCGTTGGTCTTCTTCATCACACGCTTCAGCTTCTTGGCCGTGATGGCTTGGTTGCCCTCGAAGGTGATTTGGTTCACCTTGATCTTTTCCTTCTTATCGATGTTCACCTCTACGATGACCTGGTTCTCATTGTTAGGGTCGTCTATCTGCAGCACTTCCACCTCCGCATTCTTGAAGCCCTTCTCGTCGTAGTAGCGCTTTATCAGAGTGGTGGCACGGTCTATGGTGTTTGGCGTCACCTGTCCGCCCTTGATCATGCCGATGCGCGTCTCCAGCTCATCACGTTCCGACTTCTTGGCACCAACGAACCTTATCTCAGAAGCACGCGGACGCAGCTGCAGGTGGATGGAAAGCCACACGCTGTCTGCCGTCACCTTGTCTTCCTCTATGCGCACATCAGAGAAGAGTCCATGCCTCCAGTAGCGCTTAGCTGCATCTGTGATGTCATCGCCAGGGATGGTCACTGTCTGCCCCACGGCCAAGCCAGAGATGCTCAGTATGACGTTGTCTTCATACGAATCAGCCCCTTCGACCCTGATGCCAGCGATGGCATACTTCTTAGGTTGTGCATTATAAAGAACCACAGGTGTCTCCCCACCGTCTGGCTCAGTAGGTGTCTGCGCAAAGAGGGCAGGAGCGTAGCTCATCACGCCCATCAGTGCTATCAATATTCTGAGTAATCGATATCTCATCTTTATATTATTCAAAAATGCAAAAATGCAAAAATGCAAAAAATCTCTAAACTCTAAACCCTAAACCCTAAACTCTATCACTCTTCACCTGCTCGCTGGTCTTGCCAAAGCGACGTTCTCTCTGCTGGTAGTGCGCTATGGCCTTGTGCAGCTCCTGCTCGTCAAAGTCGGGCCAGAAGGTGTCACAGAAGTACAGCTCCGAGTAGGCACATTGCCATAGCAGGTAGTTGCTCATCCTCACCTCCCCACCTGTGCGTATCAGCAAGTCGGGGTCGGGCATGAAGTTGGTAGTCAGGTGCGCCTCTATGGTTTCAGCCTGTATGCTATCCACCTCCAGCTTGCCCGCTTTCACCTCCTGTGCTATCTGGCGTGCAGCCTCCGTGAGCTCCCAGCGTGAGGAGTAGCTCAGTGCCAGCACCATGGTCATGCCCGTATTGGCAGCTGTGCGTGCTATGCACTGGTTCAGTCGCTCCTGCACCTTGACGGGCAGTCGCTCCTCTTGGCCTATGATGCGAAACCTGATGTTGTTCTTCATGAAGGTCTCCTCCTCAATCTGGTCGAACAACAGGTTCATCAGGGCTGTGATTTCCTCCTCAGGTCTGTTCCAGTTCTCCGTAGAGAAAGTATATAAGGTGAGATACTTCACCCCTAAGCGTGCGGCTTCTTCTGCAATGGTGTGCACGGTCTGTGCCCCTGCTTGGTGTCCGAAGCTGCGCGCCTGTCCCTGCTGCTTAGCCCAGCGTCCATTGCCATCCATGATGATGGCAATGTGAGCAGGAATATGCTGAGGGTCGAAGGTCAATGTATCTTCCATAATTTCTTTTTCGCTTTCATGTTATTGGCGCTTGAAGCCAAATTTGTTCAGTCTGCCTCTCCACAGCTGGTTGTTGCCAGCCTCACTCACCACTATCCAGATATACTTGTCTGCATCTACCGTGGCGCTGAAGCACTGCTTGCCTTTCAGTGCTGCAGGCAGCATGAATTTAGAGGTCACCTCGCTCCATGTCAGTGCGCTGGGCGATTCATACATGGCCTCGAATCCGTTGCCGAAGAGGTAGAACCAGTCGTTATACTGCAAAATGGTAGGGTGGCCCACGTAGGGGCAATACATCTCCTTGGTATCCAGTGCGGCCCACTCTTCACCGTTGAAGGTGAACCAAGGCACCACTTCCTCCTGTGCTTCTGCCCCAGGCACATCACCTGTGAGGATGACGCGCTCCACACCTGTATAGGTGGTATGTGCAGTGACATGCGTGTTGGCTGAAGGGAAGTCGGCAGGCACTGCAGTACCCAGTACCCATGTAGGATCATCGGCCTTGGCATGGCAGAAGTAGTCTGTGCCATCCACCGTCTGTATGCCCAGCAGCAGCTGCGACATGCCAGCCAGCAATGTCTTCACCCCTCCGCTCAGTGAGGGATGCTTGCCCCAGAGCTGTCCGTCTGCCGAGGTATAGACATCGCCCTCTGCTGTGCGCACGAAGAGAAGATCGTCGAATAGCTGCAGCGAGCTCCAATCTACACTTGTTGGTAGACCGCTGATGGCAGAAGCCTCCAGCGCATAGCTGCCCGCATTATCTAAAGAGGTATGATAGCAGTCCAGACTGCTGAAGATCAGCAGTTGTTTGCCGAAGTTGACTACCTTTGGCGAGGTGCCCAAGTCGGCCTTCTGGAAGTCTTCAGGCAAGTTGGCTATCTGCCCCCATGACAGCGAGTCAGGATCCTGCAGGTGCACCCTCACGTCCAGTCTGTAGTTGCGTGTAGTCCTACCATCAGCAGCATAGACGGTAAACATGATGCCATCTGCCCCATTCATAGCCTTCGTCAGGTCCACCGTGGCAGGGAAACTCATCATGGTATCTGCTGCAAACACAGCTCCAGAGACGCTGAACGTGTCTATCACGAAGCTCTTCAGCAGCGTGTCCGATAGGTAGGGCAGGGAGTCCTTATTATAGATGCTGCTTCTCAGCAAGTCGATACTGAACGGATATTTCACGCCGTTGATAGAATCGATGCTGAAAGCACGCACAGAGGCATCGATGCTGAAGGCCACCTCATCGTTCTCACCCTTGATGCAAGAACTCAGCAAGGCGATAGTCAGTATCAAGCTTCCTATAGAAAATAAAAAACGTCTTCTCATTCCATTTATATTTTTCGCCCGCAAAGATAAGAAAGTATTTTGTTATAGGACGTTTTGTGAGCAAGTTTTATACAAAATTATATATAATATGGTACTTTTGCCCCCATTTTAAGACTTCTTTATAAGGTTTTTTTAGACTTATTAGCGGAGCAGGCACCCCCACGCCTATGCTGATGGGGCTGTATTCTATGTGCGCCTCGTCCCACAGGTTGGCATCGATAAACGACTGCAGCAGCTCCCTGCCACCCTCCACCAGCAGCGATTGCTGTTGCTCTTCTTGCAGCACCCCCAGCACCTGTGGCAGCAAGTCATGGTCGAAGTCTATGGTGCGATACTCTACGTTGGGGCGGCTCTCCCTCTGCTGGGCAGTGAAGACCAGCGTGCGCTGACTGCCATCGAAGAGGTGCAGCTCTGGAGGCAGGCTCAGCATCCTATCCAGCACCACCCTCACAGGCTGACGGCCCGTCCAGTGGCGCACGTTCAGCGTGGGATTGTCCAGCAGCGCCGTACGCCTGCCCACCATGATGGCCGTATGCTCTGCACGCAGCTTGTGCACTTCGATGAGCGAGCGCTCTGTCGATAAGCGCACAGGAGCCCCCTCCGTGCGCACTCTGTCTATATATCCATCGCTGCTCTGTGCCCATTTCAGGGTGATGAATGGCCTATGCTTCTCCTGCACCGTGAAGAACGCCTTGTTCAGAGAGCGGCACTCCTGCTCCAGCACCCCCACTATGACCTCACGCCCAGCCTCGCGCAGCTTCTGGATGCCCTTTCCGTCCACCTTGTCGAACGAGTCTTGACACCCCACCACGATGCGAGGTATCTGCTCACGGATGATAAGGTCGGCACAGGGCGGTGTCTTGCCATAGTGCGCACAAGGCTCCAGACTCACGTAGATGGTAGCCTGCTTCAGCAGCGGCCTGTCTGCAGGGCGCACGGAGTTCACGGCATTCACCTCGGCATGCGCCTCTCCGCATTTAGCATGATAGCCCTCGCCTATGATGCGCCCCTCGGCCACTATCACAGCCCCTACCATGGGGTTTGGAGCAGCCCCGCTCATGCCCTGCCTGGCCAGCTCCAAGCAGCGCTGCATGTATTTTTCTTCTATACTACTGTTCATTATTTCTAAATTTTGCATTATCTTCGCATCGGAAAAAGCAATGTACTATGTCCACCAATCCGTCACAGATACGCAGCGCCCTGAGCGCTTACTACGAGCCGCGTGAGGCAGCTGCCCTCTCGCGCATCGTCTGTACGGAGATACTGGGTCAGCCGCAGACAGACTTTTTCCTCTGCAAAGATATACAATTATCGGAGAATCAGGAAGAAAAACTGCAAAGCATTCTTCAGCGACTGGCACATTTTGAACCCATCCAGTACATTCAAGGCTATGCGCTGTTCCTTTCCCGCTGTTTTTCTGTCACCCCAGACGTGCTCATTCCACGCCCAGAGACAGAAGAGCTGGTAGAGCGCATTCTGGCAGAGACGGGGGCAGGTACCTCCGTGCTCGATGTAGGCACTGGCAGCGGGTGCATAGCCATATCATTGGCATTGGAACTGCCTCAGGCACAGGTAGAAGCATGGGATGTGTCGCTCGCAGCCTTAGAGGTGGCACAAGCCAACGCCCAGCGGCTGGGAGCTCAGGTAGATTTCCGCTTGCTCGATGTGCTCAGCGCGGAGCCTGAAGGGGAGGCGAGGTTTGATGTCATAGTGAGCAATCCGCCCTATGTGCTGGAGCGTGAGCGTGATAGCATGGAGCCTAATGTGGTGGACTACGAGCCAGCCTTGGCTCTCTTTGTGCCCGATGACGACCCTCTGCTGTTCTATCGTCGCATCGGAGCGCTGGGCAGGCATCTGCTGCGTCCTGGCGGCAGGCTCTACTTCGAGATCAATCGCTCGCAGGGAGCCTCGCTGAAGGCATTGCTCCAGGCACAAGGCTATAAGGAAGTGACTATCTATCAAGATATATCACATAATGACAGAGTAATAAAAGCACAATTATGAGAAAACCTACAACAAGCCTTTCAGAGCAAGACGCTCTGAAACGCATGGCTGCCTTCTGCTCTCAGAGCGAGCATTGCCGCTCGGAGATTGAGGAGAAGCTGCAGCGTTTGGAGTTGCCCGATGAGGCCATAGAGCGCATCCTGCAGCGTCTGGAAGAAGAGCAGTTCATCGATGAGGCGCGCTACTGCCGAGCTTTTGTCAACGACAAGCTCCGCTTTTCTGGCTGGGGCAAGCGTAAGATGGCACAAGCCTTGCAGCAGAAGCACATCTCGCGCTTAGTCTATCAACCAGCCATCGATGCCATTGACCCGCAAGCCTATAAGGCAGCCTTGCGCAAGGCGCTGGAGCAGAAGGAGCGCAGCATGAAGCCAGAGATCACGGGCTATCAGCGCAAGGTGAAGTTGCTGCACTATGGCGAGAGCCGAGGCTACAGCTTCGAGGAGCTGCGTCAGTTCATAGACCTCTCATCCACAGAGGAGCCAGGCTTCGAGGAAGATTTGTAGTCTTGACGTTTTTTTTGCGTTCAGACTGCTAAAAAATCCCCGTTACGCTTTCCTATCTCGCGGGGGTTTATTATCTTTGCCCTCAAAAGCAAAGACAGGCTCGTCTTTGTCTTTCTTTAAACTAAACAAAAAGCGAATAAAGAAATTATGAAAAACGTAGAGAGACTTTTTGCAGAGAAATTACTGAAAGTTAAGGCTATCAAGTTGCAGCCAAACAACCCTTTTACATGGGCTTCAGGTTGGAAGTCGCCATTCTATTGCGACAACCGTAAGACACTCTCTTATCCCACATTGCGCAATTTTGTCAAGACAGAAATCACGCGCATCATCATGGAGCAGTTTGGCGCAGTCGATGCTATCGCTGGCGTGGCTACAGGTGCCATTGCCCAGGGTGCCATGGTGGCCGACGCCCTGAATCTGCCCTTCGTATATGTACGCTCTAAACCTAAGGATCACGGTCTGGAAAACCTCATCGAGGGCGAGCTTCGTCCGGGCATGAAGGTGGTGGTGGTAGAAGACCTCGTCTCTACGGGCGGCAGCAGCCTTAAGGCTGTGGAGGCCATCCGTCGTGATGGCTGCGAGGTGATAGGCATGGTAGCTTCCTATACCTACGGATTCCCTGTGGCCGAGAAGGCGTTCAAGGAGGCCAAGGTGAAGCTCGTCACGCTCACCAACTATGAGATGGTGCTCGAAGAGGCCCTCCGCACAGGCTATATCGAAGAGGGCGACATAGATACGCTGAATCAGTGGCGCAAGGATCCTGCACACTGGGGAGACAGCCTTTGAACGCTAAACATTAAACGTTAAACATTAAACATTACGGCTTCGCCGTTCCCATCCAGATGGCTTCGCTCTATATAGTTAATGTTTAATGCTTAAAGTTTAATGTATAATGTATAACGTTTAATGTATAACGTTTAATGTATAACGTTTAATGTACTAAAATGGAGCAAATTCATAGCAGTGAAAAAGAGATAACGGCTCCACAGCGCGTGGTGTTCGACGTGCTCAGCAATGTGGATAACCTCACCCGTCTGAAGGAGCGTATCCCAGAAGACCAGCTGAAGGACATCGTCATTGGCGAGGACAGCATCTCCTATAAGAGTCCTATGGGCATGGTCACGCTGAAGCTCGTGGAGAAGGAGCCTAACAAGACCATCAAGTATAGCACGGTGCAGTCGCCCCTGCCATTCGACATGTGGGTGCAGCTGCTCCCCATCACGGGCAGCCAGTGCAAGATGCGCGTCACCGTGGGACTTAACATGAACTCGTTCATGATGGCCATGGTGAAGAAGCCGCTCACAGATGCCGTGGAGAAGATAGCCGGACTGCTGGCGCAGATACCATACAGTAAAATATAGCCGCGGCTATATTTTAAAATTAAAAAATTAAAAAATGCAAATATGCGAAGATTGCGAAGATTGCGGCTTCGCCGCTCCTTCCATCCTAACTACAACGTTTTTTTAATTTTTTAATTTTATAATCTTTTAATTTTAAAAGCATCGCTTTTATGAAGCTTTGGGAAAAATCAGTACAGGTAAACAAGGAGATTGAGCGCTTCACAGTGGGGCGCGATCGTGAAATGGACCTCTACTTGGCAGCGTCCGACGTGCTGGGTAGCATGGCACACATCACCATGCTGCAGAGCATCGGACTGCTCACTGCCGAGGAACTCAAGATGCTGCTGGCAGAGCTGCGCCAGATCTACCAGCTCGCAGTGGAGGGGAAGTTCCAGATAGAAGACGATGTAGAGGATGTGCACTCGCAGGTGGAGTTCATGCTTACACGCACGCTGGGCGATGTGGGCAAGAAGATACACAGCGGACGCTCACGCAACGACCAGGTGCTGCTCGACCTCAAGCTTTTCACACGCTCGCAGATACATCGCCTCACAGAGGCATTAGAAGAACTCTTCCACGTGCTCATCGAGCAGAGCGAGCGCTATAAAGACGTGCTCATGCCAGGCTATACCCACCTGCAGATAGCCATGCCCAGCAGCTTCGGCCTGTGGTTTGGTGCCTATGCAGAGGGCCTCGTAGATGATTTGCAGTTGCTGCAGGCAGCCTATAAGATGGTGAATCGAAATCCGCTGGGTTCTGCCGCTGGCTATGGCTCATCCTTCCCACTGAATCGCACCATGACCACCCGTCTCTTGGGCTTCGACTCGCTCGACTATAACGTGGTCTATGCGCAGATGGGGCGTGGCAAGATGGAGCGCAATGTGGCGTTTGCCTTGGCTGGCATTGCCGGCACCGTGTCGAAGTTGGCCTTCGATGCCTGCATGTACAACAGTCAGAACTTCGGCTTCCTCAAGCTGCCCGATGAGTGCACCACAGGCAGCAGCATCATGCCGCATAAGAAAAATCCCGATGTCTTCGAGCTCACGCGCAGCAAGTGCAACAAGCTGCAGAGTCTGCCCCAGCAGATAGTGCTCATGATGAACAATCTGCCTACGGGCTACTTCCGCGACTATCAGCTGCTGAAGGAAGTCTTCCTGCCTGCTTTCGATGAACTGATCGACTGCCTGCACATGACAGCTTACACGCTGAGCCGTGTCAAGGTAAACGAGCATATCCTCGATGATCCGCGCTACCTGCCCATCTTCAGCGTGGAGCGTGTCAATGAGTTGGTGCTGCAGGGCGTGCCCTTCCGCGATGCCTACAAGCAGGTGGGGCTGGAGTTCGAGCGTGGGGAGTTCACGCACTCCAAGGAGGTGCATCACACCCACGAGGGCAGCATCGGCCGCCTCTGCAACGCTGAGATCCAAGCCCTGATGACCGATGTCCTCTCAGGCTTCCACTTCGAGCGCGTGGAGCAGGCAGAGCAAGCGTTATTGGAAAGTGCTAAATAAAAAAGTCCTGAACAATCGTTCAGGACTTCTCTTTTCTTTCTGTACTCGGAGTGGGACTTGAACCCACACAGCCGCAATGGCCAAGGGATTTTAAGTCCCTCGTGTCTACCGATTCCACCATCCGAGCGGCCTTCTTGAGGGAGAGCGGAAAACGAGACTCGGACTCGCGACCCCAACCTTGGCAAGGTTGTGCTCTACCAACTGAGCTATTTCCGCAAAATTATTTCATAATTTTTCGGCATTCTCGGCTGCACTCGGCAAAGCTCAAGCGAGCTTGGCTTTGCGCTCATTTGCACGAGAATTCCGCGTTTGTTGTTTTTCGCAATTCTCTTTTGCGGGGACAAAGATAAGGCGTTTATTTCAAACCACCAAACTTTTCAGGAAATATTTTTGCTCTCCCTCCTACACGTTATCACTTAAGAGGGTACAATTCCCACTCCGAATACATCATTTTTTTGTGTTCACAAACCTCTCCATGAATATATGCGTATTTATATAATTGAATGAACTGAAATGAAAAATCCTCATATGCATAATTATACACTATGTAATTAATACGCAATTCATCTCATACATAATCAGACCGCTTTTCTTATTAAAACTTTGTCTTCCTCGTGAGGGCGTAAAAATTACCTCGTGAGGGAAGTCAATTTACCTCGTGAGGCATTTATATGCAAAGATGTATAGAATGGCTGCATATTTATGTGGGGATTATTCATTTCAGTTCAATTTATTTCAAAAAAATGTATGATGATATCGGAATTAAGGTAAACGTTTTCTCATTTACTGAAAAGTGCTTAATTTTGCAGCGCAAAACAGACGATATGGAAGAGAAACTCTGGAATAAGAATTATCTGAAGGTGATGGTGGCCAACTTTGCGTTGTTCTTCGCCTTCTACCTGCTCACCCCTCTGCTGCCGCTCTATCTGAGCGAGCGCTTCGGAGCGACGAAGGACGTGATTGGCATCGTGCTGTCGGGCTATACCATCGCCGCACTGATCATCCGTCCGTTCAGTGGTTTCGTGGTAGATAGCTTCGACCGCAAGCGGGTGCTCATGGCGTGTTTCTTTTTCTTCTTCGCCTTCTTTGCCGGCTATCTGGCAGCAGGCACCCTGCTGATGTTTGCCATCGTCCGTACGCTCCATGGCATGCCCTTCGGAGCCCTGACGGTGGCCAACAGTACGGTGGCGATAGACGTGCTGCCTGCCTCACGCAGAAACGAGGGCATAGGCTACTACGGACTGAGCAACAACCTCTCCATGGCGCTGGCTCCAACGGTGGGACTGTATATCTACCATGAGACGGGCAACTTCACGCTGCTGTTCTGGTTGGCGCTGGTGGTGGCTGGCATCGGACTGGCTGTGGACCATACGGTGGAGCTGCCAACGAAGGAAATCGTGAAGAACAAGGAGAAGCTCTCGCTGGACCGCTTCTTTCTCACACGCTCTTGGCTCATGGCCATCAACATACTGCTGTTTGCCTTCTGCTTTGGCGTGCTGAGCAACTATCTGGCCATCTATGGCAAGGAGGTGATGGGCATCACCAGTGGCACGGGCACCTACTTTATGCTGCTCTCCATAGGTCTGTTCGTATCTCGACTGCAAGGGGCAAAGTCGCTCCGTGAGGGTAGGCTGACGCACAATGCGGCAGAGGGCATGGTGCTCTCCTTCATAGGCTACACGCTCTTCGTGGCGTGCCCCAACATGGTGGGCTACTACGGATCGGCCATCCTCATAGGTCTGGGCAACGGACACATGTATCCAGCCTTCCTGAATATGTTTATCAGCGTGGCACACCACAATGAGCGTGGTACGGCCAACAGTAGTATCCTCATAGCGTGGGATGCTGGCATGGGACTGGGCATCCTCATAGGGGGCGTGCTGGTAGAGCTGCTGGGCTATGCCGCTGCTTTCTGGACGGTGAGCGTGGTGAATGGCTCGGGCGTAGCACTGTTCTTCCTTGCCACGAAGCGGTTCTTCTTGGAGCGAAGGATCGAAGAAACGTGAACCGTGAATTGTGAATAATTCTCAATTCTTAATCTTCAATTATCATTTTTTCAAACTTTCTGCTTATCTTCGCACCGAATATAACTAAATAACAGGAAGTTATGAAGAAATTTTTACTAGTATTGGCTGGGGCTGCCCTGATGACATTGGGTGCTAAGGCAGCCGTGAATGAGGGTGGTGAAAACCCAGTAAAGGGCATTGACGTGTTGCAGGAGGAAATCAAGGAGGGTGTGCAGGCTCCCGACTTCACGCTGAAAGACCTGCAGGGCAACGACTTCAAGTTGTCTTCTCTCTATGGTAAGGGCAAATATACACTGCTCGACTTCTGGGGCAGCTGGTGCATCTGGTGCATACGCGGACTGCCAGAGATGAAGGCTACCTATGAGAAATATAAGGACCAAGTGGAGTTCCTGAGCATAGACTGCCGTGAGAGCGAGGAGAAATGGCGTGCTGGCGTGGAGAAGCATCAGATACCATGGCTGCATGTGTATAATCCTGCAGGCGAGGGCGATGTGGCTAAGGCGTATGAGGTGCAGGGCTACCCATGGAAAATCTTGCTTGATGAGAACGGCAAGATCGTGAAAATAGTGATGGGTGAGGATCCTGAGTTCTATACCTATATGGATAGCGTTTTCGGGAAGTAAACTTTCTGGGCAAGATAAAAGAAAGGCGGGCTCTGCACACAGAGAGTCCGCCTTTTTTATGTGTCATAAGGAGAGCGTCATTCCGTTTCCAGTCCGAAGTACTCGCCTTTCTTGATGCTGGGCACACCCTTGGTCATCCAAGCAGGAGCAGGATCACCCTTCAGGTAGTGGTCGAAGAACTGCTGCAGGCGGATGCTGAGGTCGATGCGATTGCGACGCTCCACGAGGTTGTGCGCCTCATTGTTGTACTGCAGCAGCCAAGCTGGCTTGCCCAAGCGACGCAAGGCCATGAAGAACTCTATGCCCTGATACCAAGGCACAGCTCCATCGGCATCGTTGTGCATGATGAGCACAGGAGTCTCTATGCGGTCGGCCTTGAAGAGAGCCGAGTTGGAGATGTAGAGTTCAGGAGCTTCCCAGAGGTTGCGTCCTATGCGGCTCTGCCCCTGCTCGTACTGTCCTTGACGACTGCTGCCACTCTCCCAGCGAATGCCACCATAGGCACTGGTCATGTTGGACACAGGAGCGCCAGAGCCAGCCGCCTTGAACATATTGGTGCGCGTGATGAGGTAGGATGTCTGATAGCCACCCCAGCTCTGACCTTGTATAGCCATGTTGTCCTTGTCAATCCACGGGTTCTCAGCCAAAGCCTCTGCCCCAGCACAGATGCAGTTGTAGGCACTCTCACCCGGCAGGCCAGCCGTATAGACGATATCGGGTACGAAGCACACATAGCCACGGCTGGTATAAAAACTGATGTTCACCGTGCTACGACTTGGAGCAGGCTCATAGTAAGCAAAAAGGTTCTCAGAGCGACGCTCGTAGAAGTAGATCATCACAGGATATTTCTTGCTTTCATCAAAATTCTCAGGCTTATAGAGCAGACCTTCGAGCGGAGTGCCATCGTAGGCGTTCCACTTGAAAAGCTCGGCCGTACCCCAGAGGTAGTTGGCCTGTTCAGGATTGGCATCACTCAGACGCTGTTCGCCCTTCCAGTTGGTAGTGAAATAGACATCAGGGCACTGCTGGAAGTTCTGCTTCATATAAATGTAGGCCTCTGCCTCCTTGGCCTTGCTGAGAGCCGTGTACATGAAGTCACCCTTAGCCAACTGCACAGGCGCACCAGCCTTTAGCGTTTTCAGGGTGGCATAGCCATACTGCTTGGTACCATTGTCGAAAAGACTGAATACCAAAGGCTCTTTCAGACTCAGGGCATCTGCACGTCCAGAGGCGCCAAAACTTCCAGGCACAGCTGTAGTCTGCTTGGTGCGCACAAAGCGGTAGGTCACGCTCGTGGCACGTCCTTGGCCTCCTGTAAGATTGATGGCCTGTCCGCCCTCAGGAGAAATCTGCCATACATCATACCGGTCATTGATGAGCACGTAGGCATCATTCTCTGTCCAAGCAGCTATGCCATAAGGACTGGCATCGCTTGGCGTATCATTCAGCTCGTCCCAGAAATTCACTCCTAAGCCAGCAGTGAGGTTGTGCGTCTCACGGCTCTGCGTGTTATAGGCTATCCAGTCCTTCTGCGTATAGTCGTACCAGAGCAGGTACTTGCCAGTAGGTGAGGCAGAGACTCCTGCCACGTTGGCCCCCTGCAGCAGAGGGGTGCGCTGTCCGTTCTGAAGGTTGATGATAGACACCTCCTGTGGCAGCTGGTAGTTCCACTGGCTTTCTACCATGTGGCTGGTGCGGTCTATGCTCACGGCATAGTTGGCATTACCCTGATCAGGCAAGATGATGCGATCGAACACACCACGACCCAGTGGGGTGAGGGTGCCACTCTGCGCATTTACCAGTGCCAAAGCTGTGCGCTCACGCACACGGTTGATATTGATGAGCTGTGAAGGCGGAGTCTCAGGTGCATCCCACGACCAGATGTCGAGTCCTGCTGTCTCGAAAGACACACGGGTGGTATCCTTTGGAGCAATGTGCTCTGCCACGCCAGCAAAGATGCGCTCCCCATTCTCACTGAAGAATGGATTGGCATACTGATTCAGCCCCCAACCCTCAGGCAGTCCCTGCTTATAATCACTGGCTATGAGACGACGCGAAGACGCATCACCCACTCTATAGTAATAAAGATCGCAATGCTTAGTACCTGTATCCAGAGAATCGGCAGAAGCCAGATAGAGCAGCTGACTGCCCTTGGCGTCAAACTGTGGCAGGGTGTAGAACTTATGTCCGCTGCTCAGCTCCTTGGTGCTGGAGGTAGCCACGCTATACACGCCCACTGTGGGGTGCTTCTTCCCATCGTCTGTGGTATAGACCAACGTAAGGCCATCGTTGCTGAACGCATACTTATCCACCTGCTTGATGGTATCTGTCTTAGCATTGGCAAAATGATACACCAGCAAAGGCTTGGCACCTTTGGCCTTCTTGTCAATGCCTGTGGTATCAGCAGAGATATAGGCCACAGCCTCATTGCTCTCTGTCCCTATGCGGTAGGACGTCACAAACGGAATCTTGGTGGTCTGGAAATCAGACAGACGCACGATGGCCAAGCTATCCTTAGGCATATCGTCGGCTTTCTTCTTGTCGATACGAGCCTGACGGGTGTCTGCAAAGTGTGGCTTGATGAGGCACACGGCATACTGCTCGTTGGGCAGCAGTGTGGCATTGTAGCCTCTGGCTATCTTCAGCTCTTGTCCGTTTTTCACTCGATGGATGGTCAGCACACCATCTCCCTGTTGGGGGTCGGTCTGTATCACCACGAAATTGCCCTTGTTGGAAATCTTGCTACTTTCCACGTGCTTCCAACCATCATACACACTATGGTCGAGCGGGCGTTTCTGTGCGAAGCTCACTGTACTGAGCAGTAAGCAGCCTAATAAAAAGATCTTCTTCATGCTATAGATTTTGTTTATTTCATACTGGCCTTCATGGCATTTATCACAGCCGATGTGAAGCCATCATGCTCCAACTGGTTGATGCCCTTGATGGTGAGTCCTCCAGGGGTGCAAACCTTGTCTATCTCGATGGCAGGATGCTGCTGGTTCTTCAAGACGAGGGTAGCAGCCCCCAGTACCGACTGAGCCACCATTTCTTGTGCCTCGTGAGGGTAGAGTCCCAGCTCCACGCCAGCCTGCATGGCTGCCTGGATGTACTTCAGCACATAGGCAATGCCACACGAGGTGAGTGAGGTGCAGGCAGCCATCTTAGACTCTGGCACCATCAGAGCCATACCCATTTGGTTGAATAGGCTCAGCATCAGTGCTTCTTGCTCCTTGGTAGCATTCTGACTGGCTATGATGGTCATGCTCTGCAAGTGGCTGATGGCTGTGTTGGGTATCAGACGGAACATGGTCTGATGCTGCCAGCCTGTATAAGCAGCCAACTGCTCAAAGCTGATGCCTGCAGCTACAGAGACCAGCACCTGTGACTCTTGCAGCTGTATCTCTTTCAGTACGCTCTCCATGAGCCAAGGCTTCACAGCCAAGATCACCATATCGGCTCCTTGAGCAGCTGCCTTATTGTCTGTGGTCACCTCAAGGGTAGGATAGTCAGCCTTCAGGGCTTCGAGCTTCCCCATGGAACGGTTTGAAACCACTACCTGCAGGGCTTCCTCTCCATGCATCAGTCCACGGCAGATGGCTCCACCCATGTTTCCTGCTCCGATAATTGCTATTTTCATTGCTTCACGATGTTGGTAAAACGTTCAAGGAAAAGATCGGCCTCGGCCTTGCTTAGGCAAAGTGGAGGCAGCAAGCGAATGACTTTAGTACCACTCACGCCTGTGAATACGTGCTGCTCTTTCAGCAGGTTCAGGCGTAGCTCCTTGATAGGCTCTTCAAACTCCATGCCTATCATGAGACCACG
>CADALZ010000011.1:13648-54547 GCA_902788865.1 uncultured Bacteroidales bacterium | reverse complement strand
GCCACGCACCTCCTTGATGCCCTTCAGTTTAGAAAGCTCCTGAAGCAAGTAAGACCCCACGATGTGAGCGTTCTCTACCAGTCCTTCCTTCTCCATCACATCCATCACGGCCAAGGCAGCAGTACATGCCAGATGATTGCCTCCGAAGGTGGTGCCTAGTTGGCCATAGACAGGGGTGAACATCGGACTGATGAGTACGGCTGCCATAGGGAAGCCGTTGCCTATGCCCTTGGCCACTGTGATAAGGTCGGGCTCTATGCCCAGCCATTGGTGAGCAAAGAACTTTCCACTGCGTCCGTAGCCACACTGAATCTCATCACAGATCAGCACAGCTCCATATTTCTTGCAAGCAGCAGCCAATCCCTGCGCAAACTCAGGAGTCACCATCTTGATGCCACCCACGCCCTGGATGCACTCCAGAATCACGGCACACACATCACCCTTGGCCAACTCCTGTTCCCAAGCGGGCAGGTCGTTCAGTGGGAGGTAAGTCACATGACCACAGTCGTTGATAGGAGCAATGATCTTCGGATTATTTGTCACCTCCACAGCCAGAGACGTACGTCCATGAAACGCCTTCTGAGCTGACAGTACACGCGTGCGTCCGTTGTAGAACGAAGCTAGCTTCAAGGCATTCTCATTGGCTTCTGCACCACTATTGATGAGAAACAGGCTATAATTCTCATAACCACTGATACGCCCAAGTCGCTCAGCCACCTGTTGTTGAAGGCGGTTGATCACAGAGTTGGAATAGAATCCCAGCGTCTGCAGTTGCTTGGTCATCATCTCCACGTAGTGAGGGTGACAGTGCCCAATGGAAATCACGGCATGGCCTCCGTAGAGGTCCAGATACTCCGTGCCCTTATCGTCCCAGACATGGCATCCCAGTCCCTTCACGATATTTATATCAAATAATGGATAAACGTCGAAAAGCTTCATAATTCTCAATTTTCAATTCTCAATTTTCAATTTAAAAAGCGCTTGGCTTCAGGCGGAGGCCAGTGGTCTCTTCGAGTCCGAACATGAGGTTCATGTTGTGTACGGCTGTGCCACTGGCACCCTTGAGCAGATTGTCGATGCAAGAGATGACCACCAGCTTATCCTCGTACTTCTCCAGATGCACCAGACACTTATTGGTATTCACCACCTGCTTCAGGTCGATGTTATGCTCCACCACATGAGTGAAAGAATCATCGTCATAGTAGGTCTGATACATCTTCGTGATCTCCTCGATGGGCAGTTTGCTACGCACCACAGCTGTGACAAAGATGCCACGTGGGAATCCACCACGGTAAGGGATGAAGTCGATATCTCCATTATAGTCGGGCTGAAGCTGATGAATAGACTGCTTGATTTCGTGCAGATGCTGGTGCTGGAACACCTTATACACACTGAGGTTATTGTCACGCCAGCTGAAGTGGCTGGTGGCACTTGGCTTCACCCCTGCTCCTGTGCTGCCTGTGATGGCATTCACGGAGATAGGTCCACTGAGCACCTGGTTTCTGGCCAGAGGAAGCACGGCCAACTGGATAGCTGTGGCAAAGCATCCAGGATTGGCCACGTGCATGGCCTTGCAGATGGCACGTCTGTTCATCTCTGGGAGTCCATACACGAAGTCGTTTCCTTCTGCTTTCAGACGATAGTCTTGAGAGAGGTCGATGATCTTCAGGTTCTCTGGTATCTCATGACTCTCCATGAACTTCTTGGAATCGCCATGCGCTGTGCAGAAAAACAGCACGTCAATCTGATTCAGAGGCAGCTGGTCTGTGAAACGAAGATCCGTGTCTCCATACAGTCCCTCATGGATATCAGCTACCAGGTTTCCTGCATTACTGCTACTGTTTATGAATGCAATTTCCACATCAGGGTGGTTGATGAGCAGGCGGATGAGCTCACCCGCAGTGTATCCTGCTCCTCCGATGATTCCGACTTTTATCATAATCCAATAAATTAAGAATTAAGAATGAAGAATCCAACGCGCAGGCCGATTCTTCATTATTAACTCATCATTCTTCATTAAATTTGTGTACACTATAGTAGGCACGGAGGGCAGTGGAAGTCACCTTGATGAAACCCTTGGCATCCTCGGCTGTCCAGCCCTTTTGCATTTCTCCGTATTCACCGAACTTATTCTTCACCAAGTCGTCTTCACTCTCTACACCGACCGTAGAGAACGACAATGGACGAAGCTCCAAGATAGCCGTACCATTCACATTGCGCTGAGAACTGGTGAGCATGGCCTCGATGTCACGCATCACAGGCTCCAGATACTCACTCTCATGCAGGAACATGCCATACCAGTTGGCCACCTGGTCTTTCCAGTACTGTTGCCATTTGCTCAGCGTGTATTTCTCCAAGAAGCGATGAGCCCCGATGATAAGCATCGGAGCAGCAGCCTCGAAGCCCACGCGTCCCTTGATGCCTATGATGGTGTCACCCACGTGCATGTCACGCCCAATGGCGTAGGCAGCACCTATCTCCTCCACTTTTTGGATGGCTTTGATAGGGTCATTATACTCCACATCGTTCACAGCCTTCAGCTCACCTTTCTTGAATGTCAGGCGAAGCTGCTCAGACCCCGTCTTAGTGGCATGCTTCAGGTAAGCACTCTCTGGCAATCCCTGTGCAGAGTCCAGTATCTCACCACCACAGATAGAGGTGCCCCAGATGCCCACGTTATAAGAATACTTCAGCTTGGCAAAGTCGGCTGGGAACCCATTCTTGTTCAGATAGTCTATCTCCTCCTGACGGCTCAGAGCCATGTCACGCGTCAAGGTGATGATCTCCTTACCAGGAGCCATCACGAGGAAAGTCATATCGAAGCGCACCTGGTCGTTTCCTGCTCCAGTAGAACCATGAGCGATGGCATCAGCTTCTATCTCGTTGGCATAGCGTGCTATGGCCAGTGCCTGGAAGATGCGCTCAGAGCTCACAGAGATAGGGTAGGTGCCATTACGCAGCACGTTACCATAGACCATGTATTTCAGACTCTTCTCGTAGTATTCACGCGTCACGTCGAGCGTCACATATTTCACTGCCCCCAGCTTGTAGGCATTCTCTTCATTCTTCTTCAGTTGTTCCTCACTGAAACCACCAGTGTTAGCACAGGCAGCATATACCTCGTAGCCCTTCTCCTTAGTCAGATACATCACCGTAAACGAGGTATCCAAGCCACCACTAAAAGCTACCACAACTTTCTTCTTTCCCATTTTATACTATCTTTTTTATTACTTTTTCAAAATCCACAAATCAGCCTCTTTGCCTCTTTGCATTTTTTAATTTTTTAATTTTATAATCTGTGAAAACATGCCCGCATATTTTCACAACCTGTCCTCCGGATGCTTGGCAGGATCATACAGCATAGCCGTGCAGATGCAGAACTTACGCTCCTTCTCCATGAGGATATGATGGTTCACACAGCCCTCGCACCCTTTCCAGAACGCATCATCGTCTGTCAGCTCCACAAAAGGCACAGGCACATAGCCCAGCTCCGTATTCATCTTCATCACGGCTCCACCACTGGTCAGACTGAAGATCTTAGCCCAAGGCCAACGCAGACGAGCCAAGCGGAACGTAGCAGCCTTGATGCGTTTAGAGACACCCAAACCACGATAGGCAGGATGCACGATGAGACCCGAAGTAGCCACAAACTGCTTGTTTCCCCAGCTCTCTATGTAGGAGAATCCCACAAACTCATCTCCGCAGAGAGCTATCACAGCCTTACCCTCTTTGATTTTGGTAGCCACGTATTCGTGCGTGCGCTCAGCAATACCTGTTCCACGAACCTTAGCAGCATCACTGATGGTTTTCAAGATGGTATCCACATAAACCTCATGGCTGGCATCTGCTACCATGACGTCAATTTTCTTTTCTTCCATTTTCTTAGTTAATTATTTATGGTTAAGCATCAGGAATGATTCGCTTGAGAAAACTCCTGACCTTCGATTCTGTTTCTTTCTCTGCCAACACCAGCAGTATGGTGTCATCTCCGGCTATGGTGCCTAAGATACCCGCATAGTTCTCATTGTCGATATCATAGGCGATACTGCTGGCATAGCCTGGCTTAGTGCGTATCACGGCTAAGTTTTTAGAGAACGACAGTGAGATGAACCCCGTATGCATCATCATGCGGCTCACTGGCTTAGCCGTCTTCTGGCGTTGGTACATGATGTCATTGGGGAGTACGTACACATGACGACCTGCTGTGTTAGTGGCTTTGGCTACTTTCAGCTGCTTCAAGTCACGTGAGAGCGTAGCCTGCGTGAGGATGTACCCCTCTTTCTGCAACGCTTCAAGCAGTTCCACTTGGGAACCTATCTCCTGACTAGAAACCAGCATCTTGATAGTGTCTAATCTACTCTCTTTATTGCTCATAATTGTATTTTTATTCCAAAAACGATGCAAATATACATACATTTTTGAATATATATGCAAAAAAGCGCCTTTTTTAGTCTAAAAATCAGCAAGAAAGCAGGTCTTTGTATAAAAATGCATAAATATGCAAAAATCATTTATTTTAATTTTCTGATTCATACTATTTCCTATTCTATTCTTTTTTTATTATTTTTGGCACAAAATAGTACTATTGAATATGAAAAAGAGTTTTTTTGCCGTTGATCTTGGGGCTACCAGTGGTCGTACGCTGCTCACCACCTTCTCAGAGAAGGGCTTGGAGCAGGAGGTGCTCAACCGCTTCCCAAATCATTTAATCCAAGCCAGAGGGCACTTCTATTGGGATATCTTCGAGCTTTACAGAAATATCCTCGAAGGCCTGAAAATGGCAGCACAGCGTGAAGATTCAAAGATAGTCTCCATAGGTATAGATACCTGGGGATGCGACTTTGTGATGCTGGCTCGTGATGGCAGCTTCCTGCGCTTGCCTTACTCCTACCGTGATCCACAGACCGAGAATGCTCCGCGTTTCTTCTTCAACAAGGTGCCTCGTAACAGAGTGTACAACCTTACGGGCATTCAGGTGATGAACTTCAACTCCCTGTTCCAGATAGACACCATGCGTAGGAAGTACGACAGTGCCCTGGAGGTGGTGGATAAGATACTCTTCATACCAGATGCACTGGCCTACCTGCTCACAGGTGAGAAGGTGTGTGAATATACCGTGGCCTCTACCTCACAGCTGGTCAATGCCCGTACACGTAGGCTGGAGCCCGAACTGCTCGTTGCCCTCGGACTGGAAGAGCGAAACTTCGGTAAGTTTGTCTTCCCAGGTGAGACCATCGGTACGCTGACCAAGGAGGTGCAGCAAATCACGGGCTTAGGCCCTGTGCCTGTGGTAGCAGTGGCAGAGCACGACACCGCTTCTGCCGTGGCAGCTGTGCCAGCCACCCTGCAGGATTTTGCCTACCTGAGCAGTGGCACGTGGAGCTTGATGGGCGTGGAGGCTAAGGCTCCTATCATCAATGCTGAAGCCGAGGAACTCAACTTCACCAACGAGGGTGGTGTGGAGCGCACGGTGCGTGTGCTGAAGAATATCTGTGGCATGTGGCTCTTGGAGCGTTGCAGACTGAAGTGGGGTGATGCCCCTTACGATGTGATCAACGCTGAGGCTCGTGAGTCAGAACCATTCCGTAGCATCATCAATCCAGACGACCCAGCCTTTGCCAATCCAGCCGATATGGAAGAGGCCATCAAGGCCTACTGCCGTGAGCACGGAGAGAAAGTGCCAGAGACACGAGGACAGGTGGTGCGTTGCATCTATGAGAGCTTGGCTCTGCGCTACCGTCAGATACTCGATAAGTTGCGCTTGCTCACCAATACCCGCTTCGAGTGTCTGCACGTGATAGGTGGAGGAAGCCAGAATGAGATGCTCAACCAGTGGACAGCCAATGCCATCGGCATCCCTGTGATAGCCGGACCGGTGGAAGCCACTGCCATGGGTAATGTCATGGTGCAGGCCATTGCTGCAGGAATGGCCAAGGATGTGAAGGAGATGCGTAAGGTGATACATGACAGCACTCCCCTTGTGACCTACAATCCACAGTTCACCGAAAGCTGGAACGTGGTGCTTGAACGATTGAAATAAGCCTACTATAACACTGACAATCTGCCAAGAAAAACATTAAAATAACAATTTAAAGCTTTAACATTATGAACAAGCCGTTAGTTGAAACTAAAGCCCGTGTAGGCGTGTTCTCCATTGCTTTGGGGGCATACCTGCCACAGTTCCCACAACTCGTGCCCGAGTTTGAGGCTCAGTATGAAGCATTCAAGAAGACACTGCCCAGCACGGTGGAAATCATCGATGGTGGCATGGTCACCACCAAGGAGCAGTCTATGGCAGCCGGTGATAAGTTCCGTGCAGCCGATGTAGATCTCGTCATCTTGCAGATGCTCACCTACTGTACCTCTTATAATATGCTGCCAGCCGTGCGTGACATCGACGTACCTGTGGTCATCGTCAATGTGCAGAAGAAGTTGGCACCCGACTATGCCAAGACCGATATCCCCACCTGGCTGGGAGAACTCTATGCGTGTGGTGCCATCGGTGAGATGGTGGCCGACCTGAATCGTGCTGGCAAGCGCTCAGCAGTGATCACGGGCGTGGTAGAGGGTGGTGACCCTGGCGTGCAGGCCGAGATAGAAGACTGGTGCCGTGCAGCTCAGGTGCGTCGTAGATTCCGTGATACCAACATCGCTCAGATAGGTCGTCCGTATCCAGGCATGATGGACCTCTACATCGATGAGACCAACCTCTATCACCGCATGTATGTCTATACCAAGCAGTTCGACTGGGAGCAGATGTGGGCCATTGCAGATAACATCACAGATGAGGCTGCTATCAAGGCTAAGGCTCAGGATATCCTCGATACCTTCGAGATAGAGGGTGGTGGCACCATAGAGAAGGTGTGGGACATGGCACGCTATGTGGTAGCCTTCGAGCAGTGGGTGAAAGATGAGAAGCTGGGCATGATAGCCTCTCACTACGCTGGCTTCGCTCAGGGCGTGGCTGGTAAGCTCGACTCTATGCTGATTCCTGCTTTCTCCATGCTCATCAAGCAGCACACCGCTTGTGCTGTAGAAGGCGACATGAAGGTGGCTATGGCTATGTCTATCCTGAAGACTATCTCTGGCACAGGCACACTGGCAGAGATGTATAGCATCGACTTCCCTAAGGATATCTGCATCATAGGTCACTCAGGCTCTGGTGACTACGACATCTCTCAGGCACACAAGCCTACCATGAAGATAGTGCCTGTGTTCCACGGAAAGACAGGTGGTGGTTACCTCACGCAGTTCTACCCACCTACGGGTCCTGTCACTTATCTGGCCATCACTCAGGATAAGAATGGAGTGTTCAAGTTCGTAGCTGCCGAAGGCGTCAACGAGGAAGGTCCTATCTTCATGTTTGGAGATACCAACATGCGCACCAAGTTCTCACTGAGCTGTCGTGAGTTTGTGAATAAGTGGAGTGAGGCTGGTCCTACCCACCACATGGCTGCTGCTGTGGGTCACCACATAGACACCATCCTCAAGGTGGCCAAGATCTTCAACATAGAGTGTGACGTAGTCTGCCGATAATCTTTTAATATTTGCATCTTTGCATTTTTTAATTTTTGCATATTAAAATGATAATTCTAGGATTACTGATCATCGCCATAGGTGCGTTCTGCCAGAGTAGCAGCTACGTGCCTATCAATAAGATAAAGGAGTGGAGCTGGGAGAGCTACTGGATAGTCCAGGGCGTGTTCGCCTGGCTCATCTTCCCGTTCTTGGGCGCATTGCTGGCAGTGCCCTCAGGACATAGCCTCATGGAGTTGTTCTCTACAGCCCCTTCGTTCAACGTCTGGATGACGGTGTTCTTCGGGGTGCTGTGGGGCGTGGGCGGACTCACCTTCGGCCTCTCCATGCGCTATCTGGGTGTGGCACTGGGACAGAGCATCGCCTTGGGCACCTGTGCCGGACTGGGCACCATCATGGGGCCTGTGCTGCTCAACATCTTCTTCCCTGAGCAGAAACCGCTGGAGAGCCTCACCAGTGCAGTGATCATCGGTGTGGTGGTCACTCTGATAGGCATTGCCATCATCGGAGTGGCTGGAAACATGAAGGCTCAGAGCCTCAGTGAGGAGGAGAAGAAGAAGGCCGTGAAGGACTTCAACTTCCCCAAGGGCATTCTCATCGCTCTGCTGGCTGGCTTCATGAGCGGATGCTTCAACGTGGGACTGGAGTTTGGCAAGGACATCAACTTCGGTGAGCTCACCAATCCGATGTATAGCACCCTGCCTGCTACGCTGCTGGTCACCATCGGAGGCTTCTGCACCAATGCCGTGTATTGCTTCTACCAGAATAGCAAGAACAGCACATGGGCCGACTATGGCAAGGGCAGTCTCTGGGGGAACAACATCCTCTTCTGTGCCTTGGCAGGCTTGCTGTGGTATAGCCAGTTCTTCGGACTGTCGTTGGGCAAGGGCTTCCTCACGGAGAGTCCTACGCTCACCACCTTTGCCTTCTGCATCCTCATGGCACTCAACGTGGTGTTCAGCAATGTCTGGGGCATCATCCTCAAGGAGTGGAAAGGCTGCTCACAGAAGACCATCACGGTGCTGGTGATAGGCATCATCGTGCTCATCATCTCCACCTTCGTGCCAGAACTGCTGAAATGAATTAAACATTAAACATTAAACTTCCGGATAGAATCACCCTGCATGGTTAATGTTCAATGCCCGAAGAATATAATGTTTAATGTATAATGTATAATGTTTAATGTTTAATGTTTAACGTTTAATGTATAACGTTTAATGTTTAATAAAATGAATATCTTACAAAACCGCCCTCTCCTGAAAGCCGAGGTAGATAAGGTGGCCGAAGTGGCTGGCTACCTTTGGCAGAAAGGCTGGGCAGAACGAAACGGTGGAAACATCACCGTGAATATCACTAAGTTTGTTGACGACGAGATCCGTCAGCTTCCAGCCATCAGCGAGGTGAAGCAGATAGGCATCACCCTGCCTTACCTCAAAGGGGCATACTTCTACTGTAAGGGCACTGGCAAGCGCATGCGCGACTTGGCCCGTTGGCCTATGCAGAACGGCTCCATCATCCGCATCTTGGACGACTGTGCCTCTTACGTCATCATAGCCGATGAGCCTGTGCAGCCCACCAGTGAGCTACCTTCGCACCTGGCTGTGCACAACCGTATGCTGGAGCAGGGCTCACCCTACAATGCCACCGTGCACACGCACCCCATTGAGCTGGTAGCCATGAGCCACTGTGAGAAGTTCCTCCAGAAGGATGTACTTTCTCACCTGCTCTGGAGCATGATACCAGAGACCAAGGCCTTCTGTCCGCTGGGACTGGGCGTGGTGCGCTACGAGCTGCCAAGCTCTGCGGCACTGGCCGAGGCCACCATGCGTGAGCTGGAAGACTACGACGTGGTGCTGTGGGAGAAGCATGGTGTCTTTGCCAAGGGTCTCGATGTGATGGATGCCTTCGACCAGATAGATGTGCTGGTGAAGAGTGCCGATATCTACGTCAAGGCCAAGTGCATGGGCTTTGAGCCCGATGGCATGACCGATGAGCAGATGAAAGAGATGAGCGTAGCCTTCCACCTGCCTAAATAGGCTGGTGCTTCTTGACTGCTGACTATTGACCGTTCGTGACTTAACAAAGAGAGGGTATGCCTTGGTTGGCATACCCTCTCTGCTTTTCAGTCTCCCAGTGGCTCACTCTATCACGGCAGCCCAGCCTCCGTTCTTCACCATCTTCACCTCGATGGTCGATGCACTGGTCACCGTCTGCTCCACCTTATTATAATGCATAGCCTGATAGCCTGCGTTCACACCGTCTTTGTAGGCCGTCAGCTTGTGCGTACCCTCGCTTAGGAAGTCCAGCTTCAGCTGGAAGGTGCGCTCCTGCTCACCGTTGCAGATGCCACCCACATACCATTTCTCTCCCTTCCGCTTGGCCACGATGACATACTTTCCAGCCTCGGCCTGCAGCGCACGCGTCTCATCCCATGTGGTGGGCACGGAAGCTATGAAGCGTGTGCAGTCATCGTTCTGGTAGTAGCGTGTAGGATTGTCGGCCAGCATCTGCCATCCGCTCTCCAGCACCACGTAGAGTGCCATCTGGAAGGCACGTGTGCCCATGGCACCCGAGTTGGGGCGTGTGGCTTGGAAGCGTTCGGGCTGCATGTTGTTCATGCCACCGGGCGTGAAGTCGGCTGGTCCCACGGCATTGCGTATGAAAGGCAGCAGCACCGTGTTGTCGGGCGTGCAACGGGCCATCATCTCCAGTCCCAGCACACCCTCGTAGGTCAGCAGGTTGGGGTACTCCTGCTCCAGTCCGGCAGGGGTGAACGAGCCGTGCCAGTCCACCATGATGTGGTGTCGTGCAGCCTCGGCCATCACGCGTTTGTAGAAGCCCGTCATCCACTGGTCGGCATGGTCCATGAAGTCTATCTTCACAGCCGTGATGCCCCACTGCTCATAGGTCTCAAACAGCGTGTCGAAGTGCTTCTCCACCGTGAGCCAGGGGAGCCACAGCATCAGCTTCACCCCCTTGGCTTGGCAGTAGTCTATCAGCTCCGTGAGGCGCAGGTTCTCATTGCCGTGGAAGGGGTCTGTGTTGCTCTGTGCCCATCCCTCGTCCAGGAGGATATACTCTATGCCATAGCGTGAGGCAAAGTCGGCAAAGTAGCAGTAGGTCTCATAGTTGCACCCAGCCTTGAAGTCCACGTCGGGTCCGTAGGGTGTGGCACCGTTCCACCACTCCCACGACACTTTTCCAGGGCGTATCCAACTGGTATCATCCAGCACGTTTCTGCGAGCCAGCTGCACGGGCACCGTCTGCTCTATGATGCCCTTGGAGTCTGTCACCACCACGAAGCGCCATGGGAAAGTCCTCTGTCCCAGCGTCTTGGCTATGTAGCTGGCCTCCACGATGGTCTGCCCTCTGTCGCCCTTAGGGTCCCATGAGGCAGGGGCCTTGGGGTAGCGTGGCACTATGGCAGAGCCGTCGGTGGTGAGGAACTGGTGCGGATAGTCGTCCACGTCGCTCTCACCCATGAGCAGCTGCGTGTCTGCCGGGCCCGAGAGCAACAGCGGATTGGTAGCCATGCGTCGTTCGGCAGCGTTCCAGTCGGTGAGCGTCATGTGCTGGTAGGCCTCCTGATACGAGGTGTTGAAGTTGTCCGGAGCCGTCTGGTAGTGGGCGGTGAATCCCGTGGCAGGTTCCAGCCTGAAGCGCTCATCCTTCACCTCCACCTCCCCCTTCAGTCGGGTCACGAAGCGGTAGGCCACGGCATTGTCCATCACGCGCATCTCTATGCTATACTGTCCGAAACCTATCACGGCCTCCGTATATTCATCCTGTATGGTGGCATGCTTCAGAGGCACCACGGGGCTGAAGCTCTGGCTCACGCGCTTCTGCTTCACGCTGCGTGCCCCAGCCGTGCCACCCAGTGTCTGGTCGGTCAGCACCAGAGCGATGTCTTTCAGCGTAAATACAGGCGTTCCGTTTCGGCTCACCGTCCATCCTAGCTGTCCCTTCTCCGTATGCAGATCCACGGTGATCTGTCCGTGAGGCGAAGTCAGTCGGGTGCTCTTTGCTGCCTGTGCTGGTGCAGATAGGAGCATCACCATGCAGAGCAGCCCCAGTAGGTTCATAGTCGTTCTCATAAGTTATCAGTTTATTGGTTTTAGGATTCCAGATACCGTGGCATAAAAGTAGTGAATAGTTCAGACTCCGGCAAGTGTAAGGGCAAAAATAATAAGATGCCCCCCCCCCTGCAGAGGTAGCATCTTCTTGCTGACTGTTGACTATTGACTTTTCGTGACAGCTCTAAACTCTAAACCCTAAACTCTAAACTTTAGATGCACGATGTCACGCCCAGTGTAGTGCCTATGGCTGTAAGGATAGCTATCAGTAGCTGTATGCCATACTTGATGATTTCTTTCTTGTTCATAAGCTTGATTTTATCATCGGATTTTAAATTTATTGAGAATTGTGAATTGAGGATTGAGAATTTTACAGGATTAATAGGATTTTAATTAATTAATCTGTAAAATCCGTATAATCCGATGTTATAATATTAAATCCTATAAATCCTGTGAAACTCTCCACTCTCCACTCTTCATTCTTCATTCTTCATTTACCCAAGTCCGCTGTCAACGCCTCCTGTATCATCGGTGCTCGGCGTCTGAGTGTTCCCGTTCTCGTTGCCGGTAGTGCTGCCCTCACCAGAGGCTTCGCCTTCCTCCACATCGTTCTCGTCACGGCTGGTCACCTGCTTGATGATCTTGCCATCCTTGTCGTAGCACGTGATGTTGATGCTGGTGCTGCCCAGTTCCTTCTTGATGTCCACGCTTGGCACGAAGATCACCCTTCGGCTGGTGATGAGGTTGGTACTCACGTCCTCCACGTTCTCCACGCTGGTGGCACGAACGCCAAATCGCATCGTTCCCAGTCCAGGCACTGCCACGCTGTGGCCCTCCGTGGCCCACGCCTTGATCACCTCACCGAAGGCATCCCATGCCGCATTCACCGTAGCCTTCTGCAGGCCCGATCGCAGGGCTGCCTCCTGCATCACCTTCTCTGCGTTCAGAGAGTTGTAGATTTCTGTCTGCATCACAAATCGGTAGTTGCCCTTCTGAGGGCCCACGTTGATCAGTGTCTGCCTTGCTTTCACTTTGATTGCCATAATTTTTGGTCTCCTTTCTTTGTTTAGTTGTTAATACTTTGTTTAGTTGTAGTGCACTATGTCTTGCTTGGCCTCGCTTAGACAATGCAAAGATACACCCTTCTGCAGCACCTTGTTCAGAAGCCCAACTATTTCGTGCGCTCCATGCGAGATAATGCATGATTCTGTGTATCTATCTCTGAAACTTTATGCTCCGCCCACTCCTTTATCGTCTTTCCCCACTTGGAAGCATTTTTCCACCCAGTTGGAAAAATATTTTTTCCCATTTAGAAAAAAAACTTTTTCCCAACTGCCCCGTAAAACACCCCTCTTATTGGTCATGAACAGTCATTAGTCATTAGTCACGAAGCTCCCCACACGCCATCAACTCCCCTCAACCCAGTCATTCAAACTTTAAATACTATATATAATATATTATATATAGTATTTAATTCCATTTTCCACCCTCTTCACTCCCCATCCCCTCCCTTCTTGACTTTTGACTAATGACCATAAATGACAGTTCCCCTCCCATGATGTAAAAATAAGCACATTCCAAACGCCAAAATGAGCTTATTTCTACAAAAATGTAAAAATAGATACTTTTAAAAGCACTTATTCTTGCAAATTTGTAAAAATAGAGTTATTTTTGCCATCAGAAAGAACTTATTTTTACATTGTAGTATGGAAACCATAAACAGAGAATACATGATAGAGCAGGTTATCAAACGTATGCAGTTTGATAATCCATGGTGGACCACCCATATAATCCCACAAGATTTCTGTGAGATGAAGCACAGGCTTTATCTGGACTTGTTTTTCCCCATGGTTCATGACCTAAGCATACGTCGTGGCATCATCCTCATGGGTCCTCGGCGTGTGGGAAAGACGGTGATGATATTCCATTGCATAGATCGACTGATAGAGCAGGGCGTAAACCCACAGCATATCATCTACTTGTCCATAGACACACCCATATACAATCATCTCTCTTTGGAAGAACTCTTTCAGACAGCCTGCTCGGCCTTGAAGGAAGCCGATGCCAACCCGACGGGTTACTATGTGTTCTATGACGAGATACAATATCTCAAAAACTGGGAGCTGCACCTCAAGTCGCTGATAGATAGCTATCGGGGTGTGAAGTTCATTGCCTCTGGCTCTGCAGCTGCTGCGTTGAAGATGAAGAGCACAGAGAGTGGTGCAGGACGTTTCACCGATTTCACGCTTCCACCGTTGACATTCAATGAGTATATACATCTGCTGGGGCTGGATCATCTGATAGTTCCGAAGGACATCATTTGGAACGGGCAGGTGGTCAATGCTTTTGATACGATGAATATAGAGGCGCTCAATAGGCACTTCTTAGACTACATCAACTTCGGTGGCTATCCAGAGTTGGTGCTTTCTCGGAAGCTGCAAGAGGGAGCAGGCATATACATTAAGAACGACATCGTGGATAAGGTGATGCTAAAAGACCTACCTAGCCTCTATGGCATTCAGGATGTGCAGGAGCTTAATCGGTTGTTTGTGCATATAGCCTTTCGCAGTGGTGGTGAATTCTCTTACGAAGACCTCTCGAAAGAGTCGGGCATCAAGAAGCCAATGCTTAAGAAATATATGGAATACCTGCAGTCGGCCTTCCTCATCAAAGTCATCCATAAGGTAGATGAGAATGCCCGTAGGCTTCAGCGTGTGACAAACTTCAAGATCTACCTCACCAATCCAGCCCTAAGGTGTGCGTTGTATTCTCCACTGATAGAAACCGACAAGATGATGGGGATGATGGTAGAGACAGCCATCTATGCCCAGTGGATACAGCGTGACAACTCCGAGATTTATTATGCCAACTGGAAGAAAGGCCGTGATGACGGAGAGGTGGATATGGTGGGGCTCGACTTGGCTACTCAGAAGCCCCGTTGGGCGGTTGAGATCAAGTGGAGCGACCGCTATTTTGATCAGCCAGGTGGCCTCAAGTCACTGCTTGCATTCATGGAGGCCAATCACCTTCCCTCTGCCATCGTGACCTCGATCTCCACTTATGCATATAGGCAGATGGACACTGTAGGTCTTCAATTCATCCCAGCTGCCCTCTATGCCTATATCGTGGGGGATAATACGCTGAAGCAGCGTGCAAGGCTGTTTTAATATAGTATTATGTGGTGTTTTTTACAAATAATAGATATAAATAATAATCTTATTAAATTATTTGTGGAATGGAAAACGTTGTTTTTGATAAATTAAATGACCATCAGAAGGAGGCTGTGCTTTCTACGGAAGGCCGTGTACGTGTTATTGCAGGAGCTGGTTCTGGCAAGACGAGAGTTCTTGCCCATAGATTTGTATATTTGGTAAACGAGCTGGGTATAAGTCCAAGTAATATTTTATGTATGACATTTACTAATAAGGCTGCCCAAGAGATGAAAAATAGAATTTCAAGGATGGTTGATATAGGGAATGTTAATGATCTGATTTGTACTATTCATGGCTTTTGTGTAAAAGTCTTACGTAGGGATATATATCGTATGGGTTATCCCAAAAATTTTATTATATTAGACGAAGAGGATTGTAAGGCTTTGGCAAAACAAGCAACTCAGGAGTTTAATGAAGATTATACTATCAAAACTATTAAAGGCTTCCTGTCTGAAGTATTAAGAGCTAAAACAGATCCCCTTTTCCCATGGGCACTAAAACCATATATTGAAACAATAGTTTTGCCAACGATTAACAAATTGAATCCCAGTAATATTGACTCAATTGCAAGATATATCCAACTTCAAGTGAATAGTTTTGCTCTTGATTTTACAGATATAGTGGAGTTTGCTAAATATTTGTTGACTACATATAAAGATGTTCGTGAATATTGGCAAAATACATTAAACTATATAATGGTTGATGAAGTGCAAGATTGCAATGCCTCTGATTGGGCAATAATGACGATTTTATCAGAGAAACACCGAAACCTTTTTATCGTTGGAGACCCAGATCAGGCTATTTATGAATGGAGGGGATCTAGGCCTAAAGATTTTATAGATTTTTGTAGTGATAAAGACATAACGCTTTCTGAGAATTATCGTTCAACTCCGAATATCCTTAATGTGGCCAATTCTATAATATCAAAGAATCATAATAGGATAAAGAAGGATCTGTTCACAAAAATATCTCCAAGTAAGGTCGCAATACATTTTCATGCTAAAAATGAAGAAATGGAATCCGAATGGGTGGCTAAGCAAATTATTTCTATGAAAGAAGAAGGTTGTCATTTCTCTGTTTTTGCGATTCTATATAGAGCTTCATTCTTGTCGAGAAACATAGAACAGGCTTTTATTGATAATAAGATTAAATATGAGGTATGGGGAGGAATAAGATTTTTTGAGAGGATGGAGATAAAGGACATCCTTGCATATCTGAGACTTATTGTATATATGGATGATTTATCTCTGAAAAGGGTTATAAACAAACCTTCAAGAAAATTTGGTCCGAAATCATTTCAGGAATTAGAGAAACTTGCTGCTCAAAAAGGAACATCTCTTTACGAAACTTTATTGTCTAATCAAGTGTCTGCTTTCTTTGATAAAAAACCTATACGTGGTTTTATTAATCTCATTGAAGAATGCAAAGTGTTTAAAGAATATTCCTCAATATCAGAACTGCTTGAATATATATTAAAAGAAAGCGGATTGTGGAATTTGTATCGTACCGATGGTGATGAAGATCGTCTCGAAAATATTAGAGAATTAATCTCATCAGTAAAACATTATGAGGAAGCAAATGCAGAAGAAGAAACCATATCCCTTGAAACATATTTACAGGATATAGCATTATATACAAATGCAGATTATAAAAATGGCAAAGGAGATACAGTTAAATTGATGACCGTTCATCAAGCCAAGGGACTAGAGTTTCCCTATGTTTTTGTGGTTGGCCTTAATGAGGGGATTTTCCCAAGTCATAGGACTATACGAGAGAGGAGAAAAGAGGGCGAGGAAGAAGAGCGCAGATTGATGTATGTGGCAGTGACAAGAGCTGAGAAAGCATTATTTTTGACTGAATCAGAAGGGTATGACAACTCTTTGCAATCAAACAAATTTCCGTCAAGGTTTCTTAAGGAGATAGGAGATGGTTTGATAGAAGTTAAAGGAGATTTTAATCCGTATTTATATGTCAGTACTGAAATGTTGGCTCAAAGGGTTGATAGCTATGATAGAAGAAAGATATGTTTACAGTTTGAGATAGGTGAACAAGTTAGACATAAAGTGTTTGGAGAAGGTGTTGTTATTGAGAAACAGGGGAATAGTGGAGATGAATATCTCGTTTATGTTGTGGATTTTGCAGGCAGAATAAAATATCTTAAAAGCAGTTTCCTAGAAAAGTGTTATGGCACTCATGATGAATGAAAGATTAATTATGCTTATTTTTTAAGGTTTATTATTGCATGAAACTATATCATTATACAAAGCTAAGAAATCTTGTAGGCATATGGCACTCAAGATCATTAAAGTTTAATGATAGCCATAAAACAAATGACATTTTTGAACGGCATAAAATCTCATGCCTTGATGGTGCTAAAGTACCTACCTATGGGAAAGGAAACGTTAAGGACATTCGGGATTTGTTTATTTCAAACTTTTACAAGCATTTGTTTGATTATAAACAAATAAGTCTGACTCAGGATTATCTTGATGGGACGAAGGGTTATGCATCTCCTATGATGTGGGGCCAATATGCGCGAGAATGGAATAAAGATAAAGGGTGTTGGGAGAATGGAGTATGTATAGAATTAGATGCATTGAAATTAGATTTTGAAAATATATTGCATTCAAATGTGACGTACACAACCAATCTAAAACTAATAAAGATGAATGGATATGATTTTACTTCCCAAGGTGCGATAGATTCTTTTATAAGAAGCAACCAAACAGACCTATTTTTTACAAAACATAAGCATTGGGAGTATGAATCAGAATGCCGTCTATTATCGAATTGTGTGGAAGAAATGCCTATTGATAGTAGTGTTACGGGAATATATGTGTTATCATATGACCAAAAAGTCATAAATGAAGTAGAACGAATTGTAGGAGATGCGAGTCTGATAAAACTATTGGTTTTCTCTGAAAAGAACGGCTTAAGTCTTTCTACTCTAATTCAATCAAGCCTTAAAGAGCAAAGGCTTCTAAATGAACGCAATAAAAAGGGCTTTTCTTTAAACGAGTTATTAAGCTGATACAAATGCACCTCTACACCAATCAAACTGTTGAGTTCTACTAACAGCTGACGGCTGAGGGTGTGGTGTGTTTATCTGAAAATCTTAGATGGGAGAAGAATTTCCAGTGGCATACATATGGATGACTCAGCAGATGCGCATTAGAACTAGGTGAACCTGAGTTGGAGAAAAATCTATATCCATCTGGGCATAGTATCAGTATAACTTTAAGTCACAATAGTCATTAGTCAATTGTCAGTAAAGGGGACTTGTTTTGCACTTAGAAAACAGTCTTAAATGATGTGTGAGCCTACGTCTATATCGGGCTAAAACTTGCAAAAAAGCAAAGTTTCCTCCCGATATAACTAAGTGTATTTGACGGCGTTTTTTCAATAATCGCCTAAAAATCAGCCATTTACGTATTGTAAATCCAAATATTTTTCGTATCTTTGTATGTCCTTAATGTTGGGGATATTAACAATGAATAGAAGATATGGAAATGAAAAAATGCCCGATGGAGGCAGAGTGCTGGGAACGCTTTATGAAACAAGCGAATGAGTTTGGAATGCTTGCAGGACAGGCAGGGGAATTATTAGTAAAAATGCAGGAGAAGATTGGTGAATGGGTGGGGTGTCCTGGCATTCGGCAGGAGAGTGGGGCAGTGGTGCCCGTGGCGCAGATGCATGCAGACTTCACGCTGAAGATAGACAACTTCCTCAACGCGGAGGGAGCACATCATATAGACCGCATAGTGGAGGGCGTGCAGTGGCTCTTCGACCACCACGTGCGAGGCGGACGTCTGGTGTGTGTGCTCTTCGCACTGGTGAAGTTGGGCTATGTGGTAGATGCGCACTTCAACTATATGCCTGGCTTCGTGATGCTGGTGAACTACGCCCTCTCTGAGCGTAAGGAGAAGATGATGAAGACGGCACACAACCGCACGCTGTTCGACCCCGGCTACGACTGCTTCCGTTACCACCCCTTCCACCTGTTCACGGGCATAGACATGCTGCGTGAAGAGCTGGGGAACGACCGCCTGCTGAAGCCCAAAGAGGTGGAGAAAGCACTGAAGTGGTATGAGGCAGATGTCAAGAATATGAACGACTTTCTGACCTACATGGCTCTGGCTGCCTGACGCTATATCGGTTTATACTTTTTTATACTCCATTAGACAATTGGTTATCTAATCCTGTCTAATGGAGTATAATTTTTCGTGGTCTGAAGACAGGGGCATAATTTTGCACCAGTTTCTTCGAAGAAAAAATTAAACAATTAAAAAATTAAAAGATTAAAAATTATGGCAACGAAAAATTTGAAAAACAAGAGTAAACTGATTGATGAGAACATCGTTTCTGCCCTCCGTGGCAGAGGTATCTGCCGCAGAGACGGCTCGTTTGAATTCCTCCCAGAGACGGGACTGCGTGGCTCACGCTTCACCACACTGGTGCGTACACGCTATGGTAGCATCACCCTGTGTGAGCACACCTACAAGCTCAGTGTGCTGGTAGATGTAGATGCACTGGATGTGCCAGGACTGATGCGTGTGGCCTGTGCAGAGCTGATAAGCTGGCTGGAAGACCAGGAAGAGAAGTCGGACGTGATGAGAGCGTAAGGAGGGAAGCGTATGTTCGATTATCAGAAAACATTCGGAGGGGCTACGCATACCCTCACCTCGGAAGAGGAGTTCCTGCGCATCGTGTCGGATCCCAAGGTGGAGAAGAACTGTAGGCTCACGCAGGCTTGGAAAGAAGAAGAACACCGCATAGCCGTCTATCTGCAGACGGCTATGCCCTCGGAGCTGGAGACGCTGAAAGCTGCCCGTGAGCGAGCCCATGAGGAAGCAGCCAAGGCCAAACGCGGTCTGCCTAAGTTCTTGTTTCATGCCACGTTCCCCAGTCATCGACGCAAGAGTGAGGAAGGCGTGCCTACGGGCTACTACATCTACGACTGGGACGGCATCTGGGACATCAGTCCGAAGGAAGTCTTTGAAGCCTTACTGGAAAAATTCCGCTTAGACGGGCGTGATTTCATCACCGAAGCCCGGGTGCTGCTGGCACACGTCACCCCCTCTGGTCACGGACTCAGGCTGGTGTGCCGCGTGAATCCAGCCCTCGACATCAAGGGCAATCAGCAGCAGTTGGCCGACATGATGGAGGTGCCTCAGGAGCAGCGTGACGAAGCCGTGTTCGACTTGGCCCGTGTGAGCTACGGAGTACCCATGAACCATGTGCTATATCTGGACGAGGACACTTTGTTTTCAATGAAGAATGAAGACGTGAAAATGAAGAATGAAGAATTAAGAATGAAGAATGGACCTGCAGAAGAGGTAGCGCAGCCTAATCCTCAATCCTCAATTCTCAATTCTCAATTTCCAAAGCCAAATTCTCAATGTTTCCACGGCCTCCCCTACGCAGAAATCATCCAGAAATACTGGGACCTGCACCACGGTGGCAAGGAGCCAGAGCGCACGGAGCGAAACACCCTCACCTTCGACTTGGCCTACAACCTGCGTCACCTCTGCCAGTTTGATGTCGAAGTGCTGGATGCCGTGATACCCTGCTACGACGGCTTCCCACCCGAGGAGAAGAGGCAGTGCATAGCCAACGCCGTGGAGCGTGAGCACGGACGCATGCCTTGGCGCATGGCTCAGGTGCTCGAAGCCGTGAAAGCCGACCACCCCGAAAACACAGAGTTGGCAGAAGCCCTGAATCTGCTGCAGGAGCAAGATGAGAACTACTACGTGGAGCAGTTGCCTGCACAGTTGCCCATGGGCGTGGCCGACTCACTGGAAGGCGTACACCCCAACCTCAGTATGGCCGTGCTCACGGGCATCGGCCCGATGATAGGGGCACTGGCTACGGGTGTGAAGCTGCAGATACACCGCTCGATGAAGAACATCAACCTCATAGCCTACATCGTGGGAGAAGCAGCCAGCAACAAGAGCGAGCTGGACGATCTCTACTACGCCTGGATGGGCATCTTGCTGGAGCAAGACAAGGTGAACCTGCAGAAAGAAGACGACTTCGAGGAACTGAAACGACGGAAGAAGAATGCCAAGGAGCAGCCCGAACGCCCTCAGATACTGGTGCGCTGTCCCAGCCTACGCACCTCGGTGACCAAGATCTTGGAACGACTGAAGTACAGCCAAGGCAAGCACCTCTACAGCTTCACCAGTGAGAGCGACCAGCTCTCACAGAGCAGCAACGAGGCGTGGAACAACACCAGCGTGATACTGCGTAAAGCCTACGACGGAGCCGAGTTCTCACAAGCCTACAAGAGCGACAGCAGTGTGAATGCCGTGATAGAGCACGTGCTGTGGAACCTCACCCTGTGCTGCACCCCCGATGCCCTCTACCGAGCCGTGCCCAACGTCACCGATGGTAAGCTCACCCGTCTGTGCATAGGGCGTACGCCCGACAATACCTTTGCTCCGCTGGAGCTGGTAGATCCGCGTACGGCTGAGGCAAAAAAGCACATCAGAGCCGTGGCCGAAGTGCTCGATGTGATGCAGGGAGACATCATCCTGCCCAGTCTGCAAGAACGCTGTGAGAGGTGGCTGGAGAAAGTGCGTACCCGTGCCCAGAAAAACTACGATGTGGTGGAAGCCCGTCAGCGCTTCCGCATAGCTGTGAGCACCTTCAGATACATAGGCGCCTTCATGCTGTGCGACTGTGCGGGGTGGCTCATCGGTGAGATAGACAGCAGCCAGAACAAGCCCAGCTGGGCCGACGGATGCCCCACGGCCCGTGCCTACCTCACCAAGCATCCCGATGCCCTGCCAGAGTTGGTGAAGCGCTTCCAGACAGACACCCTGCTGGGACTCTACGATGTGCTGGCCGACTACTTTCTGGACAATGCTCTGCTCTACTTCCGTGAGCGCATCAGTGATGCCTATGCCAAGCGCAACTATGTGCAAGGCTCCAAGTCACGCCGACGCAGAGGCCAGAACGACACCGTGTATGAACGTCTGCCACAGGTCTTCACCGAAGAGCAGGCACGCCGTGAGAAAGGCCCCGATGCCAGTGTCAATGCCGTGTCACAGATGCTGAAGAACTGGCGTAAACAGGGACTCATAGAACAAACAGACAATCATCAATACAAGAAAATAGCAAACGTATGAAAAAAAAATTGGTCAAGAACGGTCATTTGTCAACAGTCACCAAGCATGTGCCACGCGGACTGCGTAACAAGAATCCACTGAACATCCGTAAGTCGGAGAAAATCCGTTGGCTGGGCACTCCAGCCCAGCAGCCCGACCGGAGCTTCGTCACCTTCAAGTCGATGGCCTATGGCTACCGAGCCGCCTGGAAACTGCTGGGCAACTACAAGCTCAGGCTGCTGAAAGAAGGGAAACCCTACACGGTGCGTCAGATCCTGAACCGTTGGGCACCGCCCACGGAAAACGATACCGAAACCTATATCCGCTTCGTGTGCCAGCATGCCGGGCTGGAACCAGACAGCCCAGTTCCACACCCCGTGCTGGAGAAGCCCCAAGACACCTACCTCATGCGCATCATAGAAGCCATGACAGCTATGGAGTGTGGCATACCTCTGGAGCAGGTAGATAGGCAGGCCATCGTGGATGGCTGGAAGCTGATGCGAGCGCGCTAGTGAGAAGAAGACACGGATTTTCACGGATTTTTGTGAAAATAATATATAAGAATCTGTGTAATCCGTGTTTTTCTTTCTATCTTTGCACTAACCAAAAAAGTTTTTACTAAAAAACCAACGTAATTATGGCACACGCATGTGAGAATTGCAAGTTCAGGGCAAAGTATGACAAGAGCCCAAAGTCGGCACTGGGTAGGTTCTGGCGCTGGCACATCAACTTCTGCCCAGGGTGGAAGGCCTACTTCACGTCACAGACGCCTGAGGTGAAGGCACAGCTCAGGGAGAAATATCAGTTCACTAAATACCAAGACTAACCGATGTGGTGGCAGGAACTGACAGAGGCACAGAAGCAGATTGCCGAAAAGGTGATCGAAGTGTTTGAGAGTCCTATCTCCAAATTCTTCGGTGATTTTGCGGGCGCTTTCTTAGAGGGATTCGTACTAGTGCCCTTCTACTTGCTGTTGTTCTTGATCGTCACCTGGCCACTGCGCTTGATAGCCTCACATACCAAGAGCTATAGGTGGACCATGCGCTCCAGAGCCTTGGGAGACCTTATCCTCTTCGGATTCATTGTCTATATCGTCTATGTCGTCTTGTTCGATCGGACGTCCGAGCTCCTGTCGCTCACCATGTCGGTGCTGCTGGTGGTGCCACTCTACCAGCTGATACACAAGTGGATAGGCCGTCAGCCCTACTACTCTGAAGAGCATACCCAGTATCTGGAATACTTCATCCTCTTCTTGCGTAGCTTCAAGGACGATGAGAAGTACAAGAAGAGCGAGAAGAAGCTGATGGAGGCCCTGAAGAGCCTCTTCCATCCCTATGCCATAGGGAAGCCCGACGAGCTGATGCCCCCACAGGGAGCCAAGCGCATCTATGTGGGAGAGCGCTGGCAGGAGCTGGTGATAGACCTGCAACACAAGGCACCCGTGATACTCCAGCGCATCAACATGACGGACAACTTCCTCTGGGAGTTCGACCAGTGCATGCAGCATGACTATCTGGAAAAGGTGATCTTCTGGGTGGCCGACTATGACGACTACGAGCGCTTCCAGCAGATGGTGGCGGAACGCTACGGCATGTGGTTCCCCCACCTGTTCAAAGACCCCAAGGCAGAAACCCTCTTCTATCAGAAGGAAGATGGTACCTTTGAGATCTATACGCTGAAGGAAAACACAGACTACAAGGCTTTTGCCAGTCACTATCTGAGTCAGCACCCCCAGCTCACGTCACAGCATGCTGCCTATCTCTATGGCAGAGAGAAAACGGCTGGACAGCTGATCAAACGCAAGGAACCAGACCCACAGCTACCAGAAGGCATCGAAGGGTGGGACTGGATGGGCTGTCTCTTCCCACAGTTCTACGTGCTATGCCATGCTGTGAAGAGTAGGTGGAGCCTCTACTTCCTCTCCGTGGTGCTGCTCCTGCTGTTCGTGGGACTCAGTCCGCTGGGCGTGCTCTACCTGCTGCCCATGCTGGCACTGGGCAAGAACGGACGAGCCCTCACGTGGCTGTCGCACAGATGGGAGAGCCGTTCGTGGTTTGAGAAAAACTACAAGCGAAACAACCAAATCACCCTGGCACTGGGCATCGCATACTGGCTGCTTCAGCTGTCTGTATGGATATCTTGGCTCATAGGGGTGTAGATTTTCCCACTTTTTTTGCATATCTTTCAGAAAACCACTAATTTTGCGCCTTGATTTTTCAATATTATTAGTATTAAAGTAAAACAATTATGAAAAAGACATTATGGATGATGGCAGCTGTAGTAGCTGCCGTGCTTACTGCCTGTGGTGGCAATAAGACTCAGCAAACTGAAAATGTAGAAGTACAGGCTCCAGCAGAGGAGTTGGCTTTTATCCGTATGAACTGTGACCTCACCGTGACCCCTGAGAACCACGACCAAGTGGTAGAGCTGGGCAAGCAGTTGGTGGCCGCTTCTCTGAACGACGAGGGCGTGATAGCCTACGACATTCTGGAGAGCACCTCTCGTCCAGGCAAGATGCTGATTTTCGAGACTTGGAAAGACCAGGCTTCTCTCGACAAGCACATGGCATCTACCCACTTCACTACCTTGGTACCTCAGATCCAGAACCTGGGTACGCTGGAAATCAAGCAGATCAACCAGCCTAAGGAGGTGAACCTGGATCCTGCCAAGCCTTTCCGTCTGAACATCACCAAGACTACCGCTCAGCGTGATGCCTACATCGAGGCTGTGCAGTGGGCCATCGAAGAGTCTAACAAGGAAGAGGGCTGCGTGCTCTACGACTACTACAAGAGTCTGACGAAGGACGACACGCTGGTGCTGCTCGAGATCTGGAAGGATCAGGCTGCCTCTGACCATCATAAGGAACTGCCTCACTTCATTGAGACTCAGGCCAAGATCAAGGACATGACGGCTTCTTCTACAGCCGATCGTATGGCCGAGTAATATACTAAGAAGAGGAATACATGATTTCCGCAGACTGCCTCAAGGTAGAGTTCAACAGTACGCCGCTCTTCAGTGACGTGAGCTTCGTGATCAACAAGCGTGACCGCATAGCCCTGGTGGGCAAGAACGGTGCAGGCAAGAGCACCATGCTGAAGATACTGGCCGGACTGCAGAACCCTACCTCGGGGACAGTTTCCAAACCCAAGGACTGCACGGTGGGTTACCTGCCACAGGTGATGAAGCTCACCGATCAGCGCACGGTGCGTGAGGAGACCGAGCTGGCCTTCGAGGGCATCAGGCAGATGCAGACAGAGGTGGAGCGGATGAACATGGAACTGGCTGAGCGCACCGACTATGAGAGCGAAGCCTACCAAAAACTGATAGACCAGTGCACCCACCTGCAGGAACACCTGCAAATGGTGGCTGGAGTTGGCTATGAGGCCGAACTAGAACGCACGCTGATGGGACTGGGCTTCCTGCGTACCGACTTCGACCGTCCGACAAGCGAATTCTCGGGTGGTTGGCGTATGCGCATAGAGCTGGCTAAGCTGCTGCTTCAGCACCCAGACGTGCTGCTTCTGGACGAGCCTACCAACCATCTGGACATTGAGAGCATACAGTGGCTGGAAACCTTCCTGGCACAGAGTAGTGGAGCCGTGATGCTGGTGAGCCACGACCGTGCTTTTCTGAACAACGTCTGCACACGCACCATGGAACTCTCCGTGGGCCGTCTCTATGATTATAAGGTGGGCTATGATGCCTTCATGAAACTGCGTGAAGAACGCAGGGAACAGCAGCTCCGGGCCTACGAGAACCAGCAGAAGATGATTCAAGACACCACCGACTTCATAGAGCGTTTTCGCTATAAAGCCACCAAGGCCGTGCAGGTGCAGAGCCGCATCAAGCAGCTGGAAAAGGTGGTGCCCATAGAGATAGACGAGGTGGACAACTCCCGCCTACGCCTGAAGTTCACCTGCAGTGACCGTAGTGGTAGCTACCCCGTGATCTGTGAAGATGTGAGCAAAGCCTATGGAGACCATGTGGTGTTCCATGACGTGACCCTCACCATCAGCCGTGGAGAGAAAGTGGCTTTCGTGGGCAAGAACGGAGAAGGCAAGACCACGCTAGTGAAGTGCATCATGCAGCAAATCCACGACTATACGGGTAAGCTCACACTGGGACATAACGTGAAGATAGGCTACTTTGCCCAGAACCAAGCCCAGCTGCTGGACGAGAACCTCACGGTGTTTGACACCATAGACCATGCAGCCGTGGGCGATATCCGACTCAAGATACGTGACATACTGGGAGCCTTCATGTTTGGTGGTGAGGCCTCAGAGAAGAAGGTGAAGGTGCTCAGTGGTGGGGAACGTACCCGACTGGCTATGATCAAGTTGCTCTTGGAGCCCGTGAACTTCCTCATACTCGATGAGCCTACCAACCACCTGGACATGCGCTCGAAAGATGTGCTGAAAGACGCTATCCGTGACTTCGATGGGACGGTGATCGTGGTGAGCCACGACCGTGACTTCCTCGACGGACTGGTGACGAAAGTCTATGAGTTCGGTGGTGGAAGGGTGAAGGAACACCTCGGTGGTATCTACGACTTTTTGCAAAGCAAGGCAGCAGAGACCGCCCAGCTGGAACGACTCGATGCCCTGTTTGCCAAACCCGTGGAGACACCTGTGGCACCTGCTGAGAAACCGAAATCGGAAGGCGCCCTCTCCTATGAAGAACAGAAAGAATATAACAAGAAAGTGAAGAGGCTGGAGAAGCAGGTGGCCGACTGTGAGCAGAGCATCACAGAGCTGGAGACTGCCATAGCCATACTCGAAGCCCAGATGGCTACCCCCGACGGAGCCAGTGACATGAGTCTCTATGAGAAACATGGCAAACTGAAGCATAAGCTCGACGAGGTGGTGGAAGACTGGGAGCGTGCCTCTGAAGAACTGGAGAATATAAGACAGTGAAACTAAATATTTTAAAGTAAGATGAAAATGAAGACATTTTTGCCACTTGCAGCCCTCTGTATGATGGTAGCAAGTTGTGACAACGGAGGACAGAATCAGCTGACCTCTGGTTTGCACCTCGAGAACTTTGATACATCGGTGACCCCTGGAACCGATTTCTATCAGTATGCCACTGGTGGCTGGCAGAAAAACAATCCTCTGCCTGCTGCTTACTCTCGCTTCGGCTCTTTCGACAAGTTGGCCGAAGACAACAACGTACGCATCCGTGGTATCGTTGAGGAACTGGCAGCACAGGAAAACCCTGCAGGCTCTGTGGCTCAGAAGATAGGTACCCTCTATAACGTGGTGATGGACAGCGTGAAGCTGAACAACGACGGCTATGAGCCTATCAAAGCCGATCTGGAAGACATCAACAACTTCACAGACCGTAAGTCACTCTATAAGAAGCTGGCTCAGCTCTCTCAGATAGGTGTACGCACCTACTTCGGACTGGGCGTGAGCGCAGACGACAAGAACAGTAAGGAGAATGCCGTACAGATGGGGCAGGGTGGCCTGAGCATGGGTCAGCGTGACTACTATCTGGAAGAGGATGAGGCTACCGTACGCATCCGTGAGGCTTTCAAGAGCCACGTGGTGAAGCTGCTGATGCTCTGTGGTTTCGACCAGGCTAAGGCTGAGCAGACCCGTGACATCGTGATGGACGTGGAGACTCGTCTGGCCAAGGCTTTCCGCTCTCGTGTAGAGATGCGTGACCCTGAGGCCAACTACAACAAAATCAGTCTGGACGACCTGAAGAAGCAGTATCCTACCTTCGAGTGGGACACTTACCTCAGTGAAGTAGGCCTGAACGGTGTGAAAGAAATCATCGTAGGTCAGCCTAACTCCCTGAAAGAGGCAGCCGATATCATCAACACCCTGCCTGCTGCCCAGCAGAAAATCTACCTGCAGTGGAAGCTCATCGATGCAGCTGCTGGTACACTGAGCGATGACATCGTGGCAGAGAACTTCGACTTCAACAGCCGTGTGATGCGTGGCACTACAGAGCAGTTGCCTCGTTGGCGTAGAGCCGTAGGTGTGGTAGGCTCTGCACTGGGTGAAGGCGTAGGCCAGATGTACGTAGAGAAGTACTTCCCAGCCGAGGCTAAGGAGCGCATGAAGACGCTGGTAGCCAACCTGCAGGAAGCACTGGGTGAGCGTATCCGTGGCTTGGAGTGGATGAGCGAAGAGACCAAGGCTAAAGCCCTGGAAAAACTCTCTACCTTCTACGTGAAGATAGGTTATCCAGACAAGTGGAGAGACTATAGTGAGTTGGAAATCAAGAACGACTCATACTGGGACAACATGAAGCGTGTGAGCCGTTGGGGTTCTGCCTACCGTATGAGCCAGTTTGGCAAGCCAGTGGACAGAGACGAGTGGGGCATGACACCACAGACCGTGAATGCCTACTATAACCCAACTACCAACGAGATCTGCTTCCCAGCAGGTATCCTCCAGTACCCATTCTTCGACATGAATGCCGACGATGCCTTCAACTATGGTGCCATCGGTGTGGTGATAGGCCATGAGATGACCCACGGATTCGACGATCAGGGTCGTCAGTACGACAAGGATGGTAACCTGAAGGACTGGTGGACAGAGGCCGATGCCGAAGAGTTCAAGAAGCGTGCACAGGTGATGGTGGACTTCTTCTCTGCCATCGAGGTGACTCCAGGCGTATTTGGTAATGGTAGCCTGACACAGGGTGAGAACATAGCCGACCACGGTGGTCTGAAGGTGGCTTTCCAGGCATTCAAGAATGCCACTAAGGACAACCCACTGCCCGACAAGGACGGATATACTCCAGAGCAGCGTTTCTTCCTGGCATACGCCACTGTTTGGGGCCAGAACATCACCGAGGCTGAAATCCGTAACCGCACAAAGAGCGATCCACATGCCCTGGGCAAGTGGCGTGTAGATGGTGCCCTGCCACAAATCGACGCTTGGTATGAGGCCTTCAACATTCAGCCTACAGACAAGATGTATATCGAGAAAGAAAAGCGTGTGAACGTTTGGTGATTCGGTCACTAACGGTCATTTGTCAATAGTCACGAAGAGTCCTTCTCTCACACGAGGGAGGGACTCTTCTGCATTCTGTGCAGTGTTAAAAAACGATAATGCAGAAAAAACTGAAGGAAAAATTGAAAGAAATGGGGAAAATGACATAAAATATTCGTAATTTTGCACGAGAATGTATATTAACGAAGCTATAAACTAAAAAGATAAGTCAATCATGTCGGAAACAAAAAGAATTAAGACCGCATTGATATCCGTTTATCACAAAGATGGATTGGATGAAATCATCAACAAGTTGCATGAAGAAGGTGTGAAGTTCCTCTCTACAGGTGGAACCCGTCAGTTCATTGAGAGCTTGGGTTGCCCTTGTCAGGCAGTAGAAGACCTTACCACGTATCCCAGCATCTTGGGAGGCAGAGTGAAGACCCTGCACCCTAAAGTGTTCGGAGGTATCTTGGGCCGTAGAGATGTGGAGCAAGACCAAGAGCAGATGCAGAAGTACGAGATTCCAGAGATAGACCTTGTCATCGTGGATCTCTACCCCTTCGAGGAAACCGTGAAGAGCGGAGCCTCAGAAGCAGATATCATTGAGAAGATAGACATAGGTGGCATCAGCCTGATTCGTGCAGCTGCCAAGAACTATAAAGACGTAGCTATAGTAGCCAGCAAGCAGCAGTATCAGCCTCTGCTGGACATGCTGATGGAGCACGGTGCCTGCACTACGCTCAATGAACGTAAGTGGTTGGCTAAAGAAGCCTTTGGCGTAAGCTCTAACTATGACTCTGCCATCTTCAACTACTTTGATGGAGACGAGGTTAGTGCGTTCCGTTGTGCAGTGAGCCAGCGTAAGGTGCTCCGTTATGGAGAGAATCCTCACCAGAAGGGCTTCTTCTTCGGTGATCTGGATGCCATGTTCGACCAGATTCATGGCAAGGAAATCAGCTATAACAACCTGCAGGACATTGCAGCTGCCGTGGAGCTGATAGATGAATTCGACGATGAGCTGACCTTTGCTATCCTGAAGCACAACAATGCTTGTGGCTTGGCTTCCCGTCCTACTGTGCTGGAGGCATGGAAAGATGCTCTGGCTGGTGACCCTGTTTCTGCCTTTGGTGGCGTGCTGGTGACCAATGGAGTGATAGACAGAGCAGCTGCTGAGGAAATAAACAAGATATTCTTTGAGGTTATCATAGCTCCCGATTACGATGTGGATGCTCTGGAGATTCTGGATCAGAAGAAAAACCGCATCATCTTGGTGCGTAAGCCTCTGGCTATGCCTAAGATGCAGTTCCGCTCTACGCTGAACGGCGTGCTGGTGCAGGAGCGTGACCTGAAGCAGGAAACTCCAGCCGATCTGACCCCAGTGACCGAGAAGCAGGCTACAGCTGCCGAGGTGGAAGACATGCTCTTTGCCAACAAGATAGTGAAGCAGAGCAAGTCGAATGCCATCGTGCTGGCTAAGGGCAAGCAGCTTCTAGCAAGCGGTGTGGGACAGACCAGCCGAGTAGATGCCCTGAAGCAGGCCATCGAGAAAGCCAAGAGCTTCGGTTTCGACCTGAACGGTGCTGTGATGGCAAGTGACGCCTTCTTCCCATTCCCCGACTGTGTGGAACTGGCTGCCAATGAAGGCATCACTGCTGTGATTCAGCCTGGAGGCAGTATCCGTGACAAGGAGAGTGTGGACTGTGCCAATGCACATGGCCTCAGCATGGTAACCACAGGATTTAGACACTTTAAACATTAAAAACAATCAGTTATGGGACTTTTTTCTTTTCAGCAAGATATAGCGATGGACTTGGGTACTGCCAATACCATCATCATCAGAGACGGAAAAATCGTAGTTAACCAGCCTTCTGTGGTGGCACTCGACAGACGTACTGACAAGATGATGGCTGTAGGTGATAAGGCTAAGGCCATGCAGGGAAAGGAGAATAGCAACATCCGAACCATCCGTCCGCTGAGAGACGGTGTGATAGCCGACTTCAACGCTTGTGAGCAGATGATCAGAGGCTTGATCAAGATGGTGGGACATCATAGCTTGTTCTCCCCCTCACTCCGCATGGTGATAGGCGTGCCAAGTGGTAGTACTGAGGTGGAACTTCGTGCTGTGCGTGACTCAGCAGAGCATGCAGGTGGTAGAGATGTGTACCTGATCTATGAGCCAATGGCTGCTGCCATCGGTATAGGTTTGGACGTAGAAGCACCTGAAGGCAACATGGTGGTGGACATCGGTGGTGGTACCACGGAGATAGCCGTGATCTCACTGGGTGGCATCGTGAAGAACAGCTCTATCCGTGTGGCTGGTGATGTGCTGACAAGTGACATCCAAGACTATATGAGCCGTCAGCACAACGTGCGCGTAGGTGAGCGTATGGCAGAGCGCATCAAGATGAATGTGGGTGCAGCCCTTCCCGATCTGGGAGAAGATGCTCCAGACGAGTTCGTGGTGTGCGGACCAAACCGCATCACGGCACTGCCTATGGAGGTGCCAGTGAATCACCAAGAGATAGCACACTGCCTGGACAAAACCATCGTGAAGATAGAGACAGCTATCCTGAATGCACTGGAAGATACCCCTCCAGAGCTGTATGCAGACATAGTGCACAACGGCATCTATCTGGCTGGTGGTGGAGCCTTGCTTCGTGGACTGGACAGACGTCTGAGCGAGAAGATCAATATTCCTTTCCATGTGGCAGAAGACCCATTGCTCTGTGTGGCTAAGGGTACAGGTGTGGCACTGAAGAATGTAGATCGTTTCTCCTTCTTGATGAGATAATGCGTAGGCTGCTGACGTTTTTGGTGAGGTATCATTACTGGTTCCTTTTCTTCATATTAGAAGCAGCCAGCCTGATACTCTTATTCAAATACAATGGCTATCAGCAAAGCGTACTTTTCACCTCTGCTGGGGCAGTGGCTGGACGAATCTATGCGGTAGAGAGCGTCTTCAAAGACTATCTGGACCTGAAGGATATCAACCAAGACCTCCAGCGTAGGAATATGGAACTGGAACAGAGGGCCACCCGGGCAGAGAGTCTTTACAAGGATTTGCTTGCAGACTCTTTGCATCGCTTGGCTGCCCAGGAAGGGGAGAACTTTACCTTCATAGGAGCCAGGGTAATAAATAACACTCTGCATAAGCCCGACAACTTTATCACACTGAACCGAGGACTTGCCGTGGGGATAAAGCCAGACATGGGCGTAGTGGATGCCAATGGCGTGGTAGGCATAGTCTATAAGTCGTCGGAGCACTATGCCTTGGTGATTTCCTTGCTGAATACAAAGATGAACCTGAGCTGTAAGGTGAAAAGGAAAGATTACTTCGGCTACCTGAACTGGGAAGGGGACGACCCTCAGTTTGCCTATCTGAAAGACCTGCCCAGACATGCAGAGTTTTCTCTGGGTGATACGATTATCACCAGTGGCTTCTCTACAGTGTTTCCAGAGGGAATGCTGGTGGGTACGGTAGATGACATTACCGACTCCAACGATGGTCTCTCCTTCCAGCTTAAGGTGAAATTGGCATCCAACTTTGGTGCACTGAAAGATGTAAATGTAATTGCCACCTCTGGGAAAGAAGAGCGTGATGCTCTGGAAGCAAGCATCTCTGATGTGAAAGAATAGGAGGAACAGACGTGATACTGACGATACTCAAAAAAATGGCATGGTTTGTGGTACTGGTGCTCGTACAGGTGCTGGTGCTCAATCGTATCCATATCTTGGGTTATGCCACTCCTTTCCTTTACATCTACCTCATCGTGAAGATGGAGTATAGCATTCCACGCTATGTGATACTCTTGGTGGGCTTCTTGCTGGGACTGACCATGGATATGTTTACCAATACGCTGGGAGTAAATGCTTCTGCAACGGTGTTATTGGCTTTCCTACAGCCCTTCTTCCTGAAGATGTTTGCTCCCCGTGATGTGGAAGACGACTTGGTGCCTGAGCGGAGGCAGATAGGTACATGGTCATTCTGTAAGTACGTCACACTCTGTGTGTGCTTGCATCACACGGCGCTGTTGATGCTGGAATATTTTACCTTTGTAGGCATCGTGCAAACCCTCATACGCATAGTGGTATGCTCCTTGCTTACCATCCTAATGATATTGGCTGTAGATAAAGCGGTAAACTGAGAAATGAAGCAAAATCTGGAATATGAGAAGCGAAAGTATGTGATCATGGCTGCTGCTGTTTTTTTGGTAGCTGTGTTCATAGCACGCCTTGTGGTATTGCAACTCATGACAGATGAATATAAAGCGTATGCAGACAGTAATGCTTTTCTTCACAGCATGCAGTATCCTGCCCGTGGAGCCATCTACGACCGAAATGGTGAGCTGGTAGTCTTCGATGAACCATCCTACGATATCAACTTCATACCCAATGAGGTGACTGAACTGGATACGCTCGACTTCTGTAATGCTCTGAATATCACCAAGGAACAGTTCTTGAAGCGTATGGAGGAGGTGCGGGACAGAAGAAAGAATCCTGGCTATTCCAAATATACGCAACAAGTGTTTATGACACAGCTTTCTCAGGAAGAGACTGGTGTCTTTCAAGAAAAACTGTTCAAGTTTCCTGGTTTCACCATCCTGCGTAGATCTGTAAGAAAATACAACTACCACTCTGCTGCTCATCTGCTGGGAAACGTTGCTGAAGTTTCTCCAAAGGATATGGAGGAAGACGATTACTATATGCGTGGTGACTTGATAGGTAAGCAAGGCGTAGAGAGATCGTATGAGAAATACCTCCGTGGGCAAAAGGGAGAGGAGATCCTACTTCGTGATGCGCATGGAAGGATTCAAGGACACTATCAAGACGGAGAGTTCGATTCGCCTGCTATCCCAGGAAAAAATCTGAAACTTAGCATCGACATGAATCTCCAGATGCTGGGAGAACGCTTGATGCAAGGCAAGATAGGGGCTATCGTGGCTATAGAACCTTCTACAGGGGAGGTGCTCTGCATGGTGTCTGCGCCTTCTTTTGATCCTCAGCTGCTCATCGGACGTCAGCGTGGGCAGAACCATACTCAGCTCTCACTCGATAATCGGAAGCCACTCCTGAACCGTGCCATAATGGGAACGTATCCTCCGGGTTCTACCTTTAAGACAGCACAAGCCCTGACCTTCTTAGAAGAAAATGTGATTGATCCTGAGACAACGCTATACCCTTGTTATCACGGATTTGTTTTCGGAGGTTTACGTGTGGGATGCCACGGACATGGATCTCCCTTATCGTTGATCCCAGCCATCTCTACCTCGTGCAATGGCTATTTCTGCTGGGGACTCTATCGCATGCTGGGCAATAATAAGTACGAGAACCCACAGGCAGCCTTGACTGTATGGAAAGACCACATGGTAGATCAAGGTTTCGGATATAAACTTGGTACCGATCTGCCAGGAGAGCAACGCGGATTCATCCCCAACTCTGAGTTCTACACCAAGGCTCTGGGAAATAGATGGAACGGACTAAGCATCATCAGTATCTCCATCGGTCAGGGAGAGATCTTGGCTACTCCTTTGCAGATAGCCAATCTGGGAGCTACCATTGCCAACAGAGGATACTTCTATACGCCTCATGTGGTGAAGGAGATTGAGGATAATTCGTTGGATAGTATCTATGTCACTCCTCGCTCTACTAATATACAACGTATCTACTACGACGATGTGGTAGAAGGCATGCGTTCTGCTGCTACCGTTGGAACGTGCCGTTCGCTCTTAGGTATTCTTCCTGGCATAGAAGCATGTGGAAAAACGGGTACAGCCCAGAATCGTGGTAAAGACCACTCTGTGTTTATGGGTTTCGCTCCTATGAACAATCCAGAGATTGCTATAGCCGTGTATGTGGAAAATGGTGGTTTCGGAGCCACCTTCGGTGTGCCTATCGGTGGTCTCATGATGGACATGTATCTGCATGGAGAGCTCTCCCCGTCCAATCAGGCATTGGCTGACAGGATAGCCAGTCAAGAGATTTTCTACGGAGACGAAGCAAGATAAGGGGGAGGCACCATGAAAGAGAGAGACAGTATATGGACCACCATAGATTGGGTATCGATAGCACTCTATCTGATTCTGCTGGCATTAGGCTGGTTGAGCATTTGCGGAGCCAGCTATAATTTCGGAGAAATGGATTTCTTCAGCTTCGACTCCCGAGCTGGTAAACAATTGGTCTGGATCTTCTGTTCCTTTGGCTTAGCCTTTGTGATCATGATGCTCGACCATGACCTCTATGAGATTTTCGCCTACCTTATCTACGCCCTTTTTATAGTGCTTCTGATAGTGACCATCTTCATAGCTCCAGATACCAAAGGATCACGCTCTTGGCTGGTTCTCGGGCCAGTGAATGTGCAGCCTGCCGAATTTGCCAAGTTTGCTACTGCCCTCTGCTTGGCAAGGTTTATGGGGAGCTATAATTTTGTGTTGAACAACTGGAAGAATGCACTTCGGGTAGCAGCTATCATCTTATTCCCAATGATCCTTATTGTCCTGCAGAAGGAGACGGGCTCAGCCTTGGTGTATTCGGCTTTCTTGCTGGTGCTCTATAGAGAGGGAATGCCAGGGGTAGTGCTTTACAGTATGATTTGTGCTGTCTTCTATTTCGTGGTAGGCATCAAGTATGGAGAAGTGCCTATAGGAGATATCTCTGAGTCGTCTGGCAAGTTCTTCGTCTTGCTTATGATACTGCTCTTTACAGCTGGCTTAGTATGGAACTATACACGAAAATGGGTGCACTCACGTAATCTGCTGACAGTTATCACAGGCGTGTTGCTGGTGGCTTATCTCATCTCTAAATTCGTGATGCCCTTCGATATGATTTGGGTGGAGCTTGGACTCTGCGTCTTTGTGGTGGGCTATTTACTGGTGGTCTCTTTCAGGGAGAATAAGTGGACCTATTTCTTGGTGGGGCTCTTTGCCGTAGGTTCTGTGGCTTTTCTCTATTCCAGCGATTATTTCTTCAATGATGTGCTGAAAGAATACCAGCGTGTGCGCATCAAAGTAACCCTTGGTATGGAAGAAGACGCCAAAGGTACGGGATATAACGTCAATCAGTCTATGATAGCCATAGGTTCAGGAGGACTCACTGGAAAGGGCTTCCTGAATGGCACGCAGACGAAGTTGAAGTATGTGCCAGAACAAGATACCGACTTTATCTTTTGCACCATCGGGGAGGAGCAAGGTTTCGTGGGAGCTGCAGGGGTCTTATTGCTCTATCTGATACTAATTTTACGTTTGGTGGTTGTCTCAGAACGACAGACTACCACATTTGGGCGTGTGTATGGCTATTCGGTGCTAAGTATTTTCCTCTTCCACCTATTTATAAATATAGGTATGGTTACAGGACTGACGCCCGTGATAGGCATTCCTTTGCCATTCTTCAGCTATGGAGGTTCCTCGCTTTGGGGATTCACCATTTTGTTGTTTATCCTCTTACGTATAGATGCCAGTAGAAAACGTCATGCCAATCAATGACGGCTCAATTTGAGGCCTACATCTTGAATCCCTTTCAGCAGAGTGTCTGCTTCTTGCTGAAAGATACGTATGGTGTAGTCTCCGGCTTTCTCTATGGGTATGCTTTTTAGATAGGCTGAATAACTATACAATCCTCCCAGTCCGCTTCCGTTCTTGTCGTAAAGGCTGTCTGTCGTATTGAAAGTATAGCTGCCCGATTGTAGAAGTTCGTCTGTGGGAGAAAGGAACTCATATCCGATGACAAGCTCTTGATACGGGTAAGACTGGAGCAGGCGCACCTCTATGCTGGCTTGATAAGAAGTCCCAGAGTCAGGCACTTGTGGGGTGAAAGAGAGGGTGTCAAGTCGGCTCCATCGGGTATTAGGGATGGGAGCGTATTGATGATAGACTACTTGCGGTTCACAAGATACCAACAGCAAGAGGACAGCTATCAGAGCTGTCCTGCTTTGCCATAGATATCCAGTTATAGAATCTGTGCGCTTCATTATTGATCCGTCTTTGGAGCCTCTGAGGTCTTCTGCTGAGGCTTCTGTCCATTGTCCCCAGATGGCCTATGCTGAGGTCTTGCCCCATTGTCACCCGACGGCCTTTGCTGAGGTTGGTGGTTTTTGTGCCCTTCCTGTGGCTTCCCTCGATGTTCTTTCGGGGCATTTTGCTTAGGCTTGGACTGTGCATTGCCATCTTTAGGCCTTCCCTGCTTGTTCTGACCATTCTGCCCACCTTCACGCTGAGGTCTGTTCTCTTGCTGATTAGGTGCCTTCGGGGTGTTGTTCTGATTGTTTGCAGCGTCTTTGTTGTTCCCTTGCTGATTCTTTTTCTTTTTCTTCTTTTTATCTTTCTTCGCACGGTCGAAGCGTGTCAGACTATCCTGTTCCAGCAAGTCTATTGGGCGCTGATTACTACTCTGTGCGCCGTCTGCTGCTAAAGATTCAGGTTTCTGCCCACGACGATTCATGTTGATGATATCGAAAGCACGTTTGGCAGAGATCGTTACAAGATTAGATGGAATCTGCTTGTCGGTACTATAGGTGATGGTATTTGCCAAGATGTCCGCCTTGAAGAAGTAGAAGGTACCGTCTATGGTTTCCAACTGTATCTCCTTAGAAGGCAGGCGCTTCTGAGCTTCCACATAGCTGTCAATCTCATAGTTGAGGCAGCACTTCAGCTTGGCACAGAGACCAGCCAGTTTCTGCGGATTGAGTGAAATGTCTTGAAAGCGTGCTGCATTGGTAGATACAGACACGAAACTCGTCATCCAGGCCGCACAGCAGAGCTCACGCCCACAAGGACCTATGCCACCTATACGACCAGCCTCTTGGCGTGCCCCGATCTGCTTCATCTCTATACGCACACGGAATACATCAGCCAGCACCTTGATGAGCTGACGAAAGTCCACACGCTCATCAGCAATGTAGTAGAAGATGGCCTTCCCACCATCTCCTTGATATTCCACATCACCGATTTTCATCTGCAGATTTAGGCTCAGGGCTATCTGACGGCTCTCTATCATCGTGCTATGTTCACGACGTTTGGCTTCCTCGTATTTCTCCATATCTACAGGTTTCGCCTTACGATAGATACGCTTGATTTCGGCATCAGAGCGAAGATTGGCCTTCCGCATCTGGAGGAGAACCAATCTGCCAGTGAGGGTCACCTCGCCGATATCGTGACCAGGGCTGGCTTCTACAGCCACGATGTCACCCTTCTCCAGCGGAATCTTGTTGGAGTTGCGGTAGTAGCCTTTTCGGGTGTTCTTGAACTGCACCTCCACATATTCCGTCTCTTCCGAGTTGCCTGGAATGTCTGCCAGCCAGTCGAAGGTGTTCAGTTGCTTGTCGCTTCGTCCGCATCCTTTGCAGCAGAGCGAACCACAAGCCGTATTTTGTTCAAATGTTGCCATATATTGTCATTTTCTTATTAGTAATACTATCATTTTCAGTGCCAAGTCGAAAAACACCATCTTGGCATTGACGTTTTGTTCTATATGTATCTGGGCCTCACTCAGCTCGTACATGATGTCCATGGCGTTTCTCTCGTTTACAAACGGAGCGAAGCGGCTGGTGAAGTTTTGTTCTTCGAGGTTCACGTAGCTCATCTGCTTCTGATGGAAGTTGGCCATGAAACTCTCTCTGATCATACGTTGACAGTAGCCCAGCAGGTCTTTCTGCTTCTCTCTTCCCAGGGCAGCCACTTCCTCGCTCCATGCCTTCATCTCACGGATGCGACGGGCGTATGCCAGACGCATAAGGCTCATGAAGAGCTGCAGGTAGCGGTCGTTGTCTTCATTCAGGTGTATCTGGTCGAGTGCCTTGACAAAACTTCCATTGGCCAGATGTGCCAATGTCTCGCTGTCACGCGGTTGCACCCCATACTTATTCTGCAGGGCATCGGCAATCTCTGCTTCTGTAAGTCTAGGGAGGTTGATGCGTTGTGTACGACTCAGAATAGTAGGCAGAATGCGTTCTGGTTCCTCACTGCAAAGCAGGAAGATGGTGTGCTCTGGTGGCTCTTCAAGCAACTTCAGCATTTTGTTGGCACATGCTTCATGCATCTTTTCTGGCAGCCAGATGATGGTCACCTTGAACTCGCCTTGCACAGGCTTCAAGCTCAAGGTCTTGGTGATTTCATCGCTCTCTTTAGCATAGATGATAGCTTGTCCATTCTCTGCATCCATGGCTTCCAACCATTGACTATAACTGAAATAAGGATTGGTCAGAAGCAGTTCACGCCATTCGGGCAGGTAATCGGCACAGATGGTCTTCTTTTTCTTCTCACTGCTCACGATGGGGAACATGAAATGCACGTCTGGATGCACTAATCCATTCCACTGCTTACAGCTTTGGCATTCTCCGCAGGCTTCCCCATCTGCTGTGTGATGTGTGCAGCAGAGATAGCATGCATAGGCCAGTGCCAAAGGCAGTTTCCCCACTCCCGAAGGGCCACAGAACAGTTGTGCATGAGGAATATGCCCCTCATCCACCTCTCTGCGCAGCTTTTCTTTCAGCGCCTCTTGCCCTATGACATCCTTAAACCTGAACATTACACTCTCAATCTCTCAATTTCTCAATAAACCTTCTCCGCTATAGCTCTGACACTATCCACAGCTCCAATGGTGTAGAAGTGCAGACAGGGTGCTCCGTGCGCTATCAGTTCCTTACACTGGCTTATGCACCATTCTATGCCCAATGCCTTCGCCTCCGCATCAGTCTTCAGCTTCTGTGCTTCACTGGCCAATGCTGGGGGAAGGTCCACCTTGAACGTCTTTGGAATCACAGTCAGCTGACTCAGTTTCTTGAAGGGTTTCAAGCCAGGAATGATAGGTATGGTGATGCCCACTTCACGGGCTCGCTTCACGAAACTAAAATATTTCTCGTTGTCATAGAAGAGTTGTGTGACTGCATATTCGGCTCCAGCTTCTTGTTTCTGCTTCAGCCAGTAGAGGTCGCTCTCCATATTTGGAGCCTCCTCATGCTTCTCTGGATAGCAAGCCACTCCATAGTGGAAAGGTGTCTTCGTCTTTATCATCTCACTGCCATCCACGAAGATACCTTCATTGAAGTCGTTTATCTGTCGTTGTAGATCGATGGCATGTGCATGCCCACCAGCTTCTGGCGTGAAGACCGACTGGTCTTTGGCTTTGTCACCACGCAGCACCAGCAGGTCGGTGATGCCAAGGAACTGCAGATCCAGCAGCTCATATTCCGTGCTTTCACGAGTGCTCCCACTGCATATCACATGTGGTACCATCGTCAGAGCATATTTATTTTGGATAGCAGCAGCCACAGCCACAGTACCAGGACGACTGTACAGCCTTCTGCGCTCAAAGAGTCCGCCTTCCAGTTCCCTATACACATACTCACTTCGATGGGTAGTGATGTTCACAAAACTGGGACTGAACTCCAGAAGCTGCTCTATATCAGCATAAAGCCTATCTATGCCCTTCCCTTTCAGAGGGGGCAGCAGTTCAATGGAGAAAGCCGTACTTTCCTGTTTCTTTATTTGTTCTATGACGCTCATTTTCTTTCTTTCGTCTTGCTTAGTTGTTGGGAATAGTATGCACTACTTCCCTTAAATTGGACAAAAGTAAGAAAAAAATAGGAATATCTCGTAGAAAGTGCTTATTTTTCTGCTTGATGTACCGTAATCTGTGGGAATGGGAAGCCGATGCCTTCCTTGTTGAAGGCTTCATAAACCTCACGACGCAGCTCGTAGTACACATCCCAATAGTCGGCACTCTTCACCCAGACACGAACGATAAGGTCCACCGAACTATTGCTCAGTTCCTTGAGCGCCACAAAGGGGGCTGGGTCTTTCAGAATCAAAGGCTCCTTGTCGATGATCGTCATAAGGATAGCTTTCACCTTGTCGAAATCTGCCCCATATTCCACAGAAACCGTCCAGTCCACTCGTCGGTTCACCTGCTGGCTCATGTTAGTGATGACTCCACTGCTCAGAGGTCCGTTGGCCACATAGATAGTGCGATTGTCGTAAGTAGTGAGCACCGTGTGGAAGATCTGGATTTCCTTGACATAACCTTCTAC
>CADALZ010000011.1:0-13599 GCA_902788865.1 uncultured Bacteroidales bacterium | reverse complement strand
AATCCCCCACCTTGAATGGTCGGAGCACAAGCATGATGACGCCTCCTGCAAAATTCTGCAGGTTGCCACTGAAAGCCATACCGATGGCTACACCAGCCGATGCCAGCAAGGCAGCAAATGAGGTGGTCTCTATGCCCAGACGGCTGATGATGGCAATAGCCAGCAAGATGGTAAGTGCCACACTGACCATGCTCTTCACAAAACTCTTGACGGTAGGTTCTACCTTTCTACGTTCCAAGAAAGCATTGAGAGCCCTTTTGATGAGGCTGATGATAAACCGTCCGACGATAAAGATGATAAAGGCACTTAGGAGGTTGCCTCCCATCTTCACACACCACTCTATGAGTTGGGGGATGATGTCGTTCCAGTTGACCGATTCCTTAGCAGCTTCTGCAGCAGCAGAGGCTGCAGCTCTCGTCATGGCTTCTGCCACGTCTTCAGCTTGTTGTATAGCGATGAGTAATGATGTCATTTTCTTCTATTCTTCTTTTGCGGGTGCAAAGATAGCATTTTTCCATGGTCCGACCAACAGCAGCCAAGCAGTTTTAACAAACAATAGCGCAAGGCTCGGAATCCAGTGGTTATCCACTTTCCTCCGAGCCTTCACAAGAGATATGGTAAAATAACTTGTGTCAATCATTAATACGTCATCCTTCAGTGGTATATTGCAGTTCGACCTCCTTTAGTTGATCCTCAGAAATTGGAAGATACCAAGCTACGACATAGCGATACATGAATGTTGATGAATCTATGGAATCAATTACTCCTTCTGGGATATAATGCACAATCATGAGTTTGTCTCCCAAAGAAGAATCTAAGGGGCTGGATGAGTAGTGGTAAATTACCTTGAAAATATGGTGGCGTTCAGGTCCGATATGGCCCCATACATCTCCATCCTCATACTCACAGCTTTCGGTCTGATAGAGATAGGTTTGTCCACGGCAATAGTAGTGAGTATATGCGTTCTCATGAAACACTATGTAAGATTCTGGACTTATGCCATAGAATTCTTCTGTATAAGGTTCCCCGCTTAGCTTGCCATCTGCACCGATTAGTTGAGACCCAACATACCTCCAGCCCTTATCCATCACAAATCTTTTGAATTGGTCGGCTGTTAGCTCTGCACCTCCTGTCACTTCGAGTTCTCCATCTGAGATTGTAAACTCTATTTGATTGGAAGTCAGATCAGGAAATTCTAACTTATCGTCATCGTAACAAGCGCTAACCCCCACAAGCATAGCAGCTGTTAAACATGTCAATAATAAATGATGTACTTTCATAACTACTCCTACTTTGACTTTACATCCTATAAATGCAAAATGATGAATTCCTTGCACCAAAAATAGCACTTTTTTTGCATTGCCTTCACAAGAGATATGGTAAAATAACTTGTGATTACGTCATAGATGCTGTCATTATGTAAGCGCTATTAATGTGTAGAAGCCAAAAGCTCTTGCAGTTCCTCATCGGTCATGCGAACATATCGCATCAGATTATAGCGGTCATTCATCAAACTACTGGTATCATTGCTCAAGTTGTTCTTAACTAGCCAGATCGTCTTATAATCATCACTGATACTAACCAGAATCATTGGAGCTACTAGAGTAGCATTAATGGTTTCTAATGAAATCTTGTTCTGAGTTTCGTCATAGACGTAATCCGTCTCATAGGATGAGGCGGAACTATAAAATGAACACGAACTATTGCTGTTAAAATAGTAAGACCTCTTACTGCCGATCCCCTCTGGATACTCATAGTCTTCTGGATTGATACTTCCGTCAGGCTCTATTTGATGTGTTTCTTCACATTTCCATCCATAGCCAGAAACATATTTATCAAACACGCTCTTAGATATCTGCTTCATACCTCTGGCAGCGACTTCATAGCTTGGCAGCATATATTGATAGGTGATATTTTCTATTGAGGTGCCAAATAAATCTGCTCCGTTTGATGGCTCAAATGGGGTGAATGGTACCAACTGGCTTTCATCGACTTTATATTTTTGAAATAATGTGTTTCGCTCTTGCTCTGATACTTTTCGTAAAACCTTTAGCTCATACCCGTTAGTTGGTTGTGCTGTTCGTTCTGGATAATAACTGACTTGCTGGATGATGTTTACCTCATTGCCATCTGCAGAAAGGCCAACAAACCACATGGCTCCATTACTCCCTGTCGTTTCATCATAATTTTCGTAGCTCTCATAGTGAAGTTCTGGCCCCCTTTGTGCAAAGTCAAATTCTATGAGCATAGCCATCCTTCCATGGTTAAAGACATAGAACCATTCCTGAATATGGCCATCATACTCTTTCAAGGTACCGTCAGGAGATATAATACTATTAGATATCACTTTCCAAGTGTGGCCATCGATTTCTGACTCGTACTGCTGCTTGTTAGGAAAGCTGGCATTTATCACTAAAGAGCCATCTTCTCGAAAACTGAACTGCAGAGGGACTGTTTTTGATACCTCAGGCGAGAAATCGTCATCGTTGCTGCAACCAGTAAACCCAATTAATGTAGCAACCAGAATGCCAAACAAGATATATTTACCTATATTCATATCCAAAAAAACTTTAACTTTACATCCTATAAATGCAAAAAAATAAATTCCTTGCACCAAAAATAGCACTTTTTTTGCATTTTTCTTTAGAAACTTGCAAATTTCAAGCGAATGCAGTAACTTCGCCCCCGATTTCATGGTAGGGGTGCCCTAAAATGACGGGCTGAGATCATACCCATAGACCTGATCCGGGTAATGCCGGCGTAGGGAAAGAGAAGAAAAGTAGCCCCTTTTCTGTTTAACCAAAAATTAAGATTGCAATGAAGAAAGGTGCAATGTGCGTGGCTTTGTCTATAGCCACCATCAGTGTGTGTGCGCAGACGGTACAAGATGACAGTCTGCTAGTAAAACATTTAGACGAGGTAGAGGTGATAGCTACCCGTGCCACTAAGACCACACCAGTGGCTTTCACCAACATCACCAAACAAGAGATTCAGAAGCGAAACTACGGTCAGGACCTGCCTTACCTGCTTTCCATGACTCCGAGTGTTATCACCACCAGTGATGCGGGTACAGGCATCGGCTATACCAGCCTTCGTGTGCGTGGAACAGATGCGTCGCGTATCAACATCACTGCTAACGGCATTCCTATGAACGATGCTGAGAGCCATCAGGTGTACTGGGTGAATGTGGGCGACTTTGCCTCTTCGCTGAAAGACATGCAGGTGCAGCGTGGCGTAGGTACCAGTACCAATGGTGCTGGAGCCTTTGGTGCCAGCGTGAATATGCAGACAGGAGAGCTTAACATGCTGCCTTATGTGCGTGTAGATGCCTCTGCTGGTTCTTATGGCACACATAAGGAGACGCTGCACATCGGTACAGGACTGCTGCATGACCACTGGGCTTTTGATGCCCGCCTGTCGAACATCAATACCGATGGCTACATCGACCGTGCCAGTGTGGCTCTGAACTCTTACTACCTGCAAGGCGGATGGTATGGCGATGGCACCAGCGTGAAGCTGATAGCCTTCGGAGGTAAGGAGAAAACCTATCATGCCTGGAACTATGCCTCGAAAGACGAGTGGGCAGCGTATGGTCGCTCCTACAACTCATGTGGCTATATGTTTACAGACGCTCAGGGCAAGGATCACTACTACGAAGACCAGACGGACAACTACGTGCAGAAGAACTTCCAGCTGCTCTTCAACCACGACTTCAACGGGCAGTGGAACCTCAATGCGGCTTTGCATTACACCAAGGGTGATGGCTACTATCAAGAGTACAAGCGCAATCGCACCTTGGCGGAATATGGCTTGGAACCTTTCTACGTAGAGGATGAGTTGGTGAAGAAGAGCGACCTCGTGCGTAAGAAAGCGATGGACAACGGTTTCGGAGGTGGCGTGTTTTCTCTCACCTATAAAGGCAGCATCGTGAATGCTACGCTTGGCGGAGGTTTCAATCGTTATGATGGCGATCACTTCGGACGCATCCTGTGGCTGAAGAACTACATAGGCGATCTTGATGTAGACAGAGACTATTATTTCAACAATGCCACCAAAGACGATGGCAATGTCTATCTGAAGGCCGATTTCGCCATCGCAAGAGGACTAAATGCCTATGCCGACTTGCAGTATCGACACATCTCTTATAAGATAAAGGGAGAGGGCGACAACTATGACTGGTTTGGACGTGGTGCCATGCAAAACCTCGACATCAACGAGCAGTTTGATTTCTTCAATCCAAAATTCGGACTCAACTGGCAAATCAATCCTGCCCACCGCCTGTTCGCTTCTTTCAGCGTGGCCAACAAAGAGCCTACACGCAACCAATATACAGATGGAAAATTCAATGTGCACCCGAAGGCAGAACGACTGTACGACTGGGAGTTGGGCTACAGCTATGCCAACAGCTGGCTCAACGTGGGGGCCAACCTCTACTATATGAAGTACAAAGACCAACTGATTCTCACAGGTGAGCTCAACGAGATAGGGGAGGCGCTGGCTGCCAATGTGCCCGATAGCTATCGTGCTGGATTGGAACTCACTGCTGGGGTAAGATTTGGGGGCTTCTCTTGGGATGCTAATGCCACATTGAGTAAGAACCGCATTCAGGACTTTACAGAGACACTCTATGAGAATGAAGATAATACGGCAGATACATGGGTGATCAATCATGGAGATACGCACATCGCCTTCTCTCCATCGTTTATCTTCAACAATCGCTTCGCTTATAGTTATAAGGGCTTCGAGGCTGCCTTGCAGAGCCAGTATGTGAGCCGTCAGTATATGAGCAATGCCGATGTGAAAGACCATCTGATGGATGCCTACTTCGTGAGCAATCTGGACCTCAGCTACACCTTCAAGATGCGTGGCGTGAAGTCTATGACCATAGGTGCCACCGTCTATAACCTCTTCAATGAGGAGTATGAGAACAATGGCTATGCAGGCTCTGGTTTCTACTACGACAATGGCGAGAAGGTGCGCTACAACTATGCTGGCTATGCTGCCCAAGCACCCACGAACTTCCTCGCACACATCAGCCTTAATTTCTGATTAATAATTCTCAATCCTCAATTCTCAATTTTAAATGTTCGATTGGCTTGACATTTTTACCACCGTCCTCGGTTTGCTCTATATCTGGTTGGAGTATAAGGCCCATATCGGACTTTGGATAGTGGGCATCATCATGCCTGCGCTTGACGTGTATTTGTATTACAATCACGGATTATACGGCGATGCAGGTATGGCAGTTTACTACACCCTTGCTGCTATTTATGGCTATATCGCTTGGAAACTTGGCAACACCAAAGAGAAAGCGCCTCTGAAGATTTCTCATACGCCACTGAAGTTGTATTTGCCTATCTTGGCATTCTTCCTTGTAGCTTGGGGACTCACTTACTATGTACTTATTACATGGACTAATTCCACCGTTCCTGTGCTCGATGCCTTTACCAATGCCCTCTCCTTCGTGGGGCTCTGGGCCTTGTCGCGTAAGTACATCGAGCAGTGGTTTTTCTGGATTGTGGTCGATGTGGTGTGCACCGTTCTCTATGTGCAGAAGGGTATCCCCTTCAAGGCTGGTCTCTACGGCCTTTATGTCGTTATAGCCATCTTTGGTTACTTCAAGTGGCAGAAAATGATGAAGGAGGGCGCATGAAAGCTGTAATTTTAGCCAACGGTGAGTATCCCACGCACGCCCTTCCGCTTCGTATGTTTCAGGAAGCCGAGATGGTGGTTTGCTGTGATGGGGCAGCCAATGAGTATATCCGCAGGGGTGGAACCCCCACTGCCATCGTGGGCGATGGGGATTCCATCGCTCCTGCTTATCGGCATTTGCTGCATCAAGTTTCGGAACAAGAGACCAACGATCTGACGAAAGCGGTGCGCTTCTTGCGTGAAAAAGGCATCGAGGAGGTCGCTGTCTTAGGGGCCACTGGTAGGCGTGAAGACCATACCATTGGTAATGTCTCCCTGCTGATGGAGTATTACAAGAAGGGGATTAACGTGCTGATGTTTACCGACTTTGGCTTCTTCAGACCTTGCCAGAGCCGCACTGTCTTCAGCGCTAAGAAAGGGCAGCAGATCTCAGTCTTCAACTTTGGTTGCACACGGATGCAGTCGGAAGGACTGAAATATCCGCTTTATAACCTCCAGAACTGGTGGCAGGGCACGCTCAACGAGGCCCTTGACGATAGCTTTACCATAGAAGCCGACGGCTATTATCTGGTGTATTTTGTCTACGAGCCTTAGCCCTTTACCTCTCTGGATAATTTAGGTTCTGTAGTTGGCTCATCTTTTTGCTCTCACTATGAACATTTATGCCCACAGGTGTGAGCATTTTTGCTCACAGCACTGGGCATTTGTGAGCATAGCTGTGCAGAAGCCGTAAGCTAACTGCCTTGAAGCCGTAACACACGATGTAGTTTGCCGTAATGCATGGAATGTCGTTTTACCCTACACCTCTACACCTTTTGCGCCTATGTCGCAGATTATCAGACTTTTAAATAGGTGTAATGTGTGCTCTGACTCTACACCTACTCTACACCCACTCTACATCTTTTTAGGGGATGGGGTGTAGAGTGGGTGTAGAGTGGGTGTAGAGTTGAAGGTCTCTCTACACCCATCAAACTTGCTGTGTCACACCTATTTACACCATAAAGGTGTAGAGGTGTAGAGAGAAATGCAGTTGGGCGTTTTTCCTACGTTACTCCTGCATCAAGAATGCCTTGAAAGCGGCAAAGTCGTTCTGCATAGGCACAGTCTGCTTCTGTCCCTTCATGAAGGCCTGCAGCTTCTCTGGAATCTCGATATCAGCTCCGAGAATGGCATCTACGCGCTCCTTGAACTTGGCAGGATGGGCCGTTTCTAAGAAGATGCCCACTTCGCCATCTTGCAGTCCCTCTTGCAAGGCCCGATAGCCACATGCTCCGTGTGGATCCAGCAAGTAGCCGTTGTCCTTATAGCACTGGCGGATGGTCTCGGCTATCTGCTCATCGGTATAGGTGGCACCACTGATGTCGTGCTTGATAGCATCATGGCTTCCATAAAGTTCGAACAAGCGTACGAAGTTGCTCGGATCGCTCACGTCCATCGCATTGGCATAGGTGGCAATGGTGGGATGTGGATCGTAGAGGCCATTCTGCAAATAGCGGAAGAACACGTCATTCCGATTATTAGCGGCTATGAAACGCTTCACTGGCAGTCCCATGCGCTTTCCGAACAGTCCGGAAGTGATATTGCCAAAGTTGCCCGAAGGCACGCAGATAACGGCATTTGATTGAGAATTGAGCATTGAGAATTGAGCATTCTTCATCAACTGCGCAATGGCCCAGAAGTAGTAGAACGACTGTGGAATGAAACGTGCCACATTGATGCTGTTGGCACTGGTCAACTTCATGTGCGCATTCAGCTCTGCATCGATAAAGGCATTCTTCACCAAAGCCTGACAATCATCGAAGGTGCCTTCCACCTCGATGGCAGTGATATTCTGTCCTAAAGTGGTGAACTGGGCTTCTTGCAAGCGACTCACCTTGCCTTTGGGATAGAGCACATACACGTGAATGCCCTCCACTCCGAGGAAGCCATTGGCCACAGCGCTACCCGTATCGCCACTGGTTGCCACGAGCACATTCACCTGCTCCTTGTTGAAATGAGCCAGCAAACGCGCCATAAAACGGGCCCCTACATCCTTGAAGGCGAGGGTAGGACCGTGGAAAAGTTCCAAGGAATAGATGTGGTCTGTCACCTTTACCAACGGGATTTCGAAGCTAAGGGTGTCAAAGACTATCTGACGAAGTTTATTGGCAGGCACATCTTCGCCGAAAAAGGCGTCGGCCACCTGATAAGCCATCTCTTGCAGGCTCATCTCGGGCATGTGCTCAAAGAATTCTTGCGGAAGACTCTTGATGCGCTCTGGCATATAGAGTCCTTTATCTGGAGCCAAACCTTTGACCACCGCTTCTTGCAGGGTCACCTCTGGCGCTTTTCTGTTGGTGCTATAGTAGTTCATATATTCTTCGAATATAAAATTCAAAAATAAAAAAATTCAAATATTCAAAAATTATTTTGCATTCTTGCATTCTTGCATCTTTGCATCTTTGCATTTTCACTGCTTCATGGCCATGAAGCAGTGAATGAATTCGTTGAGTCTTAGGAGCCCGTAGCTTCCGCTCACGGCAGAAACCTCGTCGAACTGCTTCACTTCATCGGGCTTGATATTAGGATGCCATATCAAGAATGGTACTGGCTCTGCCACATGGGTGCGTATCTCTACGGGTGTGGGATGATCGGGCAGCACAGCGATGCACACTGGCTCTTCCCATGTTTTCACCTCTTCATAGATAGGCTTCACGATGCGACTGTCCAAATATTCTATGGTGCGCAGCTTCAGGTCTAAATCTCCATCATGCCCAGCTTCATCGCTCGCCTCCACGTGCAAGAAGACGAAGTCGTCTTTCCTCAGAGCTTCAATGGCTGCCTGCGCTTTGCCTTCGTAGTTGGTATTAGCCATGCCTGTGGCTCCTTCTACGATGATGTTTTGCAAGCCAGCGTACTTTCCGATACCTCTTATTAAGTCCACTGCAGAAATCACGTCACCACGCTTCACCTGTGGGAACATCTCCATAAACGTCTGCATCTGTGGTCGATAGCCTCCACCCCAAGGCCAGATGCTATTGGCAGGATCCTTGCCTTCCTTCATGCGCTGAATGTTGAAAGGGTGCTTTGCTAAGAGCTCTTGCGACTTCAGCACCAAGTCGGTGATGAGCGCCACCGTTTCATTCTTGGTTCTTAATTCTTCATTCTTCATCCCTCCTGGCAGCAAGTCCTTCCATGCCTCTCCAGGATGATCGTGTGGAGGGGCACATTCGAATCCCTTCTGCCCACCTTTGATGACCAGCAGATGGCGATACTGTATGCCAGTGATGAACTTCACACGCTCATTGCCCAGATGCTCGTCGAGGTACTTGATGAGCACATCGCCCTCTTCGGTTTTCAGATGTCCGCCATGATGGTTCTTGATCTTGCCATCCTCCAGCGTGATGATGTTGCAGCGCAAAGCCAAGTCGTCTGGCTGCATGTCATAGCCTATCGAGGCAGCTTCCAGAGGTCCGCGTCCTTCGTAGCACTTGTTCATGTCATATCCCAAGATAGAGGCATTGGCTACCTCCGATCCAGGATGAAAACCATCTGGCACAGTCTGCAGACGCCCACACCGTCCCATACGGGCCAGCAGGTCCATATAAGGAGTCTGCGCATACTGCAGCAGCGTCTTGCCACCCAGTCGCTCTATGGCATGATCAGCCATACCATCACCTAAAATTATCAAATATTTCATATTTTCTAATTTTAAAATTCAAATATTCAAGATGCAAAAATGCAAAAATTATTATACAACTTTGGCTTTGCCTTGTTGTGTCGTTTTATTGGCGGTGTTAATAATCTTAACTAACGTGCCCATAATTCTTTTGTTGTCGGTGCATAAAGAAGTAAATTGTTCTTCACTCAGTGCTTCAGTTCTGTAGAGCAGTCTAAGCCAATAATCAGTTTCACTTGCTTCTTTGAGTGCAATATTCATTTTGTTAATGAAATCAGCATTACTCTGAGCATGAATGCCCTCATGTACGTTAGCCCCTATGCTGGTGCCACTTCTAAGAACTTGCTTTCCAACAACGTGTATGTTCTTCTTAACTAAGAACTTATATAAATTCACAATCCTTACTGCAAATTCAAAACTCAACTCAGCAATGATGTTCGGTTTTTCTTCCATGTTTTATTTTGTTTAATTTTTGCATTCTTGCATTTTTGCATCTTTGCATTTGTCAATCGCAAACGTCAAACGTTTGCGATTGACATGATGTCTGCAAATACGCCTGCTGCCGTCACTTCTGCGCCTGCGCCATAGCCCTGAATCATCATTGGATATTGCTTATAGCGCTCGGTAGTGAGCAGGATGATGTTGTTGCTGCCTTCCAATCCGTAGAACGGATGGCCCATGCCCACCTCTTGCAGGCCTACGGTAGCCTTTCCGTTCTCAAACTTGGCCACGAAACGCCAACGCTTGCCTTCCTCAGTGAGCTTCTGGCGACGAGCCTCAAAGTCGGCATCCAGCTGCTGCACATTCTTCCAGAAATTGTCCAGCGTACCTTCAAACAGCGCATCTGGGATGAAGAGGTGCTTCTCTACATCGCTCTGCTCCAGTCGGTAGCCAGCCTCACGCGCCAGAATCACCAACTTGCGTATCACATCCTTACCACTGAGGTCGATGCGAGGATCTGGCTCTGAGTAGCCCTGCTCCTTGGCCATCTGGATAGCCTTGCTTAGAGGAATATCTGCGCTGATGACGTTGAAGATGAAGTTCAGTGTGCCACTCAGCACGGCCTCTATCTTCAGTATCTTGTCACCGCTGTGTATCAGGTCGTTGATGGTATTGATGATAGGCAAGCCTGCGCCTACATTGGTCTCAAAGAGATACTTCACGCCACGCGTGTGAGCGATGTGTTTCAACTGGCTATAGTTCTCATAGCTCGATGAGGCAGAAATCTTGTTGGCTGCCACCACAGAGATATTGTGCTCCAGCAGGTCTTTATAGAGTCCTGCCACCTGTGCGTTGGCCGTACAGTCCACAAACACAGAGTTGAATATGTTCATATCCAGCACCTGCTGCAGCATGCTCTCTGGCGTGCTGTCAACACCTTTCTCGTTCAGTTCCCTCTGATAGTCGGACAGATCTATGCCAGCACGATTCAAGATGCACTTCTTGCTGTTGGCGATACCCACCACATTCAGCTGTAAGCCATTCTCTTGCATCAGTTTCTGGCGCTGACTGTGTATCTGCTTGATGAGGCTTCCGCCCACTGTGCCTATGCCACAGATGAAGAGGTTCAGCATTTGATATTCAGAGAGGAAGAACGAATCGTGGATGACGTTGAGCGATTTACGCAGCAGTCGGCGTTCCACCACAAAAGAGATGTTGGTCTCCGAAGCACCTTGCGCACAAGCTATCACGCTGATACCGTTTCTTCCCAAAGTGCCGAAGAGCTTACCAGCAATACCTGGCGTATGCTTCATGTTCTCACCCACGATGGCGACTGTAGCCAGTTCTGCTTCCGAGGTGATGGGGAACAATTCACCCGTCTCTATCTCCTTGCTGAACTCCTCGTTCAGCACACGGCAAGCTTTCTCCGCATCTTCGTCCTTCACACCGATAGAGGTGGAGTTCTCGGAAGAAGCCTGTGACACCAAGAACACGCTGATGCCATTGTCTGCCAATGCGCGGAAGATGCGCTTGTTGATACCAATCACACCCACCATACCTAAGCCTCGCACGTTGATGAGGCTGGTATCGTTGATGCTGGAGATACCCTTGATGGCCTTTTCAGAGCCCGACTTCCCCTCACGTATCACAGTGCCCTGTCCTTCAGGGTTGAACGTGTTCTTTATTAAGATAGGTATATTCTTGTGGCAAACGGGGTAGATGGTAGGCGGATATACCACCTTCGCACCAAAGTTGCAAAGCTCTGTGGCCTCTGTGTAGGTCAGCTCCCCGATGGTGTAAGCCGTAGAGATCACGCGTGGATCGGCCGTCATGAACCCATCTACATCTGTCCAGATCTCCAGAGAGTCTGCATCCAATGCTGCTGCGATGATGGCAGCCGTATAGTCGCTTCCTCCACGCCCTAAGTTGGTCACCTCCCCAGAATCCCTGTCCGTAGAGATAAAACCTGGCACCAGAGAGAGGCGGGGTAGGGGTGAGAACGTATCTTTTACCAATTTGTTGGTCAGCTCTGTATCCAGGAAATTCTTCCCTTGCTTTTTCTCCGTCTTGATGAACTCACGCGAGTCGAACCACTGTGCCCCACAAAGCTCAGCGCAGATGGTCGATGAGAGGCGTTCGCCATAGCTCACTATGGTGTTAGAGGTCTTGGGCGACAGATCCTTGATGAGGTAGATGCCCTGGAAGATGTTCTGCAGTTCGCTGAGCATGGCTTGCACCTTGATCTGCAGTTGCTCTCTGGCACTGCTCTGAGGAATCACCTGCTCCACCATCAGTGTGTGCTTGAGGCAGATGTCGCTGAGGGCTGCTTTGTAAGACGCATCCCCCTGTGCAGCCGTCTTGGAGATGCTGAGCAGTTTGTCAGTCACGCCTCCTAAGGCAGACACCACCACGATGACATCATCGCCTGCCTGCTCTACGATGCGCTTCACTTTCTTTATGCTGTCTGGAGTGCCCACGGAGGAGCCTCCGAATTTCATTACCTTCATATTCTAAAATTGAGAATTGAAAATTGAGAATCAAAAATTAAAGCGGAAAACCAACGTCCCCTTTTTTAATCTTTTAATCTTATAATTTTTTAATCTTGAAAAGTGGTGTATCACGTAGAAACACAAAACTAACCCTAACCCCGAAGGGTTGTGGTGGTCATCAAGCATGTGACGGTAGTCAGAAGGGTTGTCTTTCTCATTTTTCTACGTTTTATTAGAATTTCGGTTGCAAATGTAATAATAATATCGCTATGTGGCAATTATTTGACAAAAATAATAGTTATATTTGCACAAAATTTAAACTGTACATTATGAAAAAGATCATAATTATCGACGGAGGACCGAGGAAAACTTTCAATACGGCCTCTATGCTGCAGAAGTTTGCAGAAGGTGCATCGTCTGTCAGCGACCAGATTGAAGTTAAGACGGTGCGCCTGTATGGCTTGGACTATAAGGGCTGCATGTCGTGCATGGCCTGCAAGATAAAAGGGAAGGCATCCAATGTCTGCAAGTTCAAGGATGCACTCACTCCTGTTTTGGAAGAAATTGCTCAAGCAGATGGGTTGGTCTTAGGATCACCCATCTACTTTGGCGATGTGACAGGTCAGATGCGTACTTTCTTGGAGCGTCTGGCATTCCCCTGGCTTTCTTACAACGACTATAGCATTACAGCCCCTAAGCGCATGCCCGTGGTGCTGATGGAAACCATGAATGGAACCCCTCAGATGAACAACAGTCATGGCTATGGCTCTATGGAACACTGCATAAAGACAGCCCTTGGCGAGCCAGAACGCTTGATAGCCTATAATACCTATCAAGTGAAGAACTACGACCGTTTCGAACTGGCAGGGTTCTCCGAGGAAGCTAAGCGCCAATGGCGTGATGAGCACTGGGAGCAGGATTTGCAGAAGGCTTTCGAGGCAGGCAAGCAGATGGCAGAAAAGATTCTGGCATGAATGCATTATTGTAGTGATAAATCGGAGTTTAGCGTCCCGATAACTAAGAAACGGGGTAGGAAAACTCCAATTTAGTCGAATCATCAAATGATATTAAAGAAAGGAAAAATCAAATACGCGACCATCTTCTTTATCTGCTGGTTTGTCCTCTTGGTATTCCTCGTGGATGGAGTTTTGAAATTCCAGACATTGGTTGACTACTTTGGCTCATATGCATTGGTGGAGATAAGCTTATTGCTATTGGTCATTCTACCCACATTGGTAGTTTATAAATTAACAAAAGAACGATAAATCGGAATTTACATGTATTACTTAAATAATCTAGTGAGGAGAATACTTTGTGTTATTTTTGCGATGACCTTGCTGGCATCCTGTACTATTGTGC
>CADALZ010000010.1 GCA_902788865.1 uncultured Bacteroidales bacterium | reverse complement strand
ATACGATTTGTGCTCCACGGCTGAAGTTAGCCAATTCCTGAGCACTTGCACCTACTGCCATCATAGCAGTAAACACTAATAAAAGAAACTTCTTCATAACTTTGTATTAAAATTAAGATTAAAAAATGATTTTCACTCTTATAGGCGACAAATATAATACTTTTTTTAGATATCCTATTAAAAAAGGTTTTCTTTATGCCAGAAAGGTAAAAACATATAAATAGTGGTTGTAAGTTAGGAAAGATTTTTTTCCTAGTTAGAGAAAAAAAGTATCTTTGCAAAAAGAATCAAACCTATGGATCGTCACTCTCCACAACAGCGTCGTAACAACATGGCCGCTATCCGCTCCAAGAACACAAAGCCAGAGCTGACAGTGAGGCGAGGGCTATGGAGCAGAGGATTCAGATATCGCCTGAACTCGCCACGACTGCCAGGGCATCCTGACTTGGTGCTGCGCAAATATCGCACATGCATCTTCATCAATGGCTGTTTTTGGCATGGACATGGGGTGACTCCTCCATTCGAGGAAAATTCTGAATGCTGCAAGATTCCTAAGAGCAACCGCGACTTCTGGGTGAACAAGATAAGACGAAACCAAGAACGCGACCTCGAAGAACTGCGCCAATTGGCCAAGATGGGATGGCATTGCATCACGGTATGGGAATGCGAGCTTACTCCGAAAAAGCGAGAAGACACGCTGCGCTCATTGGCTTTCACGCTGAATCATATCTGGCTGCAAGACCATCGTGTGCAAACCGGCTACACATTGCCAGAGGAAGAAAGCAATGATGGATTGATGGCAGCAGAGGCCTCGGATTAATATATTTATGTGTAAAGTGAGCGTATTTCAATAAAAAGCAGTAATTTAGCGTCGGAATCTTATTGAAGAGCATATGAAGTTAAAATCATTCATCATCACAATGCTGCTTTTTCTTCCGCTTCTTGCAGAGGCGCAAGCCCCTTTCGTACACCCATGGCAGGGGAAGAAGGTGGGCTTTCTGGGTGATTCTATCTGGGATCCCAATGCCTACACAGACGTGAAGAAGACTTGGAGTTTCCTCAGCGACTGGCTGGACATCACCCCTTATGTCTATGCCGTGAGCGGCAATGAGTGGACGCATATCCGCCATCAGGCACAACAGCTGAAGGACGAGCATGGCGATGAGGTAGATGCCATCATCGTTTTCATAGGAACGAACGACTTTCTGGCTGGAGTGCCTATAGGCGAATGGTGGACGGAGAAGCGTGAAGAGGTAATGCAAGCCGTGGGACATCCAGCTGCTCCTGTAAACCGCGTGAAGCGCACTTTTGTGATGAGTGACGATACTTACAAAGGCCGCATCAATCAAGCCATTAGCTTGTTGAAGCAGCTCTTCCCGACCAAGCAGATTGTGCTGCTGGCACCGCTGCATCGGGCTTTAGCCAACTTTGGCAATCGCAATTTGCAGCCCGATGAGAGCTATCAAAACAGCGCAGGAGAGTATGTGAATGCTTACATCAAAGCCTCACAAGAAGCAGCTGATGTTTGGGGGATCCCCGTCATCAACCTCAGCGCCCTCTCTGGCCTCAACCCCATGGTAGAGGAGCAAGTGCCTTACTTTATCAATGCAGAAACCGATCGACTGCATCCGAATACTGAAGGACACCGACGTATGGCGGCTACGCTGTATTACCAACTGATGACATTACCAGTTAATTTCAACATTAAATAAACTATTAACGTTATGAAGAAAAGTATCTTTTTTGGCTGCATGTTGGCGATAGCCACATCAGTTTGCGGACAAAATGCCGCATTAAGTAATGGCTGGCAAGAGATTCAGCCGAAGGAAGTAACCACCAATCCTGTAAGCCTCTTCGACGACTGGATTGTGCTGGCAGTGAACAACGATGACAAGCCTAATGCTATGCTCTTGACCATGGGCACAATGGGTGTATTCCGTGGCAAACCCATCGTTTCTATCTTTGTCAACGAGAGTCGCTACACCTATGAACTGCTGGAGAAGAATCCTTATTTCACGCTGGCAGTATTCCCAGAGCAATACAAGGAAAATGTGCGCTATTTAGGTCAGCACTCTGGACGCGACGGCTCTGACAAAATCAAGGATGCTGGATTAACTGTGGGGAAGACAGAGCTTGGCAATCCGTTCTTCGATCAAGCCAACTTAGTGATAGAGTGCCGCATGATCTATACAGGTAAGTGGGACCTTGATCGCCTGGATGATAGCATCAAATCGAGTTTCTACCGCGATGGCGAACTTCGCCCAATGCATCAGCAGTTTATGGCTGAAATCGTGCATGTTTGGAAGAAGTGAAAGGATTCACTACCATATTGACACTGCTCTGCCTCTCGATGTGCAGTCATGCACCACGAGAGGCAGAGAGTGCTTTTACGCCACTTCCTGAAGAGGAAGTCTCACAAGTTCCCATCCTTCCCGAGAAAAGCCTTATTGCCAAGCAGTTGGACTCATTAGGCTTTCTGAACATCGCGGAACAAGATCCGTCAATCATAGTGAGCCTGATGTATGCCCGTGCAGACAACTTTACTGGAGAAGTGCTCTATACCGATTTAAAAGAAGCCTATCTGCATCCAGATGCCATGCAATGCCTCCTCAAAGCGCAGCAGCTTCTGAAGGCAGGCCATCCAGAACTGACATTGGCCGTATTTGATGCCGCTCGTCCCATGAGTGTGCAGCAGAAGATGTGGAACACCGTGAAGGGTACGGTCAAACAAAACTATGTATCAAATCCAGCACATGGCGGAGGGATGCATAACTATGGTGTGGCAGTAGATATCACATTGGCCACTGCAGATGGCGATACCCTACCTATGGGCACTAAGATAGACCACTTAGGAAAAGAAGCCAATATCAGTCAGGAAGCATCTCTCGTGCGTCAAGGCAAGATGTCTGCAAAAGCATGGGAAAACCGTAAACTACTGCGTGAAGTGATGACAAAAGCTGGTTTCAAGACACTCCCCTCGGAGTGGTGGCACTTCAACTTAGTGAGCCGCAACGAGGCCAAACAACGCTATAAGGTGATACCATGAAGATAGACAGTCAGACACAGGCATTCATCACAGCGCATCGGAATGAGGATGTGCGGGCATTGGCATTGAAATATGCTAATACCCCAAGCATTGATTTGACTCAAGCCCTCACGCAGATAGAAGGGTGGCAGAAAGCGTGTGAGAAACTTCCCTCTTGGGCAAAGATGGAAGGCATTCTCTACCCTCCTGCGCTCTCTATGGAACAGTGCTCCTCCGAACTTACAGCGCTTTATAAATGCAAAATCATTGACGCTTTTTCTAAAAATCATACCTCTTTTACCGACCTTACAGGTGGATTGGGCATCGATTTCTCCTACATCGCTCCGCTTTTTCAAAAGGCCACTTATGTAGAGCGGCAAGCTGTGCTCTGTGAATTGGCAACAGCCAACTTCCAGATTTTAGGACTGCCTCACGTGAAAGTCTGTTGTGCAGATTCTGAAGACAACCTTCCACAGATGCCCAATGCCGATTGGATCTTTCTGGATCCTGCCCGCAGAAGCCATAGCGGAAGCAAGGTCTTCGCCATAGAAGATTGCGAACCGAATCTTCTTGAAATCCATGAACTACTATTGGAGAAAGCCGAATACATAATGGTGAAGCTCTCCACAATGTTGGATATTCACCAAGCACTGAAAAAGTTGCCCAACGTCCAAGAAGTGCATGTAGTAAGTGTAGATAATGAGTGCAAGGAGTTGTTGCTTGTCATGTCTAAACGATCCACACAACAACCTCCTATAATCGTGGCTGCACAGCTCTTTTCCAACGGGAATGATCCACAACTTTTCCGCTTTACTTGGGAAGAGGAACTTACAGAATGTGCATATACTTCAGAAGTAGGATCCTATCTCTATGAACCTAATGCGGCATTACTAAAAGCGGGAGCTTATCGCAGTGTGGCTCGACATTGGAACCTTGAAAAACTGCATTCCAACAGTCATCTCTACACCTCCAAAAGTGGCCAACCAGACTTTCCTGGGCGCATTTTCCATGTGGAGGGCTATGCCCATTTCAGCAAGACAGAACTGAAAACCTTGCTTCAAGATGTGGAAAAAGCCAACCTCACGGTGCGCAACTTTCCACAAAGCGTAGCAGAACTGCGCAAGAAGCTGAAACTGAAGGAAGGAGGCGACACCTACCTCTTTGCTACCACCCTGCAAGACGGAAGCAGAGTGCTCATAAAATGCCGTCGCTGAATAATTCTGCACGTTTTTTTGCATACCTCTTAAGTTTGTCGTAACTTTGCACCGCTTTTATATTAAAAGTTGGTCCTGTAGTTCAATGGATAGAATAGAAGTTTCCTAAACTTTAGATTCGAGTTCGATTCTCGGCGGGACTACTAAGGTATTAATACACATTTTTATAAAAATGGCTAACAACATTGAGGTAAAAGAGCTGGAGCAAGTAGTGGTACGCTTCTCTGGCGACTCGGGCGACGGTATGCAGCTCGCAGGTAACATCTTCTCTACAGTATCAGCTACGGTGGGAAACGGCATTAGCACGTTCCCAGACTATCCCGCAGACATCCGCGCCCCGCAAGGCTCACTGACGGGTGTATCTGGTTTCCAGGTACACATCGGCGCAGGAAAGGTCTATACTCCAGGTGACAAATGTGACGTGCTGGTGGCTATGAACGCTGCTGCACTGAAGACACAATACAAGTTTGCCAAATCTACAGCTTGCATCATCATCGATACAGATGCCTTCCAAGCATCCGACTTGCAGAAAGCTCAGTTTACTACCGATAATCCTATCGAAGAGATGGGCATCAAGCAGGATGTGATTGCTGCACCTATCACTACCATCGTGAAGGAAGCTTTGGCAGATTCTGGTATGGACAACAAGAGCGCGCTGAAGTGCCGCAATATGTTTGCGCTGGGCTTGGTATGCTGGTTGTTCAATCGAGAACTTTCGCTGGTAGAGAACTTCCTGCGTGAGAAGTTCGCCAAGAAGCCTGAGATAGCTGAGGCAAACATCAAGGTGGTGCGTGCTGGCTATGACTATGGTGCCAACACTCACTCTTCCGTAGATCATACTTACCGCATTGAGAGCAAGGAGAAAGAGCCTGGTCGCTATATGGACATCACTGGCAATAAGGCTACCGCCTACGGTTTCATCGCCGCAGCAGAAAAAGCTGGCAAGCGTCTGTTCCTCGGTTCTTATCCTATCACACCTGCTACCGATGTGCTGCACGAACTGGCTAAGCATAAGTCGCTCGGCGTGATTACCGTGCAGTGCGAGGATGAGATTTCTGGAGCAGCCTCTGCTATTGGCGCATCCTTTGCAGGAGCGTTGGCAGTGACTTCCACCTCTGGCCCTGGCGTGTGCCTGAAGTCAGAAGCCATGAACCTCGCTGTGACTGCAGAGCTCCCAGTAGTGCTGCTCGACGTTCAGCGCGGTGGTCCTTCTACAGGTCTGCCAACCAAGAGTGAGCAGACCGACTTGCTGCAAGCACTCTTCGGACGCAATGGTGAGAGCCCTATGCCTGTCATCGCAGCTACCTCACCAACCAACTGCTTCGATGCTGCCTACACCGCTTCTAAGATAGCTCTGGAGCACATGACACCTGTCATCTTGCTGACAGATGCTTTCATTGCCAATGGTTCTTCAGCATGGAAATTACCCAACCTGAATGATTATCCTGCCATCAATCCGCCTTATGTGATGGAAGAGATGAAGGGCAACTATACACCTTACAAGCGCAACGATCAGGATGTGCGCTACTGGGCTATTCCTGGACAAGAGGGTTACACCCACATCCTTGGCGGATTGGAGAAGGACGGTAATACTGGTGCCATCTCTACCGACCCAGAGAACCATAACAAGATGGTGCATCTGCGTGCCTCTAAGGTGGCTAAGATTCCAGTGCCAGATGTTGAGGTGGAAGGCTGCAAGGACGATGCCGACCTGCTGATTGTAGGTTTCGGAAGTACTTACGGACATCTGCATTCTGCTATGGATGAGCTTATCAAGGCTGGCAAGAAGGTGGCTCTGGCACAGTTCAGCTTCATCAACCCTCTGCCAAAGAACACTGCCGATGTGCTGAAGCGCTATAAAAAAGTGGTAGCGGCTGAGCAAAACCTCGGACAGTTTGCCGCCTACCTGCGCATGAAGGTGGACAACTTCACTCCTTATCAGTACAATGAAGTGAAAGGCCAGCCTTTCGTAATCAGCGAACTGGTAGAAGCATTCAATGAAATCCTTAATAAGTAAACTCCAAAAACAGAAATATCATGAGCGAATTTACAGCAAAAGACTATAAGAAAGGACAGCCTCGCTGGTGTCCTGGATGCGGCGATCATTTCTTCCTCGCCTCTCTGCATAAAGCAATGGCAGAACTTGGAGTTGCTCCTTGGAACATTGCAGTGATTTCTGGCATCGGCTGCTCTAGTCGTCTGCCTTACTATATGAATACGTATGCCATGCAGACCATACATGGTCGTGCAGCTGCCATCTCTACAGGTGCTAAGGTGACCAATCCAAACCTTACCGTATGGCAGGTATCTGGCGATGGCGATGGTTTGGCTATCGGTGGCAACCACTTCATCCACGCTGTGCGCAGAAACATCGACATTAACATGATTCTGCTGAACAACCGTATCTACGGCTTGACGAAGGGGCAGTACTCTCCTACTTCACCTCGTGGTTTCGTGAGTAAATCGTCTCCTTATGGCACCGTTGAAGATCCATTCCGCCCAGCCGAGCTATGCTTTGGCGCTCGCGGTCGCTTCTTTGCCCGCGCAGCTGCAGCCGACGCTGCTGGCACAGTGGAGATTCTGAAAGCTGCTGCCCAGCATAAGGGTGCTGCCGTATGTGAGATTCTGCAGAACTGCATGATCTTCAACAATGGCGTTTACGACTATCTGGCCAAGAAAGAAGATCGTGCCAAGAATGCTATCTACCTGCAGCATGGCAAGCCTATGGTGTTTGGTGAGAATAATGAGTATGGCTTGATGCAGGAAGGTTTCGGCATCAAGGTGGTGAAGATTGGTGAGAATGGCGTGACATTGGACGATATTCTGGTACACGATGCTCACTGCATGGACAACACGCTGCACCTGAAGCTCGCCATGATGGATGGCCCAGACTTCCCTGTAGCCTTCGGTGTGATTCGTGATGTAGAGGCTCCTACCTACGATGAGGCCGTTCATGCTCAGATTGAAGAGGTAAGCGCCAAGAAGAAGTATCACAACTTTGCCGAGTTGTTGGAAACTAACGATATTTGGGAAGTGAAGTAATCTTTTTTCCTTCGCCAAAACGTAGTTATAGAACTTCGCCATATAAAGACTTATTCAACGGCAGCAAAACAGTGTTTTGCTGCCGTACTTTTATGTAATATATAAAGGTCTGTTTCTTCACTAATCCTTTCTGCCAATAATCAAATCCCACTTTTGGCTAAAAAAGGGGATTTGACATTACCATAAGGGGATATGACAATTATCTTGTGTTATGAAATACCTAATTATCTTCTAAATTCTAAAGATAATATGTATCTTTGTGACAGAATATTAAAAACAAGCTTACTATGAGAAGATTATTACTAACAGCGCTGCTGATTGCAGCAAACATGGGGTTAATTAATGCCCAGACTGCGCGAAAGCAAGTGGTAGAAAATGGTGGCACTGGGCCTTATAAGGCTGAAGTAGTGGAAGATGTGTCGTGTCCTAAGTTCACCACTTATCGCCCACAAGACTTGAAGAGCGTGGTAGCAAAGACAGGCAAACTGCCTGTCATCGTCTATGCTAATGGTGGATGCGCTAACAACAATGTGGAAATGCGCTTTCTGCTGAGCGAACTCTGCTCCTATGGCTATGTGGCCATTGCCATAGGTCCTTATGACGAGGAAGACGTCATTGCCAAGTGGAAGGATGTGCTTACCTATTCTTATCCAGAGACAAAAGCTAAGGTAGTGCTGGCCAACGGCGAGGTGATTGAGCCTAAATCTCCTGAGGAAGTAAAGGCTTACCAAGAGCAGATGCGCGCTCGAATAGAGAAAATGATGAAAGAGCAAGCTGAAGCGCAAGCCAAAGCAGCCAAGAAAGGCCAGCCATTGCCCACTGTACAGCAGACTTATTCAAAGATGCTGTTGGAGGCTCTGGATTGGTTGACTGACCAAAATGCAGATCCTAAGTCGGACTATTACCATTGCTTGGACCTCGATCACGTGGCTGCCATGGGACAATCATGTGGTGGTGCACAGGCTTTAGGTGTGGCTCATGACCCTCGTATCAAGACATGTGTAATGCTGAACTCTGGTATCGCAGATATGGAGATGCAAGGCACCACTAAGGAAGCACTGAACAGCCTGCATCAACCCATATTCTACTTGATTGGTGGTCCTGCTGATGTGGCCTACCCTAATGCACAGAAAGATTTTGACCGTATCGAAAATGTGCCAGTGGTGATGATGAACACGCTCGATGGTCATAGCGGCACCTATTATGAGAAAAACGGTGGTAGCTATGCTGTAGCGGTATTAAAGTGGCTCAACTGGCAATTTAAGGGTAATGTAGGCGAAGCAGCCTTCTTCCTCGATGACGATTTCTTGAAATACAAGTATCCAGACTGGAAGGTTGTTCGCAAGAATTTCTAAAAGAAATGAGGCTCTTCCGAGCCTCATTCTTTTTTATTTATTGCTCGCTATTTTGCGGAAGGATTGCAACTTCTCACCATAGCACAGATCACCACAATCGCCAAAGCCAGGCACGATGTATTTCTGCTCATTCATGCCCTCATCGATAGATGCGCACCAGATAGTAGCATCATCAGGCAGTGCCTTTTTTACCACTTCAATGCCCTCTGGAGCTGCGATGACGCAGCAAACGTGGATAGCCTTAGGCTTACCTGCTTGGAAAAGAGCCTCGATAGCCGCAGCCATACTGCCGCCAGTGGCCAGCATAGGATCGACGATGATCAGTGTACGGCCTTTCACACTTGGCGTTGCGATATACTCTGCATGAATGCCCACCTCGGTATGCTCACGATTGATATACATACGATAAGCAGACACAAACGCATTGTCTGCGCCATCGAACACATTGAGAAAGCCCTGATGGAAAGGCAAGCCCGCACGAAGCACAGTAGCCACCACGATATCCTCCTGCTTTATCAGCGGAATGTCGAGCGTACCCAGAGGTGTCTTGACGGTTTTAGGCTTATACTCCAAGGTTTTAGATACTTCATAGGCCATCAGTTCTCCGATGCGCTCCACATTGTGACGGAAGGTAAAACGGTTCTTCTGATAGTTCTTGTCACGCAGTTCAGCCATATAATGGTTGAGAATAGAATTAGATTCTGCAAAATTAACCACTTTCATATGCATAGATTTAATGTTTCTGCATGCAAAAGAAACAAAAATCTCCCAAATTTGCAATATAGAGGTTGCAGTAAATGTTAGTAAGTGATAAAAATGTCTTTCATACCACGAAATATTTGCCTATAGTCGTGGGATTTTACGAATAAAATATTATTTTTGCAGTCGATTTAAAAGGTGAAGAAGAAATCATTAATAATTACACTTTAAAATAAAAAAAGTAAAATGGCAAATTTGGATTTAACAAAGTACGGTATCACAGGTTCAACCGTGATTGGTCACAATCCTTCTTACGAAGCATTGTTCGAGGCTGAGATGAAGCCAGGTCTGGAAGGTTTTGACAAGGGTCAGCTGACTGAGCTGGGTGCAGTAAACGTAATGACTGGTATCTTCACTGGTCGTTCTCCTAAGGACAAGTACATCGTAATGGATGACGTTTCTAAGGACACTGTTTGGTGGACAACTGAAGGTTACAAGAACGACAACCACCCAATGTCTGAAGAGACTTGGGCAGCTGTGAAGGAAATGGCTATCAAGGAGCTGTGCAACAAGGACCTGTATGTAGTTGACGCATTCTGCGGTGCTAACGAGGATACCCGTATGGCTGTTCGCTTCATCGTTGAGGTGGCATGGCAGGCACACTTCGTAAAGAACATGTTCATCCAGCCTACCGCTGAGGAACTGGAGAACTTCGAGCCTAACTTCGTGATCTACAATGCTTCTAAGGCTAAGGTAGAGAACTTCGAGAAACTGGGCATGCGTTCTGAGACTTGCGCTGCTTTCAACGTAAAGAGCCGCGAGCAGGTAATCCTGAACACTTGGTATGGTGGTGAGATGAAGAAGGGTATGTTCTCTATGATGAACTACTACCTGCCTCTGAAGGGCATCGCTTCTATGCACTGCTCTGCCAACACTGATATGAAGGGTGAGAATACCGCTATCTTCTTCGGTCTGTCTGGTACTGGTAAGACTACACTGTCTACAGATCCTAAGCGTCTGCTGATCGGTGACGACGAGCACGGCTGGGACGACAATGGCGTTTTCAACTTCGAGGGTGGTTGCTATGCTAAGGTTATCAAGCTGGACAAGGAGTCTGAGCCTGATATCTACAACGCTATCAAGCGTAATGCTCTGCTGGAGAACGTTACCGTTGACGCTAACGGCGTGATCGACTTCAACGACAAGAGCGTGACTGAGAATACCCGCGTTTCTTATCCTATCGAGCACATCACCAACATCGTGAAGAAGGTGAACGGCAAGAGCGCTGGTCCAGCTGCTAAGCAGGTAATCTTCCTGTCAGCTGATGCATTCGGCGTACTGCCTCCAGTATCTATCCTTACTCCTGAGCAGACCAAGTACTACTTCCTCTCTGGCTTCACTGCTAAGTTGGCTGGTACAGAGCGTGGTATCACTGAGCCTACTCCTACTTTCTCTGCTTGCTTCGGCCAGGCATTCCTGGAGCTGCACCCAACTAAGTACGGTGAGGAGCTGGTAAAGAAGATGGAGAAGAGCGGTGCCAAGGCTTACCTGGTGAACACTGGTTGGAACGGTACTGGCAAGCGTATCTCTATCAAGGATACTCGTGGCATCATCGACGCTATCCTGAGCGGTGACATCAACAAGGTAGAGACCAAGCACATCCCATACTTCGACTTCGAGGTTCCTGTAACTCTGGAGGGTGTAGATCGTCGTATCCTTGATCCACGCGACACTTACGCTTGCGACTGCGAGTGGGAAGCTAAGGCAAAGGATCTGGCTGCACGCTTCATCAAGAACTTTGAGAAGTACACCACCAACGAGGCTGGTAAGGCTCTCGTTGCTGCTGGTCCTCAGCTCTAATCTCTGGAAACTCCACTATGTTTTCATAAGCGACAAGGGCGGGTCTCTTCGGAGGCTCGCTCTTTTTTCGTCTTTTTAACACATACCTTATTTATAGAATTTGTATCTTTGTCGCTGTATTACAAACCATTTAAAAGCAAATGAATATGAAAAGTTTAAGAAATCTTCTTTTAGGAGCAGGTATTCTGCTCCTGGGTAGCTGCAATCAGGCTCCTGTTTCTGCGCCTGCAGAACCAGCTCCAGTAGATAAAGCTGCCATTGTACTGGAGAACATTATGACCCGTGCCAGCGTGCGTAGCTTCACTGCTGAACCTGTAAGTCGTGAAACGCTGCAAACTATCGTACGCGCAGGTCTTCAGGCACCAAGTGCCATGAATAAGCAAGACTGGGAAGTGCGCGTAGTTGACAGCCAAGATAAGATCAATGCCATCTGCGATATCATGAAAAAAGCCAATCCAAATGCTCAGGATCGTTTCCCAGACAAGAATTCCTTCGGCAATGCGGCTGCTCTGATTTTCATTGCCAATGAAGTGTCCGACCAGCCAGGTGCTTTCTCAGCCGTTGATGCTGCCCTCTTGGCAGAGAACATCGTTCTGGCTGCGCATGCGATGGACTTAGGTGCCTGCATTCAGGCTGGTCCGCTGCGTTCGATGGAGAGTGCCGAGGCACAGGCTTGGCTGAAGTCACTAGGATTCAGCGAAAATTATCAGCCTATGCTCGTGATTCCTATTGGTCATCCAGATCAAGAAGTTACTGCTGGACAGCGTGATGCTTCTAAAGCTAAGTTCGTAGAATAACAAAAAAATCCCCGCCGATTTCCATTGGCGGGGATTTTCTTTTTTATTCCTCATTATTTCTATTCGCACGCTTACGTTCCAGCTCATCGAGGATGATCTTGCGCATGCGCATCGACTTAGGCGTCACTTCCACATACTCATCGGCCTTGATATACTCCAGAGCCTCTTCCAGAGAGAACTGCAAAGGAGGTGAGAGGCGCACCTTCTCTTCCGAACCGCTGGCACGCATGTTGGTCAGCTTCTTGGCTTTGGTCACATTGATCACCAAGTCCTTCTCATGCACATGCTCACCTACCACCTGTCCGGCATACACCTCATCCTGCGGATTGATGAAGAAGCGTCCACGATCCTGCAGCTTGTCCAGCGCATAGGCAAAGGCCGTACCAGTCTCCATGGCAATCATAGAGCCAGCCGTGCGACGGGCTATCTCACCCTTGTATGGCGCATACTCTTTGAAGCGGTGTGCCATGATGGCCTCACCAGCCGAGGCTGTCAGCACATTGGTGCGCAGGCCGATGATGCCACGCGATGGAATGTTGAACTCCAAGTTCACACGGTCTCCCGCATTGTCCATCTTCAGCAGGTCGCCCTTACGGCGTGTCACCATATCTATGATCTTGCTGCTATACTCCTCTGGCACATTCACCGTGAGTTCCTCGATAGGCTCGCAGCGCACGCCGTCTATCTCCTTGAAAATCACCTGTGGCTGGCCCACCTGCAGCTCATAGCCCTCACGGCGCATGGTCTCTATCAGCACAGAGAGGTGCAGCACACCACGTCCAGAGACGTTCCACTTGCCCTCCGTCTCACCCTTCGTCACACGCAGTGCCAGGTTCTTGTCAAGCTCACGGTCCAGACGATCCTGGATGTGGCGTGAAGTCACATACTTACCCTCTTGACCATAGAAAGGCGAATCGTTGATGGTGAAAAGCATGCTCATGGTAGGCTCATCGATAGTGATAGGAGGCAGTGCCTCTGGATTCTCAAAGTCGCAGATGGTATCACCTATCTCGAAGGCATCCAAGCCGATGATGGCACAGATATCACCCGAAGACACCTCAGCGCACCGCTTGTGCCCCATACCCTCGAAGGTATGCAGCTCCTTGATCTTCGTCTTGGTCTGTGTGCCGTTGCGATGTGCCAGTGTCACGTTCATGCCCTCGCTGATGGTGCCTCTGTGCACACGTCCCACAGCGATGCGGCCTATATAGTTGGAATAGTCCAGTGAGGTGATCAGCATCTGAGGTGTGCCCTCCAGCTGCTCTGGGGCTGGGATATTCTCTATGATGCAGTCCAGCAGTGGCATGATGTTGTCTGTAGGCTGTTTCCAGTCTGTGCTCATCCAGCCATTCTTGGCAGAGCCGAAGATGAGCGGATAGTCCAGCTGCTCCTCTGTAGCATCCAGATTGAACATCAAGTCGAACACCATCTCGTTCACCTCGTCTGGACGGCAGTTGGGCTTGTCCACCTTATTTATTACTACGATGGGCTTCAGTCCTATCTGCAGAGCCTTCTGCAGCACGAAGCGTGTCTGAGGCATAGGACCTTCGAAGGCATCCACCAGCAGCAGACAGCCATCGGCCATGTTGAGCACGCGCTCCACCTCACCGCCGAAGTCGCTATGTCCCGGAGTGTCTATGATGTTTATCTTCGTACCTTTATAATTGATGGAGACATTCTTAGAGAGAATCGTGATGCCTCGCTCACGCTCCAGCTCATTATTATCAAGCATTAACTCACCTGTGCTCTGATTGTCACGGAAGAGGTTTCCTGCCAAGAGCATCTTATCTACGAGCGTGGTCTTGCCATGGTCCACATGGGCAATGATGGCAATATTTCTAATATTCTGCATAACTAATACCTAAAAACTGGATGCAAAGTTACAAATTTTACAGCATATATGACGTATGCATGCAAAAAAATCATGCATAATATGTTGTAGATTCAAAGATTATGCCTATCTTTGCACCCGCATTACAAAAATTTGTTACACTTTATTATTCAAAACATTATGTATTTAGACGCTGCTAAAAAGCAAGAAATCTTCAGCAAGTACGGAAAGTCTAACACTGATACTGGCTCACCAGAGGCTCAGATAGCTTTGTTTTCATACCGTATTGCCCACCTTACTGAGCACCTGAAGCTCAATAAGAAAGATTATACTACATCTCGTTCATTGACCAAGCTGGTAGGTAAACGCCGTGCCCTGCTCTCTTATCTGCAGGATCGTGACATCGAGCGCTACCGTGCCATCGTCAAGGCTCTGGGTCTGCGCAGATAATATTGCGAAGCGAACCACTAAGAAGGGGAATCTCCATTGCAGGCAGATTCCCCTTTTCTGTTAAGAATGATAAAATTTTCCCCCACATGGAGTGATTATCGCAGATAATCCCCTATTTTTACATCCGAAATACGTAAAACCAATAATATTTTAAAGCAAATGAAGAAGTTAGTTTTTATGATGCTGGCAGGACTGTTCATGATGTCTTGCGCATCGAAGCAAAACAATGAGCAGCCAGCTGCAGAGCCTGCTGCCAAGAAAGTATTGGTGCTCTACTACTCTATCACCAACACCACAAAGCAAATGGCTGAGTACATCCAGCAGAAGACTGGTGCCGACATTGAGGCCATCGAACTGGTGAATCCTTACTCTACCGTCTATAACGAGATTATCCAGCGCTCAAGCCAGGAGCGTGAGAGCGGCGTGCTGCCAGAGCTGAAGCCTCTGAAGGCCAACCTGGACAATTACGACGTCATCTTCGTGGGCTATCCTCTGTGGTTTGGCACCTACGCCCTGCCAGTGAAGGCCCTGCTCAGCAGTGGTGCGCTCAATGGCAAGCAGGTGATTCCTTTCTGCACCAGCGGTAGCAGCGGCATCAAGCAGAGCATAGACGAGATGAAGCAGGCATTCCCTGCCATCCAGGTGCTGGACTGTGTAGGTGTGCGTAGCTCACTGATGGACAAGATGCCAGCAGCCGTAGATCGCGTGCTGATAGCTCAGGGCCTCATCGAAGGTCAGAACGAGGCACTGGCCGAGTATTCTGCTCAGCAGGCTCCTACAGCCGAGGAGACAGAAATCTTCAACACTGCCATCTCTACCTATCCTATGATGAACGGCACAACAGCCGTGAGCGTAGGCAGTCGCACCACCTCTCTGGGCACCGATTATAAGTTTGTAGGCGAGGCCAACGGTGCCAAGATGGATATCTATATCACTAAGGAAAATAGTGGTGCAGCTCCATACTTCACTGCCGTTGACAGATGATATGCGTTTTACCCTTCACCCTTCACAACGTCTTAGTTTATGAATATATATCATAAGTTATTTCGTGTGAAGGGTTTTTCGCACCCTTCACCACCCTTCACCACCCTTCACGCCTAAGACTCGCTATCCTCGCGTTTTAAGAACGGATACCAATACCTCCAGATTCCTTCCCCTCTGAAAAGGGGTAGAGTCTATAAAATGTGAAGGGTTGTGAAGGGTCAAGGAAACCCTTCACAAGAGTTTCCCAATCAGTATCATACAGTTTCGTAGCCACCGTGAAGGGTGAAGGGTAAAATCGAAGCTGGATGATTTCCGCAGGCCACAAGCAACACATAACCCCTGCCCCCGACGACCAAAACCAGAGAGCCTACCAGACCAACCACCTACAGAGCCGAAGCAAATTTCAATCAGCACTGCTGTCTGCACAATCAGCACTGCTGTCTGTACAATCAGCACCTCTGTCTGCACAATCAGCAGTGCTGATTAAAGATTCCTTCCCATATCTTCTGGTTTTCTCCCGCCTATCGCTGAATTTAGGAACGCTTATGGCATACTTATCTCTTACCTAATCCATTCTGCATGTCTCAGAATCAATATCTGGATAGAATGAGGACGGATAATTCCCCATTTTCGCAATTTTTATACGGTTTTGGGGAATTATTCTGAAGATTTCCTTATCTTTGTCACAAATAATAGCCACCCATGAAGGAAAAGACGAACATAGAAAAGATGATTGGCCAGACCATACATGATGTAGACCCAAAAGCCAAAGTCATCCTCTTTGGTTCCAGAGCCAGAGGAGAAGCCCGTCATGATTCCGATTGGGATGTACTTATCGTCGTGGATACACCTTCAGTCAGCATGAAGCAATTCCAGGCATTAAGCTATGACTTATGGGTTAAAGGGCTAGAATTAGGCCATGAGATAAATCCTATTATTTACACCAAGCAACAATGGGAAAATTCCCATCCAACACTTTTCAAGCACCATATTATTGAGGAGGGCATCGCATTATGAGTATGACAGCAGAAGAAAGAAAAGCGATTGTTTCCTATCGACTTGAGAAAGCAGACTCCACTTTCAGTGATACCCAGAAACTGGTTGAATTAGGAATGTGTGCTACTGCAGCAAACAGACTTTATTACTCATTCTATTATGCTGCGAGCGCATTGCTTATCAGCAAAGCACTTATCACACATACCCATGCCGGACTTCAAACCATGATGCATTTGCATTTTGTAAAGACTCAGTTACTATCTTATGAAGAAGGAGCCCTCATGAGAAGACTCTTCAATTTGAGGCAGGAGAGCGACTATGACGATTTTATTGACATCAGTGAAGAAGAGATCAGGTCTTTATTACCTATGACAAGGAACCTTATCGACAAAATAAAAATGCTAATCTAATGTTCGCAGACTCTCTGTCACTAAAAAACAGCTAGGGAGACTATATAATTGGCTTTTTGTCAGACTCCAAAAACAGACATCATTGATTATCAATAACTTCCGAAATTCACTTGTCAGACTTTTTCCTTGGTAGCTATTGAGAAACCCGCTATCTTTGCGATGTGAATTCACTACACAAAGTTTTTGTTTTAACGATTACATGATGACTACTATGAAACGAATGACTTATTTTTTGACAATGGTGCTTGCACTGCCCCTGTTTGTGGCATGCAGCAATGATACGGAAGAAAAACTGCTTCTGCCTCAAGAAACTCCCAGCGCTGTGAAAGGCACAGAGACAAGAGAGGTGGATGAGCGGCCTTATTACTGGGCAGTAAATGAGAAGATATATTTCAAGTATCTTGATAATAGAGCGTTCATCTATTTTCACCCATCCAGTAAGGAAATAGTGTATCAGAAGTTGGCAGAGAGAGGAATCAAATTAGCTAGAGAAGATGATTCATCGTTACTGGGATACCAGAATCAGGACTACATTGATACTTATTTCACAAATAAGGGTGTGGATTTTGAATTCTTAAAGGAATGTGTATGGAATGAAGTTTTAGCAGAATATAAAGATGTGATTGATATACCCGAAATTTTGGACGCATGCCCAAACCTTATATTTGAGGATGGGACAGAACCTTCCGGAACAAGCATTATCTATATTCATTCATTAGAACCTGATGTATTGCAACAAGTAGCTGAGGATTATAATGTCCATATCTTTGGAACCGATAATTATATTAAGGTAAGTTATGTAGTATGCGACAAAAATTCCAAAGGCAAAGCTTTAGATATCGCAAGAGATTTAGTGGAAAAGGGAATTGCAGACGCACAACCAGCTATGGCTGGTACAGCTTCGTTAGACTGATGAATTGCAGGTATTTATTTGCATAAGTTCTTTAAGTATGAAAAGGTATCTGCAAATAGGATTATCTCTGCTTCTCTGCCTCATTGTGGTTACTGCTTGCCACGATGAGACAGAGGAAGTAGTAGAAATTTCTACACTTGAACTAATAAAATCTGGGAAAAAGAAGCCCAAGATGGTATATTCTACTGGCGAAAAAGATGTCAGAATTGATATTGGAATATCTGATAAAGTAGAGCAAGACAATAACGAAAACCTTGAAGTCACTCTCGAAGTGAATGAAGCCGATCTGCATATCCATTGTGAAGGTTTTATGGAGCAGGCATACCTCTTCATTCAAGACCAGAGCCATAAGGTGATCTTCACCCAGAATATAGCATTGATAGACGAAGACCATCCGCTAGATGTCTATATCCCAGAAGCAGAAGGCTATCCATATTATTTGCAGATAGAGTCTGAGAAATACATTGCACGAATCAATATCTGGATAGAATGAGATTTACAGTTCATCCCATCTCATTGAGTATGATTCAAGCAGTTTAAGGGGTATTTGCAGTTCAGTAGCAGTCATGCGCCAGTCTTTGATGGCGGCCCGTACCTCTTTTATAATCTCTGATGCTTCCTGTTGTCCGAGCATGTAATTCTCGCTTGCAGAAAGTAGAATGTTGATGTCCGACTCCTCTGTATATGAGTCAATGAGCAGACATTGATGCGACTTTGTTCCTGGGTTGATGTCGTATACAGGTGAGAGTGTCCAACCTTTCGGGGTAAGCAGGAAACCATGATTGCGGAAATGGTCGTCAGTGTTGCCAAACATGACGTTAAAAGCCACTCGGCGATAGAGTTCTCTGAGATTTTGCCGCACATCAGTGCAACCACGAAGAATGAAATCTACAATATCCAGATAGCCGTTGCCCGTGTTGCAGCCAGCCCCATCGTCAAGGCCAAGCAATGACATGGCAGAAGCAAAATGAATGCGACGGCCTTCTGCTGTTCTATCGAAGCGTTCAGAAAGAAGCAGATTGCGGTCTTTTGATATCTTGATGGTGCGTGTCTTGGCCACGCTGATGCCAGCCTTAGCCGCGAGTTGATGCGAGAAATGCTCAATGAGTTCCGTGTTCTCCAAATCCTTTTTTGATGGAAACTTAGCCACATACAGCCTGCCGTCGGTATCTACTACATTAGCCTTAGGACGAGCACCACCAAGCGAGGTTCCAGGATCAATCAACTGGTCGATCCAACGTTGTTCAGGCAATTCGTTACGTTCTTCTGCCAGCTCTATCTCATGGCACGCATCACACAAGGCACGAAGACTTTCAATAGGAGGGACAAGATTTTTGACGCTAGCATTGATGTAGTCGGTTCCATCTTCCTCTTTATAACGTATGCCACCCATACGGGTGAAGTCTTCAATACCTATGAGGTAGTCGTAATTGGTAAGCATCCGTTTCGGTCTCCCTTCCGACTGAGCCATCAGCCGCTCTCTGCGGTCAAGCAACAAGCGCCCCCAACGATCTGGGAAGGAATCTTTTACGAAGCCGAACACATTATCGTTGCCACGAGGATGCTGCATTGAAGGAACATTCATCAGATCACCACTCAGCAGTATGCCACCATGCAGTTTTAGCCATTCGCGCGAATATTCAAAAACAAAATGGTCTTTACCACGCACATATTCGTGGCCTAATGTTCCTATTTCCTGCGGAGCAGAAAGGAAATCAAAATCTGCGTAAACTATTATTCTTTTCATCTTTTCAGTAATTCTGCATCCTGAAGCTGTCTGCCAAGAGCATCATCGGCAGCAAGCAGGGTGATGTCTTTTTCCAGATTGAGCGCAAAGAGTACACGCGCATAAATGCCCATGGAAACCGTAGGGTCACCATGCTCCACTTTAGAGACAGTAAGGCGTGTCACCGTAGCCCTGTCTGCTACGTCCTGCATTGATAGATGCCTTCGCTTACGTGCCAGCATAATCTGCTCGCCCATGATTTTCAAGTTCTGACTCAATGCCCTTGGCATCATTTTTCCAAATGTATTTTTTCCCATATTTGTACCTTATTGGGCACAAAAATAAATAAAAATGTTTACTATAACAAACATTATATCAAAATTTTGCGTTCCGTCCTTACTCTTGATCTTTTATTGCATAATAATCGTGGAAGCAGTCCTCACCCAGATTATAGCATTGAATGATAACGGATAATTCCCCATTTCTGCATTTCTTATGCGGTTTTGAGGATTTATTACAAAGATTAAATTACCAAAAGTAAGACTGTTTTTCAGAAACACAAGGAGTTGTTGCGGAAATGTCAAGTATTACTATAGATATTATTGAAGCGTTTTTGCCGTAACACTTAGTATTTCCGCGAAAAAAGCCTGTATTTCTTAGAAGATGTAAAAGCGTTTTTCCTTCATTTGTCAGACTCCAAAAACAGACATCGTTGATTATCAGCAACTTCCAAAATCCTATTGTCAGACTTTTTCCTTGGTAGCTATCGAGAAACCCGCTATCTTTGCGATGTGAATTCACTACACAAAGTTTTTGTTTAACGATTAAATGATGACTACTATGAAACGAATAGCTTATTTTTTGACAATGGTGCTTGCACTGCCCCTGTTTGTGGCATGCAGCAATGATACGGAAGAAGAACTGTTTCTGCCTCAAGAAACACCCAGCGCTGTGAAAGGTACTGAGACAAGAGAGGTGGATGAGCGGCCTTATTGGTGGTGGTGGCCTTTGGCTAACCCACAAAAAAGGTATTTCACTTATCTTGACACCAAGGCGCTCATCTATTATCATCCTTCAGATAGAGAAGTAATAGTGGAGAAGTTGGCAGAGAGAGGCCTCAAGTTAGAAAGGGAACCTGGATATGAATCTGCATTAGGGTATTATCCCCCTATTTATTCGAATAGAGGAGAGAATGCCTATTTTTATGCTGAATGCGTATGGAATGAGGTTTTAGCAAGTTATAAAGACATCATTGACATACCAGAGATATTGGATGCATGTCCCAATATTCAACTTGAAGAAGAACCTAAAATAGAACACCGTGGTACTAGTTTTATCGGTATTATTACAAAAAGTAACGAAACGTTACAAGAAATAGCTGAAGAATACAAGGTTCATATAGTCGGAACGCAAGATGAAGGCATTTTTTATGTTAGTTATGTAGTGTGCGACAAGAACTCCAAAGGCAATGCTTTTGAGATAGCCAGGGATCTTTGGGAAAAACACCATATTAGTGCTGAACCAGCATTAATTGCCATGGCGCTTCTATAGGCTAATTTTTACTCATTAGCACTTATTTAGATAGTATTATGATGATTGCATCATATTAATACTTATCTTTGTGACATGAGATTCTTTTGGCAAATAGGGATAATATTACTTTTCACTCTTATCATAGCTGGTTGCAGCCATGATAAGAGTGAAGAGTATGTTCAAACTTCAACTCTGGAGCTGGTGAAGTCAGGCAAGAAAAAGCCGAAAATGGTGTATTCTACAGGGGAGAAAAGTTCACGGTTGCTAAGCCCAAGCCCTATCCCAGATGAAAACCTCGAAAACCTTGAAGTCACTCTCGAAGTGAATGAAGCCGACCTCCATATCCATTGTGAAGGCTTTATGGAGCAGGCCTATCTCTTCATCCAAGACCAGAGCCATAAGGTGATCTTCACGCAGAATATAGCATTGATAGACGAAGAACATTCGCTGGATGTCTATATCCCAGAAGCAGAAGATTATCCGTACTATTTGCAGATAGAGTCTGAGAAATACATTGCACGAATCAATATCTGGTTAGAATGAAAAGACTATCCTGCTATGTTCAAGATAGAATGGCTTAGGATTAACTGTCAAATAGTTTGCGGATGTCTGTTAATAAGAAATCTTCGGCACCAATGCCTCCATCTCCAATGATGAAAGCTGCATGAGGATGGAACTTCTTGCTAAACTCACTTAGGCCACGAGTGCTTTTCTCTGCATTACTCTTGACTTCTATGGCTATGACTATACCCTTTTGACAGCTTCGCTCCAATTTAGTATTTTCTGGATTTCATCGATAATAAGAACCATGCTATCATATTCCCTATGCCTTTTCAAGCTGCGGACAGCTGCCCAGCAGTTAGAAATCCAACCTGTGTTTGTGGCAGGCACATTGTCGGCAGAATAAAGCTGGAAGGGGATATTCAAGTCCACCAGTACTTGCTTGACAACCGTAGATTTGCCAACCTGACGAGGCCCCATTACCACTTGAATAAACTTCCTCTGCTCTTCAAGCCTATTCTTAATCAATTGATATTCAGATCGTTTATACATACTCACACAATTTACTCAGTGGACTTAGTATTTTTACTCAGTGCGAAGGTAATCATTTCTCTCTCTCTATCTGTCCAAACTTATTTATCAAAGTATTGAAAACGGATATAAAAAACAAGTATTTGTCAGACTCTAAAAAACGAAAGTGCTTATTATCAACGACTTCTAAAAATCACTTGTCAGACTTTTTTCTTGGAGGCTATCCTGAAAGCCCCTATCTTTGCGATGTGAATTCACTGCACAAAGTTTTTGTTTAACGATTAAAAAAGTTACCACTATGAAACTGAAAATACATCTTATTTTTACCATGTCTTTGTGTCTGGCAACTCTGGGGTTCACTTCATGCGAAAATGATGAACCACAGTTGCCAGTACAGGAAGAAATAGTTCCTGAGGAGGAGCCAAAGGTGGAAGAACCAAAATCCGAGGAACCGCAGTCACGCGGAGCTATTCCTATCTCTCTGGAGGGCAAACAAAGTGCCATTAACGACAAGCTGAACGACTTTGCTTGGCGACTGTTCAGCGAAGCTTACGCCCAGAAGACAGAGCCTGCCAATATCCTGCTCTCACCGTTGAGCTTGGAGATAGCCCTGGCTATGTTCCAGAACGGACTTGTACCCGAAGACCAGCTGAAGATGCTGAAGACGATGGGACTGGAGGATTATACTGCTGACGAGGTGAATGCCTATTTCAAGACGATGGTAGAGGGTATCGTGGAGGCAGACGACCTGGCTACTCTGGAGATTGCCAATGCGCTGTGGTATAAGGATGGCTATAAGATAAATGCCAACTTTCAGCAGGCTTTGGAAACCAACTTCGATGCCAAGGTGCAGGATGCTCCTTTTGACAATACTACCATCGATGCCATCAATCAGTGGTGTGCAGAAAAGACACATGACCTTATCACAGAGATACTGCCACCCGCCTACTATCCTGATGTCTTCGCACTGCTAAATGCTGTGTATTTCAAGGCTGGTTGGGAGACTCCTTTTAAGAAAGAATATACAGAGGAGAGGCCTTTCTACTTTGCTGATGGCACTAAAAAGAATATTCCCATGATGCTAAAGAACCCCGGAAAAGAGAAGATAAGCGAAAACTTCAACTACCTTGAAAACGACACTTTCCAAGCATTGGCTCTGCCTTTCATAAACAAGGCTTTCTTATGGTTTGCCATCTTGCCAAAAGAAGACAAGAGCGTTACTGAGACTCTACCACTGATTAAGGCAGAAACACTTGATGCACTGGCAAATAGCAAAGACAGACTGGCGGAGATTATTATCCCAAAATATGACATCAATTACACTGTAAGCAATTTGGTAAGTATTATTGATGCCCTCAATCCTAACTTACACTTTAGGCACTTGAATTTCCAAAGTGCCTTTGAAACACTGTTGCCTCCTGATTTGGTGATAGATGCTCTGCAAAAGACTTGTTTCAAGATAGATGAAGAAGGAGCCGAGGCTGCAGCTGTGACATACATAGGTGGCTTATTAAGTGTCCCACCAAGTATCACACTCAACCGCCCATTTATTTATGGTCTTATGGAGACATCATCAAAATGCCCTTTATTTATTGGGTATTATGGTGACAAAACAGAATAATTGCACTATCTTTGCTGAAACGAATTCATAGAAACATGAAGCGCTATCTTCAAATAGGGTTAACAATACTCCTCACCCTCATCGTGGCCACAGCTTGCCACGATGAGAGCGAGGAACTGCAAGAACTTTCTACATTGGAACTTATAAAATCTGGCAAGAAGCGGCCTAAAATGGTGTATTCCACCGGAGAAAAAAGAACAGCTTTAACTGGACCTACCCAAGAGCCAGAAGAGAATAACGAAAACCTTGAAGTCACTCTCGAAGTGAATGAAGCCGATCTGCATATCCATTGCGAAGGCTTTATGGAGCAGGCATACCTCTTCATCCAAGACCAAAGCCATAAGGTGATCTTCACGCAGATTATAGCATTGATAGACGAAGACCATCCGCTGGATGTCTATATCCCAGAAGCAGAAGGTTATCCGTACTATTTGCAGATAGAGTCTGAGAAATACATTGCACGAATCAATATCTGGATAGAATGAAAACTATTCTTCCTATTATATTAGCGTTTTGCCTCTTGACAGCTTGTCAAAGGACGGAGGAGCCTGCAGCTTTCAAGCAAGCAGAGGGGCTGCTCTATACGGCTCCAGATAGTGCCAGACAGTTGTTGGCTACCTTGCCAGATGCTGACAAACTTCAAGGAGAGGCCAAGGCACGCTATGCCCTACTCTTGGCACGCGCCACAGACAAGGCACACCTGTCGCTCATACCTTGCGACTCTCTGCTGAACTTCGCCCTCACCTATTATAACAATGGGAAGGAGCGGGCAGTGGCGTTGCTCTATAAAGCCATTCTGGAGAGTGAGGTGGCACGTGACGAAGAGGCCATCAGCCACCTGCAAGAGGCGTTGCTGATTCTGGACCGCTATCCACAGGAACGAGAAACAAGGCGCATAGCCCTCTCCGCGTTGGGCGACCTCTACTATAATCACAAGCACTATGATGAAAGCCTCAGCACTTACAGAGCACTGATGGAGGTGCTTGACACTCCGCTCGACAGTGCGCTGACGCTGAAGGACATAGGGTCCTACTACGCCATGACGGAGCAGCAGGATTCGGCTTTCTGGTATAACAGGAAAGCGCTGCAAATGGCTGTGCAGACGGGCGACTCTGCCCTGATAGCCAACTACCTGCACTCCTTGGCCCTGACGCATCATCTGTTTGAGCAGCCTGACTCTGCCCTGCACTATGAGCGTGAAACCTTGAAGACAGCTCCTGCTGATGAACCTAAAGGACGCTTCTACTATCTGCTGGGGGCTTTGCTCTATGATAAGGATGCCAGCCTCGACAGCATCATCGGCTATATGCAGGAGGCAGCTGCAGACACCACCTACGACGGACGCTTCATGACGCTGCGCACACTGAGTGATCTGGAGCAGGAGCGAGAAGGCTATGAGGCGGCTGTGGGCTATCTGGAGCAGTATGCCGACTATGTAGATTCACTCTACACCAATGAGCGCAAGGTAGATGTGCAGCAGTTGGCCTACGACTATAACACCCGCCTGCAGGTGCAGCAAGCAGAGGCTCGGGAGAAGCAGAAACGCTTCGTGCTGTTTATGGTGAGCATGGCTGTCATCTTCGGGCTTAGCCTCTACTATCTGCACAAGTACCACAGGAAGCGCAAGGAGCAGCTGCGCACGAAGATGCAACTGGACAGTGCCTTGGAGAAGATGGATATGACGCAGACACTACTCAGAGATAGTCGTGGGGAGATGGCGCAACTGCGCCAGATGCAGCTGGAGGGAAAGGCTGAGAACGAGCAACTGAAGCAGATGCTCACGCACCTCACGGCACAGACGGCCAATCTGCAGAAACAGGCACTGCACCTGTGTAACCACGCTTTCCTGCAGACGGAGAGCTACCAGCGCATCATGGCACTGGCTGCACATAAGGAGGAGAAGGAGCAAATACTGCCCTACCTGAAACCCAAGGATCTGGAACTGGTACACCAAGAGGTGCTGGGCATCTATGCCGACTACATAGAGGAACTGCAGCGCCAGTATGAGAAACTCGATGAGCAGGACATTCTCTACCTCTGCCTCTCAGAAGCTCTGCCTGATACCCGTGCCGTAGCCATAGGCATGGGGGTGGGGAACATCAACAATGTGCATCAGCGCAAGAGCAGGCTGAAGAAGAAAGCTTATGCTGGATAGCTCATATTCTCAGGCTTCATCTGCAGCAATACCTCCTCCAGATATTTACGTGACTCCCAACGAGCCATGGGGAGGTCGTGCAGCAGATAGTTGCCACAATCACGTGGGGCAGCGCCTGGCACTTCGCCCTCAAACTGGGCTATAAAGCGGAAGGTTTCTTGCATCACAGGGAGGATATCCTGTGGCTGCAGGTCGCCTCGCATAAGTAGGTAGTTGCCTGTGAGGCACCCCATTGGTCCCCAATACACGATGTGGTCTTTCCATTGCGGATGATTGCGCAGGTAGGTGGCAGCCAAATGCTCGATGGTGTGAAGTGCGCCTGGCTGGATGGCAGGCTCACGATTTGGCTCCTTCATGCGGATGTCGAAGGTGGTGACTACCTCACCGCCAACGTTATCTTTTCTGCTCACATAGATGCCTCTGAGCAGTGTGAGGTGGTTGATGCTGAAACTGGGTATCTTTTCCATATTGAGAATTGAGAAATGAGAATTGAGAATTATAGTTTTTCAAGGAAACGCTTGGTGACGTGGAAAGAGCCATCGGCCATGCGATCCCAGAAGTCGTAATATTGCGACGCCTGATGGTCCTTGAGGGGCACATCACTGATGACGCGGAACGAGACGAATGGCACCTTATAGATATAGCAGGTCTGTGCGATGCTGGTGCTCTCCATATCTACTGCCACAGCCTCGGGGAAGCGTTGAAGTATCTGCTGCATCTTGTCACGGCTGTTGACAAACCAGTCGCCTCCTACGATCAAGCCTTCGTGCACCCCTGCGCCATGCTCCACCTGCTCGGCCATCAGCACCAACTGTGGATTTGCCTTATAGCGTGGAGGCATGCCCATGACCTGGCCGAACTGCTGCTCCTCACCACAGTAGGCATCGTGATAGACCATCTCTGTGCCTATCACCACATCGCCCACTTCCATCTGTGTAGAAGCACCTCCTGCACAGCCCGTAGAGATGATGATGTCGGGCTTATATTGCCGTATCATCTCCACCGTACCTATGGCAGAATTGACTTTTCCGATGCCGCATTTCTGCAGCACCACTTCATTTTTTCCTACACGCCCACAGATAAATTCTAGAGCGCCTACATGCTCGGAAACACCATCTTCCAGAAGGGTACGAAGCTGCTTCAGCTCCTTATCCATGGCCACTATTACACCTATCTTCATCTTGTTTCTATCTTTTTAACGGCAAAAATACCAATAATTCGATTAAAATCAGCTATCTTCGTTGCCAAAATAAAAGAAAAAGCATTATGACACTGAAAAAGATACTCCCAGACCTCATCGCCGTGGTGGCGTTTGCGCTGATTTCATTTGCCTACTTCTTCCCTGCCGACATAGAGGGACGCATACTTTTCCAGCATGATACCTCTGCAGGTACGGGGGCTGGACAGGAGGCCAAAGTGTATAAGGAGGAGACGGGCAAGACTACCCGATGGACCAACGCGCTCTTCGGAGGTATGCCTACCTACCAGATCTCTCCATCCTACGACTCTGGGCAGCCCTTGAAGTGGACGGAGAAGGTGTATCAGCTCTTCCTGCCCGAGTATGTGAAGCTGACCTTCATCCTGATGCTGGGCTTCTACATCTTGCTCCGTGCTTTCGGATTCTCCGTGTGGCTATCGGGCTTAGGCGGCATCATCTGGGCATTTTCTAGCTATTTCTTTATCATCATAGCTGCTGGGCACATCTGGAAATTCATCACACTGGCATATATTCCGCCTACGATAGCAGGCATGGTGCTGGCTTATAGAGGCAAGCTGCTGCAAGGCGGACTGGTCTTTGCGCTGTTCACGGCCTTGCAGATAGTCTCAAACCACGTGCAGATGACCTACTACTTCCTCTTTGTGATGCTTTTCATGGCCATTGCTTTCTTTGTGGAAGCCAAGCGTAAAGGGCAGTTGGGGCAGTTTGCCAAAGCTACTGGCGTGCTGGCATTGGCAGGACTCATCGGCATCTCTGTCAACTTGTCGAACCTGTACCATACCTATACGTATAGCAAGGAGACTATGCGTGGCAAGAGCGAACTAGTGCAGACAGGCGATGCTGCCAAACAAACCAGCAGCGGACTGGACAGAGACTATATCACGCAGTGGAGCTACGGCATAGGTGAAACGCTCACCTTCCTGGTGCCTAATATAAAAGGTGGCGCTTCAGTACCACTAAGTCAAAGCAGCACAGCTATGGCAAAAGCCAATCCGCAATACAGCAGTCTCTATGGTAGCTTGACGCAATACTTTGGTGACCAACCCATGACATCAGGACCTGTCTATGTAGGGGCATTCGTGCTATTCCTCTTCTTCTTGGGATGTTTTATCGTGAAAGGGCCTATGAAGTGGGCACTCGTAACGGCTACCATCTTCTCTATCGTGCTTTCGTGGGGAAAGAACTTCATGCCTGTGACCGACTTCTTCATTGACTATGTGCCCATGTACAGCAGCTTCCGTACGGTGTCTTCCATCCTCGTGATAGCAGAATTTACCATTCCTCTGCTGGCTATTTTTGCCTTGAAGCAGTGGCTTTCTGAGCGCGAAGCCCTCAAGACTTATCGCAACGAATACCTGCTCAGTCTGGCACTCACGCTGGGCATCGCCCTACTGATATGGTTGGTCCCTGGCATATTCACAGACTTTATTCCTGCCCAAGAAGCTCAGATGCTCACGCAGGCCTCAGAGCAGGGCAGCATCCCTAAAGAGATGCTTGGCGGCATCATGGCCAACCTTACGGAGATGCGTCAAGCCTTAGTGAATGCCGATGCGTGGCGCAGTGCGCTTGTCATCATCGTGGGCTGCATGCTACTCTTGGCTTATTCCAGTGGCAAACTGCGCAAAGAGCTTACTATAGGCGGCGTGCTATTGCTGTGCTTAGCGGATATGTGGGCAGTGAACAAGCGCTATTTGTACGATGACCAGTTTGTCTCATCCAGCATCCGCACAGACAGCTTCGTGAAAACAGCTACCGACGAAGAGATTCTGCAAGACAAGACATTGGACTATCGCGTGCTGAACTTTGCTGGCAGTACGTTCAACGAAAACCAGACCTCCTACTGGCACAAGAGCATAGGCGGCTACCATGCGGCTAAGCTCCGTCGCTACCAAGAGCTGATAGAGCACCACATAGGCAGTGAAATGCAGGAAGTTTACAGACAAGTAGCTGAAGCAGGCGGAGAGATGGAACAGGTAGATGGTTCGCAGTTCCCTGTCATCAATATGCTGAACACACGCTATTTCATCTTCCCTATTGGTGACAAGGGAGAAACAGTGCCTATACAGAATCCTTACGCGATGGGCAACGCTTGGTTTGTCTCTACCGTGAACTATGTGGCCAATGCCAATGAAGAGATGGCTGCCCTCGACAGCTTCAACCCTACACGCACAGCTGTGGTGAACAAGGACTTCCAAGCTACGCTGCATGACATCACTGGTGCACCTGTGGACAGCATGGCCCACCTCACCCTGGAGAGCTATGAGCCTAACCATCTGCGCTACACCACATCTAATAAACAAGATGGTGTGGCCGTATTCTCTGAAATCTACTATCCTGACGGATGGCAGGTCACCATCGATGGAGAAAAAGCAGAGCTGGCGCGTGCCAACTACGTGCTCCGTGCGCTCTACATCCCTGCTGGGGAACATACCATAGAGATGACCTTCGATCCGCAGAGCTTGCATACCACAGAGACAATGGCATACGCAGGCTACGGATTGCTCCTCCTAGGAGTTATCGCCTTGGTCTGGAAGAAACGGAAAGAGCTTGCTAAATCAGAGTGAAACTGATACTTCCTCTCCATGGTACTCAACCATGGTGCCTTGTGGACTCTCCATGTTCAATGCACGGGGAGCCTCTTTACTCACCAGTACCACATTGAAGCGACGATTCTGCAGCATGCCTTCAAAACTACCGTCACGCTTCCCGATGGTGAGTTTGCGCGCAGCATCATCGTAGCGGATGTTGATGGTGGCATAATCGCCCTGCTCATAGTTATAGTTGGTCCCTTCATCCTCATAGAGCGTGAAGCTGCCATCCTTGCCAGCATACACATAGAGGTTAATCAGCTCTGCAGGCTTTTCGTCGCTCCACTCCATCGCTGGTCCAAAAGGCAATATGCTGCCCTCTGGTACAAAGACTGGAATACGTTCATAAGGAGCTTCCACCTCTTTATGCTGTCCGCCCTGAATAAACTCGCCTGAGTAAAGGTCGTACCATCCCTGCTGATTGGGGAAATAGACACTGCGGCTTCGAGCCTGATACTCACAGACAGGACACGCCATCAGTGAAGGACCAAACATCCACTGGTCTTTAATGTTCAACACTTGGCGGTCGGCCCCAAAGTCCATCACCAGCGCACGCATCATGGTATAGTCGTTGAGATGCACCCATCCTGCCATAGAATAGAGGTAAGGCATCAAGTGATAACGTAACTTATGGTACCACACGATGCTCTGATAGGCAGGATGATTCTCTGGGGCGATATTGAACACCTCACGCAGAGGCCACTGCCCATGTGCTCGATAAAGTGGTATAAAGCAGCCAAACTGGTTCCAGCGTGTCTGTAGCTCTCGCCACTCCTTCAAATCATCGGTTTCACGGCCTGTCTGGTCATAAAACCGCTGTGCTGCTGCATAACGATTCTCCACACAGAAACCACCCTGATCCATTCCCCAGAAAGGCAAGCCCGAAAGACTATAATTCATTCCTGCCGTCATCTGTGCGCGCATATCCTCCCAGCGTGTACCTATATCGCCACTCCATGTGGCTGTAGAATAGCGTTGCTCTCCTGCAAATCCACTGCGTGTGAGCAGGAACACACGCTGGTTGGGATTCACACTACGCTGTCCATTATAGATAGCATCTGCATTCACTATGCTATAGGCATTAAAGTCTTCTGTCGAAGAGCCCAGTGCCGTAGGTCCACTCAGTGCCTTGCGATACCACAGAGGGGTACAGTCACGGATGTTGGGTTCAGAAGCATCCATCCACCAAGCATCAATACCAAAATTATATTTAGAATACAAATTCTCATCCATCTGGCGCCAGAACATCTCACGAGCACCTGCTGAGTAGGCATCATAGAAAGAGCCAAAATAGCCAGGGCCTACCCAGTCGCGAATACTGTCAACCACAGCCTGACGGTACATCCACCCTTGATTGTCAAGCTCCTTATAATTGCTGGTTGACGCATAGAACTTAGGCCATACAGAGATCATAAAGCGCCCATGCATCTGGTGCACAGAATCAAGCATGGCCTGTGGATCTGGATAACGTGTCTCATCGAACACATGGCTACCCCACTGGTCTTCATGCCAGTAGAACCAGTCCTGCACGATATTATCAATAGGGATATGGCGCTTGCGGAACTCTGCCAGCGTCTCTTCCACTTGTGATGCACTCTGATAGCGTTCACGACTCTGCCAGAAGCCCATCACCCACTTAGGATAGACAGGAGCCTTGCCCGTGAGGGTGCGATATCCAGAGATTACCTCATCCATATTGGCACCAGCGATAAAGTAGTAGTCCATGTCCTTGCTCATCTCACTCCAGATACTCAGCTTTCCGCGTTCTTCTGGCGTGCGAGGCTCTGATACTCGTAAGCCAATGTAACTCACGCCACCATCAGGATCCCACTCTATGCGTAGTGGCGTCTTCTCTCCAGCCTTGAGAGACACTTCAAACTTATACGCATTGGGATTCCAGGCCGTACGCCAACGCTCTGGTACCACTTCCTTTCCACGCATGAAGACCTTTGTATAGCCTGCATAGTAGAGGATAAACTGGTATTCGCAATCCTGTGAGGCCTCCAGAAAGCCTTCATACGCCACATGCGCGCCACTTAGGTTGAATCCCTCTGGGAAGTTCTGAATGCCACCCTTATCTATCTTTCCTATTTCAGAGGCTTCTGGCAAAGCATATTCAAAATAAATAGAATCTTCTTCGCGCACCAATGTACGGTGATTTCTATCTATGTAGGTACCTGTGAGGTGCCCTTCTTTACCATTCTTGTCATAGAGACGAAAGACACCACCAAGCTGTTTGTAATCGTGCGGATTGCCAAAACGACCGTATGAATATGAATCCCAAAGCAGGCCATAGTTCTTGTTGGAAACCACAAAAGGCACACTTACCTTCGTATTATATTGGAACAAATCCTCGTTGCGTCCTTTCATATTGAGTTCCTCACTCTGGTGCTGCCCCAGTCCGTAGAAAGCCTCATCGTCAGGACTCTCGAACACCGCATTCCAGGTGAGACCATGACGCAGCTCCTCCGTCAGTGTGCCTATGCCTATCTCGCGCTCTGGGACAGTGAAATTCTCGAACTTCTTGCCTTCTTCAGCCTCCTGAAGCCAGACATTCCCCTCTGCATCATAGAATGTCACTGCACCTGTAGCTTTTTGTACTACAGCCTTCACGGCATGAGTGGTCACGCAGACCTGCTCCTCATCTTGCTGTACTTGATAGTCTGTAAATACACTCTGAGGCACAATGATGAGGCTCTGCTTCTCTGGCAGTGCCTCCTCGAACGTAGCCTGCACACGGATGATTTGATCATTTACCACCTGCAGGCGTATCACCTTCGCCTGTCCGCCTGTGGGATAGATGGTCACAAAACCATCTTTCTGCTCAGAGCAACTACTCAGAAATACCAATCCAGCACCCAGCAATGCTGAAATCCAACCTATCTTATTCATATAAGTAATGTAATAAGTTCTTTTCCGCTGCTAAAAATACGACATATTTCTCATATTATTGCCACAAGCGATGGGCAAAATATATTATTGACTTGTATTCTTTGGCAAACAGACTTGCATAATAGCAGAGAAAGGTGTATTTTTACAGAAAAATAGAAATGCATGAAACATCCTTTGGAACAATTCGGCTTCTGCCCTAAATGCGGCTCAGCACATTTCATCGTCAACAATGTGAAATCCAGACATTGCCAAGACTGCGGATTTACTTATTACGCCAATCCTTCAGCGGCCACTGCCGCCTTTATTTTGAATGAGCGTGAAGAACTGCTGGTATGCCGTCGAGGAAAGGAACCTGCCAAAGGAACCCTCGACCTGCCAGGCGGCTTCATCGATATGGAGGAAACTGCCGAAGAAGGCGTATCCCGAGAAGTGATGGAAGAAACAGGGCTGAAAGTGAATCGTGCAGACTATCTTTTCTCACTGCCAAATATTTATGTCTATTCGGGATTTCCTGTACATACCATGGATCTTTTCTTCCGCTGCGATGTGGAACGTACAGACCATATAGAGGCGATGGACGATGTGGCAGACAGTCAGTTTATCCCTCTGGAAGAGCTACATCCTGAGGACTTTGGGCTGGACTCTGTGCGCAAAGCTGTGCGATTATTCTTGTCAACATATCCTAAAAAAATGAAATAGGTTTCGTTATATCAAAAGAAAGGAGTATTTTTGTTTAGGTTTTACCACTTAATAATAGTTAGAAATAGAAAGATTTGAGCTATGAAACATTTGAATCTATATATTTTCTGTGTGGCGATGGGGTGTCTCTGTGGTACAGTTCAAGCCCAAGTAGCAGACAAGGTTGCCTTGCCGCAACGCCTGTTCGAAGAGGGAAAGACGCTCTTCGATCAGCGAGCTTATACGGCTGCCATCGTACCTCTGCAAGAGTATCTTAAAGGAACCGATGGGGCTGGTTTTGGTTCTGAGACTGAGGCGAAAAGGCTGGAAGCAGAATATATGCTTACCAGCATCTGCTATGAAATGGCAAAGCCCGATAGAACCATACGATTGCAGGATTTTCTTGACAATCATCCTGATTCTCACCATGCCAATCGCATCACTGCATTGCTGGCTTCCTCCTATTTCTACGATGGCGACAATGAATCGGCCCTTGACCTATTTAATCAAGCAGACCTGAGTGTGCTGGAACATGAGGAGCGCAACGATATGACATACCAATTGGCACGCACCTACCTGAATGCGGGTAACTACGAGGAAGCAGGGGCTTGGTTGAAAACGCTGAAAGCCATAAGTCCGAAGTATGCCGAAGATTGTACTTACTATCTAGCCTATATCGACTATAATGAAGGAAGACTTGATGAAGCAAGGCAGGGTTTCACACAGGTGCTTCAAAATCCTAAATACCAGAAATTGGTGCCTTACTATGTGGCAGACATTAGCCTCAGCCAACGGAAATATGATGAAGCAGCCTCTCTGGCACGCGACTATCTGAACAGCTTCCCTGGTGCTGAGCATGAGGCTGAGATGCATCGCATCATAGGTGCAGCAGCCTACCAACAAAGCAACTTCCCTGAAGCTATGGCACAACTGGAAAGCTATACGTCAGCCACAGAGTCTCCACGCAGAGATGCGCTCTATATGCTGGGACTCTCTTATTTCCGCAATCAGGTTTTCAGCAAAGTGCCTGCTACACTGAGCCTGGTGACAACAGAAGATGATGCCTTGTCACAGAATGCCAATCTGCACAACGGACTGGCTTATCTGCAACTTGGAGAGAAGAATCGCGCACGCATGGCATTCCAGCAAGCAGCTGCCAGCAATGCTGATATGGAGCTGAAAGAACAAGCCGCTTATAATTATGCACTGGCTGTTCACGAAACGTCTTACTCAGCCTTTGGAGAATCGGTTACTGCTTTTGAGCAATTCCTGAACGATTTCCCTCATTCTCGTTATGCCGACCAAGTGAGCAATCATCTGGTAGATGTATATACCAGCACTCGCAGCTATGATGCTGCTTTGAAGTCTATAGAACGCATCAAAAATCCTAATGCCCGTATCCAGCAAGCCAAGACTCGCATTCTTTTCCAACTGGGTACACAGGCCTTTGCCAATACAGAGTTCGACTCTGCCATTGACTATTTCACCCAGTCGGCCAATACGGCAGCTCAGTTGGGCAGTACAGCCAATGCTTATAAGGCAGAAGCACTATATTGGCGTGGAGAGTCTTACTATCGTAAGGGGGAAATGGAACAAGCTGCTAAAGACTATAATAGTTATCTGAGCAATGCTGTTAACCGTGGAGATGAAACCTATGCCCTGGCTCACTATAACTTGGGCTACATCGACTTCCACAAAAAGAACTACGCACTGGCACAGCAGCATTTCCAGCAATTCGTCAATCTCCAGAAAGAGAACAACAAGCAGTTGCTGGCCGATGCCTACAATCGCATAGGCGACAGCTACTTGAATCGTCGCCAATTTAACGAGGCAAAGCAGTATTACAGCAGGTCGGAAGGGCTGGATGCAGGTACTGGCGACTATGCGCTCTACCAACAAGCACTGGTGGCTGGTTTGCAGAAGAACTACCAACAGAAAGTCAGTCTGCTGAACAACTTAGAGAACAGATACCCTACTTCACCTTATGTAGTTAACGCCCTTTATGAGAAGGGACGTTCCTACGTGGAAGCAGAGAACAATGCTCAGGCCATCAACGTGTATAAGCAATTGGTAAGCAGGTTCCCAGAAAGTGCACTAAGCCGTAAGGCCGCCGCAGAAATCGGCCTGCTTTACTATCAAGGTGATGATTATAACAATGCCATCAGTGCCTACAGACAAGTAATTGAGAAGTATCCAGGCAGTGAAGAAGCCAGATTGGCACTGCGTGACTTGAAATCGCTCTATGTGGATGCTGACCGCGTAGATGAGTTTACTGCCCTGGCTGCCCAACTGCCTGATGCTGTAAGTTTCCAACCAGGCGAGCAGGATTCACTGAGTTATATAGCTGCTGAGCGCGTCTTCATGCGTGGCGATATCGCTGCTGCTAAGACCAGTCTGACTCGCTACTTACAGTCGTATCCCGAAGGTGGCTATCGTTTGAACGCTCACCATTACCTCAGCGAAATTGCCAAACAGCAGAAAGACGAAGAGGGCGTGCTGCAACACACCACAGCCCTGCTGGAATATCCTGACAATAGTTTCTCCGAGGAAGCTTTGTCTGTCAGAGGTGACATCTATTATAATAGACAGCAATATACGGAAGCTCTGACCGACTATAAGCGTTTGTTTGCAAAGTCATCTGCTCCTGCAACCAGACAGGCAGCTCTATTGGGTGCCGTACGTAGCGCAGCTAAGCTGAACGATGCCATCGAGGTCATCAATCAAGCCAATACACTGCTGGAAGGTTCCAAGCTTTCTCCAGAAGTAGAGGCTGAAGCACGCTATCTGCGCGCCAAGGCTTATCTATCTGAAAATGCAGCAGACAAGGCGAATGCCGACCTGCAGCTATTGGCTACTGACACACGCACCATACAAGGAGCAGAAGCGAAGTACTTATTGGCACAGCAGCTATACGACCAAGGCAGCTATGCACAAGCAGAGAAGGAATTGCTAGACTTCATCGACCAAAGCACTCCTCATGCCTACTGGTTGGCTCGTGGATTCGTATTACTCTCTGATGTGTATGCCAAGACAGACAAGAAGTTGGAAGCACGAGAATATCTGCTGAGCCTTCAGCAGAACTATCAAGCTGACGATGATATCCAAGAAATGATAAACAGCCGACTTGAGCAATTAAAGTAATGAACCAAATACTGGTAAGAAAATGAAAAGACAGTATATATATATAATAGGTATGGTGCTGATGGGCTCCCTTGAAGCCAAGGCACAAGTGCAACCCAACGATACTACCGTGACACGTACGGTAGTCGTAGAACAGGAATACACACCAGATATTCTGGATGCACAGAAAATCAATGTGCTCCCAAAGGTAGAGCCACTTCAATCCAGCCAGAAACAGGTGGAGTATGCCACCATTCTTGGTGCTGCAAGTAATCTGCCAACAAGCACAATGCCTATTCTGGCAGGAAAAGATATCCAAAGTTTAGCCTTCCCTGGTTATGTAAGATTCGGACTAGGATTACCTGGGGCTGTGGACTTTCTGGGAAGCTACCGCTATGCTATCACTCCAGAGGATGAGCTGAACGTCTATGCGCTCTTTAATGGAACGAAGGACGACCGCGACGTAGAAGATGCTTACATCTGGGAAGGAGCACGTTTCTACCAGACCAGAGCGGGAATCGACTACACACACACCTTCGATCGTAGCAAGCTGGATTTAGGGACCCATTTGGGTGTAGCCAACTTCAATATGCCTCAGAGCTACTGGGGTGGCAACCAGAACCTCACCTCTGGCGACTTGCATGTGGGTTATCGTTCTGCTGATGACAACCAGTCGATTATCTACAACCTTGAAACCAACTTGATGCTCTATAAGCGTGGACACGACCAAAGCGTGAACAACCTCAAGGAAACTGGTCTTCATTCGAAAGGTAATATTTTGGCTCCACTGGAAAATCAGCAGTCGGTAGGCATCGGATTTCAACTGGACAACCATTTCTATAGTGGCGTAGAGTTCAACGACCAGAAATACAAAACAAATCATTTTCTGGACTTGAATCCTTACTACGTGTATGATAATAAAGGATGGAAACTGCATCTTGGAGCACATATAGGCTATGGGTTCGGACTGCAAAGCAAACTGCGTGTAGCCCCCGATGCCTTAGCTGAGTATGGTTTCGAAGACCACTATGTGTTCTACGCTGCTGCTACAGGAGGACATGTGATGAACGACTTCCGAAGGATAGAACAGCTGTCGCCTTACGGACAACTGGATTTCAACCAGCCTCGCACAACCTTCGAGCAAGTCAATGCCCGAGCAGGTATCAAGGGCAGTCCTGCCATTGGCTTTGCGTTTAATGTCTTTGCAGGCTATCAGAACCTCAAGGACGATGCTGGTTTTATGTTTGAAAATTATTATTACGGAAGCGATACACCACCGGCCAACTATCGATGGAACGACTACTTCATTTCTCTGTTTCAAGCCGATACACATAATTTCTATGGAGGCTTTGCCCTGGATTATGACTACCAAGGTGCTGTGGCTCTACATGCAGATGGTACCTTCAGAGGTTGGGGCAGTGAGAAAGACAACTGGTATGCAGAGCAGCTGCTTTGCTTCAAACCCACCGTGGAATTCAATCTGTCTGTCACTGGTAAGCCCCTGAGTACCCTGCCTATCACTGTGGGCTACCAGCATGCGTCACGCAAGGGAACAGACAACTACAGCCCTAAAGCCATGGGAAATCTTTACGCAACAGCCAGTTATCAAATTTACAAAGAATTGTCTGTTTATGCGCGCTTAAACAACATTTTAGGCCAAAAATACCAGTATTATGCAGGTGTTCCAGCACAAGGATTTAATTTTGTGGGTGGAATTAGCTATTCTTTCTAAAAAAATTTCTTACTTTTGCGCCCGATTATTAAGGCGAACCACTCAAAAGTAAGAAGAGCATGAAAAATTTGGTTATTGTTGAGTCACCTGCCAAGGCAAAGACGATAGAGCGTTTCTTAGGTAAAGACTACAAAGTACTTCCCAGCTACGGGCATATACGTGATCTTAGAAAAAAAGATTTCAGTATTGACATCGAACATGGCTTCAGCCCCATTTATGAAGTTCCTGAGGACAAGAAGCGCGTAGTAGCTAGTCTGAAGTCAGAGGCAGATAAGGCAGACACCATTTGGCTGGCTTCCGATGAAGACCGTGAGGGAGAAGCTATCTCTTGGCACCTTTCAGAAGTACTGAAACTTAATAAGAAGAATACAAAGCGCATCGTGTTCCATGAGATTACCAAGAATGCGATTCTACAAGCCATCGATCAGCCTCGTGATATCGACCTTAACCTCGTGAATGCTCAGCAGGCTCGCCGCGTACTTGATCGTATCGTGGGTTTTGAGCTGTCGCCATTATTGTGGAAGAAGGTGAAGCCATCACTTTCTGCTGGACGAGTACAGTCTGTGACCGTTCGCCTCATTGTAGAGCGTGAAAGGGAAATTCAGAATTTCAAAGCCGAATCTTCCTATAGGGTAGCAGCAGTGTTCCAGTTGCCTAACAATGATGGGCAAGCAGTGAACCTGAAAGCCGACCTCGATGCACGCTTCACCAAGAAAGAAGAAGCTATGCAGTTCTTGGAGAGCTGCAAAGATGCTGCTTTCACCATCAGCGATATTTCCACACATCCATACAAGAAATTCCCTGCCCCACCTTTCACAACTTCCACTTTGCAGCAGGAAGCTGCACGTAAGTTGGGTTTCACCGTGGCACAGACCATGATGGTGGCGCAGAAGCTCTATGAGGACGGAAAGATCACCTACATGCGTACAGACTCCGTCAACCTCTCCAGTTTGGCCATCAATACCTGCAAGCAGGCCATTCGTGAGCTCATGGGTGATGAATATGTGCACCCCCGCCAGTTCACCACCAAGGCCAAAGGCGCTCAAGAGGCTCACGAAGCCATACGCCCTACCTATATAGATAAGGTGAAAATTGAGGGCACAGCTCAAGAGAAGAAGCTCTATGACTTGATATGGAAACGTACCATTGCCTCACAAATGGCAGAGGCAGAGACGGAGAAGACCACTGTGACCATCAGCATGGACAAGAGCGACTATAACTTCATGGCCAACGGAGAAGTCATCAAGTTTGAGGGTTTCTTGCGTGTTTATAGAGAATCTGCCAGCGACGATGAGCCTGAACAGGATGCAGAGAACAATGCCCTGCCTCCATTGCAGAAGGGACAGGCACTGGTGCGCAAGACCATCACTGCTACTGAGAAATATACCCAGCGCCCTACACGCTATACTGAGGCTGCCTTGGTACATAAGCTTGAAGAGCTGGGCATAGGCAGACCTTCTACCTATGCACCTACCATCTCTACCATTCAGCAGCGTGACTATGTCACCAAAGGCGACAAGCCAGGGGTAGAACGCAGTTATAACATCCTGACCTTGCAGAAAACAGGCATTAGTGATGTGACCAAGACAGAGGTTTCTGGTGCAGAGAAAGGAAAACTGCTTCCTACAGACATCGGCATAGTGGTAAACGACTACCTGACAGAGGCTTTTCCAGACATCGTGAGTTATAATTTCACGGCCAGTGTGGAAAAGCGATTCGATGAAATCGCAGAAGGCAAGGAAGAATGGACAGAAGCCATGAAAGACTTCTATGATAAATTCCACCCTGAGATTGACGCTGCCCTTACTACCAAGAACGAGCACAAGGTAGGCGAACGCATGCTGGGTACAGACCCTGTCAGCGGCCGCCCTGTCTCTGTGAAGATAGGTCGCTATGGCCCTGTGGCACAAATAGGCACTGCTTCCGACAAGGATAAGCCACGTTTTGCCCAGCTGAAGAAGAACATGTCTATCGAAACAGCTACACTGGAAGAAGTACTTGAGCTTTTCAAGCTCCCACGCGATTTAGGTCAGATCAACGGCAAGAAAGTCAGTGTGGGAACTGGTCGTTTCGGCCCATACATCTATTATAATGCGTCTTATACCTCTATCCCAAAAACCATAGATCCTATGGAAATCACTCTGGAGGAAGCTCAGGCACTTATCAGTGCTAAAGCGGAAGCTGATGCTAAGAAACACCTGAAGACTTTTGAAGAGGAACCAGAGCTGGAGATTATGAACGGACGATTTGGGCCTTACATCGCTTATCAAGGCAATAACTACAAGATAGCCAAAGGCACAGATCCTCTGACGCTGACCTTAGAACAATGCAAGGAAATCATCAGCCAAGAAGAGGCCAAGCCTAAAGCTGCTACTACGAAGAGAGTGGGCAGAAGAACTGCCAAGAGCAGTAAATAAAAAAATAAAGCTCCCCGATCAAGGGAGCTTTTATTTTTATATGGCTAGATCTTACATGCGCTCTGGAACCTCAATGCCCAGCAAGCCCATTGCCAACTTCACCACCTTAGCCACATTGGCAGCAAGCACCAGTCTGAAGATCTTCAAATTCTCATTTTCCTCATGGAGAATGCTGAAGTCATGGTAGAACTGGTTGAACTCCTTCACCAAATCATAAGCATAGTTGGCTATAGCCGAAGGACTGTATTCATCACCTGCCTGCTTCACCACCACAGGGAAGTTGGCCAACATCTGAATCAAGTTCTCCTCTTTTTCGCTGAGTTCTATGCCTGTAGGCAATGTTGATGGCAATACCAGTCCAAGTTCTTCAGCCTTACGCATCACAGAGCGAATACGTGCATAAGTGTACTGAATGAATGGACCTGTGTTTCCATTGAAGTCGATAGACTCCTGAGGATTGAACGTCATGTTCTTACGGGCATCTACCTTCAGGATGAAGTACTTCAGAGCGCCCATACCCACGATGCGGGCTATCTCATCTGCCTCCGCTTTGGTTAGGCCATCCAACTTACCCAGTTCACCAGACGTCTGCTTAGCAGTCTCCACCATCTCATCCATCAGATCATCGGCATCCACCACTGTACCTTCGCGGCTCTTCATCTTTCCATTAGGCAATTCCACCATACCGTAGGAGAAGTGCACCAAGCTCTTACCCCACTCGAAGCCCAGACGATCCAGCAAAATAGAAAGCACCTGGAAATGGTAGTTCTGCTCATTGCCCACCACGTAGATCATCTTGTCGATAGGATAATCAGCAAAACGTTGCTCTGCAGTGCCTATGTCTTGCGTCATATAGACAGAAGTGCCATCCGAGCGGAGCAACAGTTTATGGTCGAGTCCTTCTGCTGTGAGGTCTGCCCATACAGAACCATCTTCCTTCTTATAGAACAAACCCTTCTCCAGTCCTTCCAGCACCTTGCGCTTACCATCCAGATATGTATTAGATTCGTAGTAGATCTTGTCGAAGCTTACGCCCAGACGTTTATACGTCTCATCAAAACCAGCATAGACCCAGCCGTTCATCTTCTCCCAGAGGGCACGGACTTCAGGATCACCAGCCTCCCACTTCACCAACATGGCACGTGCCTCCTTCATCAGCGGAGAATTGCTCTCAGCCTCCTCTTCCGTCATGCCTTGCGCCATGAGTTCTTTCAGCTCAGCCTTGTAGTGCTTGTCGAAAGCCACATAGTAGTCGCCTATCAGATGGTCACCTTTCTTCCCTGTGCTCTCAGGCGTTTCGCCATTGCCCCACTTCTGCCAAGCCAGCATTGACTTACAGATGTGTATGCCTCGATCGTTCACGATGTTGGTTTTCACCACCTTGTTGCCGTTGGCACTCATGATGCGTGCCAGAGCGCCACCCAGCAGGTTGTTGCGCACATGCCCCAGATGAAGCGGCTTGTTAGTATTCGGAGAAGAATACTCTATCATTACCAGCGGCGATTGCTCTGTCACTGGCACGATGCCATAGTTGGGGTCTGCGTGAATCTCATCCAGCAAGGCTTCCCATGCCGATGAGTCGATGACGAGGTTGAGGAATCCCTTTATCACATTATAGTCAGCCACAGCCTGCTCATTGGCTTTCAGGTAAGCACCTATTTCTTCGGCTGTAAGCTCAGGACTTTTCTTAGAAACCCTCAGGAAAGGAAATACCACTAAGGTGAGATGACCTTTGAATTCTTTCTTTGTCTTCTGCAACTGCACCATCTTCGCTGGCACTTCCTGACCATAGAGTGCCTGGATTCCACGAATGACTGATGCCTGAATTTTATCTTCTATTTTCATACCATATATATAATAATGTGCAAAGATAATGCAAATCGAGTGCAAAAACAAAGTTTACTCTGATTTTTGCTGAGATGCAGCTTATCTTCGCTTTAGCAAAGATAGCGCAAGGCGAGCGAAATGCCAAATTTATTTGAGCATTTCCGAGCCGCCGCCTATCTTCATGAGCGAAGCGAATAAAGATAATGCAGCTTATCTTCACGAGCGAAGCGAGTAAAGATAGCTCAAAAAGGTAGAAAAAGCAAGAGGCTACATCTTCAAAAGATGCAGCCTCTTTATGCTTCAAATGTTCTTGCTAGTTTTTTAGAGTTCCAAACCAGCACCAGCCTTGAACTTCACAACCTTCTTTGCAGGGATAACGATTTCCTTCTTTGTAGCAGGATTAACACCCTTGCGCTCAGCCTTCTCAACTACAGAGAAAGTACCGAAACCGATAAGAGCAACCTTATCACCGTCCTTCAAAGCCTTGGTTACAGAAGCAACCACTGCGTTCAAAGCAGCCTCAGAGTCTTTCTTAGACAGACCAGACTCAGCTGCAATTGCCTTTACAAGTTCTGCTTTATTCATATTTGTACGATTTAAGAAATTATTAAATTATTATTATACACTAATTCTTTTTACGAATGACTCCGCAAATTTAATGATTAATTCTGAACTGCAAATAAAAATCATAAAAAATCGTCCTAAGGGTGATAAAAATGTTATAAACTATGCCTTAATCATCGTTTTGTGTGTTTTTTATTCGTATTTTTGTACGCGTAAAAAATCAATAATTAGTTATGAACAATTTACCAACAGTAACCAAAAATATACTTATCATCAACGTGCTAGCCTTCCTTGGCACTATGGTGGCCACCAGATATGGCATAGATCTGACAGACTATTTAGGCTTGCACTTCTTCAAGGCAAGCCAGTTCAACTTGGTGCAACTCATCACCTATATGTTCATGCATGCCAACTTCACACACCTTTTCTTTAATATGTTTGCCGTGTGGATGTTCGGCCGTATCCTCGAACAGGTATGGGGACCTAAGCGTTTCCTGTTCTACTACCTCGCTTGCGGCATTGGGGCTGGCATCATTCAGGAGGTGGTGCAGTATGTGCAGTGGGTGACCGATCTTTCCGCTTACCAGAATGTGAACTTAGGCTTCACTGTCATCCCGATGGCCGACTACCTGAATATGCTGACCACCGTTGGCGCTTCTGGTGCTGTATATGGCATCTTGCTGGGCTTTGGCATGTACTTCCCCAACCAGGAAATGTTTGTCTTCCCACTGCCCTTCCCTATTAAGGCCAAATACTTCGTGGCCTTCTACGCCATCATCGAGATACTTCTGGGGGCTTATTCCAACGATAACATCGCCCATTACGCCCACTTGGGAGGCATGATCTTTGGATTTTTCATCATTCTCTATTGGAGACACCAACGACCAAAAAATGGATTCTACAATTATCGATAACCTCAAGGAGCGTTTCCGTCAAGGAAGCATGTTGATGCAGATTATCTACATCAACGTGGGTGTGTTTGTACTGGTTTCAGTGGTACAGATAGGCTTCATGCTGTTCAGGCAAGACATCAGTGCCCTGCTGCGCTATGCAGAGCTGCCTGCCTCCGTAAGCCGTTTCTGCTCACAGCCTTGGTCCATCCTGTCCTACATGTTCATGCATGCAGGAGTGCTCCACCTGCTGTTTAATATGCTGTGGCTCTACTGGTTTGGCATGCTCTTCCTACAGCTTTTTTCTGCCAAGCACCTCAGAGGGCTTTATGTGTTTGGAGGCATTTGCGGTGGTTTGCTCTACATGCTGGCCTACAACGTGTTCCCCTTGTTCATTCCTATGGCTGGTTACTCCTACCTGGTAGGAGCGTCGGCTTCTGTACTGGCCATCGTGGCTGCAGTGGCTTATAGACAGCCCGACTACCCCATCAACCTGCTCTTCATCGGCCAGCTACGCCTGAAATACTTGGCTCTTATCGTCATCGGCCTCGATTTGCTGTTTATCAATGCCGACAATGCTGGAGGGCACATCGCCCACTTAGGTGGTGCCTTGGCTGGCCTATGGTTTGCTTGGTCGCTCCAGAAAGGCAACGATCTCACGAAGTGGATCAACCTCTTCATCGACAAGGCCACAGACCTTTTCCAGCGCAAGTCTGCCCCTAAGAAACCTAAGATGAAGGTGCACTATGGGGGCAAGCGTCAAGAGGACTATACCTACAATGCAGAGAAAAAGGCTCAGAGTGATGAGATAGACCGCATACTCGACAAGCTGAAGAAATCGGGCTATGAGAGCCTGACTGCCGAAGAAAAGAAAGCACTCTTCAATGCCAGCAACCGCAAATAATCGCACCACACCATGAAGATAGGTAAAATCATCAAACGCAGTGTAGGGCTGGTCAACGCGCTGTTCATCTGCCTCATGCTCTTGGTAGCCTATAGCGAGAGAGTGTCGCCCATGGAGCATCCCACGCTGTCGCTGGTGGGGCTTACCTTCCCTATCTTCGCCCTTATCAATGCTGGCTTCCTGCTGTTTTGGCTCCTCATCGCCCAATGGAAGTATGCCTTGCTACCTTTCATAGGATTCTTGCTTTGTGGCTCGCAGATACGCGCCACCTTCCCACTGAACCTTTGGAGGAGCAACCCACCAGAGGCACACCTGAAACTGCTCTCCTACAATGTCATGAGTTTCGATGGCGATAAAAAGGAGAACGGACAAAACCCCATCCTCAACTACCTGAAAGAGAGCGAAGCGGATATCATGTGCCTGCAAGAGTTCATCGTGTCTGGAAAGAGCCAATACCTCACGCAGAGAGACGTAGATAAAGCCCTAAAGGCCTACCCCTATAAACACGTCAGCAAGGAAAACCCTCACATGGCTTGCTACTCCAAGTACCCCATCCTTTCTGTGACTCCGCTTCACGCTAAGAACAGTCGGAATGGTGCCTTTGCCTACGAGATAGCCGCAGGAGAAGACACTCTGCTGGTGATCAACTGCCACTTGGAGTCCAACCGCCTGACGAAAGAGGACAAAGCCACCTACGAAGACATCATAGAAGCCCCAGAAACGGCTAAGGTCAAAGAGGGCATCCGCCTCTTTACGCGCAAACTAGGAGAGAATGCGGCCAAGCGTGCTCCGCAAGCAGAGCGCGTGGCAAAAGCCATCGCAGAGAGCAAGCATCCGCATGTGATAGCGATGGGCGACTTCAACGATTCGCCTGTCTCCTACCCCCACTACGTCATCAGCAGGCAACTGAAAGATGCCTTTGCACAGTCGGGCTTTGGGGCTGGCATCTCCTACCATCTGAATCGTTTTTACTTCAGGCTCGACAATATCATGGTGGGTCCCACACTTCAAAGCTATAAATGTCAAGTAGATAACACAATCAGCGACTCCGACCACTATCCTATCCGCTGTTTTGTGGCAAAAAAGCAATAATATTGCAAATATTTGCCCCACTTTTGGCTTTAAGTCTGAAAAAAACGCTATATTTGCAGGCTTGAAAGCTGTTTTAGATAAAGATAAAACAAAAATAAATTAAATTTAGTATGCAAAACAAAGGAATTGTAAGGTTTTTTGCCATTGCACTGACACTGGTATGTATTTTCTACCTTTCATTCTCTGTAGTAACCAATTACTACGAAAACAAGGCTAAGAAGATAGCCAACGGAGATGAGAGAGTGGAGCAGGCATATCTGGACTCATTGGCCAATGAGAAAGTGTATTTTGGCAACTGGACACTGAAAGACTGCCGTGAGACAGCCATCGGTTTAGGTCTTGACTTGAAGGGTGGTATGAACGTCATCCTGGAAGTATCAGTACCAGACGTGATTAAGACACTGGCTGACAACAAGACTGACGAAGCATTTAACACTGCTCTCAGCAACGCTGCAAGACAGGCAGTCAACAGCCAGGAAGATGTTATTACACTGTTTATTCGTGAATATCGCCAGCTCGCTCCAGGTCAGCCTCTGTCTGGCCTGTTCGCTACGCAGCAGCTCCGCGGTCGTGTAGATCAGAAATCTACCGATGCTCAGGTGGAGAGCGTTCTGCGTGAGGAGGTTAAGGCAGCTGTGGAGAACTCATTCAATGTGCTCCGCACCCGTATCGACCGCTTTGGCGTGGTTCAGCCTAACATCCAGAATCTGGAAGACAACATGGGTCGCATCATGGTGGAACTTCCTGGTATTAAGGAACCTGAGCGTGTGCGTAAGTTGCTACAGGGTTCTGCCAACCTGGAGTTCTGGGAGACTTATGATGCCACAGACATAGCAGGCTATCTGCAGAATGCTGATGCTGCTCTGCGCAACGTATTAAGCAGAAACGGCAATGACGCTCAGACCACTGAGGAGGCTGCTCCTGCCGAGGCTGTAAGCACTTCAGACAGCATTGCCAACGCCCTGCGTGGCACAGATGCTGCCAGCGATGCCGACCTTCGCAGAGAATATCCACTGCTCTCTATCCTGCAGGTAAGCAACTATGCTGGTCCTATCGCAGGTTATGTGAACGTGAAGGATACTGCAGAGGTAAATCGCTATCTGGCTATGCCAGAGGTGAAGGCCCAGCTGCCAAGAGACCTCAGCTTGAAGTGGGGCGTAGCTCCTGCTGATGGTGATCCTAAGAAGCAGACCTATGAGCTGTATGCCATCAAGGTGACTACTCGCAATGGTAAGGCTCCTCTGGAGGGTGATGTAGTGGTAGATGCTACAGATGAGTACGACCAGTACAGCCGTCCTGCCGTAAGCATGCAGATGAACAACGATGGTGCTCGTCGCTGGTCACAGCTCACTAAGGAGAACATTGGCAAGTCTATCGCCATCGTGCTTGATAACTATGTATATTCTGCACCAAATGTGAATCATCAGATCGACGGTGGCCGCTCTCAGATTACTGGTAACTTCACCATCGATGCTACTAAGGACTTGGCCAACGTGCTGAAGTCTGGTAAGATGCCGGCTCCTGCCCGCATCGTGCAGGAAGACATCGTAGGTCCTTCACTGGGTCAGGCTTCTATCAATGCAGGTATCATCTCCTTCATTGTGGCCCTCATCCTGCTGATGATCTACATGTGCTCTATGTATGGCCTCATCCCAGGTATGATAGCCAACTGCGCCCTGATCTTGAACCTCTTCTTTACGATGGGTATTCTGGCTTCGTTCCAAGCCGCTCTCACCATGTCTGGTATCGCAGGTATCGTGCTGACGCTGGGTATGGCTGTGGATGCCAACGTGCTGATCTATGAGCGCACCAAGGAAGAGCTTCGTGCTGGCAAGAGCACCAAGGATGCGTTGGCTGCTGGTTATTCCAACGCTTTCAGCGCCATCCTCGACTCTAACGTGACTACGATTCTGACAGGTGTCATCCTGTTCAACTTCGGTACTGGTCCTATCCGTGGTTTCGCCACCACGCTGATCATCGGTATCTGTATCTCCTTCTTCACTGCAGTGTTCATGACCCGTCTGGTTTATGAGCACTTCATGGGTAAGGATAAGTTGCTGAACCTCACGTTCACCACTCCGCTGTCTAAGAACCTGCTCACCAACATGCACTTCGACTTCATCGGTAAGTCTAAGGCTTCCCTTGGCATTGCAGCTGCTACATTCGTTGTCTGCCTGCTGTTGCTGGGTGTGCGTGGCTTGAGCCGCAGTATCGACTTCACAGGTGGTCGCAACTTCAACGTGCAGTTTGAGAACCCTGTAGAGCCTGAGCAGGTACGCGAGCTGCTGGACAACGCCTTCCCTGAGGCTAACACCAGCGCCATCGCCGTAGGTACAGATGGTCGCACCGTCCGCATCAGTACCAACTACCGCATCGAGGAGAGCAGCGAGACTATCGACTCTGAGATTGAGGAGTCACTCTACAATGCACTGAAGCCATTGCTGACCAACAATATCTCACTGGAGACCTTCATCGACCGTGACAACTACACTGGTGGCTCTATCATCAGTTCACAGAAGGTAGGTCCAAGCATCGCACGAGATATCACTATCTCTGCTATCTGGTCAGTGGTGCTGGCACTGATTGCCATCGGCATCTACATCCTGGTGCGTTTCCACAATATCGCCTACACCATTGGTTCTACCACTGCATTGGTGATCGATACCTTTATTATATTGGGTGCATACGCCGCCTTCTGGGGCATCCTGCCATTCTCACTCGAGATTGACCAGACATTCATCGGTGCTATCCTGACGGCTATTGGTTACTCTATCAATGATAAGGTGGTGGTATTCGACCGTATCCGTGAGTACTTCAACCTCTATCCTAAGCGTGAGCGCAAGCAGTTGTTCAACGACTCTATCAACTCTACGTTGGCTCGTACCATCAACACCTCAGTAAGTACGCTGATCGTGTTGCTGTGTATCTTCATCCTGGGTGGTGAGTCTATCCGCAGCTTCGCCTTCGCCATGATTCTGGGTGTGGTATTCGGCACCTGCTCATCTATCTTCGTAGCTTCTCCTATCGCTTACTACGTGATGAAGAAGACCAAGAAAGAGGTAGCTACTACTACCAAGAAGTAATTTCACATTACACAACATAAGGTAAATCCGAGGCATCGCCCTGATGCCTCGGATTTTTTTTCTTAACTACAGAAAAATTTTTTCTGTGTTAGAATAAAATTGTTGGTGTGCGCAAGCGCAAAAATGTTCATAGCTATGGGCATATATGCATTTTACCCTTCACTCTTCACAATGCTTGAAATAACGCATATAGGGCTTGAATAATCACGTGTGAAGAGTGGTCAGAAACACTTCACAACACTTCACACTTTACATCTATGCTATTTAGAAAGTACCCATAAGATATTCCCATGAACAGTATAATGCTTTAAGGATCAGAGAAACCCTCATTCTAAACAAAATCCTTTGAAGAATGGTGAAGTGTGGTGAAGAGTCAGAGACAACACTTCACAGCAGATTTTACATTACAGTCAAGGTGAATCTAAGCCAATGTGAAGAGGTGAAGTGTTTTGATAAAATTTGCTACGAATGTTTCGTTAGGAGAAACCTCGCTATATATAACCATTTGAATATAATAGTAATACAACGAAGCGAAACATAAAAAAAGGCTGCCAAGCGGAAGCCTGGCAGCCTTTAAATCTAACATAATGTCTCGTATTAAGGCATTACATTTGGCCACTCACTGTTCTGCTCAACGCCAAAGCCGGCATTAATCTCAGCAACAGGAATTGGGAATACCATTTCAGAGATATTATAGTTGTTATAGTCAAACTCAATGGCTGGAGCCTTGATAGCACTTACACTCACAGGCTGGCCCCAACGGCGCAAGTCATATAAGCGATGGCCTTCCTGGAACAACTCACGAGCACGTTCGTCCTTGATAAACTGCATCACATCACCTGTAATGTCATCCACAGACTGGATAGCAGGATTACGCTTTGCAACCATCAGAAGAGCCTCTTTAGCAGCAGCCTCGTTGCCCTGCTTCAGCTGAGCCTCAGCAATGATGAGGTACATTTCAGGTGCGTTGATCATGTAGTTGGTCTGGTAAGCAGGGTTGTTAGACTCAAAGTGGTGATACTTACCACCATTAAATACAGGAACTGCATCTGTAGAGTTTGGACCAGCCTCCATCAAGCTTAAGCGCACGTCACCCTCTGCATAGAGAGACTTCAGATAAGGACTCGGGCTGAAGTTATAGGTGCTCCACAGCGTACCAGCGGAGTTGGCAGACCAGTTGGTTGTAGCATTAATAGCCAAATGGAAGATACTTTCTGAATTGCTGGTGCTGTTCTGATACAAAGACTTATATCCGTTCTCTGTATAAGCCAATGCAGGGGTTCCTGCATCAGTCAGAGCCTGCTGAGCATAGTTGGCTGCCTCACTCCAATTCTCCATATAGAGGTTTACACGTGCCAGAAGGCCTTCTGCGGCAGCTTGTCCAAAGTACACCTTCATTCCACGGTCGCCAACCTTTTTGAAGAGAGAGATAGCCTGACCCAAATCACTCTGAATAAAAGAATAAGTCTGACCAACAGTAGAACGGCTCACCTCTGCAAAAGCAGCGATAGGCTCATCCACAATCACTACACCTGGCTTAGAGCTGAAATCAGCACCATTTGCTTTCACCTGATGTGCAAATACGTTTACCAAATAGAAGTGTGCAAAGGCACGCAACGTATAAGCCTCGGCTAAAGCTTGGTCAAGCTCCGCCTGTTCAGAAGCAGAAGCTTCTGCATAGATTTCATTAGCGGCTTTAATAATACGAGCTGCATTATCTGCTACCTTATAACCATATTCCCAGATATAGCCCAGATATGTATCTGTGTCCTGATAAGTGAACTCATACAGATTGTTCCAGTGGCTAGTCTGTCCATTCCAATAAGAAATATCAGACACCACATCACCTATAGCTACTGCATAGGTACCTGCAAAATACTCGCGGTTAAACTGGTAATAGGTACCATTCAATGCAACAGAGATATTTGATGCATTTGTCAGACCTGACTCCAAGTCGATACCATTGTAAATCGTGGTATCCAGATAGTCGTCACCGCAACTGGTCATGCCACCTGCCAGTGCCAAGACAGTCAGTGCATTTAATATAAATTTTTTCATATTCTTTCTGTTTTAAATCGTTAGAATGTAACTTGAATACCACCTGTGAAGGTAAACATTGCAGGATACTGCCATGCAATCTGACCATTTGCATAAGTGTCAGGATTGTAGCCAGTGAAATCCTTAGCTGTCCAAGTATAGACATTATCAAACGTGGTGTAGAGACGAACCTTCTCCATCAGCGCCTTGCGAGTGATTTTAGCTGGCAAAGTATATCCGAAGCTGATGTTGCTCAGACGCAGGTAGTTACCGCTCATCAGCCAGCGAGTAGAGTTCTGCCATGCCTGAGTGCCACCATAGATCCACTGTGGATACTCAGCATCCTTGTTCTCCTCTGTCCATGAGTTCAGAGCTACCTTCTCCAGTGGGGTGCGGAATGCGGTACCCCAACCTGTGAAGCGAGCACCAGAGTCATACACCTTACCACCCAGTTTATAGGTGAAGTTTACGCTCAGGTCGAAGCCCTTCCAAGATGCGTTGGCACCAAAACCACCATAGACCTTAGGCTCTGCACTGCCCACATAGCGTTTGCTGGCCTCATTCCAGTTGGTAGTAGTCTCATCACCAGTCTCATTCTTATAATAGAGAGCAGCACCAGTCTCGCGATCTACGCCTGCATACTCTACCATCTTGAACTGACGGTATGGACGGCCTTCCTCTACAATGGTGTAAGTGCTTTCGATAGGTTCACCAGTAGCCAGCTTGATCACCTTATTCTGGTTGTATGTCAGTGTACCATTCACACCCACATTCCAGTCGCGAGTGCGCAGGATGTTGTAGCTGGCACTGAACTCCAGACCGCGGTTGCGAATCTTACCAATGTTCTGGTAGCTGCTGGTCAAACCTGTGGTTCTTGACAAAGGCACACTGAACAGAGCCTCTGAAGTGAGTTCATTATAATAATCAATGTTGAAGTTCAACTTGTTGAACAGAGTCAGATCCAAACCAACGTCAAACTTATTTGACTTCTCCCAAGTCAGCTCTGCATTGGCCAGACGGGTAGGAACCATACCAGGAGTGCTATTGTAGTTAGAACCAGAAGTGTAAACACCACGTGCAGCATACCAGCTACCAAGCTCCTGATTACCCACGATACCATCTGATACGTGGAGAGCCAAGTTGGTGATGGTTTCGTTATCCTTCAAGAAAGCCTCCTCTGAGATACGCCATCTGGCACCTACAGACCAGAATGTACCCCAACGGTGGTTAGCACCGAACACCGATGAACCATCACGACGGAGAGAACCACTCAAGTAATACTTATTGGCATAGTCATAATGAACATCTGCAAAGTAAGAAGCCAAAGTCTTCTCTTCCTTATAGAACTCAGAACCCATATCCATCTGACCTGCAGTAGAAAGGTCACGCATACCAGAAGCTGCAAATGGGAAATCAGCACCCTTATAGTAGTCGTAGAAGTATCTCTTGCTCTGGCTTTCCTGACCAAGCATGATAGAGATATTGTGTACATCATTAAACGTATAGTCCCAACCAATAGTGTTGGTCCATGTTATAGTAGAAGTACGAGAGTTGTACTGCTGACCAAGACCATTGTAGTCCATACCCTGATTATTGTAAAGAGCACTCCAATAAGAGTATTCACGCTGATCCATCACGTTCACACCCAAATTTGTCTTAGCCCAGATGCCCTTTCCGAAATCTACGCGCAGGTATGGGTTCATGTTGATAGTCAGGTTATGTACAGGGAACCAGTCACCCAAGTTCTTATCAGTCACAGCGATAGGGTTGTATGAAGAATCATGCATATTATATTCGCCATCTCTGTACACAGGATACATAGGCAGCCAGTTTGACATAGCACTTACCTGTGGAGAAGCCATAGAACCAGTTGTACTCTGAGAGAATGAATGTTTCTCTGTATAGCTTACGCTTGAGTTGATACCAGCCGTAAACATCTTGTATTTGGTATCCAAGTTGATACGACCAGAATAACGCTTCATGTCAGAACCAATCACGATACCATCTGTATCCAGATATTCACCACTGATATAGTAGCTGGTACCATTAGAAGTACCATTGATGCTCAAGTTATAATCCTGATAATAGCCAGTACGATAGATTTCGTCCAGCCAGTCAGTATTTGTAGTGCCATCCCACTCGAAGTAATCATCCTTCAGGAAGTTGTAAGTGCCATTATAGTCACCATAAGCCTCACCATAACGAGCCATAAAGCCCTTTGTGAACAATTCCATAGACTGCTTAGCGTCGGCATACTTCATGTTGTTGTTTGCCACACTTGAGAAGCCCTGCTTCACATCAAGGTTGATGTTCAGGCGGCTGTCACCACCTTTCTTAGTAGTGATAACAATCACACCATTGGCAGCACGGCTACCATAGATAGCAGTAGCAGCAGCATCCTTCAGCACCGTAACGCTCTCGATATCGTTAGGGTTGATGCTTGACATAGGATCCAGATAGTTGTTTTTACCCAGACCTTCTTCGGCATCAGACTGCACAGGCATTCCGTCGATCACATACAATGGCTGTGAAGAAGAAGACAGAGAACCCATACCACGGATGTTCACAGAAGACCAAGTACCAGGCATACTGGTAGAGTTGTTCATAGTGAAACCTGTCACTGTTCCTTCCAGTGACTTCACGAAGTTGGCATCAGCCTTCTTGGTCAGCGCGTCCTTGCCTACCACAGCAGCAGCACCAGTAAACGAGGCTCTCTTCTGTGAGCCGTAACCAGTTACCACTACTTCATCCAGCATCTCAGCATCCATGCGCAGCACGATGTTCATCTCGCGTCCACGGGTGATGGTAAGTTTCTGAGTCTGGAAGCCTACATAAGAAACTGTAATCGTTTCTGCATTTGCAGGTACATTGTCAATGACGAAGACACCGTCGATGTTTGTCACAGCGCCGCGCTGGGTGCCATCCACCAATACGGAAGCTCCGATCACAGGTTCACCGCTTTCATCTACCACGGTACCCGTTACTCTGGAGGTCTGAGCCATCGCCATCATCACGCTTGCGAAGAGGCAAGCGAATAGCATTAAAACTCTTTCTTTCATAATCTCTCTTTTAACGTTAAACATAAATAATTTCCAAATATTTTCTCTTTTTAGTAAATACAATACAATTCCTTACCAAGTATCCGCGGAACTAAGTAACTTTGCCTAGAGATCCGCCTTTGCAAGCGTTTTTTGTTCCTTTCAAAACAGAACTTTCCCACGCTTAGGAATGCAAATAATGCGCAAAGATATTAAAAAAATGTAAAACACCAAAGGCGAATATCAGAAAAAATGCATTTTTATCTCATTTGGTCATTTAAAAATAGAAAATTATAGAAAATTGTCAAGATTATCCGTCTAATTGACATGTGTACATGACGTACTATATATATTAATAAGGTGTAATACTTTAAAATGAAAAGTTATGGACAAAATAACTTATCGGCTGGTGTACAACCGGCGGAAGATCCTCAACATGAGGGGGCAGGCCTTGGTGCAGGTAGAGGCCTACCTGAAGGGAAGTAAGAAATACTTCTCTACAAATGTGTACCTGAGACCCAATCAGTGGAACTACCACAGACAGCTGGTGGTGAGGCATCCCAATGCCGATGCTCTGAACCATCTGCTCGATGAGATGCTGATGAAACTGGAACGGACAGAGATAGATCTGTGGAAGAAAGGCAGAGCAGTATCGCTGGATGCACTGAAAGAAGCTGTCTGCACCAATGCACAGGATGGTGATTTCTTAGCGTTCTTTGGACAGGAAGTGCAGAATGCCTCTCTGAAGCCCAGCACCAAGAAGAATCATCAAAGCACACTATGCATGCTCAGGCAGTTTAAGCATCATTTGTCGTTCAGTGACATCACCTACGAGTTCCTATTATCTTTCGAGGCTTTCCTCACTTCCCATCACTACCACATAAACACGGTGGCCAAGCACATGAAGCATCTGAAGCGCTATGTAAACATTGCCATCAACAAGGAGCTGATGGAGGTTCAGAGCAACCCCTTCAGGAAGTATGCCATCAAGACCGTGGACAACAAGTGTAGCTTCCTGACCCCTGATGAAGTGGCTGCACTGGAGCAGCTATCCCTGAAAGGAAAGTACCAGAAGCTGCAGAAAACGCTTGATGCCTTCCTCTTCTGTTGCTATGTGGGTATGCGCTATTCAGACTTTGTCAGTATCAGAGACAAGAACTTCTACGTCTTGAAAGGCGATACTTGGCTGTCATACCAGTCTGTGAAAACGGGCATCAGGGTGAGAGTGCCACTAAACCACACTTTCGGAGGAAAACCGCTGAAGCTGCTGGAAAAATATCGAGAAAACCTGAGTGCATTCTTCCCGCTGAAAAACAATTCCAACATCAACAAGGAACTGACGCGCTTAGCAGCCTTAGCCCATATAGACAAGAGCATCTCTTTCCACACTGCCAGACATACCAACGCCTCCCTACTGATATATAAAGGTGTAAACATCACTACTGTGCAGAAACTTTTAGGCCATAAGAATGTGAAAACCACCCAGATCTATACGCATGTGATGGACATGACCATCATCCGTGACCTAGAGAGATGCAAGATGAATATAGAGGCAACCATCTAAAAAGCAGAATATCAAAGACTTTTAAATAAGACGGAGTAGAAAACCGATAACAATAGCACAGGCCAATGGTCTGAAGAACTCCTCATAATCAATGAGCCATCTAGTTCTAACCTGACCGTGGTCAATTTTACTAAACCATTAATTACTAGGATATTATCAAGATACCAAGTTCCGCGGAAACTTGGTAAGAGATTGTATTATATTTACTAAAAAGAGATAATATTTGGAAATTATTTATGTTTAACGTTAAAAGAGAGATTATGAAAGAAAGAGTTTTAATGCTATTCGCTTGCCTCTTCGCAAGCGTAATGATGGCGATGGCTCAGACCTCACGTATCTCAGGTAAGGTGGTAGATGATACTGGCGAACCTGTGATTGGAGCTTCTGTTTTGGTAGACGGTACTTCTCGCGGTGCAGTGACCAACATAGAAGGTGTTTTCGTCATTGAGAATGTTCCGACGTCAGCAACGACTATTACAGTGTCTTATGTCGGAATGAAATCCGTACAAGCCAACATTACTCGTGGTGAAGAAATTCAGGTAGTGTTGACTGCAAATGCAGAGGTCCTTGATGAAGTAATCGTTGTGGCTTATGGTACGGCGAAGAAATCATCATTCACAGGCTCTGCTTCTGTGATGCGCAATGATGACATTGCAATACAGAAAGAATCATTGATTAAGTCTTTGGATGGTAAGGTTGCTGGTGTACGCGTAGGTGCTTCTACAGGTGACCCAGGTTCAGATCAAGCCATCACTATTCGTGGTATTGGTTCTGTGAATGGCTCTACTCAGCCTCTGTATGTTGTGGATGGTGTGCCTATCACAAATGAAGGCATGAATGCCTTAAGATCACAGTCCATCCTCTCTACACTCAATCCTGATGACATTGAGAGTATGACAGTGCTGAAAGATGCTGCAGCATCTTCTCTGTATGGTTCTCGTGCAGCCAACGGTGTAATCATCATTACAACCAAGAAGGGTGCGATTGGTAGAACCAGAGTAACTTACGATGGTGAAGCAGGTTGGACAAACGTAGCCGTACCTGGAGCACTGAAGATGATGAATGCCGCTGAGCTGAAACAATACTACAAAGATGCTTTGCAGGGTTACTTTGAAGTACGTGCTGGACTTGATGCTGCCACTGCCGCATAGTATGCACAGGAAGAAGTCGATCTCCCATGGGAAGAGGGTGGATGGTTCCACAATCCTAATGGAAGCTATGATACCGACTGGAGTAAGGAGGTATATCGCAATGGTTTCACAACCAACCATCAGGTAGGTGTTAGCGGTGGTTCAGACCGTACTCAGTTCTACACCAGCTTTGGCTACAACAAAGTGAATGGTACAGTAAAAGGCAGTGAGTTTGAGCGTTATAGTGGTCGTATCAACTTAGACCACCAAGTAACCGACTGGTTGAAAGTTGGTATAAATCAGATGATTTCATTCTCCAACACTAACGGTTTCCGTGATCAGGGTGATCAGGCACAAGGTTTTGGTACTACAGCTCCGCTGTCTATCATGTTCTCAAGTGACCCAACCTCTCCTGTAAGATTGCCAAGCGGTGACTACAATCCAGATACCGCTTTTGGCAAGGTGGCTAACCCTAACCTCATGATGAGCGACAATCTGAACGAGTATGCTGAGTTTGTTAAGACTAATACCATGCGTAGCATGACGAATGCTAACGTAGAGGTAATGTTGCCATTCAACCTTACTGCACGTTCAGTATTTGGATACGACTATCTTGATAATAAGGTGCATGAATTCTGGGCTCCTGGTTCTGTGAATGGTGAATCTCTGGCAGGTCTGTCTCAGCGTTGGGACTATAACACCCGCACATTGACATCATCTACTACTCTTAACTTCAATAAGGACTTTGGTCTCCACAATCTTCAGGTTCTTGCGGGTTTCGAGGTTGAAGAGCGCAACTATTCTAATATGACTGCATCTGCCAAGCAGTTTGTAACATGGAAATTACCAGAGCTTTCTAATGGTCAGACCTATGGCACTGGTAGTTCTGTAAGCAGTAATGCCATCATGTCTTGGTTGGGCAATGCCAACTATAACTTTGATGATAAGTATTATTTGTCTGCTTCTTTCCGTCGTGATGGATCTTCACGCTTATCAGCTGATAACCGCTGGTCAAACTTCTGGTCTGTATCAGGTGCATGGCGTATCAGTGGTGAAAGTTTCTTGGAAGACAATGATTTGTTCAATGACTTGAAGCTCCGTGTTTCTTATGGTACCAATGGTAACCTGCCTACAGGCAACTATTCTTACATGGGCTTGTATTCTACCACTGGTGGTTACGGAACAAATTCTGCTTACTACTGGTCACAGCTGTCTAACATGAACCTCGGTTGGGAGAAGTCATCTAACTTCAACGTTGGTCTGGATTGGAACTTGTTCGGACGTGTTGGTCTGACAGTGGAGTATTATAATAAAGTCACCAGCGATATGCTGTTTGCCACTCCTATCTCTTGGGTAACAGGTTTCGGAAGTAAAACCTCTAACCTTGGTAAACTGGGAAATAGTGGTTTGGAAATTGCTATTAACTCACAGAACATCAAAACCAAGAACTTTACTTGGACTACCGATTTCAATATCACCTTCCAAAGCAATAAGATTAAAGAGCTTCCAAATGGCGAGGATGTACAGTATGGTGATGGTAGTATGTATCTGCTGCGCGAAGGTGAGTCTATGCACACCTTCTACCTGCCAGAGTACATTGGCGTAAATAGTGAAACTGGTCTTGGCGAGTTCTGGATTGACCCTGCTGATCATTCTAAGGGTGTAACCAACTATTACACACAGGCCGGAAGCACTATCGTAGGCAAGGCTATTCCAGACTTCCTCGGTGGTATCACCAACCGCTTCACTTGGAACAACTTTGATCTTTCATTCATGATCTCATTCCAAGGAGGTGCAAGCATGTTCGACTATCCTGGATATTTCTTGCAGTTCTCTGATGGTGTTCGCGTAGGTTCATTCAACGTTGTGAAGGAAGTGGCTGGTAATTACTGGACAGAGACCAACAAGAATGCAGAATACCCACGTCCAATCTATGGAAACCCATATCGTTCTGATCGTTTCTCTTCTCGCACCATCCGCTCTACCGATAATATCCGCATGCGTGATATTACCTTCGGTTACACATTCCCTGCAAAGAAGATGGGCATCAGCAACCTGCGCCTTTATTTCCGCGCTACCAATCCATTTATGATTTATTCTGCAACCAAGAACGTTGATCCTGATGTAGATGTGAACGGATATCGTCAGACCGATACTCCTCCAACTCGTTCATTTATTTTTGGTTTGAACTTCGAATTATAATTTTAAATAGAGGAAAACAATATGAAAAAAATATATTTAACTTTAGGAATTGTCACCAGTTTGGCGCTGACTTCTTGCAGTGATTTCCTTGACAAGGAGCCTTCCACCGCTCTTCCTGTGGACGGTGCCATCACTACCATTGACGATTTACAGAATGCTGTGAATGGCATTGGTTACTTCGTGTCTGGTGAAAGAGGGACCTACGGAGCAGAGTTTACACTGTATGCCGACTTGCTGACCAATGAGTTTGCTGTGATTCAGAGTAACAACCAGAGTGTTCCAATCTCTAGTTATAACTTGACTAAATACGATGAGTTGGCCACTAATCCATATCGGGTTCATTATGGTGGTATAGCTAATATTAATAAAGCTTTGGAAACATCAGCAGAACTTAGTGGAGTAGGAATTACAAATTTGCAGGGTCAACTCTATGCTTGGCGTGGTTTGCTGCATTTCGATTTGGCTCGTATGTTTGCCCATATTCCATCAACCGTTAGCAACACATCTGCTCCAGACTCTGGAATACCTTTAGCAGATCAAGTTTTTGATCCTGAATACAAGCCAACCCGTGCAACTTTGGCGGACACATATAAACTGATCATCTCAGACTTCACCCAAGCTATTGGTATGCTGGAAGAAGACAATGGTGTTGGTTATATGAACAAATGGGCTGCTTTAGCTTTGCGTGCACGTGCTTACCTGTACATGGGCGACTACACCAACGCATTGGCAGATGCAACTGCTGTTATTAACAGTAATGCATATGAACTTTACACTCCTTCTAATTATGCAAATGTATGGGTTCAAGAAGGCTCTTCAGAGTCTATCTTCGAGTTCCTGACCACTGATAACTATAATGCACAGCGTTATTCTCCTGGCTACTATACTGATGCAAGCGGCTATGCAGAATGCGCTTTCAATACAGAGGGAGAACTGTTTAAGTATCTGTCAAGCCATCCAGAAGATGTGCGCTCTAAACTGATTAAAGATCAGACAAGCCATAAGGATGCTCCAGGCTACTATCCTGCAAAGTATCCAGGTCGTGGTGGTTCTATCTACGTGAACAATCCTAAAATCATCCGTCTGTCAGAGGTTTATCTGATTGCAGCAGAGGCTTCATATTACTTGAATGGCGGTGCTGCCGCAGCTGCTTACATCAATGCGATAGAAAGTAATCGCGTGGATGGTTATGTTAACGTGGAATCAGTAACTATTGATGACATAATCTTTGAGTACACCAAAGAGATGTTTGCAGAGAACCAGATTGCTTTCGCTTATTGGCGCAATGGCAAGAGTTTAACTAATCAGCTTGGACAGCAGATTGGTGCAGACAACCAACGTGCTATCATGCCAATCCCACAAAGAGAGATTGACTTGAATCCTGCTCTTGCTCAGAATCCTGGTTACTAATATTATTATTGGTATAAGCTCAAGAGGGGATGTGCAATTGCACATCCCCTCTTTATTGTTAAGAATAAACAAAAAAACATATTGTAACTACTTATGCAAAGCAACACCAGCTATACGTCTCAAAAGAAGTAGACAACTGCTGTTAATTATGCAATAGCTAATAATGTGTGAGACCAAGAGACCACAATCAGAGAATTCTGGCTATCTAATGCAATCTGATTAGATTTCACATTTTGTGTTACACATTTTGTGAAATCAAAATATATTCCATAGATGATGTGTGCTTTTCACATTGGATGGAAAGACTATAGGATAATTGAAAGAAAATATTTAAAATGCAACCATGTAAAAAATAACTGACCAACTGACCTATCTGACCGGTTTTGTAGTTCTGGTGTTGCATATTTATACAGTTTTTCCTGCTATTAGATTAAAGCACCACCTCACTACAATATTTCTACTTCCTCACGAGGGAAAAATTTCTTCCTCACCTGAGAAATAAAATTTGCTTCTTAAACATTAGCATCTTTTCTTGCATATATATACAGAATATTCCTCACTTCTCGTTGAAATGGAATAATTATGCAACTCAAGTTTCGCAAGCATGTTAACAACCTGTAAGACAAAGTCCCAGAGAGACTTCATTGGGTAGCTAGCCATGTCAGTGGATGGTAATATGGGTGCTATAGAGAGACAGCGTGCCGTAGGTACGCAACAAGTTGTGGGTGGCGTACCTAAAGGCACGCATTCAATGGCCGCTATTTATCCAGCCATTACATGGCTGGCTACCCTATAAAATGCCTACGGCATCACTTGCGAAACTTAAGTTATGTAAAAAAGGGTATGCAATTAAGAAGATTTTGGAACCATTAGCTTAAAAGGCTTTCTGTTAAAAAAAATCGATGACTTGGATGATTCACAAGATTTTTTGTATATTTGCAAAAAGGAATTATGCAAATGGAAGAATCTCAGGTTATAAAGGACATAAAAAAATTGGCAAAATCTACTTTACCAGAAGGGAGTAGTTTGCTGCTTTATGGTTCTCGTGCACGAGGTGATGCTCACAGAAACAGCGACTGGGATTTACTTATTTTACTTGATAAGCCACGCATTACCGCTGAGGATTATGATGTCACTTATCCTTTCAGAGAACTGGGATGGGATATTGGCGAAGAAATCAGCCCACACATTTATACAAAGCGACAATGGGATTCTTGGTCATTTCTCCCTTTTTATAAAAATGTGGAACGCGATAAAATCATTCTCTTATGAGCCTAAATGAAGAAGAACGCAAAACGTTAGTTAAACTCGAAATTGAGAAAGCTAAAAGAACATTTGAAGAAATTAAGGTTCTTCAACAAGCTGGATTTTGGAGTGGGGCAGCCAATCGACTCTACTATGCTGTTTTTCATGCTATTAATGCACTCTTGATAAAAGACCACCATGAAGTCAGCACACACAATGGCTCTCATGCAATGTTTGGGTTATATTACATTAAGACGGGGATACTCTCTGCCGAATATGGCAGGCTCTATAACCAACTTCAAACCATGCGAGAAGAGAGTGATTATAATTGTGTTTATGAAGTTGAAGAGGAAGAACTTCTTGGAAGAATCGAACCTGCCCGTGAATTGATAGAAGAAATCGAGAAACTATTGAATAAATAATTAATTAACGTGAGTTCGATGAATTATAAGTGCTTATAAATTTAGTGATTAGCGAAATTTGTTGTAACTTTATAGTGTTGAAATACAAAGAAACAGACAAAAATCGCTATGATCACCGAGGACAAAATTACTGAAATTTATTGTATGGCAGATGATTTCTGCAAAGTTTTTGATGCGCAGATGAAAAAATACACGATACAGGCCCAGAATAAGCGCAAATATCACCGGGATTCGACGTTGTCGAAGGCTGAGGTAATGGTTATCATGATTCTGTTCCATGGTTCGGGCTATCGCTGCCTGAAGCATTTTTACTTGCAGCATGTATGTAAGCACCTGAGGCATTTGTTCCCAAAGGTAGTCTCCTATAACCGCTTTGTCGAACTTGAGCATGAGGTGGCCATACCTCTGGCCATATTTATCAAGAAGGTTCTTTTG
>CADALZ010000009.1 GCA_902788865.1 uncultured Bacteroidales bacterium | reverse complement strand
CATTGACAGCCGCATTTACGTCTTTATAGATGTCGTTCAGCATCTCCTGTACGGCATTCACCGTCTTCAGCTTCTCCTCCAGAGAAACGATCTGCCAGAAATACTGTTCGGCCCCTTTCTCCACTTCGTCTTCCGAAAGGCGGAGTTGCAGTTTGCTCACCTCCTCTCCTACCTTTGCCAATTTATTACCATTGACTATCTGGCCTCCTGCAAACACTGGTTGCATGGCTGTCACACCAGCGATGGTGCCGTTTTTCATCATCGTCATGCTCATCGGACTGGCTAGATCTGCCATAACCTCTGGAGGCAATGACTGTGCCAACGCTGCTGCTGTGGTGGGCGACAAAGACTTTGAGAGGTCGAAGTCCATCTTCGCCATGCCACGGTTGGCATTGAACCATGCTCCTGTGCCACTGATGGTGGGGAAATACTTCGTAAACGCCTCCTTGCGCTGCTGCGAAGCACTCTCCAAATCGAGTCGGGCACTGCGAATGCTAATGTTATGCTCCAGTGCTGCACTTTTGATTTGCTGCAAAGTATAACTGCTCTGTGCACTGATGCTGGTGGTCATTCCCAGCAGGCACACCATAATATATATGCTACGTTTCATACACCGTTTATTTAAGATTCACCTTCCAATAAATGACTGGCAGCATGGTCACTACCATGATGAGCGATCCAATGCCACCCGCAAAAATAGTCACGCCAACAGGCATCCAGAAAGACGACTGTGCGATAATCATAGGCACCACGCCGACAGCTGTAGTAGCAGTGGTGAGGAAGATAGGCACCATGCGCCTGCTGCCTGCATCGTGAGCCGCCTGCTTTACGGCCTCATTGTATTCCTTCCGATAGGCAGCTTTCATCTCCTCAGTCACCACAGCAGGCTTCGGATGCGCTTCCTTGAACTTCTTTACCAGATCGTTGGCATGTTCGAAGATCAGGATCTCATTACGCATAATCATACCCATCAGTGTGATGACACCCATGATGGATGTCAAACCGAGTGTGCGATTCATCAGTCCTAAGCCTATCAGAGTGCCAGGTATCATCAGTCCCAAAGCCGCGATGCAGACCATCGAAATGCCGTATTTCTTGAAATTGAACAGCAGGAAGAAGAAGATGATAACCATGGAGATGGAAACACCTCCGAAGATCATCGGCAATGCTTCTGCATCATATTCTATCTCACCTCCTACCTCTGAACGTACGCCTTGCGGAAGGCGGATTTCCTGCTGCATGATCTCTGCAATGCGTGATTCTACTGGTGCTGCATAAACCCCTTGAGCGAACTGCGCTGTCACTGTGAGGCAACGCTCTCCATGGCGGTGCATGATGCGTGATTCGGTCCACTTTGGAGCCACCTTAGCTACTTGGCGAAGGGGAACGGCACTGCTGGTAGAACGAAGGGCTGCCGAAGCCATGGTCATAGCTGAGGAAATGCCCAGATTCTCAATATCAGAATAACTCAGATCTGCATCATCTTTCACCACGATAGGAAGCTGATAGTCACCCTCCCAGAGTTGTCCCACTTGCAAGTCGGCCGTAGAAGAAGCAAGCGCCAGAGAGGTGGTGGCCCGATTGATGCCCAACTGTGCAGAAGCCACGGGATCCAGAGTGACATTGATGATAGGATAAGGCTCGAAGAAATCCGTATGCACCCACTCCACTTCTGGCATTTCGCGCATGCGTGCCATCAGCAGCTCTCCAACTGCATGCAGAGAGTCAATATTTTCGCCATAGAAACGATACTCCAATTCTGGCACCTCCAGATAGTCGAGCCGTTTGAACTTTACATACGCCTCTGGGAATGTCTCACTCCAAAGGGGTTGGTATTCTGCCAACATCTCCAGTGTGGCGTCTTGCGAAGTAGTATTTACGATGAACTGAGCGAAATTCCGGCCAGCCATTTGAGGCGCATACACAGTATGGAAGCGCGGAGACGAACATCCGATGAAGCCCGTGATGCACTTCACACGTTCGTCTTGCTGCAACACTTGGCGTAAAGAATCGGCTAAGACACGGGTATCTTCCAGTCCTTTACCATCAGGTAAGAAGATTTCCACAGCAAACTGATCACGATCGGCGTAAGGGAACAAGCGGATCTTCAAAGTAGGTACAATGAGGCATGACAGCAGAATGGCTCCCAGTCCGCAGCACATAGTGGCCCACGGATGGCGGATGGTCACATCCAGCACCTTGTCATAGGTTTCCTGCACGATGTCTGTCAGCGAGCGCTTCTTCTCCTGCTTCTCATCCTGTTTCTGAGGTTTAATAAGCAGAACTTCCAAATAAGGAATTACCATGACTGCCAAGAAGAGAGACACCATGAGATTGATGGTGATGGTCATAGGGAAATCTTCCATGGCATCCTTGAATGCGCCTTTGAACGTATAAAGCAGAGGGTAGAAAATCACACAGATGCAAAGCGTGGCAAGCATCATCGGCATGAAATACTGTTTGGCAGAGTCGATGGCCGCCTTTCTGGGGTCCACTCCTTTATTCAGATATTCCAAATAGCCGTCGATCACCACGATAGCATTGTCCACCACCATACCAAGCACCACAATCAAAGCCGCCAAGGTGACGATATTCAACTCTATGCCCATCATATACATGATGCCCACAGAGATAAAGGTGCTGAGCGGAATGGTGATAGCTGCTACGATGGCCGAACGCAAAGGGAAGAGCAGCATCATCACCACAATGATGATCACCATGGAGATAATCAGATCGCGCAGGAAGGAGAACACACTTTCACCCACTACTTTCGGTTGATCGGCTATGCGCGTCAGTGTCACATCCTCTGGAAGTTCTGAAAGACGGTAGTCGTTAAGCACCTTATCCACATCCTCTCCATACTGCACGATGTTGTTTCCTGGCACCATTTCCAAAGAGAGGAGAACGCAAGGATGTCCATCCTGCTCGATATAGCTCTCAGAAAGATCATATTCGCGCACTACCCTTGCAATATCGCGCACGCGCACCGTCTTTCCAGACACGGCATCATTGTAGATGATAAGGTTGGCCACTTCTTCCACGCTGTTCTCCATAGGCTCCACATGGATGGGAGTCACCTGGTCGCTATCGGCGATACTGCCGCTCATGGTGGTGAGTCCTTGAGCTTGCAGCTGCGTTAGGAGCATTTGCTGGCCGATGCCATAGGCTTGCAGTCGCTGACGATCTATGTAGAGACTGATCTGCTCTTGCTGCTCGCCATAGACGCGAACATTGGCCACTGATTCAATGCGGCGAAGACGATCACTCAGACGATCGGTATAGTCGTGCAGTTCGTGATAACTGCGCTGATCACTTGCCAAGGCTATAAGCAAGGCCGAAGTGTTTCCGAAATCATCATTGGCCACCAAAGCCAATACTCCACTCGGAAGGCTCGACTTAAAAAGATTCAGTCCATGCTTAATTTTGCTCCACACCTCATCCTTATTGTTCACCTCGTCGTTCAGTCGCACCATCACGATGCTCTGACCATTTTGTGAGGTAGAGGTGGTTTTCTCGCGGTTCACCTCTTCGTAAGTGAAAAGGTAGCGTTCCAGAGGTTTAGTAACTTGCTCTTCTATTTCTTCAGAGGTGGCTCCTGGATAGACGGCCACCACCACCCCTTGACGGATGGTGAACTGTGGAAACTCATCTTTTGGCATGACATACATGCCATAAAAGCCCATCACAAACAGCAGAAGAACAATGAGCAATGATATCTTATAATGCTCAAGCGGCCACTTGAGCCAATTCATTCTATCCTTCTCCATAGTCAATATGCTACGTTAGTTCCTTCACCGAGTTTCTGATAGCCTTCTGTCACTACCCTATCGCCTTGACTGATACCTGAAGTCAACACGACACGATTGCCTTGTGTCTGTCCGATACCGACGGTGGTGCGATGTGCCTTAGAATCGGCACCAATGGTCCAAACGAACAAGGTTCCATCGGCACGACGCTGCACGGAAGTCACTGGCACTGTAAGCTGAGCCTGTGCATCAGTAGAAGCCCCATCGAACTGCACATTGGCCACCATGCCAGGCAACAGTTTCCGATCGGCATTAGACACGTGGATGCGGACATCATAGGTATGTGTCAAGGCATCTGCCTGCACCCCTTTCTCTATGCGCCCACCATTCACTTGCTTACCAGCAGCACCGACAGTTATGGTGGTTGGCGTGTTGGAACTGATGCCATTCACTTCAGATTCTGGGACACTTACTTTCACCTTCACCTCACTGATGTCGAGGATGGTGACTACGGCTTGAGAAGGCATAGCAGTCTCTCCGGCACCCACCATCTTACGGCCAATGATACCACTGACAGGGGCTTTCAGTTGGCAGTCGTTCATATTCTTACGAGCCACTTCTAACTGTGATTGGGCTTGCTGCACCTTGCTTTCTATCTCTACCCATTGGATTTCTGGCAGTGAACCGCTGTCATGGAGCATTTTATAACGCTGCAAAGCATCATTGGCTTGGTTCATCTGCGACTCAGCTACTGCCAGAAGGTTGCGCGCTTGGGTGTCGTCCATCTCTGCTATCAGTTGGCCTCTGCTAACGGCCTGTCCTTCACTCACCAACACGCGCTTTACCAATCCCATGCTTGTGAAACTCACAGCTGTAGCTTCACGTTCTTCAACTATACCTACATAGGGCTGCCGAGCGCTCCCATTACCAGGAGCCATCAGTTCAGTTTTTACGTTGATGGGAGCTTTTTCGGCTGTCTCTTTATCGCCACTACAAGAGCTGACTGACAGGCATAAGGCCCACAATCCCATCATCCAAATCTTTTTATCCATTTTGATTATCGTCATTAAATGTTATCATTCCTTTTAAATTAGCTGCAAAGATGGTGATTTTTTTTGTATTCCTATTATCCCTTTCTCATTCAATCTTGTTCTAATCTTTAGATTCTGCTATCAGATATGTTCTTTTCTCTATATCTACCCCTATGAAATAGCATAAAAATGTGTATCTTTGCTGTACTAATACCAAGCATCTATGGCTCTAAAAATATACAAAGCATCTGCTGGAAGCGGAAAGACCTATACATTGACAGTGGAATACATCAAGTTCTTGGTGCAGAATCCGCTGGCATACAGGAACATATTGGCTGTGACCTTCACGAATAAGGCTACTGCAGAGATGAAGGAACGCATCATTCAGCAGCTCTACGGATTGGCCACCAATGACCATGCCTCTGATAGTTATATGAAAAGTATCTACGAAGGTCTGGATGGAAAGGTGACGATAGACACCATTCGCAAGCAGGCGGGTGTAGCCCTCCAGAACATCATCCATGACTATTCGCGCTTCCGCGTTCAAACCATAGACTCTTTCTATCAGGATGTGATGCGCAATCTGGCAAGAGAGCTGAACTTGATGCCCAACATGACCATAGAGCTGGACACTAAAGCCGTGATAGACAAGGCCGTGGAGCACTTTGTTAGTAATCTGCAAAAAGGCGACAAGGCATTGGGATGGCTGGAAAGTTTTATCGAAGAGCGCATCAATGAAGGCAAGCGCTGGGATGTCACTGCGGATACCCAACAGTTTGCCACCCACCTCTTCAACGAGAACTATCTGCAATATGGAAAGGAACAAAGCCATGATCTGCAAGCTGATCCGAACCTTATAAAAGACTACAAAGAGAAGCTCAAAGAACTGGAGAAAGCCGCTCTGGAAGAAATGAGTGTGCTTGCGGACAATTTCTTCAGCGCACTGGAGAAAAATGCTCTTAGTGATGAAGATTTATCGGGTAAGAAGAATGGCATCTGTAGCTACTTCAACAAATTGAAGAAGGGCGACTTTCTCGACGAAGAGAAAGTGCGCAATGCTACCGTTGAGAAGCATCTGGGAAGTGCGGATGCTTGGTGTCCCAAAACATCGAAGCGCAGAGACGAGATTATAAGCATTGCAGAGACTACGCTGCGTCCCATTCTCATGGAGGCTGAGCGTCTGAGAGCCCCAAACGCTCGTACGATAAACACCTGTAGATTGTCGTTGAAACACCTCAGTAAACTGCAACTGCTCGACAGCATCAACCAACAGGTGGATGAGGACAACAGAGAGACGAATCGCTTTATGCTCTCTAATACTAACGCCCTACTACACAGTTTGATACAGAAAGGCGACGCCAACTTCATCTTCGAGAAAATAGGAGCCAGCATCAAGCATGTGATGATAGACGAATTTCAAGACACAAGCATCATGCAGTGGGACAACTTCAAGTTGCTTTTGGAGAACATCCTTTCTTCAGGAAACGACTGTCTTATAGTGGGAGATGTGAAGCAAAGCATCTATCGCTGGCGAAATGGCGACTGGAACATTCTTAACAGCCTGGGGAGTCCTCAAGATGTCTTCAGACAGCATGTGGTGAATAAACCCTTGAAACACAATCGGCGAAGTGAGGAAAACATCATCCAATTCAACAATGCCCTTTTCCGCTACGGACTCTCCTACTTCCGCGAACTGAAACCGCAAGAGCCTGAAGAAGAATACCAAAAGCTGCAAAATGCTTATGAAGATGTGAAGCAGTTGATACCAGAAGAGAAGGAAGGCACTGCTAAAGGTTTTGTGAAGATACACATGGTGAAAAAGGCAGTCGACTATGTGCAGGAAAGTATCTCACAGCTTGGCGATGAAGTGAAAGAGCTTCATGATCAAGGCGTTGCGTATAGTGATATGGCCATCTTGCTGCGCAGCAAACGTATTCTTCCAGAAATAGCTACCTATTTTGAGAATGTATTAAACATTCGCTTGGTGTCTGATGAAGCCTTCTTGCTCAAGGCTTCTGAAGCTGTCTGTCTGCTGATGGATGCTCTGCGATTACTCATTCAACCACAGAACATGGTGGTGCAAGCGGCTGTACGTATAGGCATGGAGCTCCTTCATAAGAAAGACAATCATGCTCCGTGGAATGACATCTTTTTCAAGGATTCACAAACGGTTGCTTTGCCAGAAGAGTTCACTAGTCGTATGGAGGAACTGAGACAGATGCCGCTCTACGAACTGATAGAAGAACTATACACATTGCTCCATTTAGATCAGGTGGAAGGACAAGATGCCTACCTTCTGTTCTTTATGGATGCGGTGGCTCAGTACCTGGCAGACCATCCTTCGGACATTGGAGCTTTTATCACCTATTGGGATGAAGAATTGCAAGAGAAATCTATCCCTAATGTGGAAGCTGATGCCATTAGGGTGCTGACTATACACAAGTCGAAAGGTCTGCAATTCCATACAGTCTTGCTGCCGTTCTGTGACTGGACTTTGGAGCATGACGGCATTCATGAACTCCTGCTTTGGGAACAGAGTGTCAAGACTGAGCCATACAGCGATTTGCAGATAGTGCCCATGAGCTATGGCAAGACAATGCGTGAGTCGTTATACCAAAGTGCTTATGAGAAGGAACGTCTGCAACTCTGGGTAGATAACCTCAATTTGCTTTATGTAGCAGTGACTCGTGCTGAAAAGAATCTCATCATCTGGAGTCAAGATGAAGGTGGAAAGGCTTCTGCCAAAATCAATGGTTTGCTGGCTTGGACACTGCCAAAGGTGTCTGAGAAATTGGGTGAATGGGATGAAGAAAACAGCACCTTCAGCTACGGAGAACTCTGCCTACATGAAGATAAGGGAGGTAACGAATCGTTACCTCTTTTATCACCTTGTCCTGTAAGGATGGTCAGTCGTAAACCGAAGATAGAGTTCCGTCAGTCCAATCGATCTGCAGATTTCATTGCAGGTGTAGATGAAGCAGAATCACCACAGCGTTTCATCAACCGTGGCAAACTGTTGCATGAGGTTTTCTCTGCCATTGGTTCTAAGGATGATGCAGCAGAAGCCGTTGACAGACTGGTGTTTGAGGGAGTGGTATCTCAATCTGAACGTGAAGATATTCTCACACTAGTTAACAAGGCGCTACAGATGCCAGAAGTGCAGGATTGGTATAGCGGTGCATGGCAACTATACAATGAGTGTGACATCATCTGGATGTATCACGATGAGCTTCAGAAACGAAGGCCAGACCGTGTGATGCGTCGAGGAAATGAATGGGTAGTAGTGGACTTTAAGTTTGGTGAACCTCGTCAGAAGTATCATCGACAAGTAGAAGAATACATGAATCTCCTGAAGTCTATGCCAGGTCATGAGCAAAGTGTAATTACTGGTTATTTATGGTATGTTGATATTGAAAAGATTGAACGCGTATGAAGACATTCTTACAAATAGTGGCAGAAGATCTGTACAACAAGATAGGAGACCAACTCTCTGAAACTGCGGTGGTATTCCCCAACAAGCGTGCCAGCCTTTTCTTCAACGAATATCTGGCACAATGCGCAGGGGTTCCCATTTGGGCTCCCACTTTCCTCAGTATCAGTGAGCTTTTCAAGGAACTCACGACACTCCAAAAGGCTGACAGCATCCGTCTGGTGTGTGAATTATATAAGGTGTATCAGGAAGTCACTGGCAGCAAAGAATCCCTGGACGACTTCTACTTCTGGGGAGAATTGCTTATCAGCGACTTTGATGATGTGGACAAAAACCTTGTAGATGCCGCGACATTGTTCCGCAATCTGCAAGGGCTGCAAGAATTGAGTCAAGGTGCAGACTTTCTCACGGAGGAGCAAGCAAATGCCATCCGAGAGTTCTTCATAGATTTCTCTCCAGAGAACACCACGCAGTTAAAAGAGAAATTCGTGAGCATTTGGAACCATCTTGGCACTCTCTACCAGACTTTCCGCAAAAGACTGCATCAGCAGGGCATTGCTTATGAGGGTATGATGTATCGCGAAGCTATCGACAGACTTGATGCCACCACCCTGCCCTATAAGCACTATGTGCTGGTGGGATTCAATGTGCTGAATGCTGTAGAACGCCAACTTTTTGATAAGCTTCACAAAGCAGGTAAAGCGATGTTCTATTGGGACTACGACCTCTTTTATACAAACGGGCAGAAACATGAGGCAGGCGACTTCATTAAGCGTAATTTGCGCCAATTTCCTAATGAGCTTGCCGATCAAGGCATCTTTGATGTGCTTGGTAAAGAGAAGGATGTGCGCTATATAGCAGCTCCGACAGAGAATGCTCAAGCGCGCTATCTGTATCAGTGGATAAATGCTAAAACATGGGATACCAGCAAGGAGAAAAAGAATGCTGTGGTGCTTTGCAACGAAGGCTTACTACTTCCTGTACTGCACAGCATCCCCAGCTGTGTGAAAAGCATAAACATCACGATGGGTTTCCCATTGATGCAGACTCCAGTTTGTGGATTTATCAACGCTTTGGTTGATTTACAGATTCGTGGCTATCAAAAAGCAGACAATAGATTTACATATGAGACAGTCGTCCCAGTGCTTCAGCACCCCTATGTGCAGCAACTAAGCCCATGTGCTCATGAAGTATTGGAAAAACTGGAGAAGAACAATCGCTTCTTCCCCACCCTTACAGAGTTGCAAGCGGATGCTTTCCTTACCAAAGTATTTACTCCGCAGGAAAGCATTCGATCACTTTGTGTGTACCTTACCGACTTACTGCAAGCCGTCACACAACTTTATCGCAACGATGAGGCTTCAGATGAAGTGTTCAGTCAGCTTTATCGCGAATCGCTTTTCAATAGCTACACCCTTATCAATCGTTTACTTAGCTTGATAGACGATGGTACATTAGTCATACAACCCAATACCCTTCGAAGACTCTTAAGTAGGCTATTGGCAGGAGCCAGCATTCCTTTCCACGGAGAGCCCGCTATCGGCATGCAGATTATGGGTTTATTGGAGACACGAAACCTCGACTTCGACAATTTACTTCTGCTCTCCGTCAATGAGGGGAATTTACCCCATGGAGAGAGTGATGCATCTTTTGTGCCATACATTCTTCGCAAAGCTTTCGGCATGACAACCATAGAACATAAGATTTCTGTCTATGCCTATTATTTTTATCGCCTTATTCAGCGTGCAAAACATGTCACTTTGCTTTACAATACCTCTACAGAGGGAATGAACCGCGGAGAAATGTCACGCTTCATGCTGCAATTCTTGGTGGAATGGCCTCATTCCATTAAACAGTCATACTTAGAGACCACACAGCAACCGGCTGACCATCGCGTCATCGAGATTCAAAAAGATGCCGCTATCATGTATCGTCTCTGTCATCGCTATGATGCCGATAAGGATGCTCATAAGCCTGAAAATGAGCGCTCAGTACTGTCGCCTTCTGCCCTCAATAGCTATATTGACTGCACGCTGAAATTCTATTATCGCTATGTAGCAGGACTTAGAGTCCCAGATGAAGTTAGCTCGGAGATAGACAACGCCCTATTTGGTACCATCTTCCATCGTACAGCACAGCTGATTTACGAAGACGTAACGCGTAGAGGAAAACAAGTGCTGGCCGAAGATTTGAGGAACTTAATCGCCGATAAAGTAAAGATCCGCGAATATGTAGATCGTGCATTCAAAGAGAAATTCTTTAAGGTTCCGATGGAAGAAAAGAGCCGCTACGATGGCACTCAGCAAGTCAATTTCGACGTTATTGTGAAATATATTACACAGCTCCTTCGAAATGATCTTCAATATGCACCTTTCACCCTTGAAGGTATGGAAATACGCCAAACAGAGCTCTTCCCAGTGAAACTATCCGATGGAGTTTTGAACGTCCGCATCGGTGGTGACATTGACCGTATGGACAGCAAAGATGGTTCTCTGCGTGTCTTAGACTACAAGACAGGTTCCGATAAAGGCGGCTCACCAAGTATAGAGGCTCTCTTTACTCCAGCGAAAGATAGAAAATATCACATATTCCAGGCATTCCTTTATGCATGTATCGTAAGTCGTAAATTGCGTGAAGAAGGCAAGTCCATGCCTATCCTTCCTGCACTATATTACATCCCAAATTCCTACGATGCATCCTATCGTCCTGAAATAAAAATAGGTAGCCGACCGGCGGAAAGTGTAACAGACTTCGCTTTGCAGTTTGAGAAGGAATATCGGGAGCATTTGCAGACTCTCCTTGAAGAGATATTCAATCCTGAGATTTCTTTCCGTCAGACAGATATTCTGGACCACTGCAAGTATTGTGATTTCAAAAAACTCTGTCGTAGATGAGCAAAAAGGATTTTTTAATTTATCTTTGCAGACAAATATATAAAAGATGAGCGAACAATACCCTTCACAGTTGTTGGAAAAGGCTGTCAACGAGTTTTCCAAATTACCTGGCATAGGCAGAAAGACAGCCATGCGTCTGGTGCTACACCTACTGCGTCAAGACGATGCTACAGTGGATGCATTTGGGAATAGTATCATGACACTGAAGCATGAAGTAAAGTATTGCCACGTATGTCATAATATTTCCGATACAGAAACCTGTAACATCTGCGCCAATCCTCTGAGAGACAGCTCGTCTGTATGTGTAGTTGAATCTATACGCGATGTAATGGCCATCGAAGCTACCCAACAATACAGGGGCCTCTATCATGTGTTGGGAGGCGTTATATCCCCCATGGAAAGTATTGGTCCTAATGATCTGGAAATACAAAGTCTGATAGACCGTGTGAAGGCTGGTGGTGTAAAGGAAGTCATCTTGGCACTGAGTACTACCATGGAAGGAGATACCACCAACTTCTTCATCTTCCGAAAGCTGAAGGACGAGCCTGTGAAGATTTCTGTGTTGGCACGTGGTGTCTCTGTAGGCGACGAGCTGCAATATACAGATGAGGTCACGTTAGGAAGAAGCATTATCAACCGCACCCCTTATACGGGTGGTATTTAAACCGTATTGAGTATGGATGAGATAAAGAAAACACTTGGTGTGCTTATAAAAGCCTTTGCTGCCTTTTGGGGATTAGCTATAGTGATAGTGGTGGTTCATGAAATCTATGATGGTGAAACAGGTCTGGTAGCCGATAATGTAAAGATTGTCTATTGGATGGAAACAGTCAGCATACTGCTTACAGTGATCAATGTGCCTTTGGCCTTAAAGCTGTTTGCATTGGTTCTAAAAAAGAAGATAGATCAAGTACCTCTGGTGGATGCCTTACGCCTTTATAAACGGTGGAGTCTTATCAGACTGCTATTGCTTTTCATCCCCGTATTGGCAGGTTTGACTACATACTACATGTGCATGAGTACTACAGGTTTGCTCTGCGCTGCTATTGGCCTCACAGCCTCTCTCTTCTGCGTGCCCACCGAGCAAAGACTCAAGGCCGACCTGTTGATAGAATGAAAGAAATTCCGGAAAAGTCAAAATATTTTGGCTATTCTCTTGTTTTTTTTGTAACTTCGCAGCCAATTTAAATTTTATAAAGAATAGGTATTATGAAAGCTTATGTATTCCCTGGGCAAGGCGCCCAATTTGTAGGTATGGGTAAAGACCTCTACGAAAACTATCCTTTGGCCAAAGAACTTTTTGAGAAAGCAAATGAGATACTGGGCTATCGCATCACAGACGTGATGTTTGAAGGCACAGATGAAGACCTGCGTCAGACGAAGGTCACACAACCCGCAGTATTCCTGCATTCTGTAATTTCCGCACTCTGTCTGGGCGATGATTTTCAGCCAGAAATGACAGCTGGACATTCTTTAGGAGAGTTTTCTGCATTGGTGGCCGCAGGAGCACTCGACTTCGAAGATGGTCTGAAGTTGGTTTATGCTCGTGCTATGGCAATGCAAAAAGCCTGTGAGGCACAACCATCTACCATGGCTGCCATCATTGGCCTTCCTGATGAGAAGGTGGAGGAAATATGTACAGAAATCAATGCGACTGGTGATGTTGTAGTGCCAGCTAATTACAACTGCCCTGGACAATTGGTAATCTCTGGCTCTATCGAAGGTATTGATAAGGCATGTGAAGCATTGAAGGCTGCTGGTGCTAAGAGAGCATTACCATTGAAAGTTGGTGGTGCATTCCATTCTCCATTGATGCAGCCAGCCAAAGAAGAATTGGAACAAGCCATCAATGCAACCAATTTCCATACTCCTAAGTGCCCTGTTTATCAAAACGTTGATGCCCTGCCACATACTGACCCTGCAGAGATCAAGGCCAACTTAGTGGCTCAGCTGACAGCTCCAGTACGTTGGACACAGATTGCGCAGCGCATGCTGGCAGACGGTGCCACCGAATTTACAGAATGTGGACCAGGTGCAGTGCTCCAAGGGCTGATTAAGCGCATAGACAAGACAGCTAATGCCCATGGTATAAACTGATTAGCTTATGGCGTAAGATGCCATAGAATATAAAAGAAAAAGCCCCGTCTCACTGAAGAGTCGGGGCTTTCTTTTGTTGTATTGTCCTTATTGATTTCAAACTTACGTTCCTACATAAGTGCAACCAAGCGCACCATGGCTTAATTCAAATATGCAGGAATATCCTGTGCACTGATGTTCTTGGCAATAATTACGCCATTCTCATCAAGTAAATAGTTGGAGAATCCATCTTCTAACTTATAATTCTTATACACTCTAGACTCTCCACCGCCAAGTTCCATATAGCTGTGGCGGTACTCTATTTGATCCATTCGAACTGTTTCCTCACAGATAGATTGATATGTATCCAGTGAAAGGGAAACCAATTCCACACTCTCGGGAGCTACCTGATTTAATGCATAACTAAGATTAGCATTGTTCAATCTCGATTGAGCATCGTAGCTGGCCCAAAAACTGAGCAATACCTTATGTCCACGCTTTCCTGAAAGAGTTTGCATAGATTGCCCAGCATCCATAGGCTGAAGATGTATGTCGGGAGCTTTGGAGCCTACCTGCAACCCTCCAGCATGCTGATCTTTTTCTACAAAAGAAGTCAAGGAACAAATTAGTAATACAACAAACAACCACTTAACATTTTTCATGCTTTTTGGTTTAGTTCACTAATACCAGAGCCAGCCTCTCGGCGGCGATTTCCCTCTGGCTATTAACTGTATATGGCCCTCTTCTGTCACAGAAGAATTCACGCATTCTCACAGCCATTTTTTCAGAAATCGGACTGCAAAGTTCTGTAAATCTTTTTTAATATCCAAATTTCCATGTCTATTTTAACACTATTCATGTTACGTAGCATGAAATGTCAAGTTTTTTTCGTAACTTCGCATCCAAATTTTTTAAAGCATGCTTTTTACAGATTTAGACCTCAATGATAGCGTTCTTGACGCACTGGATGCCATGCGTTTTGAAGAATGCACTCCGATACAAGAAAAAGCTATTCCACCCCTACTTGAAGGGCGTGACCTTATAGGTGTAGCACAAACTGGTACTGGCAAGACTGCCGCGTACTTACTCCCCATATTAAACAAACTCTCTGAGGGCCACTACCCTGAAGACGCCGTAAACTGCGTGATTATGGCTCCAACCAGAGAGTTAGCACAGCAGATAGATCAGGCCATGGAGGGCTTCTCCTACTTTATGAATGTAAGCAGCGTGGCTGTATATGGAGGCAACGATGGCATCGTCTTCGCACAGCAGAAGCGCGGACTTACTAAGGGGGCCGACGTGGTTATAGCTACCCCTGGGCGTCTTATTGCTCATATCCAGATGGGGTATGTGGACTTGTCACGTGTGTCTTTCTTCATACTCGACGAGGCAGATCGTATGCTCGACATGGGCTTTTATGACGACATCATGCAGATAGTCAAACTGCTTCCAGAGAATCGACACACTATTATGTTTTCAGCTACCATGCCTCAGAAAATTCAGCAATTGGCAAAGACTATTCTTCACGATCCTGTGGAGGTGAAGATTGCTGTGTCCCGCCCTGCTGATAAGATCAAACAGAGCGCCTACATTTGCTACGAGAAACAGAAATTAGGACTGATACGCTGGATTTTCCGCCACGAAGAAGCAAAACGCGTGATCATCTTTGCCAGTAAGAAGATTAAAGTGAAAGATGTGACGCGTTCTTTGAAACAAATCGGCATGAACGTGAGCGAGATGCACTCCGATTTAGATCAAGCTAAGCGTGATGAGGTAATGCTTGGATTCAAGAATGGCCACATCAACATCCTGGTAGCTACAGACATTCTTTCTCGTGGTATCGACATAGATGATATTCAGATGGTTATCAACTATGACGTGCCTCATGATTATGAGGATTATGTACATCGTATTGGTCGTACGGCAAGAGCTGGCAACGATGGTGCAGCTCTGACCTTTGTTAGCCCTGACGATTTTCGCTATTTCAAACAGATAGAAGATTTCTTAGGTAAGAAAGTAGAACGCCTCGACATCCCAGAAGAGCTTGGCGGAAATCCTGAACCTGAAATTATGCAGGAAAAAAGAAATCACAACAATAAAAGTAAGAAAAGCAAAGGGAATCGTAGGCAGAATGTTCATAGGTCTAAAGACACCAAACAGTCTGCTGTAAAAGCTTCCAATGAAAATCCTCAGAAATCACAAAATCAAGACAAGAAGCCTAGAAGGCAACCTCGCAGAAAAAAGCCGATGAATAGCAGCAGTGAGAAAACTGCTGACAAGAACTAATCTGCCACAGAGATTTGGAGCTGCTTATCCTCACTGATGGTGAGGTTAAGCAGATAGGCTGCTGAAACACTGCTTTCTGGGTCGCCTACCAGAGCTTGATAATGATATCCAGCATCATCCACTCCCATAAAATCCATATCAGCCAGAATGCTGGTTTCCAAAAAGTTTGCAGGAATTACATCTGCAAAGTCTTTTTTGGTGACATCCTTGCCATAAAGCAAGGTTGCTCCTGTATAGACGCAGATATGAATCACGTTGTCGTAGTAGACATTGTCCACCAACATACCAGACGGGCCAATAGATGTACGTATTACCCTCATTTTACTAGGATTTACAAACACATAACCTCTATAGCGTTTCCCATCATACATCACTATACTGTCTTTCTCTATACGCTCTGTAATGATAGGCAGAGGTTCTTTGGCTGCTTGAAAGAAATTGGCATCTTCTTCATCGTCTGAATGATAAAGACTGATGAGGTTATTGCCAAACTCCAAAAAACGAAAACGCTCCTGAGTCTGCAGCTCAATCTGATAGGGTATCGTATCTACACCTATCACGAAGAAAGTGTCATGCTTAATGAAAAAAGATGACGGAAGATTTTCTGCATCGGGATAGAACAAGGAGTCACCTTCCACCTTCATAAAAGGCATATCCGTCTCATCGTTCAGCCAGATTCCTTGCAACATTTGCTTAGCGGCAAAGTCCTCTGTCTCCTCAGCCTCAGAATGTTGTTTGCTACAAGACATAAGTCCGGCAGCCCATCCCAACATCATTAAAATCAGTGATATATAACCCCTTTTCATTACTTCATACAAAGTCTTATGCAAAGGTAATCAAAAAATGGGTATTCTCCTATAAAAAAAGTAAATTTCAGTTCATTGTAAAATAAAAAGTATTATCTTTGTACACAGTATGAAAGAATTAGCAAGCCATATTCACAGACTGTTGCAGGAAAACGATTGTGTTATCGTTCCAGGTTTTGGTGGGTTTATTGCCCATGATAGTCCTGCACAATGGATGGAGAGTGAGCATTCATTCCTGCCACCTTCCAGAATTATTGCCTTCAATCCGCTGCTGAAAATCAACGACGGTTTGCTGGCACAGTCGTACATGACCTCCTACCGCACCAGCTTTTCAGAGGCTACACGTCGAATACAGCGTGCTGTGAAGCAGTTGGTACATAGTCTGTATGAAAACGGGAGTGTCTATTTGCCAGAAATTGGCAAACTGCGCTTCAATATTCATCACAACTATGAATTCTATCCTGAGGATGACAAACTCATCAGTCCTACCCTCTATGGGTTAGAAAGCTTTGAGATGAATACGCTCGAAGAGGTAAAGCAGCAGCGTGAAGCTTTGCAGCAACTTCGAGCTAAGCAACTTGAAGAGGAAGAACGCCAACGCAAGGAAACTGAGCGCTTGCGTCGGGAGGCTGAAATCCAGCGCAAGCAAGAAGAATGGCAGAAGCAGCATGAAGAGCAGATGCGCCTTGCTGCCATGAAGCGTGCAGAAGAAAAAGCACAGCTTACCCTTTCACGCCGTGCTATGCTCCGTAAGAGTTTACGCATGGTGGGTACTGCTGCAGCTATGATTGCTGTGCTGTTCTTATGCTTTACCTTTGCTACCCCACTGCAGAATACCACCATTGGAACAGAGAGCTATGCAGAGCTGAATCCTAAGGAGATGCTGAGTAACTTGATGAGTCATTCCTTGATCACTCAGCCTATTGGTGAGAATGCTGGAGCAAATACTATAGAGGAGAGTCCTATTGAAGAAGCTGTAGTACCGGCTGAAGTTGCTGAGGTTCAGGTTCCAAAGATTTATCATGTTATCATTGCCAGTGTAGGTGCTTCAAAGGATGCACAGACCATGGCTGAAGACCTGATTCATCGTGGGTTCCAAGATGCCAAGGCTATCGTTGGTGATGGTTATAACCGCGTGTGCATCAACAGTTTTGAGACCGAACAGGAAGCTTATGCAATGGTTCGCCAACTGAAAGCTGATAACCTTTATCAGCAAGCATGGGTGCTTAAACGTCAATGAAGCGTAGCATTCTTATAGGGCTTTTCGCCTTAGTCACAGGTATGCTCTATGCACAAGGCGATGTGAATCCTACGGCTCCTCGTATGGAGCATACACAGAGTTTTGACGGTTTTCTTCTTGACCTTGATGCGCTGTATCCAAAGGAGCCAGTGAAGCCTATGACTCAATCTTTGCAGGCTTTGATGCCTGATTATAGCCAATTATTATTGCCTACCCCATCTGTTACTTTTGGCACACTGAGTGGTAGTTTGTTTTCACCATCCTACTCTTTAGGGACATTCACTACAACGCATTTCAATGCCATGCCTACTATAGGAAATGTGCAAGTGGCTAATTTCCGCCTAAAAAACGGAATGACCATCAGCACCATGGGTGATTATGATGCTAATGGTCATCGTGTGAATCGTCCTGTGCTACCTTGGCAGCGAAACAACTTCCAAGGAGCCTTTCAAATTAAGTCAGGTGACGGGAAGTTCAGTTTTGGCATCCATGTCAGCAATGGTGCCGGACCTTATTAGTATTCTCCGAATACAGCCTTTAGACTCTTTACCAGACCATCAGACTCCAAATCAACGCTGAGAATCTTGCCCTGTGGATCCAGAAGGAAATAGGCTGGAATCCAACGTATGGCATAGCGATTTACGACTTCGCTCTGCCAATACTTCAGTTCAGACACATGTGTCCAATTCAGATTATACTGTTCGATGCCTTTCACCCAAGGCTCTTTAGCTCGATCTAACGATACGCTGTAGATGGTGAAGTTTTTATCCTTCAGCTTCTCATAGGCATTTATCACTTCAGGAATTTCTCTGCGACAGTCGGGACACCAACTGGCCCAGAAGTCAAGCAGCACATACTTGCCTCTCAGCGAGGAAAGGCTCACTAACTCTCCATCAGGATTGGGCAAGTTTATGTCCGGTGCTATTTGGCCTACCTCCACCTGTTCTTTACGACTGATAAGGTCGTTCAGCTGCTCCATATAGAAAGAGTTGGCCAATGAAGGTGACAAACTGCTACGTATCGCTTTCAAGCCCTTTGTATCATAACCCCATGAATAGCTCTTCATCAAGAAGTATGCCCCTACAGGAGAGTCTGGATGATGAGCGATAAGCGTATCTATTTGGAATCCTTCAGCCTTAGCATACGATTGGACTTTTCGAAAGAAAGTATCTGATTCCGAGCCTTCTACGCTGATTTGTTTACTTTCTTCATTCATGCTTACATTCACGTTAGCGTTCTCCAAGAAGAACAGCAAAGGGCTGTTGTCAGTACGAGATGTGGTCAGTCCGTAAGCTTCTGCCCCATTAAGCAACTCTCCTGTCAAGGTGAATTTTCCATTCACAATCTGTGCAGAGTCTATGACGCTGAAGGTCTTGTCCTCAACACGTTTCAGATAGATAGTCCCCTCTGTGGCACTGGTTATCTCACCGTTTACCACATAGCCTTGAGGTGTACTATCACAAGACGCCAACATCGTCAGCGCCCCAATACCAAAAAATAATAAACTACGTTTCATACTATGTTTAATGTATAATGTTTCAAATCTCACTCAGTTCAAGCCAGCGCATAGACTTCTCGTCAAGCTCCTCATCCAGCACTGGTAGCCGCTTCGACTTCTCCGTAAGTTCATCTACACTCAGCGTACCGCTACATAGAGCCTCTTCCAGCTGCTTTTTCTCTGCCTCCAGCGCAGCGATGTCCTTTTCCAGCTGCTCCATCTCGCGAGCTTCTTTGAAAGACAATTTACGCTTTGCTGGTGCTTCCCTACGAGGAGCCTCCGTCTTAGCAGGAGCGTCTTTCTGCTTTTCTTGCTCTTTATCATGACGCAGCTTCTCCTCTTTCCAAGCACGATACTGCGTGTAGTTACCAGGAAAATCACGGATGTCACCTTCGCCATTGAACACCAGCAGATGATCCACCACCTTATCCATAAAATAGCGGTCATGGCTCACAACTATCAGACAGCCACCAAAGTCTTTCAGATACTCTTCAAGCACGTTCAAGGTGATGATATCCAGATCGTTGGTTGGTTCATCGAGTACTAAAAAATTAGGATTCTGCATCAGCACTGTGCAGAGGTATAGCCTGCGTTTCTCTCCACCACTCAGCTTATACACATAGTTGTATTGCTGCTCTGGCGTGAAGAGGAAATACTGCAAGAACTGAGACACTCCCATGCGCTGACCGTTTCCCATATTCACCACCTCGGCGATATCTCGAACCACATCGATGACCTTCATCTGCTCATTGAAATGCAAACCTTCTTGAGAGTAGTAGCCAAAGCGTACTGTCTCTCCTATCTCCAGTTTACCACTGTCTGGTTGTTGCTGGCCAAGCAGAATCTTAAGGAAAGTACTTTTGCCAGTACCATTGTTTCCTACGATTCCCATTTTCTCATAGCGTGAGAAGATATAGGAGAAATCATCCAGTATCTTCTTCTCGCCAAACGACTTATACAGATGATCGGCCTCGAAGATTTTCTTGCCTATATAGGCCGACTTTACTTCCAACTTCACATTGCGTTCATCGAAGCGCTGCTTGGCCACTTTCTCCAGTTCGTAGAAAGCCTCTTCACGATAGCGAGCCTTATGTCCACGTGCCTGAGGCATGCGACGCATCCACTCCAACTCCGTACGATAGAGGTTGTTTGCTCGTGCCACCTCCACCTGTTTGGCATCCAGTCGTTCTTGGCGCTTCTCCAGATAATAGCTGTAGTTGCCTTGATAAGCATATACCCCTTGCGCATCTATTTCCAAGATATCCGTACAGATTCTGTCGAGGAAATAACGATCGTGAGTCACCATGAGCAGACTCACTTTATTGCGCCTCAGATACTCTTCCAGCCATTCGATGATCTCCAAGTCCAGGTGGTTGGTCGGCTCGTCCATGATGAGGAAATCTGGTTCAGAGAGCAACGCATGCGCCAATGCCACACACTTCTGCTTACCGCCAGAGAGTTCAGCCACAGGTTGATTCAAGTCGGTGATTCTCAGTTGGGTAAGCAGTCGCTTCACGCGGAGTTTCTCTTCCTCATCCTTCATCACTCTGCCACAAGCATCCCACACCGTTTCGCCTTCATGAAACACGGGTGTCTGTGGTAGATAGCCCACTTTCACATCCTTACGGAATGTTATTCTGCCTTCATCTGCACTATCCAAGCCAGCCAAGAGCCCTAAGAGCGTGCTCTTGCCACAACCGTTCTTACCAATGAGACCCACATGCTGCCCTTCAGTCATGCCGAAGCTGACGTTCTCAAACAGCAGCAGGTCACCAAACGACTTGCTCAGATTTTCAACTTGCAGTATAGGATTGCCCATGATTATCCGTCAGAGTATCTGCTTATAAACTTCCACCAAGTCCACCGTCTCCCCAGCCTTCACACGGCTCCACACCAGTTTCAGCGGATCTATCAGTGTGTCTTCATCATCTACGCTTACCATCACAGGGGCTTCTCTATTTCCATCTACCAGCGTACGCCATTCCATGCCTTCCACTTCATTGGCCAGTATCACACACAGCGTGATGCCCAGGGCTATCCAAGGCTCACGTTTCTTGGGATTCAGTTTGCCACTCTCCACCAAGCGCTGCATGTTGGCCACATCCTCTTCCTCGGCACGGAAGTCCTTCTTCAGCAGCTGTTTCACCTCATCCTGCACCCAGTCGAATGCCTCGTCTATCTGCAGGATTTCCGACAGACGCACTGGAATCACCTCTGCTGGATACTTCACGTCCAGACGGCGCACATGCAGGGTTTCAATCACAGCCTTTGCTTCTCCGATAGGGTCTCCCGCTTTCACGGCAAACGATATCTCGAAAGCTACATCCGCCTGACCTGTTACCCACTGATGATTCTCGTAAGTTACCTCTTCCTCTACGAAGCGCTCCACACTGTAGGCGCAGTCCATCTTTCCGATGCGCACCACTTGCGCACTCCTATTCTCTCGCAGTTCAGCTTCCATGCAGTCCTTGCCATAGTTGGCATTTCCGCGGAAAGCAGAGATGCGAAAGTTGCCCGTCCACTTGTCAGGATTATAGAACAAGAATGAGCCTTCGCCATCTTCAAACTCGCTCCAGTCGGCAGGATACACCATGTCAAACCAGGCTCCAGGTGCTATGAATTTCTTTCCTTTCATTGTCTGTCAGCTAATTTCGAGGTAAAAGTACAACATTTTGAGTGGATATGCAAATTAAATGCCACGTTTCATTCCCAATAATGGTAGAGGCGACGATACCTCAGTAGCAGAGAGGCAGACAGCATCAATGCCAGCACTTCTGCCACGATGATAGCAAACCAGATGCCATCCATCCCAAAGAGCAAAGGCAATACCAAGACGGCTGTGGTCTCACACACCATCGTACGTCCAAAGGCTATCACACCAGACACGATGCCATTGTTCAGTGCAGTAAAGAATGCAGAGGCAAACATGTTGAAACCAGCCAGGAAGAAAGAGAGGCAGTAGATCATAAATGCCTTGCGTGTTAGGGCAAACAATCCTTCGTCATACCCCACGAAAAGCTGTGAAAGCGGCGTTGCCAAGCATTCTGCCAACACCACAGTAACAGCACCCATAATCGCTACCAGCACCAAGCTTCTACGGAATACATTCTGCAATTCTGCATGATTGCCTGAGCCATAATTATAGCTCACTATAGGAGAGACACCCATGCTATAGCCAAAGGCCATTGCCATGAGGATGAATGCCACATACATGATGACGCCATAGGCAGCCACGCCATCTTCTCCGATATAACGCATTAGCTGCCAGTTGTATAGCATAGATACCACAGACATGGAGACACTGGAAAGGAACTCGCTCAGTCCGTTGGTAGCTGCTTGCACTAAAAACCGACCTTCGTAAACAGGCTTCACCAATCTTAATAAAGAGGTATTTGGCAAGGCAAAATACACCAGTGGGACCAATCCGCCCACCGTCTGAGCCAAGGCTGTGGCACAGGCAGCTCCCACCAATCCGAGGTCGAACACCACGATAAGCAAGAAATCCAGTACAATGTTTGTCAGGCCTGCTATCACCGTTACTGCCAAGCCCAATGTAGGCCTCTCTGCCGTAATAAGGAGCGATTGGAACATATACTGCAAGATGAAGCAAGGCAAAGCAGGCAGGATAATGCGTCCATAAGTCACACATAGCTGCACCATATCCCCCCTTGCGCCCAACAGCACAGCAATATCCTCGATCAGCCAGAACCCTATGATGCAGAATACCACACCCACTACGACACCTGCAACCACCAACATGGAGAAGATGCGATTGGCCAGCTCCCTATCTCGCTGTCCTAACGTCTTGGCCACCAATGCACTGCCTCCTGTTCCAAGCATGGAACCTACCACGCCAAGCAGCATCAAAAATGGGAAAATCAGATTCACAGCAGCAAAGGCCGTCTTTCCTACAAAATTAGACACGAAGATGCCATCCACCACGCTGTAGATAGACGTGAATATCATCATCACCATAGCGGGCACAGTGAAGCGAAGCAATCGGCCATAGTTGAAGTGGTCAGAAAGTTGGATCGTGTGTTGCATACACCTTAATTAATAATGGGTGCAAAGATAGTGTTTATAAACTATTTTTACTATCTTCGCCTCAAGAAAATGCAAAGAGATGAAATCAGACATTGAAATATTCAAACCAGACTATGCTACGGAGCTCGAATTGCAGTATGCTCCAGTGCTGATGGCAGGCTTCCCCTCGCCTGCCGATGACTATATGCGCAGTAGCCTCGACCTTACCAAGGAGCTGGTGCATCATCCAGAAACCACGTTCTATGCCCGCGTAGGAGGTGAGTCGATGAAAGACCTCGGTATAGGCAAGGGCGACTATGTGATCATAGATCGCAGCTTGGAGGCAGCAGATGGCGATGTGGTGGTGGCTTGGGTGAACGATGGTTTCACCATCAAGCGACTGGACAAGAGTCATCAGTCTGAGGGGTATATCCTGCTTCAACCTGCCAATGAGGAGTTCAGTCCCATCCGTGTGAATGCAGGGGACAACTTTATCCTCTGGGGAGTAGTGACCTACACCGTAAAGAGTTGGAGGTGAAGCATGTACGGCATCATTGACTGTGACAACTGCTATGTGTCTTGCGAACGTGTGTTCCGCCCAGACTTGGAGGGAAAGCCTGTGGTGGTGCTCAGCAATAATGATGGCTGTGTAGTGGCACGCAGCAATGAGGCCAAGGCTCTGGGCATCAAGGGCGGCATACCTTATTATCAGTTGGCAGAGCTGTTTCCCAACGAGAAGATAGCCGTATTCAGCAGCAACTATGAGCTTTATGGCGACCTCACAGGCCGAGTGATGAGCCTTATCAATCAAGAAGTGCCAGCCTATTTTCGCTATTCCATCGATGAGTGTTTCGTCTATTTCGATGGCTTCGATAAGGGTACTGATTTCAAGCAGTGGGGCGAGGCTCTGCATCGCAAGGTAAAGCAAGGTGTAGGGATGCCCATCAGCATCGGCATTGCGCCTAATAAAACCTTAGCTAAGGTGGCCAGCCACTTCGCCAAGAAGTACATTGGATATAGGCATTGCTGCGTGATAGACAGCGATGAGAAGCGGGCTAAAGCCTTGAAGCTCTTCCCTGTAGAGGACGTATGGGGCATAGGGCGCAGGTACTTTCGCAAGCTGAATATGCTGGGCGTGAATACGGCCTACGACTTTGCCTCTCGTCCAGAGGACTGGGTGCGCACTACGTTCAACAACATCGTACTGCTGCGCACTTGGCGAGAGCTGAACGGAGCCGACTGTGTGCCCAACGAGCAGTTGGCCGATAAGCAGAGCATCTGCACCAGTCGTAGCTTCCCAGGCATGATAACGAGCTACGACGAGCTACGCACACACGTGAGCAACTATGCTGTGCGTTGTGCAGAAAAACTTCGTCGTCAGCATAGCGTGGCAAGTATCGTGAGTGTCTTCCTCAACACCAATCCTTTCAGAGAAGACTTAGCACAGTATTGGAACAGCCGTGAGATGCGCCTTGTCACCCCCACCAATAGCACGATAGAGATAGCGAAGGCTGCTTCAGAGGTGCTGAAGTCTATCTATAGACAAGGTTTTCGCTATAAGAAAGCAGGTGTCATACTCATGGGCATCACGGAGGAAACACCCCTTCAAACCGACCTTTTCGATATCAATGCTGAGAACATTCAGCGCATGCGTCGTCTGGATAAAGTGATAGATCGCATCAATCAGACGCAAGGTTCTGAGACGGTGGTCATAGGCGCGCAGCAATACACAAGCAAAAATGGCATTGGTAAAGCCAATGTTTTTGCCAATGCCATCAAGCACGATTTTCGCAGTAAGAATCCCAGCACCCGCATCACGGATATCATTCAGCTGACGTGATTTATTACGCAGTAGTTAGGAAAAACTTTTTCTCTAGTTAGGAAAAAATATTTCCTGCGTTAGAAAAAATTTGTTGGTGTGCACAGGAACAAGTTTTTCTGTGCACACCAGCAAAAATCAAGACGTAACCAAAGGTGAAGAAAGCCGTAACCTAAAGCTCGACGAAACGTAATCACGTCTATGACGATCCTTACTTTCGTTGATGGCGAGACCTACTCTCGATTTTAGACCTCACACTTCACAAAGGGTGCTTAACTCACTATGTAACAGAAGATAACGAGCGTGAAGTGTGGCTGCAGACTCTTCACAACACTTCACCAAAGCGTGAAGAGTGGTGAAGTGTTCAGGACAACACTTCACGCCCCTAAGCGACTATAAATAAGACACTTGGGGGCCATCTGTGAAGTGTGAAGACTAAAACGCGAACTGGAGGCTCAAAACATTCTAATGGATATTTTTGCAATTCTGAAGACAAACATTTATATTTGCAAAGAGATACCTCAACTCATTTATTTTTCACCTGTAGGTCTTGGTAGAGACCTGAGCTTCGGCTCAAATTAAACTCCACCTATTATATTATGAGAGCAACGATGTGGCAGACGGCAACAATGGTGTTGTGTCTGGTAATGCTGTGTCTGACAAGTAACCTGAATGCACAACCTCCACGCGGCCAGCAAGGCGGACCAGGCGGAGGTCCACGTGGAGGAGGAGGCGGAGGAATGACACAAAGTTGGGTGCCCTACTTCCGCTATGACAAGGCTGTCCCCGACTCTACCACTTTCAGGGAGATCATCAAGAAGTTCAAGCAGCTGACCTACCAAGATCAAGCCACTGGGCAATCATTGGAGTATAACCTGTTCGTCCCAAAAGACTATGACGCAACGAAGAAATATCCTCTGGTGCTCTTCATGCACGATGCCAGCGTGATAGGACGTGAGGTGACCGCCACCTTGACACAGGGACTGGGAGCTGTGGTGTGGGCCAGCGACTATGAACAGCAGAAGCATCCGTGCTTCGTGCTGGCTCCGCAGTATGCTACAACCATCGCCAACGATCGCAGTGAGGCCAGCCCTGCCCTTGATGCTACCGTAAACCTTATCGGGCAGTTGCAGCAGCAATACTCCATAGATACAGACCGCATCTACACCACAGGACAGTCGGGTGGCTGCATGGCAAGCATCGCCCTCGACATTAAATACCCTGAACTCTTTGCGGCCTCTTACCTCTGTTCAGGACAGTGGGAACCCTCTGTGACAGCGCCCCTTGCCAAGCAGAACATCTTCATCACTGTGGCAGAGGGCGATATGCGTGCCTATCCTGGCATGAATGCTATCACGGAGTTTCTGCAAACCAAAGGAGCAACGCTGACCAAGGGCTATGTGAGTGCCCGCAGTACTGACGACCAGTTGGACTTCAAAGTAAAGGACATGCTGCGCCACCACACCAATATCACTTACTTGGTGCTGAGTGATGTGGTGCCTCAGGCATTGAGCAGCATGCGCGGAGCGCCCGATCACATGTGCTCATGGTTGACCACCTACAGCATAGAGGCCATCCGCGACTGGCTTTTCAGTCAGCGCAAGGGCGTGAGTCTGGGACATCTGTTGAGAGACAAGAACAGCAAGGAAGTTCTGCTCGCTGCTGACAAGGGCGACTGGCACGGAACGGCTGAGAACTCTCTGCGTTCTATCGAAAAAGCGGTGGAAAAGCAGGCGGCCATCGTACCTATCGATGTGCAGCTGACCAAAGATGGTGAGCTAGTAGTGCTGACAGACGACTCGCTGAATAGACTGATGTACGTGGAGGGAGCCCCACGCTATGTGAAAGACCTCACCTTGAAGGAGCTGCGCCACTATGCCTATCGGAAGAATGGCAACGACCCTTCGACAGACAAGCGGGTGCCTACGCTGGCAGATGCCATCGCCTTTGCTCAGGGCAAGATTATCCTGCAAGTGAAGAATGCCACACCTTATATCAATAAGATTGCAGAAGTCGTGAAACGTCTTGGAGCAGAAAACATGGTGATGCTCAGCGGCATCACAGAGCCTACAGACACTAAGGGCTTGATGTTCATGCCGCTGGTGGACCTTGACAGCACTGGGGCTATGGACAAGCTGCAAGCACTGCTTAATCAGAAACCTGTGGCTGTTGAGTTGCGTTTTGCCAAGGCAGACAACCCTCTGCTGAAGCAAGCCATTCAGCGCACATTGGCTGTATGCCGTGTGGCGTTCGACATCTCTGTAAAGGGGCATGCTGGCAACTTCCGTGACATGACACACGATGATAATCCTTCAGAACTTTTCGACCCAATGATAGCTACTGGAGCCACCATCTTCATCAGCAATGAGGTGAAACCCTTCTCTCGCTATCTGCAGGGGAATCCTAACCTATGGAGGGCTGAGCCATGAGAAAGTCAGTCGTTTTATCTGCACTTTGCGTCAGTCTGCTGCTCACTGGTTGTGTTTCAAGCGATGACGGCATTCAGCGTGTGCTGTCATACGGTTTCGTAGATCTGGGAGGTGCCAAGACCTCTGCCATCATCATAGAATATGGGCAAGACCTCAAGGCAGATGCCGTGAGTGCTGAGGATTTTGAGATCATAGACTACACCATCTGGCAGGAGCAGGAAAATGGCTATGAGCGCACCATAGAAACGGATAAGGATGGTACGCCTGGAAACGAAGGCCAAATCACTTATGTGTATGTGAACAACGAGCCCCAGCCTGCAAGCGACAGGGTGTCCAAGGATGGGCATTATGTCATCATCGAAGTGAATACAGACTACATTCTCACAGGTCAGAATCTGGTCTATACCACTACCATGATGGCAGGTGTGCGACAGCTGCACAGCATCAAAGGCCAGAAGAGCACTATCCCTGCTACGGAAGAGATGCTGACCAACTATACCGTTGAGGAGCGTGAAGGATTTGGCGGAAGGATGCAGCAAGTGATAAATACGGACAAAGCGAACATCCTGCTGCCAGAACTGAGCGAAGCCTATGGCTGGAGCATCCACCGTATAGGCGACGGTGCCTTCCAAGCCACGCATTGCTATAGCGAATACACAGGCGAGTATGTGGACTTCGAACTGCCCTACTCGATTTATGTGCCTTCAAAAGAAGTGTTGGAAGCTAATAAGGGCAAGATAGGTCTGACCATCCACATGGAGCATGCTGGGGCAAATGATACAGACCCTATGGCTGCTGTCACGTCTTCACGAGCTGCTGTGAAACATGCCAGCCCATTGGTACAGTCAACCCATCCTACCATCGTGCTGGTGCCTCAGATAGAAGAGAGTCGCCGATCTACCAACGACTTAGTAGCATCGAGCGAGGCCAATACGGCTATCTGGGAGCTGGTGGACCATATCCTTGATACTTACAAAGACTACATCAACGAGAATCGCATCTATGGCACAGGCCAATCGATGGGTGGCATGACCATCTTGAACATGGCTGCTCAGCGCGATAATTTCTTCGCTGGTGTGGTGGCTACTGGTGCACAATGGAGCAACAGCTATAACAAGACTTTCCAAAACGGCGGAGAGCGTACGCCAGACAATGACCCTATCAGCTTCAATGGTTGGGGACTGGATCGGGATAACTATCAGAACTGGTACTACATGGTGAGCGATGACAACATTTTGGTGCAGACCTGCAAAGGCGATGCAATGGCTACTGGACTTTGGTTGGCATTGGCAGACTATTACGAAGCTGCAGGTGTGAAGATTCCTTACGATGAGTGGAGCCCCTTCGATGATCTTCAAGTGCAAAACCTACGAGGTGCTGCTGTGGTGAGCCATGAAAACAGCTCTCCTGGAAGTGGCATTAGTTGGGTGGGATTCACAGACGGCAGTCACATGTCCACTTGGAAATACGGCTACCAACTGGATTACTGCTTCGACTGGCTCTATGCCCAGAATCGAAGCACGGAAATGCAACGGGAAAAGGTGAAACAACTGAGGAACGAATGGTTGGGAAGAGACAGTCGTGGCAAAATCAGAGCAGGATCTGGCACTAACCACCTGAATTCCGGACAATACACTCCTGGCGGAGCTGATGCTATCTATGAAGAAGGCTGGACACCAGTAAGTGCCACCATCAGACTGATAGATGCCATTCCTGAAACGGAAACTGTGCAGCCAGAAGGTCAGCGAGGCCCAAATCGTCGACTTTCTCGTGCAGAACAGATAGAGCAAGCCAAGGCAGCCTACAATAAACTCTCTGAAAATGAAAAGGAACAAGTGACAAATGCTAAGAAAATTTTAGCAGAATGATTTTGACGTAATAAATAATGTTCGTATCTTTGTGGCGCATAGGTTCGTGAAAGGTTTATCTCCTTGAACGATTAAAAGGGAATCAGGTGAGAGTCCTGAACAGTCCCGCTGCTGTGAGTTTCACGATAGAGCCACACGCAACACCATCGCCACTGGAGGGCTGAACTACTCTGGGAAGGCAGCGTGAGGCGGAAACAAAGTCAGAAGACCTGCCATGCATTGCTTTGTCATTGCTTTCGAGGAAAAAGCGTGAAGTCGAAGACTAAACCACACCTTGTATTATGTGTGTGGCCTACGTCGAAAAGCTCACATCCCTCTTTCAGAGAAAGTAGAGAACGTAAAGCAAATAAACACTGCCAAGTTTATTTGATTGTAACAGGGGTGATGGGAATCACTCCTGTTTTTCTGTTCATTTCTTTTGCTCGTGCAAAAGAAACAAACCAAAGAAAAAACCGCTCCTGAGTTTTTTAACGCTCCAAAAATGAGGTCGGACCATAGCAATAATTCTTAATTACAGCTTAGCTGTGATTATCGGCTACACCTCAGCATAGCTCAAGCAAGCTTGACTCAGCGTTCGGTTTGCACGATAATTCATAATTTATAATTCATAATTCATAACTCAGCTTCTTCTGCTGGTGGCAATGGTCGTTTAGGATTCTCTTTAGCACCAAGCTCCACCAACTGGCGGGCAGGTCCGAGCAGACTCTGGCGGCCCGTATTAAGTTTCTTGCGGGCTTCGTCATACTGACGCTGCAAAGCGTCAAGTCCATCGCCAAACTTCTCGAAACGCTCATTGAAATCGGCCACACGGTCTATCAGCTGATTGGCCAATTCATAGACACGCTCCTGATTTTGATGCTGAAGCTCCTGCGTCCACGCCAATTGTATCATGCGCAGGGCAGCTATGAGGTTTTGCTCACTGGTGACAAACACGCCTTTGTCGAAAGCATCACGCCAGAGGTGGGTATTGTTGAGCAGAGCCAACTGCAACGCAGATTCATTAGGCACGAACATGATGACATAGTCGAGCGACTGATGCCCGTTCTTGATGTAGCTGCTGTAGTTTTTCTTACTCAGCTCCTTCACATGCTGAATCATACTATTAAGATGTCTGCCCAATGCCTCTTTTTTGCGAGTCTCGTCATCGGCCTCCATGTATTCCAAGAAAGCAGTAAGCGAAACCTTAGAATCTATCACCACATCTTTACCATCAGGATAGTGCAGCACCACGTCTGGAATCATCTTGCTGCCAGTATCTTCGTTCAGCAGGGCTGTGCCACGATCGTCACGAAGCACGGCCTGCACATCGTAGTGGATGCCTTCCTTCAGCCCCTGGCTTTGCAGCAATTCACTGAGAATCGTTTCGCCCCAGTTGCCCTGAATCTTGTTCTCATTGCGCAGCGCATCAGCCAGATGGTCGGCCTTAGCTCCGATATTCTGTGCACTGCTGAGCATCTGCTTGATTTGCTCCTCCAGGGCAGCCGTATTCTTGTTGTTCTGGTCACGACTGCTCTCCATCGAAGATTTCATCTCACGAATGGTTTCTTTCAGCGGATTGATGATAGCGCCCATCTGCTGGGCATTGGCTTGATTAAGGTCGGCTGTACGCTGTCGAAGCATCTCCTGCGTAGTAGTGGTGAGTTGCTCCTTAACCAGAGCCAGTTGGTCTTGAAGTTGCTTGGTGCGCTCTGCCCTCTCCTGCTCCATCTGTCTGTGCAGCAGTTCCAATTCCTTGCCCTGCGATTCCTTCAAAGCACGGAGGTCACGATTCTCATTCTCCATGCCTAAGGCGCGTGCTTTCAGCTCGTTATACATCGCTTCTTTCTCCACGCGGTCTTCGTCACGGCTCTGCACCACACCCTGCAGCTCTACGATGCGATTCTGAAGCGTGGTCTGCCTGCGCTGGCAAATCAGGTAGGTGATCAATACGGCAATCAACGCTACTGCCAGTATGGTGAGTATTATCAAGGTAGTTGACATAGGCTTGTTGTTTTATTGTTGCAAATATAGTGTTTTATTTGCAGGAATTGATTAACTTTGCTCAAAACAATTTCTAGTAACTATGAAAAGAAGAGATTTTATCAGACGGACGGCTTTGCTGGCGGCAGCTACAGGCGTGAGTGGAGTGGCTAAAGCTGCCACAGACCACAAAGCTGATGCCACTTCTCAGAAAGCCGAAGAAAAGCTTATCGTTTCTGCTCCGATGCTGCAGAACTATGCAGCAGAGTCTATGGGCATTGCCTTTGCTGTGAGTGCCCTGGCCAATGGCTATGTGATCTATGGCGAGCAGCCTGATCTAAGCGACGGTCAAAAGGTGAAGTGTGGGGGCTATCGTGTGACTGACATTGACGACCATGTGCTGCAAGTGCGTCTCACAGGCCTGAAACCCTCTACTACCTATTATTATAAGATAGGTGCAGACCGCATACACTATGGAGGCGGCTACGACATGAAGATATTGGGCAACGAGGAAGACGCTCGCATCTACCACTTCATTACAGCTGGAACTGCATCAGAGGCGCATTTCTGTGTCATCAACGACACGCATGTGCAATGGACACCTTTCGGACGGGCCATAGACAAGATAGCAGAGCTGGCTCCTCAGTGTGTGATCTGGAACGGAGATGCCTGCAATGTGGAGGAAACCATTGAGGCGCAGACACGTATCTTCCTCAAACCTAAGATAGAGCGAAGCGACTATGCTGCCAATATCCCTTATCTGTTCTGCCCAGGCAATCATGACTCTCGTGGCATGGCCAATCGCCACTTCGAGAAGATCTGGATGTACAGGCAGCCAGAGGAACGTCCTTCACGCGACTGGGATCTGGGGCGCAACTTTGCCATACGCATGGGGGATGTGGCCTTGATAGGACTAGATACGGCTGAAGATAAGCTGGACACGAATCCTATCTTTGCCGATCTCTTCACCAGCGGGCCTTATCGTGAGGCGGAGGCCTTATGGTTGCGCGATGCGCTCAAGCAACCAGAGATAGCCAGCGCACCCTTCTTGGTAGCGTTCTGCCATATCCCGCTCTTTGATCCAGACCCACGCATGAACCCAGGTGATGTGGCCCCAGCCGACAAAGATCCGCAATACACTACCGACTTTGCCATGTGGCAACGCACCTGCGCACAGCTATGGGCACCTCTGCTCGCAGAGGCAGGCTGCCAACTCATCATCACAGCGCATCAGCATCAGTATCGCTACGATGCCCCTACGCCAGACAGACCTTGGGCACAGATTGTGGGAGGCGGCCCAGAAATGGGATTTACGGGCATCGGAGAGAACAGACGCGAACGACCAGAGAAATTCCCTACAGTCATCGAGGGTGAAGTGAAAGACGGAAAACTGCACATCGCCATACACAATCTTCTGACGGGACATGTGCAAGACACCTACACCTTCGCCCCTAAGGCGTGAAAATAGTTTAAAAACTGCGCACAATGAGCAGTATAATTGCTAACTTTGCATTCTATAATCAAACATTAATGATAAACAACTATGGAAAAGAAGAACAGAATTATTGAAGCCTGCATCTTGGCCGTGGGATTGATTGTGTTGGGCTTTTGCGTGAAGGGTGGCATGGACAACTTCACCAATAAGGACCGCCGTGTGACAGTGAAAGGTCTGGCGGAGGTAGAAATGCCTGCTGACAAGGTGACGTGGCCTATCGTATTGAAAGAAGTGGGAAACGACCTCCCTACCCTCTACAATCGCATCAAGACCATCAACAACACAGTAAAAGAGTTTCTGACCAGCAGTGGCCTGAGTGAGAGTGAGATAAGCATCAATGCTCCTCAAGTAATCGATCTCAACGCAGAGCGCTATGGAAGCAACGACTACCGCTATCGCTACAACATCACGACTGTGATAACGGTGACTTCCAACAAAGTGGATCTGGTGCGCACCATCATGGATCGTCAAGGCGAACTGCTGAAGGATGGCATTGCTATCGTAGATGGTGGGTATGATACTCCACGCACTTCCTATGAGTTCACAGCTTTCCAGGAGGCTAAGAGCACGATGATGGAAGAAGCCATCAAGAATGCACAGGTGACTGCCAACCAGTTCGCTGAGAGCAGCCACAGCAAGCTTGGTCCTATCGTGAGCGCCACTCAAGGCCAGTTCTCCATCGAGGATCGCGACATGAACACGCCTTACATCAAGAAGCTCCGTGTGGTGACGACGATCACGTATGCACTCAATTAAACATTAAACATTAAACATTAAACATTGAGGATTGAGGATTGAGAATTGAAAATTGAAAATTAAAGGGCTGCGCAATCTTTCGATTGGCGCAGCCCTTTTTTAATGATTATCATCCGAATGGGATAATTCTCAATCCTCAATTCTCAATTCTTAATGTCATTTAATCTGCGGAAGTCCCAAGTCTGGGAAGGTTCTTGGAGCTGGAACCTTAGGTGGAGCCTTGCGGTCCTTAAGCTGCTCCAGAGCTACCTCGATGGCCTTATTGAGCTGCTGATCTTCTCCATTAAACTCCTTGATAGGATCATTATCTATCAGGATATCAGGATCTACACCATGATTCTCCACAATCCACTGACCAGTCTTGTAGTCGTAATTCGTGAAGAATGGCACACGCACGTCTGTATTATCCAAATAAGGCAGTGAACCACTGATGCCCACGATACCACCCCACGTACGGGTTCCGATCACAGTACCCAGATTGTTGGCCTTGAAGCTCCAAGGGAACAAGTCGCCGTCTGAGGCACTATATTTATTAATAAGGAGTACCTTCGGACCTACCTGCGTTCCATCTGGCACAGTCTCTGTAAGCGTAGAAGTACGACTCATGGTCATACGATATGGCTGACGCAGCAAGCGCTCTATAATCATCGGAGACACATTGCCACCACCATTAGCGCGATCGTCTATGATGAGCGCTTCCTTATCCAGCTGTGGATAATAGTAGCGTGCAAACTCATTCAGACCTTCGGCACTCATGTCTGGGATGTAGATATAGCCCACGCGGCCGTTAGTAGCCTGCTCCACCTTACGGATGTTGTTCTGCACCCAAGCGTAGTGCACCAGCGGATATTCGTTGGCAATAGGCTTAATCACCACCTTGCGACCACCTGCTGCAGCATTGGCGTTCACAGTCAGTTCTGTCAGCACATTGGCCTTGCCCACCAAGAGCTTGTAGATATTATCCACCGTATTGGTTGGGATGCCATCGATAGCTGTGATAAACTCACCCTCCTTCACGCCAATGCCTGGCTCTGTAAGCGGTGAGCGCAGACTTTCGCTATAAGGAGCGCCTTCCATAATCTTGTCTATGCGATAGAATCCGCTGCGATCACGGCTAATCTCTGCACCCAGCAGACCCATGTCGATGCGTTCAGCCTCAGGCTTCTCTCCTGTGCTCACGTAGGCATGACCACTGGCCAACTCGCTGATAAGTTCGCCAATCACATAGTTCAGATCCAGACGCGTCTTCACGTATGGCAGCAGCACAGCATACTTCTCCTTCAAGGCCTTCCAGTCGCGTCCATGCATGTTCTCCAGATAGTAGCCATCGCGGAAGGCACGCCACACCTCATCATAGATCTGAGGCCACTCCTCGCTGAAATCTACCGTTGCCACCAGATTGTCAGTATTCACAGCCTTATCCAGACTCACACGATCAGCTGGGAAGTTCACCACATACACCTTTCCACGCTGATTCACCACAGCCTTCTTAGCACCAGCGCGATATTGGATACGTCCACCTTGCAGCACTTCCTTATCCTCTTGAGTAGCAAAATCGAACACGCGCATACCCTGCATGCTGCTGTAGTAGAGCTTCTTGCCATCTGAGAAGAAACCACCGCCATAACCATTGATGCGGATAGGCAGTTTGATGATGCGACTGAAGATGCCCTCTGCATCTATCTTCACAGCTGCAGGAGCATCACTCTTAGCAGCATCTGCACCTGGACGGGCAGCAGGTTTGCTGTCAGAAGCACCTACCACATCATCTTTAGGAAGCAGAGGTGATGGGGTGTCTGCTGCCAGAGTTGCCAGATATACAGCCCCCATGTTGGTATAGGCATAATCCCACTCCACACTACTATAGGTAGGATTGAGGTCACGGTTGGATGTGAAAATGATGTATTTGCCATCCGTACTGAAAACAGGCGAAGAAGAGCTATACCACTTCTCTGTCACAGGATACTCCTTGCCGCTTTCCAGATTATAGACATACACCACGCTCATGGTGTTGGAAGCAGGCTTGGTGTAAGTGATCCACTTGCTATCAGCAGAGAACTCGATATTACGGAACTCCTGCTCTGGATTCTCCATCACTGTCTTCTTGCTCTTAGATGCTACATCTACAGCCACTAAGCGATTTTTACGATCGGTATAGAACACCTTCTTGCTATCTGGTGTCCAGAACAAGCTGCGCACGTAGGTATCATTATTCTTAGTGAGCTGTATCACGTTGCTACCATCGGCTGGCTGCAGGTAAACTTCAGTTTCACCTGTCCGATCGCTGATGTAGGCAATGTACTTGCCGTCTGGACTCCACACAGCGCCACGCTCATTGGCACCTGGGGTGCGGGTGATGTTCTTCACTACGCCCTGTGAGGCAGGTACGTCGAATACATCGCCACGAGCCGTAATAGCCAGTCGAGCGCCATCATTTGTCACGCTGATGCTGGAGATGCGATCACTCACGTTGCGCTGCTCTGCACGTCCGTAGATATTGTCAGAAGCCAGCGTGATGCTGATCTTAGTACTCTGGCGCGTAGCAGGATCCAATTTATACAGATAGCCTGCGTTCTCATACACGATGAGCTTGCCATTGGAGCTTGGGAACTTCACGTCGAAGTCGGTATAGTTGGTCACCTTAGACGTCTGCTTGGTCTTCGTATTGTAGGCGAAGATATTCATGGTCATGTCACGATCGGAGATGAAGAAAATCTCATCACCTATCCACATAGGCATGATGTCTTGTGCCACGTTGTCGGTCACATTCACCACTGTCTTCTGCTGAGGGTCGTAGATCCAGATGTCATCGGCCATACCGCCACGATAGTACTTCCATGTGCGGAACTCACGCATCACACGGTTGTATGCCATCTGCTTGCCGTCTGGCGAGTAGCTCACCCATCCACCTTCTGGCAATGGAATCTGATCTGGCATGCCTCCGTCCTTTCCGATGGTGAAGAGCTGACCTTCGAAGCCATCGCCAATGCGATTTCTGTACACCACCTGCTTGCCGTCATTGGTCCATGCCATCACGATGTTGTTTGGTCCCATGCGGTCGCCCAGATCGTCGCGCGAATTAGTAGAGGTGTAAGTCAGCCTTTTAGGTTCTCCTCCACCTGCAGGCATGAGATACACCTCTCTGTTGCCGTCGTACTCACCCGTGAAGGCAATGCTCTGCCCATCTGGAGAGAACTTCGCAAACATCTCATACCCCACGTGTGAGGTCAGTCTCTTAGCTTCACCACCATTGATGGAAGCCGTGTAGAGGTCGCCTGCATAGGTGAACACCACCTGACTGCCATTCGTAGCTGGGAAGCGTAGTAGTCGTGCCTCGTCGGCACTCGCCATGGCTGCAGACCCTGCCAGCAGCATGGCTAAGAATAGTTTTCTGTTCATCATATCTGTAAAAGTTAGTATTCTGATAGACAAAAATACACATTATTTCTATATGAGAGCAAAAAAATGGAATTAAAATAGGATTTTTGGTTTCATTATGGAAGAACTGCCACAAAAGTTCCGCAAGGATTTCGGTGATTCACTCTAAAAGATGCTATAAAGAAAGGGGCTGCGCTTAGTGTGCAGCCCCTTTCTTTAATATTTTCTAACAACCACCCACAGGTGCATTATAATAACATCGTTGTCGTAATGTTTGTTTTCTGCTGTATTTTTCTTTTTTCTCCCTGTGAACATTTATGCTCACAGGTGTGGGCATTTTTGCTCACCGCTTGGGAAATAGTGAGCACTAAGGTGTTCCGTTTCTGGAAAACGGACGATAATCATTTTACCCTACACCCCTACACCTTTTTGGCATACCATACTGATTTCCAAACACTTAGAATGGTGTGTAGTAGCATTTAACTCTACACCTACTCTACACCTTTTTTCTGCTATGGGTGTAATGTGGGTGTAGAGTGGGTGTAGGGTGTCAGCTCACTCTACACCAATTTAACATATTGATTCTCTGCTTGTTATAAGCAAAAGGTGTTGGGGTGTAGAGTAAATTGCATTTCATTGATCGCTGACATCGCCACCTGTGCATCTAGATTTTCAATCCCAATGATTTGAGAAATAGGTCTGCTTCTTCCTTTCAGACTGTCATCAAATCATATGTTTCAATTAGATTTCCCATCCTCTATTACAAAAAATAAAGGTGGGCTTTCACTCACCTTATTATATTTATGCATTGGCTGCCGTATAGATAGCAAGCACATCTTCGTAGGCCAACTGCTTAAAGTTGCCATTGGTGATGGTGCGTCCGCGAGAGCACTTCTCGGCCATGAGCTGCAGCTCCTCTGGAGTAGCCTTGCGACCTATCAACTCAGGAATGCTGGCTGGCATGCCTATGCTGTGGTAGAACTCGCGCATGTGCCTGATGCCTTCCTTGGCGGCCAGCACAGGATCTTTTATCTCCACGCCGAATATCTCCTTGGCGAAACGGGCAAAGCGGGCAGGACCGGCATCGAGCACATAGGTGGCCCAGTGGCACCAAAGGGCAGCCAAGCCTGCTCCATGTGCCACGCCATAGAGGGCGCTAAGCTCATGCTCCATGTTGTGCGTACCCCAGTCGCCTATGGTGCCGCATCCTGTCAGGTCATTGTGTGCCAAGCTGCCAGCCCACATGATCTGGCTGCGCAGATAGTAATCCTCTGGATTGGCCAGCACCTTAGGGCCAAACTCATGCACGGCCTTGAGCAGAGCTAAGGCAATGGCATCTGTGATGCCCATCTCCTCGTGAGAGAAGTAGCGTTCCATGGTGTGCATCATGATGTCTGTCACACCACAAGCCGTCTGGTAAGGCGGGAGTGAATAGGTGCGCTCAGGGTTCATGATGGCAAACTTGCAGCGGCAGAGGTTGTTATCGTAAGACCATTTCAGGTCGCCCTCATCCTTGGTGATCACGCTGCCACCACTCATCTCGCTGCCAGCAGCAGGGATGGTGAGCACAGCAGCCAGCGGCAGACAAGCCTTAGCCTCGGCCTTTCCGGCATAGAAATCCCACACATCGCCCTCGTAAGGCACGCCTAGCGCCATGCACTTGGAAGAGTCTATCACGCTGCCACCACCTACGGCCAGGATGAAGTCGATGCCTTCTTTGCGGCAAAGCTCGATGCCCTCCTTCGCTTTAGACAGACGTGGATTTGGCACCACGCCACCAAGCGTGAGATAAGGGATGCCAGCATCGGTGAGACGCTGCTTGATAGAAGGAAGCAAGCCCGAACGCTCGGCACTTCCGCCACCATAATGAATCAAGACTTTGGTTCCGCCATAACACTTGATGAGCTGAGGTATCTGCTCCTCTGCATCGGCTCCAAACACCACCTGCGTGGGAGCATAGTAGTTGAAACTTTTCATAGCATTAAACTTTTATTATTGGATTTTGGTGCTAAGATAGCTTATTTTTTGATATTTCTACTTACCTTTGTGAGAATTTATTAATTTAATACCAAAATATGCATAAATTTTTGCTTCTGGCTTTAGTGCTCTTGATGCAGTACTCAGCTTTTGCTGCATCTGTAATCAAAGGCAAGGTAGTGGATGCCCAGACGGGCGAAGCCATAGACTATGCCGACGTCTTAGTGACAGACCTGAATGACAAAGTGGTGGCTAACGCCATGGTGAACAATGGCAGCTTCACTGTGGAGAATGTGCCCGCTGGTGAGGTGCTGGTGCTGGTGCGCCTGATGGGCTACGACCCCTACGTGAGCGACAAGCTGACGCTGCATGATGGTCAGACCATCGATCTGGGCACCATACGCCTGCAAGTGCTGGCCACAGGCCTGAGTGAAGTGACGGTGACAGGTGAAAAGAATCAGATAGTATATAAACTGGATCGTCAGCGCATCAGCGGTTCGTCTTCTGTGACAGCCTCTGGTGGCACGGCTGTGGATATCCTGGCCAACACGCCTTCTGTGCAGGTGGATGCCGATGGAGGTATGACCTTCCGCGGGAGCAGCAACTTCCTGGTTTATGTAGATGGTAAGCTGAGTCCGCTCACTGGCACACAGGCTCTGCAGCAGATACCTGCAGCCACCATCGAGGATATAGAACTCATCACTACCCCCTCTGCACGCTATCGTGCCGATGGCGATGTGGGCATTATCAACATCACCACCAAGCGTAGCACCAGCGATGGGTGGAGCGGCGTGGTGAACGCGTCTGCTGGTACACGCGGCACTTGGAGCGTGGATGCGCAGCTGAACTACCGCCAGGGCAAGCACCTGTGGTATGTGGGCGAAACGATGTCGTCTATCCAGAATAAGAGTGACTTCCAGCAAAAGAAGAAAACCATCGTGGATGATTACATCACTACCTCTGAGAGTGATGGTGAGCGTTTCTCCAGCAACCGTTCCTACATAGGCAAGGCTGGTTGGCAGTATAACGATGGTGCGCATCATAATCTGGCACTCGATCTGCAGGTTGGTGAGACACGCAACACACGCGGTGGCGACATGACTTACAATGAGCTGCGTATGTTCAAGGATGAAATCATCAACGACAACACCTACAACAGCCACGACCGCTACCAACTGAAGAAAGACCTTTTCCAAGCGACTTTGACCTACAACTGGAAGATAAACGACAGAAGCAGCATCAATGCTGTGAGTCGCTTCCGCTACGACTGGTATTCACGTGAATATACCGAGAGTAACATGTTTGATAAGACGGGCGCTCGCTACGAGGGTACACGTGGCTATGAGGAAGAGCACCATTGGGATAGCGACGGATCGCTCACCTATATAAATAAGTATAGCAGCACAGGAAATCTGGAGGCAGGCTACCTCTATACCACTTACAGCGAGCATGGTGAGTATAACATCAAGTACTGGGATCGTGAGGCGCAGCAGTTCGACTGGGCAGACGATCAGCACACTCCTTTCTACTATCGCCGACAGGTGCATGCGCTCTATGGCATGTGGAACGATAAGTTTGGCAACTTTGAGTTTGATGCAGGCCTCCGTGCCGAGCATGTGATAGACTATGTGAATATCACCATTCCGGGTGGTAACATCGACAAGACACGTCTTGACTGGTTCCCTTCGGCACACATCTCTTATAATATGGACAAGGGCGGCATTTTCACGGTGGGCTATTCACGCCGCACCAATCGCCCTGGCATCTGGCAAACAGAACCTTACATCACTTACGAGGACTATTACACTCGTAAGATAGGTAGCACGGATATCCGTCCGGAATTCATCCACAGCATCGAGGCTGGCTATCGCAACTCTTTCGAGGGTGGACATAGCATCGCTGTAACGGGCTTCTACCGTCATCGCAAGGATGTGGTGGACTGGGTACGTGAGGCTTACGAACCTGGTGTAACTTTGGATCGCAACGTGAATGCTGGTCGCCAGATTGAGCGTGGCTTGGAGTTCAGCGGTGTGCTGAAGGCTACCTCTTGGTACACCACTACGCTGAACGGAAGCCTGTACAACTACGACTTCAAGGCCCAGCATGTGGGTTGTACAGATGCTGATGGCATCGGCTTCCAGCTGGGATGGATCAACGCTATCTCTTTGGGAGCTAACAGCAAGATGCAGCTCGACGGACATTACATTGGTCCAAAGAGTCTGAGCCAAGGCGAGGAACACGGTTATGTGTATTTCGACTTGGCCTTCCGCCAGACCTTCGCCAAGGGCAAGTTGTCGCTCTCTGCTGTAGCCAGCGATATCTTCCATACCGCTAAGTACTACAACCGCCGCTCTACCCCTACCCTAAACTCAGAGACTTGGGTACGTCCTAAGTATCCTAAGATCACGGTAGCCCTGAGCTATAGCTTCAATGCAGGCGGCAGCCACAAGAGTGCTACCAACAGCGGTGCATTGTTTGAGGGAAGCAACTTCTAATCTTTGCGAGCTTGGCCGCATAGATTAAAATTAAAAGATTATAATATAATATTATAATATTAAAATAAGGCATTTTTGCATATTTGCATATTTGAATCTTTGCACGTTATAAAGATGGTTGAACAATTAACGAAACTGTATCGAGAATATACCAATTGTGAGCCTGAGCAGGTAGATGAAATGCCTGCATCTGGCTCTGGGCGCAGGTATTTCCGCCTGCATGGAGAGCCTACACTCATAGGCGTCTATGGAGAATCTGAGGCCGAGAACAAGGCTTTCCTGTATATGGCACGCCACTTCAAGAGTAAAGGTCTGCCCGTGCCTCAGGTGGTGGCGCAAAGCGCAGATGGCATGTGCTATCTGCAAGAGGATCTGGGTGACACCCTGCTCTTCAAAGCCATAGAGAAAGGAAGGCTGACGCATGTGTTCAGCGAGGAGGAGAAGATGCTGCTGAAGAAGACTATCCGCCTGTTGCCAGATGTGCAATTTCTGGGAGCCGATGGCATGGACTTCAGCGTGTGCTATCCGCAGGCAGAGTTCAATCGTCGCAGCATCCTCTGGGATCTCAACTATTTCAAATATTGTTTCCTGAAGGCCACTGGTATGGTGTTCCAGGAAGACCGCTTGGAAGACGACTTTGAGAAAATGGCCGATGTATTGCTGCGTAGTTCTTCGGCCATCTTCATGTATCGCGACTTCCAGAGCCGCAATGTGATGGTGAAGGATGGTGAGCCTTGGCTTATCGACTTCCAGGGTGGACGTAAAGGCCCGTTCTACTACGATGTGGCTTCCTTCCTCTGGCAGGCTAAGGCCAACTATCCCGAGAGTCTGAGGGCAGAACTTCTATGCGAGTATCTCGATGGGCTCCGCAAGTATCAGCCCATAGATGAGGGCTATTTCTATGCCCAACTGCGCCACTTCGTGCTCTTCCGCACGCTTCAGGTGCTGGGTGCCTATGGTTTCCGCGGTTACTTCGAGAAGAAGCCACACTTCATTCAGAGCGTGCCGTTTGCCATAGATAATCTCCGCCAACTGCTCAAGCAGCCGTTCAGCGAATATCCTTACCTCTGCCAGGTACTCACGGAACTCACGCAGCTCAAACAGTTCACGGAGACGGAGAAGCACCTCAAGGTGCGGGTGATGAGCTTTGCCTATAAGAAAGGCATCCCCGATGATCCCACTGGCAATGGTGGCGGCTTCGTGTTCGACTGCCGCGCTATCAACAATCCAGGCAAGTATGATCGCTACAAACCTTTTATCGGACTTGACGAACCAGTCATCAAGTTCCTCGAGGAAGATGGCGAGATACTCACTTTCCTGGATCATGTCTATGCCTTGGTAGACGCCAGCGTGAAGCGTTACATAGAGCGAGGTTTTACCAATCTTTCTATTTGCTTTGGCTGCACAGGTGGTCAGCATCGTTCTGTCTATGCCGCCCAGCATGTGGCTGAGCATCTGAACCAGAAGTTTGGCGTAGAGGTGAACCTCATACATCGTGAGCAGAATATACAGCAACAGCTGAAACCTATGAATATAGAACATTGAAAGCACTAATATTTGCCGCAGGGCTCGGCACTCGTCTTAAGCCCCTCACGAACACCATGCCAAAGGCACTGGTGAAAGTCGGTGGAAAACCGATGCTGGAGCATGTGATCCTGCATCTGAAGGCGCAGGGCTTCTGCGACATCATCATAAACATACACTACCTCGGAGAGCAGATTATCGACTTTCTGAGGGCAAACCATAACTTTGGTATCAACATCTGCATCAGCGATGAGCGGAGCGAAGTGCTGGAAACTGGGGGCGGCATACTCAAGGCAGCCGACTTTCTGGAAGATGACGAACCTTTCTTAGTACATAACTCTGATATTCTCACCAACATTGATTTGCGCGGGCTCTATCAACAGCATATTGAGAACGAGGCGGATGCCACTCTGCTGGTTGGCCAGCGTGACACGTCTCGCTACCTGATTTTCAATCACGAAGACACGCTTTGCGGATGGATCAACAAGAAAACGGGCGAGCAGAAACCCGAAGGATTCTGTTATAACCCTGCCCAACATGAGGCTTGGGCTTTCGGAGGCATACACGTCATCTCTCCCATGCTGCTGCACTATATGCGTTCAGATGGCTGGAGCGGCAAGTTTTCCATCATCCCTTTCTACCTTTCTGTGTGTCAAAAGGCCCGCATCATGGGAAGCCCCATTGATCCCGACCGCTATTGGTTTGATATTGGAAAAATAGAAACGCTTGAAGAAGCAGACCATTTCTTGAAGAATTATGAATTATAATTCATACTTTAAACACTTCACGCCCTTTCTGCCACTCATCCCGAGCCAACAGGTCGGCTATGTGGCGGCTACTACGTCTGTAAAGATGGTGCACCAGGAAAAAGAATGCGGCGAAGAGCACGTAAGTGAGCGCTGGTGCCACTTCCATCACCATCAGCACGGCATCGAAGGCTGTATGTGCAGCCACAGGTGCAGCCAGCGTCAGCACCTGATAGAGCCGCTTATGTTCCCCACCCTCAAAGTGCGCCAGCGAATAGTAATACCCCATCAGTACCCCAAAGAAAAAGTGGCCTGGAATGGCCAGCAAAGCTCTAGAAATACTCACGTAGAAGAAATGGTCCAGATTAGAAGTGACATACATCACATTCTCCAGCGCAGCGAATCCCAGCGATACGGCAGCCGCATAGACCACCCCATCCATCCGCTCATCGAAGTACTTGTTTCGCCGCACCACCAACCATAGCATCAGTAGCTTAGCCGTCTCCTCGGGCAGTCCGGCACCAAAGAGTGCCACCCTTATCTCATCGAGCCATGTGGCAGGTGCATCGCTGAAGAACCCAATGGAGCGCAACGGCATAGAGATACCTAGAGACACCCATGTGGCGCAGACGCCGTAGAGGAATGCCCTGATCATCTGCATAGGTGGCTCCTGATTGTACTTATCCTTCTTCCAGATGTAGAAGAGCAGCACCAAAGCTGGAACCACCGCTGTGAATATGATAAATCCTATACCCATATCTTTTCGTATCCAACTGCAAAAATAAAGATTATTTTGCTTATCCCAAATATTCTGCCTATATTCGCCACATAAACAAATATAGCATAACTATGAGAAAGAGACTTTTATCATTGGTCGTCTTGACCTTTCTGGCTGCTGGCGCTCATGCGCAGATAGCACAACAAATGGAACAGCGTTTCATCGGACAGATGTTGGGAAACCTTGGTGGCACACAGATAGATCTGTGGAGCGATGGCTCCCTGCCCAGTAATGGCGTAGATTATAATAATCTGCCTGCCAATGCCATAGAATCGGCTCCCAAATGCGAAATTTTCGTCCCTAAAAGCAATAAGCCAGTGCCTGTGGTGGTGGTTTGTCCTGGCGGTGGTTATGCCATGACTGCCTATTACCACGAAGGTTATGCCTGGCGCAACTTCTTCGAGCCTCAGGGCATAGCTACCGTACTGCAGAACTACCGCATGCCTCATGGCAACCACCTCGTACCTGCCAGCGATGTCTATGCCTGCATCCGCTACCTCAAGGCGCATGCCAAAGAGCTGAACATCGACCCTAATCAGATAGGCATCATGGGGTCTTCGGCAGGCGGTCATTTAGCCAGCACCGTGGCTACTCATGCCACAGACGATGTGCGACCTGCCTTCCAGATACTTTTCTATCCAGTAATCACTATGGATGCCACCTTCACCCATCAGGGCTCTCGCGAAAACCTGCTGGGCAAGAATCCGTCTGCCGAGATGGTGCGCCTCTATAGCAACGAACTGCAGGTGACGGAGAAGACCCCGAAGGCCTTCATCGTGCTCACAGCCGATGATACCACCGTGCCGCCACTTAATAGCGCCCGCTACTATGCCGCCTTGTGTGAGAAAGGCGTTCCTGCCGTGATGCACGTCTATCCTGTAGGCGAGCATGGCTTCGGCATCTACGACAGCTTCCCCTATCATGCTCAGATGCTGCTTGAACTGCAGACTTGGCTGAGGTCGATCTTTTAATTCAGTCCGTTGGCCACTAGCCAGCTGTAGAACGCCTCCTGCCATGAGCCATTAGGCGTGTTACGGTCGGTACCCTGAGTGCCGCCGAACATGCCTCCTGTGCCCTCACCATAGATGTGCAACTCGGCATCTACCCCAGCCTTCTTCCACTCCATGAATAGTGCCAGACAGCCGGCTGCCACACTAGGATGGTCGGCATGCACACCGATGAAGAGACGCGGAGCATTTTGCGGCACTACTACATCGTTCAGCGCAGGGCCATAGAGTGAGCAGAGGAAAGCGGGCATCAGCTCTGGGGTAGATTTCACCGTCGCATCTATGGCTACGCCACCGCCTGCAGAGTAGCCCATGTAGCCTATCTTAGCTGGGTCTATGTGCCACTCTGCAGCATGCGCTTTCACCAACCTCATGGCTTCGAGTGCATCGCTCACGGCATGGTCTATGTCAGGATCTCCGCCAATCAGTACCGATGGATTGGCATTGGCATTCTTGATTTCTGCAAACTCGGTGATGGTAATGCGTCGTGGCATACCCTTGGTTTGGTCCACCTTACTCATATCCGGAAAGCCTGCACGTAGGCGGTATTTCAGGCCGATGGCCGCTATACCGTGGGCATTGAGCCAGCGAGCTATCTGGGTAAATTCCGTATCCCAAGAGAGTGCAAAGAGTGCTCCACCCGGGCAGACTATAGCAGCTGCTCCTGTAGCCTTATCGGCATCGGGCAGGCTCACCGTGATGCTGGAATCTGTCACCTTCTGTATATTTACCACCTCCCCTAATGCATTGATTTCCAGTTTTTCATCAGATGTTGTTTGAGTATTTTGAGGATACAGACGAAGCGTCTGCATCGTTGTAAAGTTCTTGCTGTGGATCGTCCAACCTTCAAATTCTTCGCCTGTGATTCCATAGCGGAAGAGGTTGTCCCTACGGGAATCTCCCTTCAGCTGATAGTTCAGCCAAGCACGTGTCAGACGACCGAAGGTACCCCCATGCGGCTCGGCATAGGTGCCGCCATGCCCCGCCTCGTAGCTTGCCACCACCACAGGCACATGGCCTATCAGTCGGTAGTCATCGCTGCCGTTAGGCGTGGCTATGTCCGTAGAGCCACCCAGCACGTAGATGATTGGTGCCGAGAGCTTCTTCAGATCATCCTTGGAAAACATCTTGTCCAGCAGGTCGCCAGGACCGTTGGCTCCGCTGTTCAGAGCCACCGTAGTCTTGATACGGCTATCCCCCATTGTACCCATGATGAGCGCCTGTAGGCCACCGCAGCTCTGCCCCATGGCGGCCACATTCTCTGTGTTCACGGCTTGGTAGTAGTCGCTCCCCTGTCGCTCATTCTCCGCAGCCAGCCAGTTCAACGCACGGTTCACCAGTCCCTGAGCATCACTTATCTTCAGCGTATGATTCTCGTCGTCTATACGCCACACGTCAGCAGCATCTGGCTCCTCTTTCTCAGACCAAGGCCCCACCGCCAACACCATATAACCATGTGAGGCTATGTCCGTCAGGAAGTTGGCAAACCCTAATGAGTTACGGCTGCATCCGCCATTGCCGAAGAGTACCACGGGCAGCGGCCCTTCCACCTTGGCTGTAGTCTGCACATCGGTAGGTCGATAGATAGTGAATCCAGGAAGCTGTGCATCGTCCGTCATTACAGCCTTGTAGGCTCCTGTGCCGCCCCCATCCATCACTTTCGAGTGTTGTGGCTGAGCCTGCAGCGACATGGCTCCCAGCAGGAAGCCAAGCGTCCATACGGTCGTTTTCTTCATCTTTGTAGTAAAAATTAGTTGGCAGAGATGAACCTTGCCTGTGTCTCCTTGATATGGTTATAGCCCGCTGTATTCAGGTGCAGGTTGTCGCTACTGAAGAAGTCGGGCGCATTATAGATGTTGATACCGCTGGTGGTGTAGAGATTCAAGAACGGCACATGCTCCTCGGCGCAGACTTGCTCTTGATGCGCCACATATTCAGGGAGTCGCTTCATGTTGGTCACCATGCCACGATAGGTTTCACGATATCCCTCTGGCACCTTCTCTAGCTCGGCAGAATCCAGCACCTTGTTTTCCAGAATAGGAACTGGCAGCGAACTAAAGAACAGTATCTTTGCTCCCGGAGCGCCCTGGCGCAGCTTATTAATACACACCTTGATCATACGATCTTGTTCCTCCAGTTCCACACCACGTGTCACGTCATTGGTGCTGGCCCAGAGGATGTAGATATCATACTTCTCTCCAGAAGCCAGGCAGCGGTCTATCTGGCCAGGCAGATAGCGGTCCTCTCCTGTGATGACGGAGAATCCTGCCCCTCCGATGCCATAGGTCGTTATACGGGCACGGGGTTTCTCGGCCCAGTAAGCCTTTGTGATGTTCGAGGCAATAATCTCGCTGAACGACCCACCGAAGACCGCAATCTTCTTTCCATAATTCTCTGACTTCTCATAGTCTTGTGCCCACAGACCCACGGTCAGCATGGCACACATCAAGGTAATAAAAAATCTTTTCATACGTATAGTTTGTTAGTTAGAATCTTGGCTATAGTTTCCTGAATATGCTGCTGCGCCACCTCTTTCCGCATGGCTTCTTCGAGCGGCATATCGGGCGGATTGATGCACTCTACATGGGTGAAGCCTGCGCTGAGCAAGGTGTCTGCATGGGAGATGCGGCCTGCTATAAGGCAGACGGGGACATCGGCGGCATGGCGCAATATGCCCATGGGCAGCTTGCCCATCAAGGTCTGACGGTCGGCAGAGCCCTCGCCTGTGATGATAAGGTCAGCATCGCTCGCCAACTCATCGAAACCAGCTGCTTCTAAGAGTAACTCTATACCCGGCTGGCAGTCTGCTCCCAAATATTGCAGGAAGGCATAACCCAAGCCTCCCGCAGCTCCTGCGCCCTCGGCTTCAGAGCGGTCGTAGCCGAAATACTGTTCCGAGGCTTCGGCAAAGGCACGGGCTTCGGCATCCAGCTGTTCTACCATCTCTGGGGTAGCTCCCTTCTGAGGGCCGAACACATGGGCGGCGCCATTCTCTCCATAGAGCGGATTCTTCACATCGGTAGCTATGGTGAAGCCTACGCCCTTAAACTGCTGGATGGCATCGGGCTGATGGGCATAGCTGTCCATCAAGGCTCTGAGCATCCCCTGACCTGCATCGCTGGTAGCACTACCACCCAGACCTACGATGATGTGGCGGGCTCCTCGCTTCACAGCATCTACTACCAGCTGCCCCGTGCCATAGGTGGTAGTATGGAGTGGATTTCGCTCTTCGGGTTTCAGCAGGGTGAGCCCGCTGGCCTGTGCCATTTCAATGACGGCCAACCCTTCGGAACAAAGCAAATAACGGGCCTTGATGGGGCGCTCCAGAGGGTCGAGCACGGGCACTTCTACCATTTCTCCGCCCACGGCTGCTTGGAAGGCTTCCAAGAACCCCTCGCCACCATCGCTTACCACAACCTGACGGACATCGACATCGGGACATGCGCTCCTCACACCTGCTGAGGCTGCCTCGTTGGCTTCTACAGAGCTAAGGCATCCCTTGAATGAATCTATGGCTACAACTACTTTCATTTTCTATGGTCTTTCTGCTGCGAAGTTACAAATAAACGGGCAAAAAAAAATCCTCGTGAGGAATATATTTCTACCTCACGAGGAAAAAACTGTTATACCCTATTGTAGAAGCTATTATTTCAGATTTGCACGGAAGAATGCTTCCAACTTGTCGAACGGGATATAATGGTTCTCGCCACCGTCATAGAGGTCGCAATGGGTAGCTCCTGGAATAATCAGCAGTTCCTTGTTGCCCACCTGGGTGCTCTTACCCTTCTCATGCTTGGTGCCCGTCATATTGTCGAACGCGTCTTCTCCGAAATAAAGGCTATGTGCCTGATCGCCATGCATGATCATGACTGCGTTGTCAATTTCATTGGTGTATTTCAGGAACCCAGCATTGAGCCACGACTGCGTTCCTGTCTTGTTCCAACCCTCGTTTGAGTTGAGCGAGCGGGCATGATAGCCACGTGGAGTCTTATAGTAGGCATAGTATTGCTTGACAAACCAGGGCGCATCATCTGGCAGTGGATCTACTACGCCACCAGCACGCTCATAGCTGCCGTTCTTGTAGTCGATGAGTCGCTGAGCAGCGAGCGCCTTGCGGGCTTCTGTACGAGCTTCCTTAGAGTCGGCGCTATCGAAGTAGCCATTCTGGTTGACACGGCTCATGTCATACATCGTGCTGGCCACGGTGGCTTTGATGCGTGGATCGAGGGCTGCGGCGTTGAGGGCTATCCCTCCCCAACCACAAATGCCAATGATGCCTATACGCTCTGGATCCACATTGTCTTGCAACGAGAGGAAATCTACAGCTGCCAGGAAGTCTTCAGTATTGATGTCGGGCGAAGCCACGTAGCGCGGTTCACCCCCACTCTCCCCCGTATAGGATGGGTCGAAAGCCAGGGTGATGAATCCATGTTCGGCCATAGTCTGCGCGTAGAGTCCGCTCGACTGCTCCTTCACGGCTCCGAAGGGACCGCTAACAGCCAGAGCAGCCAGTTTTCTCTCTGCTCCTTTGGGGATGTACATATCTGCTGCCAGCGTGATGCCAAAGCGGTTGTGAAACGTCACCTTCTTATGATCCACTTTATCACTCTGCGGGAATACCTTGTCCCACGTTTCTGTTAATACCAATTCTTGTTTCATATCTTCAGTTTCTTTAATTTCAGTTTTTTGTGCACATGCCGCCAGCATTCCGCCTGCAAGCATCAAGACTGCTAATTTCTTCATCATTTGCAAAATAATTAGTCGTTAGTTACAGATAATATCACGCTGATGTTTCTTTCCCCTGCCTTGAGGAATGATTTCAGCTCGCTTTCAGACAGTCCGCTGATGTGTCCCAAACGAGTATAGCTCCACGAGTTAGAGCCGTAGAACAGGCAGATGTTGCTGCCGTTATAGAGCACCACATCGCCAGGCTGAGCGGTGATTTGTTCATTACTCGTGGGAAGCGAGAAGCCCAGCGCGCCCCATATTTCAAAACCTCCGCTGGAGTTGAGGGTCAGGCTTATGGGTGCCTGCTGAAGTTTTGCAGCTAAGCTCTTAGCGGCTGCATTGTCTGCCAGCGACATCTGCTTTGTCATGTCTCCGATGGTGACAGAGACCTGCATGACCGCTGTAGTATTATCCCCCTCATTTGGGATGGTTTGACTTTGGTTTTTCTGTTCGTTCATTTCTTGAGTTACTATTTGTATTACCGCTTCATCATCGTCAGCAGCGCAGTTGCACAGCAGTAGTGCGGCGAGAAGCATCATGCTTAGGGTAATATTCTTCATACTATATGACATTATTTCCGCTACAAAGGTACGGCATTGTGGTTTAGTGCCAGCTATCCAGATAGCGGATAAAACTACCCGTTTTATCTTTTTTCTTCTTTATGCCCTCATTTCTCACGAAAAGAAGTATATTTGCAAATGGTAAATGCAAGTTGAGATGAACGAATTCCTACATATCAGGCAGGCCAACGACTACGCCATCGACGTGGGAGCTGCGGTGTGGCACCCCATGGTGAGTGTGATTCACTTCGATGAACTGGGAGAAATACGCTACTCACTCAACAAGCTGGAGGTGTATGCCATCTTCGTACAAGACAATTTCCCTTCAGACTCGACCTACGGTATGGGCGGCTACAACACTACGAAGGGGTCGCTCACAGCTGCATCGCCGGGACAGATCATCGGCAAAGCCGACGACGGACATCGGGAAGTGTATCATGGGTGGGCACTCCTCTTCGACCCCGAATTCATGCGAGGCACAGTCTTTGAGAAACGACTTGCCGACTATCACTTTTTCTCCTACAATGTGAATGAGGCACTTCACGCCACCGAGGATGAGAAACTGCTACTCTGGCAGCTGATGGAGATGATACGTAGTTTTATCAGCCACCATGAGCAGACAACTCTTACAGATAGCATTGTGCAAGACTATATCGTGCTGCTGTGCGACTATTGCCAGCTGTTCTACCAGCGCCAATTCCAGTCTGAGACCCAACAACAGAGTGACCTGCTGACACGCTTCCAGCATGTGCTGACCGACTATTACGAGCAGCAGTTGCAACTGCAGTATGGACTGCCCAGCGTGAAGTATTGTGCCTCAGAGCTGTGCCTTTCGCCCAGCTACTTCGGCGATGTGGTGCGAAGCATCACAGGCAACAGCCCTTTGCAGGTCATCCATCGTTTTCTCATAGACCGAGCCAAGAGCCTCTTGGTAGGCGGCAACACGGTGACCGAGGTTGCCGAGGCATTAGGCTTCGAATATGCCCAGCACTTCACCCGTTTCTTCAAGAAGCACACAGGTATGCTACCCTCTAAATATGTAGCTTCGCTGAAACATTCCTAAGGTCTTATTCGCTAAAAAGGATATACTGGTCGCGCTCCACGATCCACCAACGGCCATCTATCTTCTCGTACTTGTCGAAGTAGCGGAGATACATGTGGCGGGCATTGCCACCATTGACCATCAAAGCGGTGAGGTAAACCCAGCCGCTGGCATGCGTGCTGTCGGCAAACTCAAGGGTCTGCTGGCCTGTCTGGTGGAAAGAGATGTCGGCTGCTCCGGCTGCTTTGTAGATGTTGATCATGTTGTCCACGCCATTGATTTCATTTACATTCCCACCCGCGTGGATGCGCAGTTTCAGGTCTTTGGCGAAAATCTCGCTATAGTTCTCCTGCTTGAACTGGTCGCTCTCGTGCGCATAGCGGTCCACGAGGGCGCGGATTTGGATACGATCACTCATTTCCTGTGCAGAGATAGTCTGCTGTGCCTTGATGCCCATAACCATGGTAAGCATCACCAACATTACGAATAACTTTTTCATATTTCTTTTTGTTTTTTAGTTTAATACTTCTTATAGATTCTTGATAAACTTGGCAGGATTGCCACCCACGATGGTATTGGGCGCTACGTCCTTAGTGACCACGGCACCAGCGGCGATGACGGCATTCTCACCTATGGTCACGCCTGGCAGAATGATGGCACCCACCCCTATCCATACATTGCGGCAGATGTGCACGGGCTTGCATCGCAGCACCATACGATTGGTGAAGTCATGATTGTCGGTCACGATGCGCACATTAGGGCCTATCATCACGCCATCATCGATGGTGATGCCTCCTGCTGCCATGCAGGTAAGCGAATGATTCACAAATACATGCTGACCTATGTTCATCTGACACGCGAAGTCTATTTGGAGGGGTGGCATGAGGTAGCTGGTAGCATCCAGACGGCCCTCAAAGAGCTGCTCCTCGAGCGGACGGATGACCTCTGGCTTAGGCTCTGAGGTATTGATCTTGAAGCAGAGGTTGTTGCACTCAGTCATGTGCTGAATGGCGACTACATACTCAGGGGTGGCCATATCTACATCGGCACCTGAACGAAGTTTCTCGAAAATATTCATAGCGGTTCTTTGTTTAAAAGTTTGACAATGCAAAGGTAGGGATAATGTGTCGATACGGCATTATCCTATTTGCTTGCTAACTTTCACAAAAGGCGCTTCTTACTGCTGGCGGTACTCTGAAGGCGACTTGCCCAGGACTTTTTTCACATAGCGTGAGAAATAAGAAATGTTTGAGAAGTTCATCAGCTCTGAAATCTCCGTGAGGGTCTTCGAGGTGTCGTTGAGCAAGGACACCAGTTCGAAGGCGGCATAGTAGGTGATCCACTCTGAGGCAGGCAGATTGGTCACCTCGCGACACACCTGTGAGAGATATTTAGGCGTGATGCAGAGCTGGTCGGCATAGTAAGCAGGCTCACGGTTCTCACGCACACGCTCTTGCACCAGCGTTAAGAAGCGCAAGAAGATGCGGGCGGCATTGTCTGAGGTCTCCATGCTGGAGAGCCCATGCCGATAGACGGTCCACATATCATAGAGAAAGATTTGCATCACACGCCCCAGCGCCTCGCGCTTAAATGTCTCGTCGGTCTGCTCCAAGCGGAAGCGAAACAGGCGGAAGTCAGTATCGATGAGCTGCAGACTCTCATCATCGAGGTGGAAAGAAGGGTTCAGGCGGATGAAGATGAAGCACTTGGTGGCCCAGATCATCTCTGGGTTATAGTGCAGCAGGAATTGGGAATCGACAATCAGGAAATCAGCCTCGAAATCAGCTGAATAAGACACGCGTGAAATGCGATTGGACATCTGCCAGATCACAAGGTCATCCTTATGCGAAGTGAAAAGGTTCTTGCCGTCGAAGAACTCCATCTCTCCCCTACGCACCAGAATATGTACATGATATTCATCAGTAAACTCAGAGGGCATGCGCCCATCCACAGCTGTATTCAGCAGGTTGCATCCGTATCTTTTTTCCATAAAAAATCGCTATAAGTGCAGCTTTATGCCACAAATATAGGGAAAAAACAGGATTTGATTTCTTTTCGCAAAAAAAAATTTTTATCATGGAAAGTTTTTCGTTTTCAGAGCCTTTTCATATTTTTGTAGTCCATAACCTATATAATACCGCAAGGCGCAAGCCGCGGAAACAGATAGTTTAAAACCTAATAACGAACAAAAATGATGAAAACAAGACATTTATGGCTGCTGGTTGCCTTTCTGCTGTTGGGTACCATAACCGCATCAGCACAGAAACAAACGGGAATGAGAATTGAAGTAGCCGAGGCGGAAACCGACCACGGCGATTACACCATCTTTACCTATGAGGATGAAGACGGCACCACGGGCTATTACATGAGTCTGGGAAAAACGTCTGACTTTCTGGGGGCGGATGAAATTCTTGGCATGAGAGTGCAGAACATCAAAGAAACGGCCATCTGGCTTGGCAGCACAACCGACGAGGCTTTTGCCACCATCGACAACATCATGGCTCTCTACGACAAGGACCTGGACACCACGACCGAGTTTAAGGGGCGCGAAACCACTTCAGGTTTTCAGCTGGGCGAGCCCACTACCACTCAATGCTCTGTGGTGAAAAAAACTCTGGGCGGCAAGCGCCTGCAGTTCCTTTTCACCATGGGTGACAAGCAGGGGCGCGCTTATCTCACGAAATCCACGCTCAAGGAACTGCGCATGAACTTCAAGCTCGACGTGAAGCTGCACCCCAAGCATCACCTCAAACAGTAAGAAAACCTAATCATTGGCGAACTATTCTTCAAGAAACAAGGCACATGTATTGTTGCATCAGGGAAATGCACATCTTCTTCCCTTCAAGTCCTTCGAAGTTCTTCGTCCATTTGTTCTGAGGAAACCCATTTTTCAGGATCTTCAAAACCAGCCTCCACCTCATCCATGTCTGCCTCAATTTCTGCAATACGCGCTTCAAACACATCTGGGTCTTCTGTATAAAAACCAAGTTTACCTACAGGGATGCTGTCGATGAGACCGTCAATGTATTCATCCTCCATGAGGGTGTTTGTAAAGCCACTCCCAGTAGCAGCATAGCTTGTGGTAGGCTCGCTGGCTTTGCCCGTGTTTTCTTCTTCGTTGAGATTCCTATAATTGTTCTTTTCCATGTTTTATCTTTTTAATAACGCAAAGAAAAGCATTGTTCCTCAAATTACCAAACTTCCCATCAAAAACTTTCAAAGAGCGCCTATTATAGTTTTATTCCATCGGTCGAATCGTTGATTCGATAAATCTTTACGCCATTTTAATAGCAGATCATCCACATATATGCCAATATTTAGCTATCTTTGCGCTCAAAAGACTGGAGATGAGACAAGATATATACGAAGAAATAATTGAGCCACTTGACGGTTATCTCAACGGCTATCTTACGGAGAAGGAGATAGAATGGTCGGAGCTGAGGTGGTGTGCCCGCAGAATCAGGAATGATGGTGGTTTCTGGGATATGCGCGCAGCCCTCACACCTTATTACGTCAGCCTACTGATGGCCGACAAGAGCTTTTTCCGCAATGGAAACACCGACTCGATGGCCAAAAAGTCGCTACTGGATTTGTTTGAGGGCGAAGGCCGATTTGCTGGCAGAATTCTGAGTGACGTGGACATCGTGCAGGCTGCAGAAAAATGGGCTGAGCAGCTGATGCCCGACAACCACGACCCAGGCTTCTTCTTGTGGATGTTGAAAGCGATGCTGGAGCATGACTATCAGACCGACTGGAAAAGCGTTTATGACACGCTGAAGGTTAAGTTAGCAAAAGCTCAACATTCCGGGAATTTCAAACTGAGCGAGATGCATTGCCTGCTGATGGGCGTCACGCTGATTGAGCTGACAGACCATCCGAGGGAAAAGAAGAACGAGCTGTTCGGACAGTTCAGGATGAACTGGGGATTCATCAAGTACATGTATTCCGTACTCATTCGCTACATTGTGGGAATGCGTGTAGAAAACTTTGCCGCTCTTGCCGGCACGGCATGCAGCCGTAAGGCCAGCCACCCCTATATGCACCTGTTCTACAAAGCGTTCAAGTCTAAGTGTGATACATTATGCCCTCCAGAGATGATAGATCCACGCAGCGGAGAAAGCGTAAGGGTACAAGCAGAACGGCATTTGCAGAAAATGGAGCAGATTATCAAAACGACGCCTCAGTCAGACAGATTAAACGAGCTTTGCGGCATTCTCTTCCCCAAAGTGATGGAGGAAGTGCTGCGGCAGTCACGCCCTAAGACCTACGAAGAACTGGAAGTGGCGGTGGATGACCTGACGAACAGATATAATAAGGTGTTGGAACAGCTAACCCTAGCCGTGAAAGATGTGGAATCGGACAAGATTTCGGCTGACGACCTGACGGCTGCGTTTCTGCGCTTTCCAACACAGCTGGCACTATCGTTCTTCGGCAGCATGTCCACATTGCTGGCCATGAATGCGACCTGGCAGAAGTATGCGCCCATGATTCAAGAGCAGATACTGGCCAAGCAGGAAGAAGACAGAATATTCGTCAATGGCGACTACGTGCTGGAGAAAAGAGTGGATCACGCCGTGGAGCATGTGGAGGCAGGCGGAACAGGCATCAGCATAAACGGTAAGGAGATACAGAAATGACGCAGGAAGAACTACAGAAGGCTTTAGAAGCCATCAGCAAAGGAGGCATCCATGTGGCAGGAGACTTGGTGCTGGAAAAGCACGTGGAGCACGAGGTGGCCAACGTCGAGGCTGGTGGCATAGGCATTCAGAATATCTATTCAAGTGCAAAGCCGAAGGCTTCCAAACCAAAGAGCCATCTGGAAACGAAGGCCAGCACCAAGCCCATGACGCTGAAGTACTATAAGCATGGTAACAATGGTGTGTTGCTGCAGCAACACCGCAGAGTGGACATCCTCTTCCGCAAATGGAACGAGTGGGGCTGGATAGACGACAAGACCTTACCAGACGACTTTGACACCTTCTTCGAAGGTGCACCTCGCCATTGCAACATCACTTGGACGGCCAACACCACCATACTTACTATTCTGCTGCAAGAACTACTTAGACAGCCCTATATAGAAAAGCAGACAGGGTGTTCTGCAAATTCGTTGGTAGAGCAGCAGTTTGGCAAGACACCAAACTCTGACCGCAGCCGCATAGACAACGGTGCTGAAGAAAAGATAAAACTCACGTGCCTCATTCTCGACACCAGAAATCCATTGCCTGATCGAGGTGGCACGTATGGCGATGAAGATTACGATACATCTGATTCAGCTATGCAAGAAATCTACACTGGGCAGCTGCGTACCACCAAAGGCATCTGAGCGCGTGTAAGCGATTTGTGCTCGATGTAAGCGATTATGTAAGCAACCCGAAAAATATCGTTATTTTTTTTGAGCCGAAACTCTCTTGAAATACAGGGACTTTCGGCTTTCTTTATGCTCTGTCCTAAACCATGTAAGCAAATTTGCAGAAAGTGCTTACAGAAACAAGGGGTGTTTTCCCCATTGCCGAGGGCTACAAAAACAGCCCGAAGCAAAAATGTATAATAATAAAAAGATCTGCGTAGGGTCTGAAGTACAGTACGGCCCACGCACAGCAGGTGAAAGCCTGCAAGAATGGCACACCAACACAGACCTGGGGTGCAACGTGAAAACAATCCTGAGCAGCGACTGCCACCTGATGCCTGGCAAGGAATACACGGGCGTGCTGAAGCTCGACTTCCAGGGCATGGACGATGACTACTACTACCGCGACTCGCACTACACCTTCGTGGAGACGCTACCCGCTACAGCCGGTAAGCGAAATCCGCATGTGTTCCGCGGGAAGTATATCACCATCACCCGCAGGGACGACGGCTCGCTGCGCCCCAACTTCAAGCCCATTAAGATGGGGGCTGGGTTCAGCATAGACAGCTACGCCATAGGCGTGTGTGACGAACTCCGACAGGCGCTGCATGGCCTTGTAGAGGAGTAGATCTCTACGGCCCCGGGGGGCTCTGTGTTCCAATTGTTCCTATGTTCCAATAAGGAATGAAGATTCCTTATGCCTTTCTAAAGTCTTATAATTAACTAATATATAAGTAGTTATATAGAATAAAGCAAGGACTTGAAACTGCAGAAAACCTAATTGGAACAAAAAGAACTGGAACAGCCACGCCTCAGAGGCAGAGGCCCCCAGCCATTTATCATTCATCTAAAAAGCAGATTTTCAAACTTTTAAAACGTTTTTATCTTATGAAATATGATATCAGTAAAAACTCTGCGCCCGCGATGCCTAACCTCGGACGGGGCACAGAATGCATTCGCCTGCTGCTCACACAGGTATCGAAAGACATGCATCAGCCACTGGTTCCGATGCTCTTCCCCATCCTTGGCGCACACGTGAGCGGTGCGGAATTTCAGTATCCAGACCTTACTTGGAAAGAGCTCTGCGGCATGATGGCCAATCTGGTGGGCGACAGCGGCTGCAACAAGGGCCAACTGTCTAACCTTGTAGAGGCGCTTTGCCGCGACTTCCGCCAGCATGACGAGGTGGAACTGCGCAAACTGGTAGAGTGGCAGAAGCAGGTGAAGTCGAAGTCGGCCAACAAGGAGAAGCCCATCCGCCCCGATGTGGCCTTCTGGTTTCCGCCGTCGGACGTGACCAACCCTGCCTTCATCCAGAATGCCATGGCGCTGGAGACCAACGGCAGCCGCACACAATACATCAACATGCCTGAGGTGGAGATGGCCGACCGTCTATGCGGCGGGCACAAGCAGGTGTCACAGATGCTGAGAAACATTTATGACCGCCAGCGGGCTGGGGCCCTGCGTGCCACGGCCGATGGCGTGACGGGCAACCCCATCCTGCGTGCCAACCTCACCCTCTCGTCCACCCCGTTTGCCACGCGTAAGTTCTATAAGTACGAACTTTTCAATGGCACCTTCGGGCGCATGGTATTCTCTTTCAAGCCCCGAACCAGCCGTGACGGACGCATCCCCCGCCAAGGCAAATATGGCGAGGAGTTCTACCGCAAGCTGGATGAGTTTCTGGCACGCCTCGACCTCTGCAAGGGCCGCTACATCATCCGCCCGCTGAACAAGCTCACCGACCAGTTGGCCGCCGACATGGCCTCGCTGGCCGATCTGGCCGACGACGATGTGCTGTGGGATGTGTCAAAGCGTGCCTTGCACTCGGGCTGGAAGGCTGGCTGCGTGTTGTGGGTACTCAACGGCCAGACGTGGACACGCTCGATGGGCGACGTGGTGGAGTGGCTGGTCTATCATGACATCTGGAGCAAGATGCAGCTGTTTGCCGACCTGCTGGGCAAGGATGCCGACCAAACCAGCGAGGCGCAACGCCACGGGCCTAAGAACATGCTCGACGACCTACCCGACTCTTTCAATGAGGCGCAGCTGGCAGCGCTCCGCACCAGCCTTGGCAAGAATGTAGAGGGCACAGGCAGTCAACTGCGCAAATGGGTGTTCCGCAAGTTCATCACCTACAGCGCCCAGACTGGTCTCTACTCCAAGACGGATGAGTACTTGAAGAATTGAGAATTCTCGTGCAAACCGAGAGCAGAGTCAAGCTTGCTTGAACTCGGCCGAGGTGCAGCCGAGAATCAACGAAGTTAATTGAATTATAAACCACGAATTTACCGAACTCATTCCTCTCCCTTTGGGAGAGGTAAGGTGAGGGCAGGCACATAGCAGGGTAATCATCCTATGCAGAAGGCGTTCCCTCTCCTAGCCTCCCCCATGGGGGGAGGGATTAAAGAAGTTATGCAAGTGATGCCTGTACGGCGTAGCCGTAAAATTATAAAATTAAAACATTAAAAAATTAAAATATGCAAAGATGCAAAAATTTTGTATGCCCCAGAGGGGCTTAATAGGGTAGCCAGCCATGCAATGGCTGGTAATGAGGATGCTATAGTGACAGCGTGCCGTAGGTACGCAACACATTGTGGGGTGGCGTACCTAAAGGCACGCATTCAATGGCCGCTATTTATCCAGCCATTGGCATGGCTGGCTACCATATAAGATACCTACGGCATCACTTGCGTATGTTTTTATCAGTCAATCCCTCTGGGAGAGGTTCCCAGACTCATCCCTCTCCCTCTGGGAGAGGTAAGGTGAGGGCTGGCACATAGCATGGTAATCATCCTATGCTGAAGGCGTTCCCTCTCCTAGCCTCCCCCATGGGGGGAGGAATAATTCGAAAAATTCGGTGAATTCGTGGTTTAAAAAAAACAGAATATGGATAGATTTGAACTACAAAAGCTCCGCGACCTCCCTATAGAAGGGGTCGCAGAGCGGCTTGGGCTGCAGGTGACACATCACAAGTGCCTCTGCCCCTTCCATGACGACCACCACGCCAGCCTCTCGTTCAGCATTAGCAGGAACACCTACCGGTGCTTTGTCTGCGGAGCGTCGGGCGGCACGATAGACCTCGTGATGCGCTGCCTGAACAAGGACTTCCTTGATGCCTGCCGCTGGCTGGCCGATGCGCATAACGTGATTCTTAGCGACGAGGGGTTTAAGGGATTGGCCCTAAACTCTAAACCCTCAACTCTAAACCCAATACCCTTCGACGCCACCCGCTACGGCCGCTTCTTCGAGCGCCCATGGCTCTCGGCTGCGGCGCGCAGGTTTCTCTTCGGAGAGCGACGGCTCGATGAGCGTGTGGTGCGCTGGTGCCGCCTCACCTCATGGACCGATTGCCACGGCGTGGACTGGCTGCAGATACCCTACTTCAGTCGCGAGGGGGAGCTCATAGGCCTGCAGAACCGCAACCTCACAGAAGGTGCCCTGCCCCGCTTCCGCTTCCCCACGGGTTCGCAATGTGGCATATACAACTTGCCCGTACTGAACCTGCTGCGTCAGGGCGAGGAGCTGTGGATCACCGAGGGCTGTTCAGACTGCTGGGCCATGCTTTCGGCGGGACACAAGGCCATAGCCATCCCGTCGGCCACGCTGCTGAAGTCCAGAGATTTGGAACAATTGTCAATCCTCCATTCTCAATTGTCAATTGCTTTCCACATGTACCCCGACCGCGACGCGCCTGGCGAACGACTTTTCCTCCAGCTGAAGGAGGTGCTGCCCACGCTCACGCACCATCAGCTCCCCCCTGGCTGCAAGGACTTTAGCGAACTGTTTTTACGGCAGAGCCGTAATATTTAAATATGCAAAAATGCAAATATTCAAATATGCAAAAATTAAAAAATTAAAAGATTAAAATATTATAAATTATTGTCGTGCCTTCGGCACTTACCTGCGAAACTAGAGGAATTGACTTCTTCAGCAGAATTAATTCGAAAAATTCGGTGAATTCGTGGTTTTAAAAAAAAAGAATTATGGAAAATTTTATCATTCGTGCTTACACCAAGAAAGAGCTGGCCTTGATGTACTTTCCCGATAGCACACCCAGCACAGCCGTAAATCACCTCATGGCGTGGATACACCGCTGCGACCCACTCTGGCAGCAGCTGCAGCAGATGGGCTACTACACCAGCAGCAAGGTGCTCACACCCCGCCAAGTGAGGGCCGTCGTAGAGCATCTGGGCGAGCCTTAAGCGGAGAAAATGCTACGACATCACACGGCAACGGCCGCCATCACCCGAGCGGTGGCGGCGTGCTGCCGTACCTTTGTCACGTGAAACGAATCAGACTATTTGCACCACCGCATCGCAGCAATTGCCAGAGGCGCCTGTAGCAAAAGTCACGAAGCTTTGCCGCAAACCAGCCTGATTTCGAGTCAAAGCGGGATGTGGGCCACCCGATGCAGTTGGCCCCAAACGTAATCAGATTCCAACTAAAACAGAAGATTATGGCAATCAAGATTAAAGCAGTAGAGCGCAAGCTCAAATTCGACAAAAACGGCGAGGGCGAGTATCGCTATGTGATGCAGCCAGAGCTCTATTCGGCCCTCGACCAAGAGAAGGTGATACGCGAGGCTGCCCTGCGCAGCGGCGTGAGCCAAGGTGTAATGCAGGCTTGCTGGGATGCAGCAGGCGAAGTGATCAAGGCATGGGCTACCGAGGGGCACAGCGTGGCGCTGCCCGGACTGGGAACCATGCGCTTCGGACTCTCGGCGCAGTCGGTGGCCGATGTCAGCAAGGTGAAGAGCGAGCTCATCAAGACGCGTCGCATCATCTTCACCCCAAACACCGCCCTGAAGCAAGAACTGGCTCAGACGGCCGTGATGATCACCTGCTACGACCGCAACGGGGACATCGTGCGTCGCGTGACTACCACCAGCGGCGAGGTGGTGACCGAAGACGATACCGACACTACTCAGGGCAGCGGCACAGGTGCCGACAGCAGCAATACGGGCACCGATACGGGTGCTGAGGGCAGCGGCACAGGCACAGGCTCTGAAACGGGCGGCAACGGAGGTTTAGGCTAACTGACGCATGAAGACTATGAATAAGAAACGCATCATAGAGCTTGTGGCGAAGATGATAGTAGCCGCGCTCACCGCCTTCATCACGGCCCTCACCACCACCAGTTGTCTGGGTCACGGACCGATTCAGTTCTAAGCGCGCTCACAGCGCTCTCTATCAGCAGGCTGGCTATCCTCACCAAGGGGGCCAGCCTTTTTTTTAAATTTAAAAATTAGAAAATTATAAAATGCAAATATGCAAAAAGGTGATGCCGTAGGCACATGTACGGCTACGCCGTAAAATTAAAACATTAAAAAATGCAAAAATGCAAAAAGGTGATGCCGTAGGCACATGTACGGCTACGCCGTAATATGCAAAAATGCAAAGATGCAAATAGGCAAAAAGGTGATGCCGTAGGCATCATATATGGTAGCCAGCCATGTAATGGCTGGATAAATAACGGTCATAGAATGCGTGCCATTAGGTACGCCACCTCACAATTCGTTGCGTACCTACGGCACGCTGTCTCTCTATAGCACCCATATTACCAGCCATTACATGGCTGGCTACCCTATTAAGCCCCTCTGGGGCTTTGTTTTATTCTTGCGAAACTTGAGTTGTTAATCCCTCCCCCACTGGGGGAGGTTTGGAGAGGGAACGCCGCCTGCATAGGATGGGCCTGCATAGGACGATAGCCACGCTATGTGACAGCCCTCACCTAACCTCTCCCAGAGGGAGAGGGAATGAATTCGGGACCTCTCCCAGAGGGAGAGGGATGGGGTTGAGAACCTCTCTCAAAGGGAGCGAGATGCCCCCAGAGGGAGAGGGATGGATTCTGTTCTCTGTGCATCAGAACGTGAGGCGGGTGGTCAGCTCCACGGTGAACGGGCGGATGAAGGTACCAGCCATCACGTAGTTCTTATAGGGTGTGGGATCTGTCACCAAGTCGGCAGAGGTGATGGAGCCGCTGGCACCCTTCTGGTTCAGGATATTCACGATGCTGCCCGCAAAACTCACATGGTCGTTCAACTTATAGTTCACGCCGCCGAAGGTCTCCCAGCGACCATTGAAGTAGAGCGAGTTGGTCTTGTTGATATACTGCTTGGAGAAGTAGCGGGCGCTGAGCCACACACGCCACTTGCCGAAGCTGTAGCTGGGCTCTATCTCCAACTCCGTCTTCGAGAGGGCGGTGATGTTGTTGTTGCTGAAGTCGTGCTCCTCGGTCACCCCATCGCTGAAGGTAGGCGTGAGCTTGAAGTTCTTGTACTGCGGGTTGCGCATGGTGAACATCACATGCACGTTGAAACCCTTGAACGGGGTCACTACAGCATCGGTGAGCCAGCCCAGCGTGGCGAGGTCGTAGTAGGTGAACATGGTGAGGTTTTCTTCCTGCCCAGCCTTCATGCCGTTGGCATCACGGGTGAGCACATGGCTGAAGTTGGGGCGCTCCTGCGCATTCTTCTGCTCTATGTAGGTGATCTGCGAGGTGAGGTCTATCCAGCTGTTTTTCCAGAAGATGCCACCACGGAAGTAGTTGGCCGTGATGCCCTTCTGCGACGGGTAACGGTAGGTGCCGTAGTGGAAGAGCTGCGAGTGGATGGTGGCACTATTGTACTCTGCCTGCAGGCCGAACCCATCGAGCAGCTCATAGCGACCGCTCACCAGGTAGGCATGGTTGAAGTGGCTGTCGTTTATCTTGTTGGGCTGCACGCCAGCTTCTGCAAGGCTGAAGCCTGTGTGACGGGCATTGCCGGGGTTGACATCATTGGCGGCACGTCCGCGCACGTTGAGGTACTCCAGACGCAGACCAGCCTTGAGCCACAGACGGTCGGTCACGTTCCACTCATCGCTGGCAAAGGCGAAGAGCTTGTGCTCATGGCCGTGGTAATACTCGGCATAGCTGTTGTAGGCGCGTCCGCTCTGTCCGTTGAGGTAGAGCAGCTTAGGGTCTTTCTTCACCTCGTGCGAAGCCATCCACATGGAGGTCTGCGTGCCGGCATGGTTCAGCCAGTAGTCGGCCTCTACCATCCAGCGGTGGCGGCGGTTGGAGCTGATGCCGCTGAGGGAGGCATTGGTCATCCAACTTTCCTCAAAGGCATCGAAGTGCATGTAACGGCGGTTCTGCACCATGCCCTGGAATGGCGTGCCGTCTTCGTAGGTGAAGCCAGTCTCGGTGGTGGCATTGGTCACGCCAGAGATGGTGGGATTGGCGCGGTAGCTATGGCCGTTCTTATACTTGCTGTGTACGGCCAGCTTCATGCCGTTGCTGAGGTCGTAGTCCAGCACGAAGTTCACGTTGTGTATCTTGTCGGTATTGGCATCATCGACGTGCTGCTCTGCCATCTGTCCTGTAGCCACATCGAGATACTGGATATAGGTGTCGGCTGGGCGGTAGCTGTCGCGTCCCAGCTTGAAGCCGTCGAGCTCCTTCACGCTGCCATCGCCCACGAAGATGAAGGGACCGAAGTTCTCTATGTGGTTTCGGAAGTTGGAGTACTGGTAGATGATGCCAGCCTTGCCACGGCCATCGGCAAAGGTCTTGGAGAGGCTTCCCTTATAGAACTGGGTGCGCTCCATGAGGTAGCTCATGGCCATGCGGTTGCTCCCCGGATCGAAGTTCTGGTAGCTGCTCAGGCTGATGCCCCACCCCTTGCCTATCGGCGTGGAGAGGTTGGCATCTATGGCTTGGCGGCCAAACTGGTTGAGGGTATAGTTCACGCGGCCTTCGAACTTATCGCCTGCCAAGCGCGACTTGCTATCTACGCTATAGCTGATGATGCCATACTTCAGCACCATGTCTTGCGGACTCATGGTGGCTGTGCTCTCGTGGCTCACGCCGCTGTGCCAACTCTTGTAGGGATAGATCTGGAAGTTATAGTATGACACGGGCAGGCCGTCTTCGTAGATGTAGGCATTGCCGCTGATGGGGAGTCCGAGTGAGATCTGGCGGGGCTGACTGGCAGAGGCTGCGTTCATCAGCAGGTTGCGGTTACTTCCCTCACTACGGGTCTTAATGGTATCATTTTTCTGTTCTTGTGCCATGAGGTTGGCGCAGAGCACTAGGCTCGCGGCCATGGCAGATAGTCTGGTAAATGGGTTCATATCTTAATAACACTAATTTTTCTCCTGCAAAGATAGCGTTACAAACCCACTCCTCGCTTACCAGAAATACCGAAATATTTAACAATATTACAGATGTGACAAAAAAAATCCCCTCCCAGCACACGTCCGAGAGGGGATTCGCACAACTATCAAATAAGAAATAATTCCTTAGAGGGTATTTTGTTTCAGACTCTCCACGAAGTTGCTGATGCGCTGCATCTGGGCAGGGATGTCGATGCTCTGCGGACAGAGTGGCGAGCATTGGTTGCACCCCGTGCAATGGTCGGCCTGGCGCAGCTTAGGCACGGAGCGATCGTAGCCCACCAAGAAGGCGCGGCGCATCTTCTTGTATTCTGGATCGCCCTGACTGCTTGGCAGATTACCGTTGTTCACACACTTATTATAATGCAGCAGCGTGCCCGGAATGTCGAGGCCGTAAGGACATGGCATGCAGTACTCGCAGTTGTTGCAGTTGATGAGCGGATACTTCATGATGAGGTCGGCAGTCTCCTCGAGGAACACCTTGTCTTCTTCCGTCACCTCCACCAATGGAGAGTAAGAACGCACATTGTCCTGCAGGTGCTCCATGTAGGTCATACCACTCAGCACACACATCACCATAGGATAGCTACCCACCCAGCGGAAGGCCCATGAGGCGCAGCTGTCTTCTGGACGGCGCTGCTTCAGGCGAGCCACCACATGCTGTGGCAGGTCGGACAGACGGCCGCCCAGCAGCGGCTCCATGATCACCGCCATGATGTCACGCTTCACCAACTCGCCATAGAGGTACTCGGCATTGGTATTTCGACCTGTGGCGTGCGTCCAGTCCAGATAGTTCATCTGAATCTGTACGAAGTCCCAATGGTACTTGCCTTCGTCATGCAGCTGCAGCATGTGGTTGAACACCTGTATGTCGCCATGCCAAGAGAAGCCTAAGTTGCGTATCTTGCCTTTCTTCTTCTCTTCAACCAGGAAGTCCAGCACGCCGCTGTCGAAGAAGCGCTTGTTGAGGGTCCACATGCCTCGCTGGCCACCAATGGAGTGCAGCAGGTAGTAGTCAAAGTAGTCGGTCTTCAGCTCTACAAACGACTTCTCGTACATCTCTTTAGACTGGCGGAACACCTCTGCATCGCTGATGTCTGGAATCTGTGCGATGTTATGGTTAGACATCTTGGTAGCGATGAAATAGCTGTTGCGCGGATGGCGTGCCAAGGCCGTACCCGTGGCTCCCTCCGACATGCCCTGTCCATAGACAGGTGATGTATCGAAATAGTTCACACCATGCTCCAAGGCATAGTCCACCAGCTCATTCACACGCTCCTGATCTATGACCTGTCCGCGTCCGTTAGGGTTAGGAATCATAGGCCAGCGCATGCAGCCGTAGCCTAAGATGGAAACTTTATCGCCAGAGACGTTGTGCGTCCTGTAGGTCATCTGGTCTGTTGGCACAGGATCGGTATGTGTGCTCTTTGGGTCGTACATGGCAGGCGTTTTAGGCCCACAGCTGGCCATCGCAGCACCTGCGGCTCCCACGCCCAAGGTCTTGAGAAAACTTCTTCTGTCTATCTTTTTCATAACGGTACTCTTTTTTATTGAGGATTGAGGATTGAGGATTGAGAATTAGCTATGCAGTATGAATCTGTTCATGTGGAAACGGCAAAGCCGTAATTCTCAATTTTCAATTCTCAATTTTCAATTTAATTAAATCTCTCTGTGAACTTCATGGCCCTCCACGTAGATCGCACTCAGCGGACGGCTCGGGCACAGCGCCTCGCACGTGCCGCAGCCGATGCACATCTCCTCGTTGATCACGGGGATCTTCTTGGAAGCAGGGTCGTCGGCATCCAGCGGAACCATCGTGATGGCACCAGTAGGACAATGCCTTGCGCAGTTGCCGCACTCCTGACCGTCACGGATGGGCACGCAGAGCTCACGCGTCCATACCGCATGGCCTATCTGGATGGAGCTCTTCTCCTCCTTCGTGAT
>CADALZ010000008.1 GCA_902788865.1 uncultured Bacteroidales bacterium | reverse complement strand
GCATCAAGGTGGTGTTTATGGCTCGCCCAAATTGGGGCAATCTTATCGACAATCAGCACGCTATGGCGCAGTTGCTGGATGTGGTGGTGGATGAGAGCTGTAAGGATGCGTCTCGCATGAGCTTTATCTGTAAGGAGGAAGATATCGTGTTCCTCGATAAGCAGCTGTTTACTTATGAGAATAAGGAGTTTGCGGAGAAATGGGAAGAAGAATACAGAAATGGGCATTCTTCTGGCAGCGTTTCCTCACTCCCTGCGGGTGGCGTTCCCTCACCTAACCTCTCCCAGAGGGAGAGGGATGTGCAGGGAGATCCCTCCCCCTTTGGGGGAGGCGGGGAGAGGGCTAACACCGCGCAGCCAGACTCTAAACCCTCAACTCTAAACTCTAAACTAAGTTTCAAAGGAATTCCTTACTCCGACATCATCGCTGAGTGGTGGAAGCAGCAAGGGGGAGAACCAGCTGAGGGAGAGCGTAATACTTCGCTGCACAGGCTGGCTGTACACCTGCGCACCATCTGCGACAATCGCGCAGAGTTGCTATTGCAGATCATGCCTCGTTTCGGGCTCTCTGAGCAAGAAATGGTTAGCATCATCAATAGTGCCACAAAAGACCAGCCAAGAGGTAAGACAAGGGAGATTCAAGCGGTGCTTGCGACCTTTGGCAATGGCCATGCGGGTGGCGTTCCTTTCCATGCGGGCAGCGTTCCCTCACCTGACCTCTCCCAGAGGGAGAGGGATGAGAATGGGAACCTCTCTCAGAGGGAGAGGGATGTGCAGGGAAACCCCTCCCCCTTTGGGGGAGGTGGGGAGAGGGCAAACACCGCGCAGCCTAATTCTCAATTCTCAATCCTCAATTATCGTGCAAGCCGAACGCAGAATCAAGCTTGCTTGAGTTCTGCTGAGGCGCAGCCGATAATCAACAAAGTTAATTCTCAATTGAATGCCTGGGGTTCGCAGATAGCCGCTTTGTTCCAATACTTCCCAATTCTCTCCGACATTTGCAGAGGTCTAAAGCCTTCCCAGTATCCAGCAGCATTGTTTGTGGCAGGCTCGTTTCTGATGACATTGATGACACGCTGCACGTATCGCTTCTATCATCGCCCTGAGGAGCTTAGGCGATTGAATAGTTCTACGATTATCGTGGGCGACCCAGCTTCAGGTAAAAGCTTCGCCACAAGGCTGTATAAGCTGCTGATGGCACCCATCTTTGCAGCGGATAAGGCTGGCAAGGAGGCTATCAATGCGTATCGTGAACTGATGAAGACAAAGGGGGCGAACAAAGAGAAGCCTAAGAAGCCTAAAGTGGTAGTGAGGGTGCATCCAGCCAGAACGTCTAATGCGCAGTTCATCCAAGACATGGTAAACGCAGTAGAGACCGTGGATGGCGAGGAGATGCAGCTGCACATGGTGACGTTTGACACGGAGCTGGACAACACTTTGAGCATCCAGAAGGGTGGCTCTTGGATAGATAAAATTTCACTGGAGCTGAAAACCTTCCATAATGAGGAAGATGGTCAGGCATACTCAAACGTGGATAGCGTGATGCAAGACTTCTATGTGACTTGGAACTATGTCTATACAGGCACTCCGCTGGCGCTAAAGAAGAAGGTGAATGAGCAAAATTTTGGCTCTGGCCTTGCCACTCGCCTTACCTGCATACCTCTCCCCAGCACCAATTTCGAGATGATGAGTCGCGAAAGAACGGTAGATTACGATAGCGATGCTCGACTCAAAGATTGGGCTTTCAAGCTGGATCGTATGAAAGGCGAACTCTCCTTGCAGAAGATTGTGGATGAACTTTACGAATGGACAGCGCGTCGCATGGCAGATGCGCAGGACAACGAGAGTCGAGCGGACGAGATGCTGCTGAAACGCTGCGCCTATCATGGCTTGAACTTCGCTGCGCCCTTCATCGTAATGCGCCATTGGGATGCCATGCAGCAAGAGGGCGACTACTGGTGTGGCACGTTCGAGACAGACGAGATAGATTGGCAGCTCGCTGAGCTAATCGTCAACATGCAGTTCGCTTGCCAGAAGCACTACTTCGGAGCCATGGCAGAGGCTTACTTTGACAACAAACTACGTGATGCTTCAGTCAATGTGCAGCGCAGACAGAAAACTTTCGAGGCGTTCAGCCTCTTGCCAGAGGAATTCACCAATGAGGATGTTCAACGTTGCTTTAATCTTAATAGTGAGGCTGCTGCCCGCATGAGAATTAAACGTCTGATAAATGATCATCTGGTGGAGAAAAAGGGTAGTTTTATAGAGAATGGTACTACTAAAGCGTGTTTCACAAAAACTGGAGTTATGATGCTTTGACACCGTAACACTGTAACGCCGTAACATTTGCTATTCTCAATATTTTATAATTTATAATTACAGCTTAACTGTGATTATCGGCTTCACCTCAGCATAGCTCAAGCAAGCTTGGCTCTGCGTGCGGTTTGCACGATAATTTATAATTCACTATGAAACCAAGAGGACTAAGGAACAATAATCCGCTGAACATCCGTCACGGGAAGAGCCAGTGGCAAGGAACTGCAGAGGCACAGACGGACAGGGAATTTGTGTGCTTCATGACTATGGGAATGGGCTATCGTGCAGCATGGAAGATTCTACAGACGTACTACGAGACATTTACAAAGGCTGGTAAGACCTTCTGTCTGTATCAGATCATCCATCGCTGGGCACCGCCAGAGGATAATAACGACACTGCGCACTACCTGCACTACGTGCTGAAGCTCACTGGCAAGGCGGGCATGCAACCACTGCCAGAACCTCGCACCGCTGCTGGCTACAAGGCGCTGCAGCCCATTATGGTGGCGATGACGTGCGTGGAGAACGGCATCAAGCCTGAGGAAGTGACAACTGCTGCAATAGAACAAGGCTGGAAACTTGCGTTTCCAGATGCAAAAACTATACGGCTACGCCGTAATATGCAAAAATTAAAAGATTAAAAGATTAAAAAAATAAAAAAATTAAAACATGCAAATATCCCCTCTGCGCTGCGAAGTGCGGAGGGGATTATCTTTTACTCTACTACGACTTTCTGAATCTTGCCTGCTTTCTTCAGCTTCTGGAACTCCTTCTTGGCTTTCTTGAGCTGGGCGTTGAAGTCGTCGTTGGCGTGGAGGCGGGCGACGACGGCAGCAGATACCAGGCGACCTGCATCGACATCGCTCTGGAAGTGGAAGCCGCTGATGACTCGGCTCTGGCCCATATCATAGCCACGCTTGAGGATGGCGTCTTGATTCTCTACGTTGATCTCTGCCAGCACCAGTGCGGTGGCCCAGCCTATAGCGGTGTGGCCAGAGGGATAGGAGCCGTTGGTGCTGAGCCCTCGCTGTGCGCCTGGCACAGAGGTGTCTTCGCTGTAGAACATATAGGGGCGCGGACGCATGTAGTAGTTCTTTGCCTCACGGGTGGAGAGGTCGCCTGCATCTTCGCGCATGGTGTTTATGAGCTTGTATATCTCGGGGGTGTTCTCCTGATTGATCTCTATGCCAAAGGCCTCAGAGAAGCTATCGGCTCCTGGAGAAGCGTCTTTGATGGCCTGCTCACCACGGGCAGAGGAGCGCAACATCTTGCCTTTCTTATACTGGGCATCGTCCCAAAGGAACTGAATGCTGGTGACCTCGGGTGGCGGAGGGAGCAGTTTGAGGCTGCTGGCCACGTCTTCATAGTTGAGGTAGTAGCGATCAGGGTTGGTGCGATGGTCGCGCTCATTGGATACCTGTGCGCACAGGCTGCAAGAGAATCCTGCCAGGAGTGCGAGGGAAAGAATGGTTTTTCTCATATCAAAAACTTATTTATAGTAAACTTTGAAACTGATAGCTGCAAAGTTATAATAATAATCGATACGACGAAAGGATGGGGCTATAAAAAAAGGAAAATCCCTGCTTCGAGGCGATTCACATCGGCTGTGGCAAGGATGATTATTTCCAAATAAAAGTGGTTACGTAATTATGACTAACTAATTCATAAATCTCTGATGCAAAGATAGGGAGTTCTGCCCAGGTGGGCAATCCCACAAATTAGGTATTTGACCTCAGAGCGCTAACAATTAGTTGGTAAAACACGCTTATCCTGCGTAGCTGTGCATGCCTCCGAGGATGTAGTTCACGCCAAAATAGGTCATGAGGATGGAGAGGAATGCCACTATCATGTAGGTGTGGAACCAGCGGGGATTGTTGAGCCACTGGAGACTCTGCTTGTGGAAGGCGGCTCCGTAGATGAGGAAGGTGATGAGTGCCCACACTTCCTTAGGATCCCACGACCAGTAGTTGCCCCACGACACATTGGCCCACACAGCTCCGAGGAAGATGCCTGCACCCAGGAAGAAGGTGGCTGGATAGAGCAGCAGGCGTGAGAGCACGGTGAGCTGCGCCACACGCTCGTCGGCTTCGCCATAGCGGTGTATCTGGATGAGAGCCAGAATGCCGTTGAAGAGGGTGAAGGCCAGCAGGGCATAGGCCACCATGATGACGGACACATGACTGCTGAGCAGGGGTGAGGCCAGCACGGGCATCAGGGGGGTGATCTGCGGATTCATCTGACCCAGATAGGACACCAGCAGGGTGAAGCCAGCCAACAAGAAGCCAAAGGTGAGGGTGAAGGGGAGCTTGCGCTGCAGCACCACAGCCAGCACCAAGATGGTGAGGGCAAGGAACTGCATGGTTTCATAGCCGTTGCTCAGAGGCACTCTGCCACCTATGTACCAGCGCAGCAGGTAGCCTGCGAGATGGAACAGGAGGGCTGCCCAGAGGGCTACGCGGAAGATGGTCTCTATCGAGAAGAGTGACTTGGCTGCCTCCTGCTTAGTGGGGGTGTGTTTCGCCCCTCTATAGAGCATCCAGAAGAAGGAGAGGAAGCCCAGCGTGAGGCAGGCCATGAAGAGTACCTTGGTGAAGGGCACCTTATTGTACAGCAGCTCGGCCTGCAAACGGGCATCGCTGATGGGCTGCACGTGGGGCATCTCCGTGATGGGCTTGATGAGTGTGCCACCTTGCAACATCTTGATAAGTCCGACTTTCTCATCGACCTCCAAGATGCCCTTAGCCAACTGGTTCTGTGGCTCGTTTTGCACAGAGGTCCAGAGCGACTGCAGGCGATAGGTGTCGCCCTCATAGAGTTGCTCCAGGCTGATATACTTTTCTGTCAGTCCCAGCTCGCTGAGCAGGGCTGCACTCTTCACCTTGATGAACGGCTCGCGCGACCAGGTCTCCGGACTGAGCAACCAGCCGCCTACCACCTGCTCTGCTGAGAAACCGTGATAGGAGGCTCGCCCATAAATCTTCTGCACGAAGTCGCGCGCCAGCGTATTGAAAGGCACCACACGGTCGTGATAGACCACCTGCACCCGACTGAGCGAATCGGCCTGCGCACGATTGAGCACAGGCAGTGAGCGCGTCTGGGCCTGCAGCCCCTGCGAGGCAAAGCCCATGAGCAGCAGGAGCAGGTAGAGATTCCCCTTCTTCAGCAGCGGATGTCTGAGCAGGCGCCTGAACTCCTCTTTCTTGGAGAGCAAGGCCCACAGCATGGAGAGTCCCAACAGGGCATAGCCCAGATAGGTGATGCCTGTGCCCCACGGGTCGTAGTTCACAGAGAGCCAACTGCCCAGACGATCGTCGTCGAACGACGACTGGTAGAAGCGGTAGCCCTGCAGCTTGAAGATATTGTTCATGCTGACCACAGCCTGCTGGGTGGTCTGCCCTGTCTGATAGGTGATATGGCTCACATAGTCTGACGGGGCATCTGTGCCTGGATAGGTCTCTATCTCGAAGGTATCGAGGGTGAAGACAAACGGCAGGGTGCGGATATCGCCCGTCTCATAGTCCATGTAGTTGTCTACCTGCATGCCAGGACGCAGATGCATCTCTCCCTGCCTCCCCCAGACGAAGGTGACGAACGCTCCCACGAGGATGATGAGGAGCGAAACGTGGAGCAGCAGTATGGGAAGCCTGCGCCAGAGAGGACTGCGCAAGATGGCCCAGGTGCCTATCAGGGCAACGGCCGCCCAGCAGCCACAGAACCACCAGGTGTGATAGATGTGGGCGCTGACGTACTCAGTCCCTTGCAGCTGTTCGATAAAGGTCGTAGCTCCCAGCAGCACGATAATGGCCAGTATGAGGAGCCAAGCCCACTTTGTCAGTTGTGTGTATTTCATCTTATAATTAAAAAGCTGCAAACGCCTGATTTGATATTCTCTTGGTAGCCATGCACTCCATCTCTATGAGCCATCCTGGGCGACAGACGAAGGCATTCACAAGCACTTTAGGGGTGCTGGGGAAGCGCTCGTCGTACATCTCCTTCACCACCTCATAGTCGGCTGGGTCACGCAGATAGACCGTCATCTGATCTACGTCATCGTAAGAGCAATCGGCCTCCTTGAGCAGCATCTCCACATTCTCCAGCATGCGGGTGGTCTGCTGGCGGATATCACCCTCGTAGAGTATCTCACCCTTATTGTTGATGCTGGCCGTGCCAGAGATATAGACCTTGCGACGATCGCCATAGTCCACATAGGTGCCACGCTCGAAGCTCACGCCATATTCATAGGTGGGGTTGAGGTGCGTGCGAGCATAGAGATAGTGCATCTGCCCAGGCTGCAAGCCATCTACGGCATAGGCATCCATAAGCACCAGCGACTCCACCTGCGGATTGCCTCCGCCAATGCCTGTGCTGGCTATGAAATGGGTCTCTGAGGTGAGGTTCTGGGTGAGGAAGACCTCATTGCGCGCCTTCACCACGCCTGCATAGTTGCGATCGATGTCTTGCACGAAGAACCAGGTGCGCACACAGTGGTCTGCCAGTCGGAGCCCCTGCTCGTTGAGTTTCACCACATAGTCGCTCAGCAGCAGGCGTGTCTGATACTCTGAGTTGGCAGCCTGATTGAGGTTGCCCACCGACCAAAGGTCGCGATAGGCTCCATGACGCACCTCATACATGCCATCGGGCAGCATACGCCCCACTACCCCATCGATGAGGTAGCACCACAGGGCCACCTTAGTGCCGTTGAGGGGTGCCTGCTGCACCACAGAAACAGCGCACTCTGCGCCCTCTGTGTTCATGGCCAGCAGGGTGTTGGCCTGATTGGCTGCATCGCTGAGGAAGTAGCGCTTGAAGACGGAGTGTGCTCCCTGCAACTGATGGGCCAAAACGCTATCGTAGGCTTCGAAGAGGGCCTTGAGCTGCTCTGCGAAACTCAGCTTAGCCTCTGTGACGTGAATCATCAGATGGTGCTCTGAGACGCCCCCTTCTGCCTGAAAACTATTTATCTCTATCCTTGTCTTTTTACTCTCTAAAATCTGTTGTTTCCTATTGTTCATATCAAAAAAACTATTCCTTTGCTCCGCTGTTTATCCACGTTCTGATCAGGGCGAGGATGTCTTCATTCACAACCTCAGCGGTATGGTTATATCTCCAATTCTCTGCAATAGACACATCGGTGGCCAGCGCCTGATACAAGACGCTCTCATCGGCCTTGCCTGGCTCCACGATGTGAAGTCCCTCCATCTTCACTGAGGGCACTCCCACCAGGGCCTCGTAGCTGCGCCCCTCTGTGAGGTAAAGCCCTGCAGCAGCTGAGGTGGCTGCTCCGTGACAGTTGACGCAGGTGGTATTGAACACGCGCTCCTGCATGGTGTGATACATGCCCACATTGAGCGTCCCAGCATCTACATTGATGGTAGAAGACGCCTTGAGGTCGGCCTCTTCGATGGTGTAAAAGCTCAGCACACGCTTACGCAGACGATTGAGCACACAGAGCTCCACACGCTTCACATTGTCCTTGATGCCTGCCAGCTGTATGCTGACCTCCCCACCCTCTGTGCTTGGGGCTGGGATGGCTTTGGAAATCAGGGCATACTCACTATCGTCACCAAAGCCTGCCAGCTCTACATAGTACTCCGGGCCTGGCCAGGAGGCTATGCCAGAGAGGTGAGCCAGCAGATTGACAGTGCGCCCCTCTACAGCGATGGGCGACTCGTCTTCATAGAGCCTGCCATCATCGCAAGCAGTTAAGCCTATCAATGTGCCTGCAAAGATACATAAATATAAGATTTTTCTCATCATAATCTGTCACTAATTAGAAACTATACTGCAACATGACAGTGGCTGAGTGGGTAGCCAAGCCCAAATCGTCGATGTCGCGATCCAACTGTGTAGCGTGTCCTGTGCGACCAATGTACTGGTACATGGCCTGCAACTTCAGGTTGCTGTTGGGGAAGAAGTAGTTCACACCCACAGCAGGCATGTTGAGCAGACCTTTCTTGTCGGTGCCATTACGATCCATGAAGTCGTAGCGTGCGGCTGCCTGCAGGCGTGGAGCCACGAAGTAGCCTCCCTGCACATAGCCACCCCAGTAGTTGTAACTGTCGTTTATCTTCATGCGGTCTGTGAAGCCCACGTTCATATAGTAGAGCTCAGCTGCCAGGTAGAGCTTATTCTTCAGCATAGCAAACTCCAAACCAGCGCGGAAGTCGTTGGTGCTCTCACTCTCGCTCTCTACGTTGAGTGACGATGACACGCCAAAGAGGATCTTATCCTCGTGCAGGCGGTTAGGATTGCCTTGCGTCTGAGGCATCACGCCCTTAGGCATATAGGTGAGGCGACCAGCATAGAGCAGTGAAGGGATGTGCCAATCGTCGCTGAAGGTCTTGCCAGCGGTATTCACAGAAGCGCCTGTGCCGTTGAAGATACCCAGCTCATAGCCTACCTTATTCAGCAAACCATGAATCTCTATACCCAAATCAAAGCCTGTTCCGAAGTTGGGTGTCACTGCATTGAGGGTATAGGGCATGATGACTGAGGAAGTCAGGGAGGTAGGGATGACTGGCATCAGCGTCTCACCCAGCGTGGTGAGGTATGCATGGGTGAATGGGGTCTTGAACTTACCCAGACGGACAGCGAACTTCTCACTGGCGGCATAGTCGAACCACGCCTGCTGCAAGAGAGCACCTCCACTGCCAGCGGCGTTGATAGAGAGGTTGAACGTCACCTTTCCGAAAGCCTTGCCAGTGAAGCCCAGCACAGCATAGGGGATGGAGAAGCCAGAATTGGCCACATTGTCTTGGTTGTAGGCTTTGTCGAGCCCCTGGTCATCATAATAATTGAACTTTCCAGCCGTCTGCACCAGCAGGTAGGGCTTGAATACGAAATCACCTTTCTTAGACTGAATAGAGAAACCTTCACGGCCAGCCAATGAAACCACGCCGTTGTCTGTATCTTCCTCATACTGAGCCATTGCGGCCAGAGGGAGCAGTGCCATCACGGCCATCATCAAATACTTTTTCATCTTATCTATTGTTTTTTTATTTCTGTTTTACAATGATTCCAGGAACTTAATCAAGTCGTCACGATCGGACTTCGACATGTTTTTGAAGAGGTTCTTGGAAGCCTCGCCCTCGCCTCCATGCCACATGATGGCTTCTACGAAATTTCGTGCGCGCCCATCGTGCAGGAAGTAAGTATGTCCGTTGACCTTCTGCTGCAGGCCTACGCCCCATAGGGGGGTGGTGCGCCACTCGTTGCCACGAGCCAAGCCACTGACGTAGTTGTCGTTCAGACCCACGCCCATGATCTCAGAACCCATGTCGTGCAGCAGGAAGTCGCTGTAAGGGTGAATCACCTGTCCGCCCAACCAAGGCAACTCTGTGCCTGCGAGCAGCGTAGAGCCTCGAGGCTGCGTATGCAGGGTGGTAACGTGGCAGAGGTGGCACTTAGCCTGGTAGAACATCTGCTCCCCATGCTGCACCTGTGGGTCGTTCACATTGCGACGGGCTGGTACGCCCAGTGCCTGCATATAGAGATCTACGTTCTCCATGTCTTCTGTGGTGACATCGAGCTGGTCGTAGAGCAAGCCCATCATGCTACCCTGATTGATTTGGCGCTGTCCCTCACTGATTTCCTCAGGATAGCGGCTGTTGGTCAGACCCATATCACTGCTGAAGCCCAGCTCCACAGTGAGGTCGGCGTGCTGTGCCTTGTTGCCAGAGAGACCCAGCTGGCGCACACCACGCTCCACGATATAGTTGGCCTTGCCACTGATGCCATATTCTGGATAGTTGCTGCGTGCAGCCAGCTGCTCTATCTCATGACGGTCGATGGCCATGATTTGCCCCATGCCCACGTGGCGCAGTGGGATGCGCACTGTGCAGAAGAGGTCTTCAGGAGCTATGCTGTCTGCATACCACTCATAGATTTCAAAGTTAGGTTTAGCCAGTTCATACTCTTCTCCATCAGGGAACTGGAATTTCTCAAAGTCCCACTTCACTCTCAGCTTGCCTTCTGGCTGCACGCCATAGATGGCATTGTCGTGTATCACACGTCCATAGTCTTGGAAAAAAGCCCCATTCTTACGCGTGATGTAGATCAGCGCAGAGGTGAAGCCATAGGTTCCAGAACCTCCCTGTGTCCAAAGCGTGGGTTCTGTGCGTCCTGCATTGCGATGGCAGCTGCCACAGCTGTAGCCTGCATAGACAGGGCCAAGGCCACCCATGTGACCATTGTTGTCGATGGTCTTCACATTGTCGTAGAGCTGGTCTCCGCGTGTGAAGCGCACATCGTAGGAACCCGATACCCACTTAGCTGGTTGGTCGTAGGCCACAGCCGAAGTATAGAACACGGTGGACGTACCTGCCGAGAGTGCAAATCCTGCAGGGATGGTCATGTCCTGGGCTACGATCTGGTCGCCTGTCTCATCACAAGAGGCCAAGGTCAGAGCCGAGAGCAAAACGAATGAAAATCCTGCAATTTTATTCATACAAATCATCTAAAATAACTATTTATCTCATATTAACGACAAAGGCGAAGAGGAGCATCACTGCCCTCTCCGCTACTTTGTCAGACTTTATTTGTCTTTGTTGTTTAGTTCACCTTACGAGGCTGACCATCCTTGAAGATCAGGAACTCCAAGGTGTGGAAGCCACGTACTCCTTGCTTAGAAGCGATAGCCTCATCATCCTCATCGTACTCACCGCTCCACTCCATAGCGCTCCAGTCTTGTGACTTCAGGATGTTCACGATTTCTTCCTGATCCAGAGGCCAGCTATCCATGTTAGGATCCAAACCCTTATCTGCTACAGGGCCAAAGAGGAAGGCCTCGCTTGACTCCCAAGGCTCACGAGCAGCCAGCCATGCATTGGCACAAGCCTGGAAACCAGCATTGCTTGGGTTCAGACGGAAGGCTGTCACAGCCTCATTCAGAGCAGTATTGGCATCTACCAACTGCTTATAGGTAGGCACTACCACTGCATCCACATACTGCGCCACTACAGGGTCGAGCACTGCATCGGTATTCACCGTAGCCGTACCAGTGAAGAAGCCACGCAGATCTTCGTCAAGCACATCTTCCAGTTCACCACAAGCATCCATAGCTGCCTGGGCTTCCTTAGAGTTGATGTTGTTGCGGAATGGCTGAGGGATAGCCATGATGGCATCGATGGCACCCTGAATGGCAGCCTTCACAGCAGCATCCAGCTCTGGATTCACGCTAGCTACCACAGCAGAAATGGAATTAGCATTTACAGTGCCGTCTGTAGTACCATAATATACGTTGCGGATAGAACGGATATTGTTGGAATAGTCGTCACGAGAGTGCCAGCTATACCAAGACTCCACCTTATAAAGGGCTTCTTCTGGATCTGTCTTATAGGTATTGAATGGATCACCGATCTTGGTAGAACCTACCTCACTGGCAATATCTACGCAACCATCGATCATGTCTTCCAGTGCATTAAAGGCACTATTGTTGCTCTCACGGCCATCGTGTGCCTTGAAGATGTCAGCAAAGCTGTCGCCACCCTTATAGCTCACTGTCCAGTCGTTGTAGAGGGTAGTAGCATCGGCCTTCAGCAGGCGGGCTACGTTCTCCATATAGTTGCCCCAAGCAGCTGCGTTGGTAGCGTTGTAGTCCAACACCTTAGCGTCTTGCTCCTCTGGTGTAGGGGTTGGCGTTGGGGTTGGCGTAGGATCGTCATCATCACTACACGCCGTCATAGAAAATGTCAGCGCTGTGGCAAACATTCCAATCAGAAACAAATTCTTTTTCATTGTCTTTCTATTTTTTAGTTATTAATATTGTTTATTTATGTGGTATTATCTTTGGAAGAACCATCCGGCATAAGCCACGCCTATGGCAAACTCATTCTCGCTATTGTACTTGCCAGAGCCAAAGACCTTCTGCGTGCCTATCTGGCGGGTGGTATAATCGGCCTTCACCACGAGGTTGGGCAGTGGCTTCCAGTTGAGACCTACACGCCACATGCTTACCTGGCAGCGGGCATCCATCATCTGGCCTACATCACCCTTCTCCTGCGGATTGTAGTATTCGTAGTGTGCAAAGGGGATAATGGCAGGGAACTTACCATCTCTGAAGAAGGCATTCAAGTTTACACCTACCTCTGCACTGTAGGTCATGGCCTCTGAGGCAAAAGGAGCCTTGCGACCATAGGGCGACAGCTTGGAATAGGAGTTGTTCAGGCGTGTGATGCCAGCGGCATGTGCCACATGACCACGGATAAAGTTGGCACGTGCTATCACGTATTTATTGCTATACTGCGCATCGAAATTCCAGATCCTCACAGGAATCTTGCCCAGCTGCTCGTAAGTCACCAGCTTGTCGGCATTCTTACCTGCATCTGCAGAGAAGTAGAAAGAGCCACCCACGCGCAAGCCTGGGATACCTTTATAGTCTAAACGCAGGATGTAGGCAGGCGATGAGAAATTATCGCTCTCAAAGAATCCTTGACGGGCACCCTTTATCCAGTCGTACTTGCTGAAGCCATTAGGATTAGGACCAGAAACGATCATAGCCTCATAGTCGAATGTGCCATAGCCACGCCCTATGGTTCCGTAGAACTCGATACCTGTCTCATGCCAAGTAGAAGGCATGATAACGGTCTCACCTTCAGGACGTGAGGTGCCAAAGAAATTGATAGGCTCATGGTGGGTATTGGTAAGGCCCACAGGCAGAACCATGTGACCAACGCGCACATTGAACTCTGGAACTATCAAGCGTGTGATGTGGAACTGCTCCAGTGCCACCTCGCCGCCTTTCTCGAATTCCTGCTCGTATTCACCGTTCTCAGAGCCTGTACCAGTCTCCAGCTCATAGGCCGTGCCAGTACCTCCGCTCTCGAACTCGATCTCTGCACCCAGCATCCATTTACGATTGAACTTATAGTCGAGTGCCAATACGAAACGAGGGATGGAGATGTCGTTATGATTTATCTTGGTATTGCCTGTGGTGGAGCCATTCCAGCGATTCAGACCATAGTCCATCCTACGGGCCAGCATCTCACCATAGCCTCCAAAGCGGAACTTCCAGTCGTCTTCTGAGTTCACCTGCTCTTTGTTCACAGACTGATACTCTGACGTATTCTGTGCGCTGACAGTGGCGCTCAGGCCCATCAGGCTACACATTATTAATAATAATAATACATTCTCCTTCATCGTAAATACTATCTTTAGCGACTGCAAAGATAGAGGGATAAAGAAAGGGACGGAATACCTAAAAATGACTAATCTTGTATTTCCGCCTAATAGGATATAGGTAAAAATCTGCTGTCACGCCTGTCACGCTGTCACGCTTGGTGCTAAAACTCCAACTCACCCAGGCCTTGGCGCACTATCACAGGGGTGCCATCAGTGCAGTCCACCACAGTGGTTTCATCGAAGCTGCCTATGCCCCCATCGATGATCAGATCCACCTGGTCTTCCCACTGCTCTGCGATGAGTTCTGGATCTGTGAGGTAGGCTATGTCTTCATCTTCCTCATAGGGCAGAGAGGTAGTGAGGATAGGTGCTCCTAAGAGCTGGGCTATCTCTTGGATAATGGCATTCTCTGGCATGCGAATACCAACTTCCTTACGCCCTTTGAAGATCTTAGGTAGGCGGCCAGAGGCTTCCAGAATAAACGTAAATGGTCCTGGCAGATGACGCTTCATCAGCTTGAAGGTATTATTGTCGAGCTTGGCATACTCGCTCACAGTACTGAGGTCGTAGCAAATCACGGAGAGATGGTTCTTCTTTGGGTCTATGCCTTTGAACCTGCATACCTGCTCTATGGCACGCTCTTTCAGGGCATGACAGCCTATGGCATACTTACTATCTGTGGGGTAGATGATGATGCCACCGTCGTTCAGTGTGTCAACCACCTGCTGAAGTACAGCTGGTGCATTGTTTTTCTGGTAAAGTTTAAGTATCATGGTTGCTTATTTTTGGCTGCGAATATAATAAAAAGTTACCTCCCAAGCATGTCTTTTTCCAATTTTCTGATTTTTTTCCATGCTTCTTTGTAGGTAGGACAGAGCGTCACGGCCTTGTCATAGTTTTTCATGGCGGCTTCCTTCATGCCATGTTTCAAGCACTCATCGCCCATCACCACGTACTCTCGGGCATAGCGCATCAGAGCTTTGTTTTTCTCTTTCTCTGCCTTCTTCAGCGCTTCAATCTCCTGCTTCAGGGTATTGATGAGGTTGAGCTTCCTGCGCATCAAGCGCACCACGGCAGGTTTCTCTATGTCGTAACGGGCATGTATGGCTTTGAAGAAGTGGGGGAAGAAGGCCTCAAAGTCGCCTTCATCGTAGGCCTGTGAGGCTGCAGCATACTCCACGTCGGCCTGTGCCTCGCGCATGGCGCGCTCCAGATCTTGCTGATTATTGAAGCGCTGGGAGAACTGCACTATCTCTGGCCTGACGAACACATCACTGCGACTGAGGGGTTTCTTCAGCTCTATGCCTTGCATGGAGCGGCAACGGCTCAGTGCCACGTAGGTCTGCCCTGCTGCGAAAACTCCGCCTGTGAAGTCGATGACGACCTTATTGAATGTAAGGCCCTGACTCTTATGCACGGTGATGGCCCAAGCCAAGCGAACAGGGAACTGTGTGAAGGTGCCCAGCTCCTCTTCTTCTATTTCTTTTTTCTCTTCATTATAGGTGTAACGTATGTTTCGCCAAGTCTCTGGTTTCACATCGTATTCTTCGCCACCCTCTACCACGACATAGAGTGTGCCTTCCTCAGCGTCGAAACCTTCCACCACTCCGATGGTGCCGTTTACCCAGCGTTTGTCGAAGTCGTTCTTCACAAAGATAATCTGTGCTCCTGGTTTGAGCAACAGGTCTTTGCTGGTGGGCAGGCTGCTGTCTGGGAAATCGCCCATCTTCACGCCTTGAAAGACGGAGGCTTCGCCTGGAAGTTCGGCCAACTTCCGCTCATTGATATAGTCCACTTGGTCGCGACGGGTGGCCAGCGTGATGCGCATTTCTTCTTCCTCAGGCACATCGACATCATACCTACTATTGAGTAGTTGCAGGTCGCCTCCACTCACAGTATTGTTGCGTATGTGGTCCAGAATGTTTACGAAGGTGGCATCTGTCTGTCGATAGACCTTCTGCAGCTCGATAGAGACCAGCGATAGCTCTTGGAACACTCTGGCTGAGAAGAAGAACGGATTAGGGTAGAAACGATTCAAGATGTCGCGCTCATCGCCCTTCACTACAGGCTCCAACTGATAGACATCGCCTACCAGCAGCAACTGCTTGCCTCCGAAAGGCTCACGCAGATTGTGCGAGAAAACGCGCAGGATGCGATCTACAGCGTCTATGAGGTCTGCCCGCACCATGGAGATCTCATCGATGATGATCAGTTCCAGTTCTTCGAGCAACTTCCGCGTCTGACGGTTGTACTTGAAGAAGTCGTAGATGCGCCCTTTCTGCACGCTGAGATTAGGATCGTCTGGCAACAGGGGATAGAATGGCAGTTTGAAGAAACTATGCAGCGTGCTGCCTCCAGCATTGATGGCAGCAATGCCTGTGGGAGCCAGCACTACATGCTTTTTCTTTGTATGCTCAGAGACGTAGCGCAGGAAAGTGCTCTTACCTGTGCCTGCCTTTCCTGTCAGAAAGAGCGAGCGACGCGTGTACTGCACCATGTTCAGCGCATCGAGGAACTCCTTATTGTGCTTGTCTGGTGTAAACTCCATAGGCTCAGATCACTCCAAAATGTTTCAAGGCTTGCGCCACGCCCTCGGCATCCACATCCGTCGTCACATAGTCGGCCACAGCTTTGGCCTCTTCTACGGCATTGCCCATGGCTACACCTATGCCTGCATGACGCAGCATCGGGATGTCGTTTCCCCCATCGCCAAAGGCCATGGTTTCTTCCAGCTGGAGGCCAAAGTGCTTGCAAAACACATCGATGCCTTGATGCTTGGTCACACCTTTAGGCGTGATATCGGCAAAGGCAGGATTCCAACGCCCATATTCCACCCCATTGGCCTTGTGGCAAAGTTCTGCCTCTTGCGTGGGTGTGATAAAGGCCGTGAGCTGCAAGACATCCTTGCCTTCTTGCAGCACGTCTTCTGTGGTACGCACTGGGATATCCACCCCTACCGTCAACCTCCTATAGAAGAAGTCCTCGTAGAGATCATTGGGCTGGCAGACACAGATATCATGTTCTCCCACCACCATGCAGGGGATATCGCGCTGCTGGCAGTAGGTCATGAGGTATTCCACCTGGGCAGGGGCTATAGTCTGCTTATTCACCACCTCATCGCCCACAAAGCAGTAGGCTCCGTTCATGGTGATGTAGCCGTCTATCAGGCCTCGTTTTTCCATCTCCCCCAGCACGGTAATCAGAATCTTAGGCCTGCCAGTGGAGATAAAGATATAGATACCACGCTGCCTGGCTTCTTCAAGAGCCTGGAGCGTGGACAAAGGGATTTGGTGAGTCTTGAAACTCACCAAAGTCCCATCTATATCGAAAAATAGTGCTTTTATCATATCAAAGCATGGTATCTGGATCCAGATGCGCAGCCTCGATGTCCTTGAAATAGCGATAGGTAACCACCTTCAGTTCGTCTGTTGCAGCATCATCGCACACGATGATGCCCTTTGGATGCATCTGCAGGGCGCTGATGGTCCACATCTGTGTCACTGCGCCTTCGATGCCGTGTTTCAGGGCACGGGCTTTATTGTGTCCGTTCACCAGTATCATCACTTCCTTAGCATCCATCACAGTACCCACACCTACGGTCAGGGCTGTCTTTGGCACTTGGTTCACATCGTTGTCGAAGAAGCGAGAGTTGGCAATAATGGTGTCTGTGGTCAGCGTCTTCTGGCGGGTGCGTGAAGTCAGCGAACTACCTGGCTCATTGAAGGCGATGTGACCATCGGGACCAATACCACCCATGAACAGGTCTATGCCGCCATAGCTCTTTATTTTCTCCTCAAAGTGGGCGCACTCAGCTACCAAGTCGGGTGCATTGCCATTCAGGATATTGGTATTTTCAGGCTTAATGTCTATGTGGCTGAAGAAATTGTTCCACATGAAGCTGTAGTAGCTCTCGGGGTGCTCTTTAGGCAAGCCTACATACTCGTCCATGTTGAAGGTTACCACATGCTGGAAAGACACCTTTCCTGCTTTGTTCAGTTTGATCAGCTCGCTGTACATGCCCAGTGGTGAAGAGCCAGTAGGACAACCCAGCACGAAAGGTTTCTCTGCTGTGGGTTTAGCAGCATTGATACGTGAAGCCACGTAGCAGGCTGCCCAGCGAGAAAGTGTCATGTAATCAGGTTCGATAATTACTCTCATTTGATTAATTGTTTAATTGTTAATTGATTATAGTTGTTTAAAAATCTGTTCGTTATTTTCTAATATTTTAATTATATAATGTTTTAATTTTTAAGAATCGCCTTCGCCATCTGCTCTGCCAATACAGCGCAGCGCTCAAAGTCATCGCCTTTCATAGCTTGTTTGAACTCCACGGGGTCGCCTACCAACTGGAACTTGCTCTTCTCCACGAACTCGGCCATCTTCTTCACGGCCATACCTGCCCATGTGAAGGAACCAAAGTAGCCGAAGTAGCGGTTTTTCACCTCGCGCAGCAGAATTTTGCTCATCAACGCCTCAATGCCTGGATAGATATTGGCATTGTAGGTAGGAGAGCCCAGAATCAAGCCGTTATAGCGGAAAATATCAGCGATGATGTCAGATGGATCGCTCTTGCTCACATTGTGCAGCACGACATTCTTCACTCCACGGGCAGAAAGCTCTGAGGCTATCTCTTCGGCCATCTGCTCATTGTGACCATACATCGTGCCATAGGCTATCACCACACCCTCATCGGCATCATAGCGAGAGAGGCGGTCGTAGATACCTACTACCTTCTGAATGTTTTCTGTCCATACAGGACCGTGTGTGGCGCAGATAGCCTGCAGGGGCACGCCACCCAACTTAGCCAATGCTCGCTGCACTGGGGCACCATACTTGCCTACGATGTTGCTGTAGTAGCGCACCATCTCATACCAGTATTTATCCAGATTGATACGGGTGTCCAAGAAGCCGCCATCGAGCGTGCCAAAACAGCCGAAGGCATCACCGCTGAAGAGTACCTGCTCGGTGCTGTCATAGCTCACCATCGTCTCTGGCCAGTGTACCATAGGTATAAGGTAGAAATTCAGTTTGTGGTGACCCAGATCCAGCGTATCGCCTTCTTTCACCACCAGCTGATTGCCTTGCACGCCATAATAGCCCTCTATCATGCCGAAGGTCTTCGCATTACCTACGATGGTAATGTCTGGATATTCCTGCTTGATCAGTCGGATAGAACCTGAGTGGTCTGGCTCCATGTGGTTGATGACGAGGTATTTGATTGGTTTGTCGCCTATGATTCTGTGAATCTTCTGTAAGAACACTTCAAAGAAGTCGGCCTCTACGGTATCTATCAGTGTTACCTGTTCATCGTCAATGAGATAACTATTATATGAAACACCATATGGCAATGGCAGCATGCCTTCGAAAAGGTGTTTGTTACGATCGTTCACGCCCACATAGTGGATTTTGCCTTTTATCAATGTCTTTTCGCTCATAGTTATAAGTATTTTATTTTGCCTGCGAAGATAGTGAAAAATTTTTATATTTTTCAGATTCTAATCTTTTTCTTCGACAGAGCCGAAGGAGTTACTCATTCTTTTCTTCGGCACGGCCCAAAGAAAAGAACAGGCAACTTTAATAAAACTTACCTTGAAAAAGTCCATTTTCAGTAAGATGCTTTTCAAAAAGCAACTGAAAAGCATCTGGCTTCACTCCCCAACGGGGAGCAATCAACATATCGGAAGGCGACTGCGACACCAGACGTTCAATGGCAATATCCGGACGTAGGTGTGATACAAAATCGCCCAATTCATCGAGATATTCGGCCAACGAAAGTGGATGAAAACCGAGTTGACAAAAAGTTGACAACTTGTTGACATTTTGTTGACTTTCTTCATAGAGATGTGCCAACTTTGTGCCACGCAAGATTTGGAGCTGGTGGATTTTTACCGATGAAATGGGCGTTTTTGATAACCGGGCGGCTTCGTCATGTGCCAAAAGTGTGCCAAAATGTGCCAAACCTAATATGACATGTCCACAGACAGGGATACCCAGTGCTGCTGCCCGAGAAATGGCATCTTCTGTCTCGGCAAATGCGTGTTGCCTGTTCATGGCCCTAAGCACGGCATCATCTGTGCTCTCCACGCCTATCTCCAGCATCACGAAGGCACGCTTGCTGAGCTGTTGCAAATAGTAGAGCACCTCATCGGGCAAGCAGTCTGGACGGGTTGATATGACCAGACCTTCTACATCGGGGACAGCCAGTGCTTCTTCATATTTCTGTCGAAGCACGTCGAGAGGAGCATAAGTACCCGTGAACGACTGGAAATAGGCCAGGTATTTCATCTCCTTATATTGCCCAGCAAAAAACTCTTTCCCACGTACCAACTGCTCTGTGATAGTGAGTCCGGCCTTCCCATAGGATGGATGGAACGAGCGGTTGACACAATAAGCACACCCTCCCCTGCCCCGTGTGCCATCACGATTGGGACAAGTGAAGCCGCCGTCTACTGGCAGTTTCTGTACTTTATAGGGAAAATACCCTGCCAGGAAATCGGAATACTTGCGATATAGGGCCGCCTTTCTCATGCTGCAAAGATACTAAAAAAACTCAAACCGTGACAGCGTTGCAGGCGTGACAGCATTTTTCGCGCTATACGCCAATAGAAGCCTATATTAATATAGAATTTCTCTCTTACGATTTTTCACCAAATTTCTCACGAGAGCAAGGCTCCAAAATATGCTGTCACGCCTGTCACGCTGTCACGCTTGCCCTACCGAAAATTCCCTAACTGGAAAAATTTTTTTTCGTAACTGGAGAAAAATATTTCTCTAACTGGGAAAAAAAAAGAAGGCGTGAAGCAACATCAAGGAAACGACTTCACAAGATACGGGAAAACTATTGCAATCTGAGAAGAAATGTATTATCTTTGCGCCATAATCAAAAAGACAGATACTTATGAAAAGATTTACATTGATAATGCTTTGTGCCCTCTGCACACTGGCACTGGCAGCTCAAGGAAAGAAGGCTGTAGAACTGAACGACGTGTTGCGCGGCACTTTCAGCGCACGTGGCATCAGCGGTATGACCCCCATCCCTGGCGATGGCGAGCACTACACGCAGATGACGCGTGAGGGTCAGGTAGTGAAGTATAGCTACAAGACAGGCGAACAGGTGGAAGTGCTCTTCGACGTAAAGACCGCACGCGACTGCCCCTTCGAGCGATTCGACAGCTACCAGTTCTCACCAGATGGCAACTATTTGCTCATAGCTACTGAGAGCCAGAGCATCTACCGCCGCTCTTTCACAGCAGTGTATTACCTCTATAGTCTGAAGCGCAACACCAACGGGCAGATACGCAATGCTGTAGAGCGACTGAGCGACGGTGGGCCACAGCAGAGTCCTGTATTCTCACCAGACGGCACTATGGTGGCCTTCGTGCGTGAGAATAACATCTTCTTGGTGAAGTTGCTCTATGGCAATAGCGAGAGCCAGGTGACAACGGATGGCAAGCGCAATGAAATCATCAACGGTATACCCGACTGGGTGTATGAAGAGGAGTTCAGCACCAACCGCTCAATGGAGTTCAGTGCCGACAGCGAGATGCTGGCCTATATCAAGTATGATGAGAGCGAAGTGAAACAATACGAGTTCCCTCTCTTTGCAGGCTTGGCACCCCACTACACCGACTATGAGAAGTACCCCAGCAGCTACGTCTATAAATACCCTAAGACGGGGGAAGCTAACTCTAAAGTAAGCGTGCATACCTTCGACATCAAGTCAAGAGTGACACGGAAGATAGAAGTTCCTATCAGCCAAGATAGCTACATCCCTCGCATACGCTTCACCAAGCAGGCCGACCAGCTGGCCATCATGACACTGAACCGCCAGCAGAACCAGTTCGACCTCTACATGGCCAATCCGCGCAGCACCAACTGCCGTCTGATTCTCCGTGATGAAACAGACACCTATATTAAAGAAGACATCTTCGACAACATCCGATTCTTCGATGATGGATTCACTTTCATGAGCGAGCGCAATGGCTTCAATCACCTCTATTGGTATGGTCTGAACGGTGAACTTCAGAAGCAAGTTACAGACGGGCAGTATGAGGTGACCAGCTTCTTGGGCTATGCACCACAAGAAGGTATCTTCTACTACCAAAGCAACGAAGGTAGTCCACTGCGCAAGGCCATCTACAAGATCGACAAGAAGGGCAAGAAGACACGCCTCACACCCCTTGAGGGCACCAATAGCGCCACGTTCAGCAGTGACATGAAATACTTTGTGAACCGCTACAGCAACCTCAGCACGCCGACCATCATCACCGTGCATGACAACACTGGCAAGCAGCTGCGCACACTGGTGGACAACAAGGAACTGGCTGAGCGACTGAAAGAGTACAACCTTCCAACGAAGGAATTCTTCACATTTACCACCCAGCGAGGTGATGAACTGAATGGCTGGATGCTGAAACCAGCCGACTTCAACCCCGCACGGAAGTATCCCGTACTGATGTTCCAGTACAGCGGTCCTGGCTCACAAGAGGTGCTCGACAGCTATGGCATCAGTTGGGAGGACTACATGGCCACGCAAGGTTTCATAGTGGCTTGTGTAGATGGTCGTGGTACGGGTGGCAGAGGGGCAGCCTTCGAGAAGTGTACCTATATGCAGCTGGGTGTGAAGGAAGCACAAGACCAAGTGGCCACGGCACAGTATCTGGGCAGCCTGCCCTACGTGGATAAGGACAACATAGGCATCTGGGGATGGAGCTTCGGTGGCTATATGACCATCATGGCCATGAGTGAGGGCACACCTGTATTCAAGGCCGGAGCGGCTGTAGCCCCTGTGACCGACTGGAACTACTATGACACGGTGTATGGCGAACGTTTCATGCGCACTCCGCAGCAAAACCACGACGGCTATCTGGCAGCCTCATGCCTGGAGCGTGCCGACAAGCTGAATGGCCGACTGCTGCTGGTGCATGGTATGGCTGATGATAACGTACATTTCCAGAACGCCGCCGAGTATGCCGAGAAGCTGGTACAGGTGGGCAAGCAGTTTGAGATGCAAGTCTATACCAACCGCAATCATAGCATCGCTGGTGGCAACACGCGCAGCCATCTCTATACCCGACTGACTGAATTCTTCAAACGAGAGCTGAATGGAACACGTTAAGAAACCCGACTGGCTGAAAGTGAGCATAGGCGCCAATGCCAACTATGCCGAGACCAAGCGTATAGTTGACACGCACCACCTTCACACTATCTGCAGCAGTGGTCGCTGCCCCAATATGGGCGAATGCTGGGGCAAGGGTACGGCCACCTTTATGATAGGCGGAAATATCTGCACCCGCGCCTGCAAGTTCTGCAATACGCGCAGCGGCCGCCCGCTTCCCCTGGACGCAGAGGAGCCAATGCATGTAGCTCGGAGCATAGCGCTCATGAAGCTGAAGCATGCAGTAATCACTTCTGTAGATAGAGATGACCTGCCCGACTTGGGGGCGGCTCATTGGGTGCAAACCATCAAGGCTGTCAAAGAGATGAATCCTCAAACCACGCTGGAGGTTCTCATACCCGACTTTCAGGGACGGGAGGAGCTCATAGCGCAAGTGGCAGAAACTAAACCAGAAATCATCTCACACAACATGGAGACGGTGCGCCGACTTACCCCTGCTGTGCGCAGCGTGGCTACCTACGACCGCAGCCTACAAGTGATCAAAGCGTTACAGCGTTGCAGCGTGACAGCCAAAAGTGGCATCATGGTAGGACTGGGAGAAACGCCGCAGGAAGTGGAGGAAGTGATGGACGATCTGCTGGCTGTGGGGTGTAAGATCCTTACGATAGGCCAATACCTGCAACCTACCCACAAGCACTATCCTGTGCATGAGTATGTCACTCCGGAGCAGTTTGCCCTTTACAGGGAGATAGGCCTGAAGAAAGGTTTCCAGCAAGTGGAAAGCGGTCCGCTGGTGCGCTCTTCCTACCATGCCGAGAAGCATGTCAGAGGTATTGCATCAGCACATCCCACACAGCAATAAGGTGGCACACTGAACCCATGAGAACAAAGAAATGGAACACGGTGTGCATGTAGCGGCGCTTGCGCAGACTGTAGAATAACGCCCCCGTGATGTAGCTCACCCCTTCGGCAATAATCCAAGCTATCGCTGCTGTAGAGACGCTATCCATCAGCGGTTTGAATGCCACCAGCACAGAGAGCCCCATGCCCACGAAGCAGATGGTTTCCAGATTGCTATGCTCCTTGAGACGGGCAAAACTCATCACCGTGCCGACGATGGCACAGAGCCAGATGAAGATAAAGATACTCCATCCCCAATAGCCCTGCTCGCGCAATGCCACCAGAGTGATGGGTGAATAAGAACCTGCGATGTGCCAATAGATGGCCGCATGGTCCCACTTTCGAAGATGCTCCTTCCATTTGCCCACAGGAAGAGCATGATAGGTCACGGAGGCGATGTAGGACATCAGCATGCCGAAGAGGTAGAGAATCACTCCAGCCGTGGCCCAGCCGTCATGCTCAGCAAAGCACCAGTAGAGGAAGATGATGCCAAACACCACCCCCAACACAATGCCCCCCACATGCGACCATGAGTTCCAAAGTTCTTCCCTATGTGTATATCTCTTCATCATACCATTAAAAGCGTGACAGCGTGACAGGCGTGACAGGCAAAATCAGAGGTATGATTTCGTCTGCCTCATCCACAATGTGCTGCGGAGCGAATGTTTCCAATTCAGAACGCGGACGGAATCCCCAAGTCACACCGCACGTCTCCACTCCCGCATTGGCACCCGTCTGCATATCCACCCCCGAATCACCTACATACAGCACCTCAGAAGGCTGCACACCAGCTGTTTCCATGATTTCTTTTACCACAGCAGGATCAGGCTTGATAGGCACCCCTTCACGCTGTCCAAACACTGCTACGAAAGGAATGTCTGGGAAAAAATGCCCGATGATTTTCGTCGTAGCTTCCTGATACTTATTAGAGGCCACAGCCACCCCAACCCCCTTAGCCACGAGAAGTCTCAGAAGGTTCTCCATACCTGCATATGGGCGGCTCAGGTCGGTATTATGCTCATTATAATAAGGTATAAACTCCCTGCGCACACGAAGCACATTCTCTTCGGTTTTCTCGCCTTCGGGCAGAGAGCGCTCGAAGAGTTTATTGATGCCATTGCCCACCCTGAATCTATAAGAGTCCTCCTCATGTGTGGGATAACCCAGTACACGCAAAGCATGGTTAGTGCTCTGCGCCAGATCGGCAATAGTATTTATCAACGTGCCGTCTAAATCGAATATCACCAGTTTCTTCATACGCTCCGCTTTGAGGTTACAAAGATAATGCGTAATTTTGCAAAAAACAAGTATTATGGCTGCACTATACCTCATTCCCGTATTGCTGGGCGACACTCCTGTAGAGAATGTTCTTCCTGCATACAACAAGGAAGTTATTCTTCCCATCAGGCATTTTATCGTAGAAGACGTGCGTTCTGCCCGTCGATTCCTGAAGAAGGTAGATAAAGATTTCGACATAGATGCCAGTACGTTTTATCCGCTCAACAAGCATACACCTGCCGAAGATATAGCCGGCTATCTGAAGCCATTGGAGACAGGAGAGTCGATGGGAGTGATTTCTGAAGCTGGTTGCCCAGCCGTAGCTGATCCAGGAGCCGACGTGGTAGCTATAGCACAGCGAAAAGGGCTGCAAGTAGTGCCACTGGTAGGTCCTTCGAGCATTATACTCTCGGTAATGGGATCTGGATTCAACGGTCAGAGTTTCGCATTCAATGGCTACCTACCCATAGAAGCCCCCGACAGAGCTAAGAAGCTGAAAGCCCTGGAGCAGAGGGTTTACAACGAGCACCAGACACAGCTTTTCATCGAAACGCCTTATCGAAACAATAAGCTGGTGGAAGACATTCTGGCCAATTGCCGTCCGCAGACCAAACTCTGCATAGCAGCCAATATCACTTGTGAGGGGGAGTACATCAAGACCAAATCACTGAAAGAATGGAAAGGCCATGTGCCAGACCTCTCGAAACAACCTTGCATCTTCTTGCTTTACAAATGATAACCCGCCCAAGCCATCAGCTTGGTGTAGATAGGACTATGTCTTAGAACTTCTGGCACTCCTGTGATGAAAAGTTGCTTACGCGCACGCGTCAGTGCCACATTCAGTTTGCGGTCTATCTGTACGCCGTGATCTTCTGTGAGGCAAGCCAGTTGTTCCACCTGCCGTAAACTATTCATGCAGCACGAATAGATAATGACATCCCGTTCACTGCCTTGATAGCGTTCTACGGTATCTACCGTAACACACTGAAGCTCAGCTATTCCAAGCGCAGCCAATTCCTGCCTAATCAGCGCGATCTGACTACGGTAAGGAGTGATGATGCCCAGTGTCTGCAGCGGTTCAAATTCAGACAGCACAGTGTATTGCTTAAAGATAGCTCGCGCCAAGCGTGCCACCAGCACAGCTTCAGCGTGGTTGTGCTTGCACGACTGCAGAGGCGGTTCTGCCACCGAAGGGAGGAAAGCCACGCGCCTATCGAGCACCCAAGCCATGTCTATGCCCTGCAAGCCTGGTGCCACAGCCAGCACATCATGCTGATGCGGCAACCCCACAGGTTCCAGCTTACTCTCGTAGAAAGCCACATTGGCAAAGTCGGATACCTGCTGGTGCATGCGTCCCTGCCTGCAAAGCATATCGAAACAATAGTTATCCGACAATCCCCTATATAGCCTTTCGAATAGCGAATCTTTCAGGTTGGTAAGCCCTATGGCCTGCAAGGCTGGAGCTGTCACCGCCGATGATGAGCTGTCTTGCTGCACCACGGCAGGAAGCTGTTTATGATCACCTATCAGTACAAATTTCCGTATCGCCTCTGCCCCATCAGGTCTTCTGGCACAGAGCAAGCCAAGCAACTGAGGCTCTAAGATCTGCGTAGCCTCATCTATCAGTGCCACATCAAACTGCTTTAGCTGAAACAACTCGGTCTTAGAAGAAAGTGTAGAAACCGTAGCTACATAGATACGGCATTGTTCCAAGCGACTTCTCACTGCCTTACGACTGGCCAGCCCTTCAAGGACATTCTCCAGAAGGTGCGCACGGTAGGCCTCTTCGCAGTTTAGCTCGCTTCCGATGCGGATATAGTCGGGCACAGGCGTGCAATGCTCTAACATCTTGCAGATTTCATCCACGGCCCTATTGGTATTGGAAAGCAGCAAGAGATTTTTGCCATCCCGATAGAAATCTTCCACCATCGTGCGTAAGGCCATAGAGGTTTTCCCTGTGCCAGGAGGGCCTATCAGCAGAAAATAATCCTCGGCTGCCTGCGCCTTGAGGGAGATGCGCTTGAAAGCGTCTGTCTCTGCGGCAATCAGCGGTTCAAAAGAGGCATCGTGCCGAGGAGCCGATTGGCATAGAAGCAAGGCCCTCCGCTCCTTACTGGCAGAGAGAAAAGCCGCCAACCCTCTGAACATCATCGTGAAAGAAGTATCCATGTAATCACGCTCTATGGCATAGAGACTCTCAGACGGAAGAACTTTTGGATTTCGCTGTGGCATACGCAGCCTGACGGTCAGCACATCTTCCGTGATATCTTCCAGATTGCCTTTAAAGATCTGCTGGCAGGTAACATTATCTGTGGGCAAGTTCCTCTGATACAGCACCACAGAATCACCTTGACGGAAGTTGGGCAAGGAATCACTCTTTTCTGCCAACGTCCTACGCAGTCGCACAAAAGGCTTACTCTCGGAGGCACTCTGATTCTCTATCAATTCCAACGGACAGACTATCTCTCCAGCCTCCTCTTTCTCTTCCAGCGTAGAAAGCCAGAGTGATGCAGCACCACGCTGCATATCGTAAAGGGAACCACCAGCCTTCGATGTGTATAACTCTTTCGTAATGAAAAGGTAGAGGGTATAGAAATAAGAGCGTTCCAATGCAGACAATTCGGCCAACTTCTCAGGCAACCAAGAGATCTGAGGCTGCAAATACCGCGTCCAGAAATTCTCACCGACCGCATTCTGACGGAGCTCTTCAGGATTTATTTGTACCAAGCATTGCGCTGTAAACTCCACCGTATGCGTCTGTTGAATGGCATATTCGGTAGCTACAATCTGATTCCTAAGATTAATCACCCTGCGCAGCAAGGCCCATGACGGACGTGCTGGATAGAGGTAGGGATAGCGTGAATAGAGTAGATAAGCTCTGGTATGCCTATGGTCTTTACCCATAGAGTACTCCAGCACAGCCTGATAAAGCTGCATCTGTACTTGGTGGCTTTCTTTCAGCAAGATCTTCCCAGAGACTTTGTACTCTTCGGCCTTACCCGATTTCATCTCAATGAATGCATCCATATCACGCTGCATATAGTCCAAGCGTCCCTGCAAGCCTAAGGCTTCGCAGATGAAACTGGGCTCCAGCACCGCATCGGCCTTCTGCAACTGATACCCTTCGGCAAGGAAAGTTTGCTCCACGGTTTGCCGTATGTTCTGGAACTGCTGCTTGCACTTAGCGAAGAACTCTTTCTCCTTCGTGGCATCATTCAGCTCTTCACAGGTCACCAGTTCTAAAGGATACTTACTGAAAGCCTTCTGCATGCACGTTTGATAGTCGGGTGCTTCTTTGGCATAGATCCACTCATCCAAGAACAGGTTGGCAATATCACCAATCAGCATCGCAGCTGTGTTCTGAGAAAGTGAGAGCCTGGATAGCAAATAGTTGGCTGGATGATGACCATAGTCCTTATAGCACGCTGCCAAGGAACTGATATCCAGCAGATAGTCGGGCTCAAGCACGATGACACCTGGCGTAAGGATGCCCTCTGCATCGATGCCTACATCCAGCAGATTGAGTATTGCCAAAGGCCATAATAAGCTGACAGTTTCTCCAAACTCCACATTTACATCCTCTATCCCATAGCGGATGCGCAGCAAAGACTCTTGTGGTTCATCAAGCGACTGTACATAGAGAAATTGCTCATCTCTATGTGAATATGACACCCGCATGCGCTTCACCCTCCGCACTGCTGGCGGAGCTGAGATGTATGTAGCATCGGCTTTAGGCAGCAAACCAAGGAGAATCGGTGGAACCGATGCGCCCGTCAGTGACTGCTGAAAAAAAGCTAAGGTCTTCACATCGCGCAGTAAGGACGCCCGGGTAGGTTCTTCCTCCCTATTAAGTATCGCATTGGATGTGAGACGGAAGGTATGCAGTCGATGCTGAGCAGAGAGACTGAGGTTCTGCTTCACAGCCACATAGTTGATACGAGCAGCCAGATCAGCCTTTTGAAAAGCTTCCCCTTCCATCTGAGAAAGGCAAAGCTCTTCAAGCAACTCACGCAGCTGCCTGTATGCCGCTTTCAGTTCAGAGTCCTGACAAGTGGCAGCAGAGAGCAACGTATCATAGACTGTCGACATCGTAGCGGATACGACTTACGTCGATGATAGGTTTGATGTTTTTCTTCGCCTCTTCCAGAGCTTCTCTTCTTGCCAATTCGCTGGCCACTTCCTCGGCCTTTCGTATAGCCAGATTAGCCGCCTCAGCAGCTTTCTTGGCTGCTTCCATTGCTTCTTCTGCGGCATGTTGAGCCAACTGTGCAGCCGCATCGGCAGCTTGCTGCGCAGCTCTGGCAGATGCACGGGCACTCTCCAGGAAATCATCCATGCTGACGGCAGTTTGTACCACGTCAGGAACTACGGGTGGCTCTTTATAAGGCGCAGAAGGATCCAGTGGCATGGTATCTGTGAAGCCTGTGCCCCACATATCGTCACCACCATCTACGAATTGGTCTTCCGGACGTACATAGAGTTTCTCATATGGGGCAATGCCATCTTCATACTTCGTTTCTCCAACAGACGATTCAGATGGTTTCGTATCGGTAGCGGAAGTTTCCTCTGCAGTCTTTGTCTCCTCTACAGGCGGAGTTTCCTTAGGTACCTGACGCACCTTCAGCTCATCGTCTTCAAGGTAATACTCGTCTTCATACTCCACTTCAGGCTGCGGCGCAGCAAAGTTTTGCGCAGCATCAGCATTCTCTGGGGTAAACTCACTCTCCTCTGGGAACTCCACAGGTTGTGTAGTTGCAGGAGCTTCGGTAGTGGTATCGGTGGCTGGAGTCTCGGTAGTAGGCTCAGTGGCAACCTTGTCCTCAGAGTCAGAAGCCTCATCCGCCGTTTCGGAATCTGCAGATTCTGTTTCTTCTTTAGCTGGTAGTGCCTTGGTATCCTCGGCTTTCTTTCCTACCAGCTTGTTTTCTTTTCCTTCACTGGCAGTATCAGGTGTTTCTGCAGGCTTTTGCTCTTCATCTGCTTCTTCCTCCTCTTCCTCTTTGTCTTCCTTCACCATGAAGATACTAAGTTCATAGAGCAAGTAGAGCGGAAGAGACACGGCAGACAGCGTGAACGGATCGCCTGTAGGAGTGATCACAGCTGCAAATATCACGATCAGCAAGAATGCATGCTTACGATACTCACGCAGGAAATCACGCGTCACCAATCCGATAAGTGAGAGCAACCAAGTGACCAGCGGCAACTCGAAAGCCACACCCATCATGAGTACCAGCATCATGAAATTGTCTATGTAGGATGTCAGTGAGATTTCATTCTCGATGGCTGCACTCAACTGGTAGGTAGAGAGGAAGCGTAGTGCCAATGGGAAAATCATGAAATAGCCCACAGCCACGCCGAGGAAGAAGAATACAGTACCCAGAGAGAAGGCCTTGCGCACCCCCTTCAGCTCATTGGGATAGAGAGCAGGACGCACAAAACGCCAAACTTCATAGACCAGGTAAGGCGCAGTGACCACCACTGCCATAAGGAAAGAGGTGGTGATGTGCGTAAAGAATTGAGACGCCAGATTGATGTTTTGCAGATGCACCTCAAACTCATCTTGCGTGAAGAACGAATCGGTGAGGTGCAGCGTTCTGCCTATGTATCGCAAGAAATCATAGAACACAAAGTCATTGTAACAAGGTGCCAAGATGATCTTATCAAAGAAATCTGGCATGACGATGAAAAAGCCTACGGCCAATATCACCCAAGCACAGATGACTCGGAACAGCATCCAGCGCAACACATCCAGATGGTCCCAAAAACTCAGTTCTCTTTCTTCTATGATTTGCTTTACAATACCCATTCTTATCGGCGTTTTAGCTTATTAGCACGTTAACTAACCTACACGTTAGCGTGTTAGCATAATAGCATTAGCGCCTTGACCATAGAGCCAACACGCTAAAACGCTAAAATGCCAACAAGCACGCTATTATTTCTTCTCTTCTTCGTCTTTCTTCTCCAGTTCCTTGGCAGCGTCGTCGATCTCAGACTTAGCCTCATTGACGCCATCCTTGAACATCTTCACACCCTTACCCAAACCTTTCATCAGCTCAGGAATCTTCTTACCACCGAAGAGCAACAGTACAATCACGAGGATGATAATCCACTCTGAACCCGTAGGCATTCCAAATAAAATCAAGTTCTCCATAATTCTATAAAATTAGTAGTTAATAATTATTTTAGTCTTGGTAATAAACACGTTTCACACGGGTGCTGACACTGGTAAGCACCTCATAAGGGATGGTGTCAAGGGCATCACTCAGCACCCGCACGGGCAGGTGGTCACCGAAGATTTCCACCATATCGCCCTCCTTGCAGTCGATGTCCGTCACATCTATCATGCACACATCCATACAGATGTTTCCCACATACTTGGCTTTCTGCCCGTTGACTAAACAATAGGCATTTCCTCTGCCCAGATGACGGTTCAGTCCGTCGGCATAGCCTATAGGGATGGCAGCGATGCGCGATGTACGTTCCAGCTGTCCTTTCCTGCTATAACCCACTGTCTCGTCGGCAGGCACCTCATGAATCTGCAGAATGGTAGTCTTCAGGGTACTGATATTTTGCAGCGTACCATTATTAATAGGATTGATACCATAAAGCCCCAAACCCAGTCGCACCATGTCATATTGTGCCTCAGGGAAGCGCTCTATGCCTGCCGTATTGCAGATATGACGCAGTATCTTATGCGTGAACGCAGCCTGCAAGGCACTGGAGGCCTTATCGAACACCTCTATCTGATGACGCGTGAAAGCATCGAACTGTGGTGAGTCACTTCCCACAAAGTGCGAGAACACTGAGCGAGGCATCACGGCATTCTGAGTCTTCAGACGTGCCACCAATGCTGGTATCTCTTCGGGTAAGAAGCCCAGACGATGCATGCCCGTATCCAGCTTGATGTGGATAGGGAAGTTGGTCACTCCCTCTTTCTCGGCGGCCTTTACCAGTTCGTCGAGCAAGTGGAAGCTATAGACCTCTGGCTCCAAATGGTAATCGAACATGGTCTTGAAGGCCGTAAGCTCTGGGTTCATGATGAGGATGTTGGCCGTAATGCCAGCCTTCCTCAGTTCCGAACCTTCATCGGCCACAGCCACAGCCAGATAGTCCACCCGATGTTCCTGCAAAGTCTTAGCTACCTCGTAAGAGCCTGCTCCATAAGCAGATGCCTTCACCATGCACACCATCTTAGTTTCTGGTTTCAAGAAGCTGCGATAGTGATTCAGATTGGCAATCATGGCTCCCAGATTCACTTCGAGGATGGTCTCGTGTACCTTCTTCTCCAGGAGTTCCGTCAGGGCATCGAAGCCAAACTTACGCGCTCCTTTTATAAGGATGATTTCATCTTTCAGGTCCAGCTGGTGATGCTGTATGGCATCAAGCAAGGCGGTGGTATGCTCGAAGAACTGGCTCTCTGGAATCTTGGCGAAACAAGTGGCAGCGTGACAGATCTCATGTCCCACACCGATGATACGTTCTACGCCATAGGTTTCTGCCAGCTGTGCCACGTTCTTATAGAGTGCAGACGATTTCCAGCCAGTTTCCAACAAGTCGCTCAGTACCAGCGTGCGCTTGAGCTGGTGGCTGGCAGAACGACGACGCTGAAAATCGAGTGCGATATCCAGAGAAGCCAAGTCGCTGTTATAGCTATCGTTGATAAGCAAGCACCCGTCTTTTCCCTCCTTCACTTCCAGTCGCATGGCCACTGGCTCCAGCATCTCCAAGCCTTTCAGCAAGTCGGTTGTGATCTCCTTACGCAGAAAGAGGTAAACAGCCAGACAATGCAGGGAGTTCTCGATAGAAGCATCGTCGATGTAAGGCAGAGTGTAACTGCCCTCAAACTCGTGCAGGTAAGTGAACCTCACCTGTGTAGATGCCTCTCCTTTCTCCACCTCATTTATAAAGAGCAGTGCTTCAGGATCCTTGCGGCTCCATGCCATCAGGCGGGTGGAGAGTATAGACTCCTGCACACACTGACTTATCAGTTCGTCATCGGCATTGTAGATGATCACCTCACTCTCACGGAAAAGCTTCAGCTTCTCCATGCATTTCTGGCGAAGGTTGGCAAAGTTTTCCTGATGAGCCCCACCGATATTGGTCAGCACACCGATGGTAGGCTTTATGATATCTGCCAAGGCATCCATCTCACCGGGTTTGGAGATGCCTGCCTCAAAGATGCCCACTTCCGTCTGCTCATCAAGCCCCCAGACAGAGAGCGGCACACCGATTTGTGAATTGTAGCTGCGCGGAGAGCGCACTACCTTATGCCCACCTTTGCTGAGCAGTTGGTAGAGCCACTCTTTCACCACCGTCTTGCCATTACTGCCAGTGATGCCCACTATCGGGCATTGGAAACTGCGACGATGGTGTTCTGCCAACGTTTGCAATGCTTGCAGTGGATGGTTCACTATCAGCAGATTTGCACCTTGCAGGGCATCGGTCTTCAACAGAGAGAGTCCTCCTTCATTCAGCACAAAGTTCCTCACCCCTCTATCGTAAAGCTGGGGAATGAAGCGCGCTCCGTTGTTCCTTGCCGTCTGCAGGGCAAAAAACAACGTCTGCTCCGGACTGGTGGTCATAGACCTACTGTCTGTAAGCAGCCATTCGATGCTCTGTGTGGTGTTTCCCAGACGCTTAGCACCAATGATTTGCGCTATTTTTCCAATTTCGTAAGGCATTCTTTTCTTTCCTCTTTAAAATCCAGCTGCGGATACTTCTCCGTGAGTTGGTCTATCTTTTTTATCAATTGTTTCAAAAATTCTTTATAAGTCTCGGCATCTGCGTGCAGGGGCCGATGGTTCAGCATTCGCACGATACCTTCTACATCCTTCACTTGTCCTTGTGTTTCACGGCTCATGCAATGCTCCGTGAAACGTTCCCACATCAGCTGCTCTGCCACTTCCGACGGATGCGCCATGTCTGCAGCATAGTAGCGATAGTCTCTCCACTCGTCCATCATCAGCTCGTATGCAGGGAAATAGTGCACGCGCTCTGTGCCAAGCAATTTCTGAAGCTTATCTATGGCCAAAAGGAGCGTGGCCTTACTGAGCTGGTTCTCATGCAAGCCGTCTCTGACATGGCGGATAGGGCTGACAGTAAATGTCACTTCCATGTCAGTATTCTCTTCGAGCATGGCATTCAGAAGTTTATCATAATCGTCAACGATTTCTTCCACTTCAAGGCGCCGTCTTTCAAAGTCAGATTCTTGGCGTTTATGACAATTTGACACGACACACCCCTCCGCTTCATACACCCAAGCCGTGCCAAACGTAATGAACAAGTGTTTCAAGGACCGAATGTTTTGGGATGCCCAACTGATGCGCTCGTTTATAAGTCGCAATGTTTCAGCTTGTTGCGGCGAAGAAAAATCTCCGTGGTGCATCGCGCTGTGCCAGCATCCATTATAAAAGAACAAATCTTGTGCCGAATACACCTTCCCTGCCAAAATTTCGCGCAGTGCCCTGCTGATAGAGAGCGGATTGTATAGTGTGCCATAGGGATTCACGTCACAACGGAACTTGGCGTTCATCAATCTGCTGCCCAGTCGGTCGGCAAAGCACGAACCCAGCATCATCGCCTTATCACCATACGCCAGCGTAGGAGATGAGGCAGGCATATCCACCTGTGTGAAGAGTTTCATCATGCGGCTGCAAGTTTTTCTTTTATTACATCCGACAAAGATAATGCTTTTTTCATAGTTAGGAAAAAAAATCTTCGCAACTGCGGAAAAAGAATCGCCCAACTGCTTAAAAATAGGTTCTTCTCTCCGAGTATGCATTTTTTTTATTATCTTCGCAGCATAAAAGTGACAGTTTACGCATGAATGACAAGATAGAAAGACATCTATTACTGAATGACATAAATGTGCCTGAGGATCTGCGAAAGCTGAAAGTCAGCCAGTTGCCCGAGGTCTGCAAGGAGCTTCGCGATGATATCATCAAGGAAGTTTCTTGCAATCCAGGTCACTTTGCTGCCAGCCTTGGAACAGTGGAGCTGACTGTAGCTCTGCACTATGTGTTCCAGACACCTTACGACCGCATCGTGTGGGACGTGGGGCATCAGGCCTATGGACACAAGATACTCACAGGACGCAGAGAGGCCTTCTCCACCAACCGAAAGCTGGGCGGCATACGCCCCTTCCCTTCCCCTTTGGAGAGTGAATATGATACCTTCGCCTGCGGACATGCCAGCAACTCTATCTCTGCTGCCCTCGGCATGGCTGTGGCTGCTCAGATAAAAGGGGAGACCGACCGCCATGTGGTGGCTGTGATAGGTGATGGCAGCATGAGCGGCGGATTGGCGTTTGAAGGACTCAACAACGTGTCGAGCCATCCGAACGACCTGCTTATCATCCTGAACGACAACAACATGTCTATCGACAACAGTGTGGGAGGCATGAAGGAGTATCTGCTGAATCTCACCACTACCGAGGGCTATAATAATATAAGGTATAAGGCTTCGAAGGTGCTGCAAAAGATGGGCTTGATGGACGATGATCGCCGCAAGTCGCTCATCCGCTTGGGAAACAGCCTGAAGAGCACCATTGCGCAGCAGCAAAACATCTTCGAGGGTATGAACATACGCTACTTCGGACCTATCAATGGGCACGATGTGCAGAACTTGGTGCGTGTCTTGAAGCAGCTCAAGGAGATGAAGGGGCCTAAGCTCCTACATCTGCACACCAAGAAAGGCAAGGGCTTCGAACCTGCCGAGAAGAATCCTGCCGCTTGGCATGCCGCTGGTAAATTCGATCCTAAGACAGGAGAACAGCAGCATGAAAACACGCAGGGACTGCCTCCAAGATTCCAAGAGGTGTTCGGCCATACGCTGGTAGAACTGGCCCATCTGAATCCACGCATTGTAGGCATCACGCCTGCCATGCCTTCTGGAAGCTCCATGAATATGCTGATGGATGCCATGCCAAACAGGGCTTTCGACGTGGGCATTGCCGAAGGGCATGCAGCTACTTTCGCAGGCGGACTGGCTAAAGAGGGATTGCAACCGTTTCTGAGCATCTACTCCTCTTTCATGCAGCGTGCGTTTGACAACATCGTGCATGATATAGCCTTGCTCAGTCTGCCCGTAGTGATTTGCCTCGATCGTGCCGGATTGGTTGGTGAAGACGGACCTACGCATCATGGCATGCTGGATATGGCCATTCTGCGCACAGTGCCAAACCTCACCATTGCCTCCCCCATGAATGAGCATGAGCTTCGCCGACTGATGTACACCGCACAACTGCCTGGCAAGGGGCCTTTTGTGATTCGCTATCCACGCGGAAGAGGTGTCTTGGCAGATTGGCGTTGCGCTTTAGAAGAAGTACCTGTGGGTAAGGGCCGATGCTTGAAAGAGGGCACCGACATGGCTGTGCTGAGCATAGGCCCTATCGGCTATCAAGCCATCAAAGCCATAGAGCAGGCAGAAGCAGAGACGGGCATGAGCATCGCCCATTATGACATGCGCTTCGTGAAACCGCTTGACGAAGAACTGCTTACGGAAGTTGGCCAGCGATTCAAGCGCATCATTACTTTGGAAGATGGTGCCTTGACGGGTGGCATGGGCAGTGCTGTGCTTGAGTTTATGAGTGCTCACGGATTCACACCAAAGGTAGAACGCTTAGGTATCCCCGACTGCTTTGTGGAGCATGGCAAGGTGTCAGAGCTCTACAAGCTATGTGGCATCGATGCTGAGAGCATACTTGACAAGATTAAAAGATTAAAATATTAAAGCATTTTTGCATTCTTGCATCTTTGCATTCTTGCATTCTTGCATTTTTGCATCTTTGCATTTTTGCATCTAAAAAGTTATGAAGATAGTCATTGCCGGCGCTGGAGCCGTAGGAACCCATCTCGCTAAGATGCTTTCACGCGAGAATCAGGACATTACCCTTATCGACGAGAATGAGGAGAAACTCACTGCGCTAAGCAGCAACTTCGACCTCATGACGGCAGTGGGCAGTCCCAGCAGTATCCATACGCTGAAAGACGTGGGTGCTGGCAAAGCCGACCTCTTCATAGCCGTGACTCCCGATGAGAGCCGCAACCTCACCTCCTGCATGTTTGCTGCCGATCTGGGCGCACATAAGACGGTGGCACGCATAGACAACTATGAATATCTGGATCCGCATGCTCAGGAGTTTTTCCGCAAAATGGGTGTAGGGTCTCTCATCTATCCAGAGCATCTGGCAGCTAAGGAAATCGTATCGGCCATCAAGATGAGCTGGGTGCGCCAATGGTGGGAAATCTGCGACGGAGCCTTGATTTTGGTGGGCGTGAAGATGCGTGAGAATGCCGAGATCCTCAATGTGCAGCTCAAGACACTGGGCGCGCCCAACCTGCCCTACCACGTAGTGGCCATCAGGCGAGGCAGTGATACCCTCATCCCACGAGGCGACGATTTCATCAAGTTGGGCGACATTGTCTATTTCACTACCACTCGCAAGTATGTGCCTTACATCCGCAAAATAGCAGGAAAAGAAGACTATCCAGATGTGCGCAGCGTGATGATTATGGGCGGCAGTCGCATAGCCATTCGTACAGCGATGTATGTGCCCGACTATATGAACGTGAAAATCATAGAGCAAGACCCTGAGCGCATAGCACGCCTCAACAATATCTTCGACAATCGTGTGCTCACCATCGGAGGCGACGGTCGAGACACGGAGATCCTTCTGAACGAGGGTTTGGAGACCACCGATGCCTTCATTGCCCTCACTGGTAATGCAGAGACCAACATACTCTCCTGCTTGGCTACCAAGCGCTATGGCGTGCAGAAAAGCGTAGCAGAAGTAGAGAACATCGACTATATAGGCATGGCAGAGAGCCTGGACATAGGTACGGTGATCAACAAGAAGAAGATAGCCGCCAGCCGCATCTACCAGATGATGCTCGATGCCGATGTGGAGAATGTGAAGTGCCTCACCTTTGCTGATGCCGATGTGGCAGAATTCATCGTGAAGGAAGACTCACGCATCACCAAGGACAAGGTGAAAGACCTCGGACTGCCTAAGGGCATCACCATAGGCGGACTGGTGCGAAGGGGCGAGGGCATGGTGGTAAACGGCAACACGCTCATCGAGAAAGGCGACCATGTGATGGTGTTCAGCCTCAGTGGCATGATTCAGAAAATAGAGCGATACTTCAAATGATAAGGTTTAAGACCATATTCCGACTGGTAGGCATCTTGCTGGGCATAGAGACGCTGATGCTCGCCATAAGCAGCGGCGTTTCATTCTGCTACCAAGACGATGCCTTGCAGAGCCTCATCATCTCTACGATAGTCACCTGCGTAGCTGCCCTCACCTTATTTCTTATAGGGCGCAAGGCACCACGCCAGTTCACCAGACGCGATGGCTATGTGCTGGTGACGCTCTCATGGCTGGCTTTCACTATCTTCGGAACCCTACCCTACCTCATCGGAGGGCATATTCCCAGTGTGACGGATGCGTTTTTCGAATCCATGTCGGGCATCACCAGCACGGGTTCCACCATCCTCACAGACATAGACTCCATGCCCCATGGCTTGCTTTTCTGGCGCTGCTTCACGCAGTGGATGGGAGGCTTGGGCATCCTGATGTTCACCCTTGCCATACTGCCCGTCTTCGGCAGCAGCAGCTTACAGGTGTTTGCAGCAGAGGTCAGCGGCCCCACACGCAGCAAGGTCACGCCACGCATTGGCGTCACGGCCAAGTGGCTCTGGTCGCTCTATGCAGGCTTCACCATCCTCGTCTTCGTGCTTCTATTGTTGGGAGGCATGAGTCCGTTCGACAGCATCTGCCATGCGTTCTCCACCACGGGCACTGGTGGGTTCTCTACCCATCAGGAGAGCATAGCCTACTACCATTCGGCCTACATCGAGTATGTCATCACGCTCTTCATGTTTATCTGTGGCATCAACTTCAACCTGCAGCTGATGTTCCTGCAGCGCAAGTTCCGCAAGTTTGCCGATGACACCGAATTGCGCTATTATCTCAGTTCCGTAGTGGGCCTTACGCTGCTCATCACGCTGATACTTTTTGCCCAGACGGGCATGGGAGGCGAAGAAGCCTTCCGCAAATCGCTCTTCCAAGTGGTGTCTCTGCACACCTCCAGTGGATTCTCCACCAGTGACATCATGGCTTGGCCCTCAGTGGCATGGGGACTGCTTGTAGTCCCTATGATGATAGGTGCTTGTGCTGGTAGCACCAGTGGTGGCATGAAGATGATACGCTGGGTGGTGCTGATGAAGACCGTGAAGAATGAGTTCCGTCACATCTTGCACCCCTACGCTGTGCTTCCTGTACGCATCAACAAGCAGGCTGTGGCTCCACAGCTCATCTCCACCGTGATGGCATTCTGCATGCTCTATTTCATCATCGTGGTGATATGCACGCTGATATTCATGGTCATGGGGCTGCCCTTCACAGAGGCCGTGGGGTGTGTGGTGTCTCCACTGAGCAACATGGGGCCTGGCCTCAGCACCAGTGGCCATGAATTTCAATGGCACCTGCTGCCTGATGTAGGGAAATGGATAGTTTCGTTCCTCATGCTTTTAGGGCGTTTGGAGCTATTCTCCATCCTCATCCTCTTCAATCCCAGCTTCTGGAATAGAAATTAGAAAAAACATCTTCCACATCTTCCATCTTCCACGGTGGCATATACATCATGCATTATCTCGTGGAAGATGTGTGGAAGATGTGGAAGATAGTGCCCTTAAATAGTGATTTTAGTGTGCATTCGCATGCTGAATGCGACGTTTTGCAGCCTTGTTTTGCAGCATAATACAGTTGTTATCATTGAATCATAACACCATTATGGCGTAAGCGTAAAGGCATTACGTCGGCTGCATAATAGTATTACGCCATCTGCATAATGGTTTTATCTCCGTTGCATAATACTATTATGCAAGCCTCGTAATGGTGCATAATAGATAGAATATAGGAATCATACCATGTAAATCCCATCCACTGAACTGTGGACTGAACTGAAAACGTAGCGTTTCAGCCCTTCCTATGCTATATTTGCCGCAAACTTTTAAAATGTTCGCGTTATGAAGAAGCACTTATTTTATTCTTTCCTGATGCTGATAAGCCTCACGGGATGCAACGCTGCCAAAGCCAATCCAGAAGCAGAGGGGGCGGAAGAAGTCGAAGAAGGATTGCCTGTGATTAACCTCTCAGAGAATGTGAAGGAAGTTTCTGCTCTGAATCTCAGCGATGCTGTAGAGCGTGTAGAGATAGTGAAGCTGGAGACTTCTGAAAAACTATTGTTATCTAATGTGGAAAAAGTAGAAATTACTGATGACAATATCTATGTTAGTACAATGAGAAGTGTATCTGTGTATCGCTTTACCCGTGATGGCAAGTTCTTGAATACCATCGGCAAGAGGGGGCAGGGACCTGGCGAATATATAACGTTGGTCGATTTCTTAATAGACAATGATACCAAAGAAATCTACATAGAAACAGGGTCACAAGGTATATTGGTATTCGACTTTGAAGGGCATCTCAAAAGATATGCAAACAAAGAATGGCCTGAAAAGCTATTTGATGGTGGTTATGCTAAGTTAGTGGTATATAAAGGGAATTACTTAGTCTTTAGGAATATACCAGTGTTGCAAATGTTTCACCCTAATGATCCACTATGGTCAGTAGCTATCACTGATAACACTTTTACCAAACAGAAAATATTCAAGAATCCAGCACATATTGGTCATGAAAAAGACATTCTGTCTGATGAACATAGAGGTCATGGTGAAGGATGGTATCAATATTGGAGAGAAGAGCTGACTACAGTTGATTTTACAAATAATGAGCTTACATTCAAACTTCCAGATACAGATACCATCTATGTCTATGAGACATCAACACAAACATATAAGCCTAAATATTCCATTTATACTGGTGAAGAAAAGGGAGATTATGAACTGATGCATGAGTGGGTAAAGCAAAGAAAGTCTTTTGACTATTACACTTATGGTAGTTATCATCCAACTCCCACCTGTATATATTTCATAGGTAGTAAAGGTGAGCAGATCTATACTTATCGCTATGATAAGACGAGTCACTCTGTAAGTATGGTAAAGCGTAAGGGGATAATAACTGAGAGAAAAGATCCATTTGTGCAACATTATGGCCGTCCGCTCTTAAGGTTAGAGCGTAACTTTATCCTAACTAATGACATAAATGGTGGTGACTTCTTGGCAAAATTCCGTTCTAATGGGAGATACTGGATTCAACCTTTAATTCCTGGTTCTTCCGATTATGAGAAATTCGTGGAAGACCTAAAGAAATCCCCCGCTGCCCCGCAGAAGCAGCAGCTACTGGATGTGATAGCGAGGACAGGGGAGGAGGATAACCCGATATTACTGATAGCCGTATTAAAATAAGATGACTCAAGTTTCGCAAGTATGCTGACATTCCGTAAGGCAAAGCCCCAGCGGGGCTTAATAGAGGTAGCCTGCCATGTCAATGGCAGGATAAATGCCGGTCATAGAATGTGTGCCTTTAGGTACGCTACCCCAATTTATTGCATACCTACGGCACGCTATCTTGTAACATCCACATTACCAGCCATTGACATGGCTGGCTACCATATAAGATGCCTATGGCATCACCTACGAAACTTGAATAAGATGATATGAAAACCAACTTGAATAAGGTGATATGAAAACAAATCTGAATTTAGCATTATTCGTAGGAGTCTGTGGCTTGATAATGATTGGCTGTGGCTCCGAGACTGGGAAAAACGTTACGCTGGCCGACTGCCCTGTGGTAGCAGAGAGAGTACCATTGAAGAACGGTACAGACTCCCTGATAGTGGTGGACTATGACAAGTTCGATTTCGACCACCCCATAGACTTCCCGCTCAGTGATTATTGTGACTATGAGATTGTGAAGCTGGAAGGAGGCAGCAAAGACATTATGGTGGGGGCTGGTAGAATCTACTCACACGGTAACTACTTAGTGTGGATAAACAATATGAGTCTAAGAATCCTAATCTTCGATAGACAAGGGCACTATGTCTCTACCATCAATGGGGGAGAAGGGCCTGGAAATTTCGAGAGGGTCTGTCACTCTATCTATATCGATGAAGAGAAAGGAGAAATCTATGCCAACTTGGTAAGGAGTACCAAAGTCTATGACTTGAAAACGGGAGAGTTCAAACGCTCCATAGATCAGGGACAGACCACCTACTACCTCACGTCGGCACCCTATAAAGACAAGTTAATCTATTCTCAAACTCCACTGTCTCATTATGAAAGAGCCATCTGGATTGAAGATAAGGAGGGGAACGTGGAGCAGACCTTCCCTGCTTCTTATTTCTGGAATATGGGCATCGTGGATCCTATCTATGGTGATAGTTTCTGGGTAGATGCCGAGTCTGTCCTGCTGGATGTAGGTGAAGACTATTACATGTATTCCCTCTTTTACTATCTCACGGAGCGAGACAGCACTTACCATTATTACCCAGCTACCAATAAGCTGATACCTTCTGCTACACAGGTGAACTATGTGAAGAAGAACGATGGCGACTATTACGGTCAGGAAGAAACGCCCTCTTATTATTCTGCGATATACGTGGAACGCGGGAAGATTAATCCGCAGTATGGTACCTATGAATATAATGTAGCCCATCGTGTGATAGTAGATAAGAAGACCTTGAAAGGCAGTGCTATCAATCTATGTGTGGACAAGCTGGGAATGATAAACATAGGGCTTAATTACGGAGTTACTTTCAATGGTGACTTCTGCCTCAATCTGCCTCCCGACGTCCTGATGCAACGCATTGAAGAACGCTTAGATAAAGGTGGCCTTGACGACAAGGAACGACTAAAGCTCCGTACATTCTATGACTCTATAGACGATGATGATAATAACTATGTGATAGTAGGGAAACTGAAATAGTAATCCTACCATCCAGACAAGTCGAATAACAGTAAGGAAGCCATCCACTGAACTGTGGACTGAACTGAGAACGTAACGTTTCAGCCCTTCCTATGCTATATTTGCAGCAAACTATTAAAATTTTTTGCGCTATGAAGAAGCACTTATTTTATTCTTTCCTGATGCTGATAAGCCTCATGGGATGTAGCTCACCAAAAGGCAATGCCGATACCGAAAAAGTGGAAGAAGGGCTGCCAGTGATTAACCTCTCAGAAGGTGTTGAGGAAGTGGATAAACTTAATCTCAGCGATGCAGCAGAGAGGGTAGAGATAGTGAAGCTGGAAACTACGAAGCAATCACTCATTTCAGATATTGAGCATATTCAAGTCACGAAAGATGATATCTGGGTGTATCATCTGAAAGATGCACGTGTCTATCGCTTTGACCACAATGGGAAGTTCTTGAATAAGGTAGGGAAGATAGGGAATGGTCCTGAAGAGTATATTAGAATGGCCTTTTTCTGGGTGGATGATCATGCCAGAGAAGTATATATTCTCACAACACTAAGTGGTGTCAAGGTCTATGATTATGAGGGGAACTTCATCCGCGTGCAGACTAAAATTATCATGGATGACATGTACTTTGCCGAATGGCATAACACCCCGATGTTCTATCTAAATGGCTTGTATTTCTTGAATCAAAGTTTAGCATTGTTTCGTCCGATCGACAATCCTGTGGATTCGCTTTGGTCAATAGCTTTGGTAGATGATTCTTTCAACAAAATAAAGCTGTTTAAGAATCCTGCCCACAAAGGACATGAAGAAGAAATCGTAGCAAACAGGGCAGGAATCGCTGCGGAAAATTGGAGGGAAGATGATAATAGTGTAGACTTCTTCAATAATGAGCTGACCATCAAATTCCCAGATACTGATACGATCTACAGTTTTGATGCTTCAAATAAAGAGTTAGTGCCCTCATATCCCATTCAAACCAATGAAAGCAAAGGTGATTTCGAGCTGACGCATCATTCTCCACGTGATCGTCGAGCTTTCGATATATTCAACATCAAAGGGCATTTTGTCACCTCGAACTTTGTATATCTTTATGCCACAAAAGGCGAGAATGTATATACCTATCGTTATGATAGAAATAGTAATGAAGTAGTATTATGGAAGAGAGAAGTTAAAATCTTGGAAAGAAGAAGAGGAGGAAGGCTTAGTTATTCATACAGTGACAGCTCCTTTAGACTCACTAATGATATTATGGGAGGTTTCTTTAATCCAAAGTATCGTTCATGCTCTAACTATTGGATAATGCCTTTGCAACCAGACACAGAGGACTATGAGAAGTATGTGGAAGAATTGAAGAAATCACCTGATGCTCCCCAGAAGCAGCAGCTACTTGATGTGATTGCAAATACGGGAGAGGAGGACAACCCAATTTTGCTGATTGCTGTTCTAAAATAAGATACTATGAAAACAAACTTACATTTAGCTTTATTCGTAGGAGTCTGTGGCCTGATAATGGTTGGCTGTGGCTCCGAGACTGGGAAAAACGTTACGCTAGATGACTGCCCTGTGGTAGCAGAGAGAGTACCGTTGAAGAATGGTACTGACTCCCTGATAGTGGTGGATTATGACAAATTCGACTTCGACCATCCCATAGATTTCCCGCTCAGTGAGTTCTGCAACTATGAATTAGTGAAGTTAGAGAACAGCTCTAAAGACATGATGGTGAGTCCTGCCCGTTTCTACGTCTTTGGCAACTATATGGCTTGGAGAGATCCGTATGGTCGTAGAGTGTTGGTATTCGATAGGCAGGGGAACTATATTCGCACTTTTAACGATAGTGGAGGGCCAGAAGGCTTTGAGGGATTCTGCTCCTCAATCTATATCGATGAAGAAAATGATCAGATGTATGCTATTCTACTCCGAAAGACTAAGGTGTATAATATTAAAACGGGTGACTATTTAAGGAGTATTGACCATGAGAAGGAATTGCGCTTGCCTTTGATGACAGCTATGCAGGATAAGCTACTCTATGTGCAGGCACCAGGCGAAATGGAGTATTTAAAGAAAGATGCTATCTGGCAGACAGATATGGAAGGGAACCAGGTGCAGTCTATCCCTTCTTCCTTTTTCTGGAATATGGATTTAGTGAACCATCAGTATTTTGAAGATTTCTGGATGTCGTCCTTTCCGCTTATTAAGCCTTCTGGTGAGGACTATTTTCTGTTTTCCTTAAATAACCGCTATGCCATATGTGATACGACCTATCATTACTATCCTGCCACCAATAGGCTGGTGCCTGCTACCACGATGAAGAATCCTTATACAGAGAATGGAGGGCTTTACACGCAGGAGGAGACTCCTACTTATTATACTGCTTATTTCACAGAGATGAATACAGGCCCTCTCCAGCTCGACGGCTATATGGATCATATCACCAAGCGCGTGATGGTGGATAAGAAGACTCTTAGGGGCAGTGCTGTTCATCTCTGTTTAGACAAGTTCGGCATGATAGACATCACGGCTGAATATGCACAGACCTTCTCAGGAGACTTTGCGCTTAATCTCTCGCCCGATCGCTTGCAGCAGCTTATTGAGGAACGCCTCAGCAAAGATGGTCTGGATGACAATGAACAGATGAAACTCCGCACACTCTATGACTCTATAGATCCAGATGACAATAACTATGTGATAGTAGGGAAACTAAAGTAATAGGGCAAAAAAAACAAGCATTTATTTGCATGGTTCTATGTTTTTACCTTACCTTTGTTTTCAAATGTTGGTTGTGCTCATGAAAAAGTACCTTGCTTACATCATATCCTTCTGCATGCTTTGCATGGTGGCTTGTAGGCCTGAAGCAGAGCCACGTCCTGAGTCGGCCCAGATGGTATATCCCACCATTCTGAAAGAGATAAACAGACTGGCCGATGTGGATGCCGACCATGCCATGCATCTGATAGATAGCATAGATGCAGAGATGGCTCATGCATCAGAGCCTGTGCAGATGTACTACAAGCTGCTCACCGTAAAGGTGCAGGAGAGACAGGGAGTGCCCCACTCCTCCAGTGGCATGATGCGCTCTGTGCTCGACTACTATGAGCAGCAGGAGAACTCCTTGCTGCTGCCTGAGGCTTATTACTATATGGGATGCACTTATCGCGACTTGAAGGTCTATGGCTTGGCTCTGGAGAACTTCCAGAAAGCGATGGATTTTGCCATCGAGGCTGGGGATGCGCCTCAGATAAGCCACCTCTACAGCGAGATGGGAACCCTTCTTGCCAAACAAGAGCTCTACGACAACGCGCTCTATGCCTTCAGACAAGCCTATAGGCAGGATAGCCTACGACACCACGTTCCTGGCATGGTTTATGCCCTGCGTGACATCGGACTGGTGCATCGTGAGCGACGCACCTACGACAGCGCTTATTACTATTTCCACAGGGCAGAGCGGATAGCCAAAGTGCAGGGCGACCTGCTGCTACGCAATGTGGCTGCCCTTGAAATAGCCGACCTTCTGACAGACAGACGACAGTATGACCAGGCTTGGGAAACCCTGCAACCCGTATTGGCCCGCCTCACTCCTGAGAACCGTGGCAAAGCCAACCTGATAGCAGCCCAAATCTTCAGACATACCTATAGATATGAGAAGGTGCCTCCCTATGCATCAGAGGTGATGCTCTATGGAAACTATGCAGAGAAAGCCGAAGTCTGCCGCATCATGGCACAGATAGCCCATTGGCGTAAGGACTATGAAGAATACGGGCGCTATATGTTGCAGTATGCCGACTACAAGACACGTGGTCACGATGGAGAGACCGCTGCCGTAATGGCAGAGATGAACTCACTCTATAACTATCAGCAGGCACTGAAGGAGAATGCATCACTGGCGCAGAAGGGCGAGCGCAAGAGCCAGACCATCACCCTCTTAGTGGGTATCATTGCCATCCTCACACTCGTGGCACTCTCTGCCTACCTATACTTCCTGCGAAAGCGTGATGCCATGCATGCCAAACTGCAGGAGTTGGAGGCCAGCCAGAAAGAGCAGAAACGTGCAGCCGAGCGCTCTGTGGCCGAGAAGATGGAGCGCATCAGCACGCTGGAAAACCTGCTGCAGCAGTCGGGCAGTGAAAACAGCACCCTGCGCCAGCATGTGGAGGAGATGCAGCTGACGCTCAACAGGCAGGTGGCCACAGAGATGCAGCTCATCAGAGTGCGTGATGGTGCAGACAAAGAGCTGAAAGACACGAAAATATACCGTCGCATCATTTACCTTATAAACAATAAGCGCCTGCTCTCGCACAAGGACTATGAACAGCTACGAGATACTTTCGAAACACTCTATCCAGACTTCATGAAACAGCTACTGGAGCTTTGCGGAATGAGCGACTTGGAGATAGAAGTCAGTCTGCTCCGTCGCATGGGTGTCTCTCCCAACGATATCGCCTCACTGACCGACTACAGCAAGCCGCATATCTCTGGTGTGCGTGGTGCTCTCTACACCAAGGCCTTCGGCATCAAGGGTGCCCCGTCCGATTGGGACAACTTCATTGCCTCACTTTGATTACCAAAGTGGTTTATACATCATGCCGTGCAAATTCCATAAAGGCCATCTCCCAATAGCTGCTTAGCTTTTTACCTACACTCCTACACCACGGCCACTTAACACGTTGGCTAAAAGGCGTTTAAGCGGGTGTAGGTGAAATGGGTTACCTACACCTTACCTACACTTACCTACACCTTTTTGTTTCTGCAGTGGTATCAATGGTGTAGGACGGTGTAGGTGGGGTGCAGGTGAAGGGTTCCACCTACACCGCCTTAATAAGCTGACATTCAGAAAGATAAAAGGTGTCGGTGTAGGAGTGTAGGTAAAACGAGCATTCGGAGATTACAAAGTGGCACGTTGGTTACGGCAAAGTGCCACGTTGGTTACGGCAAAGCTATGGTTTGCGCCTGCACACAGAAAAATTTGCGCTTGCGCACAGCAACAATTATTCTTGTGCACAGAAATAATATTTTCCACTTTTAGAAAAATATTCGTATTTTTGTAGACAAAATTAACCAATACGAAATAGGAACGCCTAAAACTTTAGAAATATGATTGATAACAAGAAGATATTACTGTATAGCTCAGAAATGGCGGAACATGCTAATGGAGCAGCTCAATATTTGGGTGCTTTATTAGGTGGTAGATATGTCACCAAGGAACAAACTCGTGATATGGTTGACTTCCTTTTTGCAGGAACAAAGAGAAATATTGAAAGCTGTCCTTTTGCAACCCAAGAAGAAAAGGATGCAGAGATACATCGAAGGGAATACTTAATGAGAATGTTGAAAACGCAGATGGGATTGTAATCATTAAAGAATGTACAAAACAATGTTATATTACCTCGGTGGCTTGATAATTTAGTTTTCGAGCAGTTAGGAGCGAAGTATTGTCGCTCAAATGCATATATGCCAGTTATCGATTGGGATAAAAGTGATGTGTTAAACTATTTAGGAACATATTCCTTCACCAGAAAAGGGCATTCCTATTATTGCATATAGAGGACCTCATAAAGAAAATGAAAGCATACCCATAGAATACTGCTTTGGTATCGGAAATGGAGGAAGTCGTGCTGATGCTGAGGTTCGAAAAGGTGACGACATTTCTACTATGTTTAAAGAATGTGATAATGCTGGACCTTTCGGATGGTCAGAGTGCTGGGACGGTTATAAGTTTTTAGGTTTCTTGATAGTAATGGAATATGATTGTTTTGCATGTCACCATCATATAGAACAGAGGCTTAGAAATGAACCAAACTTTTTATTTGATTAAGAGGATTTTAGGCTATGAAGATATGACTAAAGAAGATATACTGAAACTAAGGGATACAGCAGAACAGACGCGAGTGCAGTTCAAGGAGCGTGTGACTCGCGACAACAAGTATGACGTGAGTTGCGAGATGGTAGCACAGAGCAATTCTCGTGGTGGAATGATTGTGGTGGGTATTGATGATAAGACTGGGCGCATCAATCCGCTCTCGTTTGTGGAGGTGCAAGAGACGACAAGCTTGTTGGGGAGTCTGGCATCGGAAGGTGTAGTGCCACAGATACTGCTTGACATCGAGAATGTTCAGATGGAGGGTGGTGTCATCGTTGTGGCTACCGTCAAACAAGGCAGGAGCAAGCCTTATCGTGATAGCAAGGGCATTGTGTGGGTGAAACAGGGCGTAGATAAACGCAAAGTGTTTGACAATGCAGAACTGATAGCCATGCTGATGGAGAACGGACAGATGCATCCAGACAGTATGCCTGTGAATGGCACCAGTATCAAGGATTTGGACGAGAATACCCTGCGTGACTACCTGCTTAACAGGTTCCGTAGTGATTTCGAACGACAGCAGATGTCAGTTATAGAACTGAGGCATAGAAGCCTTGAAGAGATTGCTGATGTCCTAAATCAAACACCTGAGGGAGTCTTGAAGAATAATGGCTTGATCATGAAGGATGGCACGTTGACTGTGGCTGCCTTAATGCTGATGGGAAGGAATCCTCAACGCTGGTTGCCTGCTTTCACGGTGAGATGCGTTAGTTTCGTTGGTAACAGCATTGGTGGCACGGAGTTCCGCGACAAGAGCGGGAATGATGCTGATGGCAATGCCGTTCACTTGTACAACTATATTATTTCATTCCTGACTCGTAATCTTCGTAAAAAGCAAGTGGAAAAGGACTTCAACAGTCTGGGCGAGTTGGAGGTTTCGATTGCCAGTTTGTCAGAAATTGTCACGAATGGCATCCTACATCGCTCGTATGTAATAGAAGCACCGCTACGGGTGTTTATCTTTGACAACAGAATTGAGATTCATAGTCCAGGACTGTTGCCGGAAGGGGTCAGCATGGAAAGTATCAAACATGGTGCATCGGTGCCAAGGAACAAGTTACTGTTTAATCATGGAATCAACTTACTGCCTTACACTGGTGCAGGAAGTGGCATTACTAGAGCCTTGAAATTTACGCCTGACATCAAGTTCGTCAATGACGATACGCTCAATGAGTTTATTGTGATAGTTGATCGAAGAGATGTAGGAGAAACAGATGATAAAAGTGATAGAGATAATGATAGAGATGATAGAGATAAATACTTGAATCAAAATGATTTGGGAGAAACTAACAAAAAGCAAAGTGATAGAGATGATAGAGATAAAGAAGTAGGTGTTACCCATATAGCATATAAGGCTCTGGATGGTACTCAAAAGGATGTCATACAGTTTTGTAGTATTCCAAGGAGTGCAAGGGAGATACTTGAACATATTGGTTATAGTTATCATCCCACAAATATTAACAAGTTCATTAAGCCTCTACTTGAACATGGCTTTATAGAGATGACTGAACCAGAGAAGCCCAACAGCAAAAAACAAAAGTATCGGAAAGTTAGAAAGGAATAAATGGAAGCGTATGATATTCGGTAAGAAAATAAAAAGAACTCAGAGAAGAGCACGGGATGGTGCAGCGAAAACTGGCAGCTGCACTGGATATAGATACGCCTATGTATAGCAAGATAGAGCGTGGAAAAAGGAAAGCCAAACGAAGCCATATCCCTATTTTAGCCAAACTCCTTGAAATCGAAGAGAAAGAACTGCTGACCATTTGGTTGGCGGATAAGGTACTGGATACTCTTAAGGGGGAAGACTAGGTGAAACGCGATGCTGTGATCTATGCCCAGAAAGAGATAGAGGCAGAAGTGGGATGATTTGGTTATAAGAACAGTAGGTAATCTATGGGGGTTTGTCTGAAATTCAGATGCCAGAATTTGTGAATGGCATTTGGTTATTTCAAAATAATGTTGCACCTTTCCACTCAATAATGAGTCACGAAAAAGGCGGTGGCTTTGAGTCGGGTGCTCTTTTAGGCAATTTATAGCAGAACAATGAATTAAGAACGGTCTCCAAATCGTAACCCCGATTTTTCTCAATCCTCTGCATCGCCTTCATACAAAGAAATCCTGCGAATTCTTCCAAAATTACGAAAATAATAAAAGGCTCTTTAGAAACGCAAGGCTTTTGGTAAAAAAGAATCAGATCAAGATTTGCTGTATTATTGCATCACCAAACAGATTTCATTTGTTGTCTGCTCCTTCTTCAGCGTCTTGCAGGAAATTGTGGATATCCTCACGAATCCAGTCGTAGAGGAAGAGGTCTTTGTAGTTGTCGTTCTTGCGCATCACCACTTCTACAGGTGTGGCGCTGTGATTATAGCCAGAGAGCTCGTTTTCATACTGCTTGCGATGCTGAGCGAGGCGACGGATTTGTTCCTCACGTTCACGACGCAACTGCGTGCAGACAGGATTTACCAGCTTCATCACCACGTTTTCCTTGATGTGGTGGCCCTTCATAAAGAGGTAGGTGGTTTGCGGGGTGACACCCAACTGCTGCAGCTCCTTATCCATTGCGACTAACTGACCTACATACTGAGGCAGTCTGTGCTCCAGTTCCCTAATCTTCTTCTCCACCTGCAGGCGCAGGCTATCCAAGCTGAACTTAGGTTTGCGGATATCGATGGTAGGCGGAATGGTGACATTGCAGAATACATTCATAGGGAAGCTATTGTTCATGCGTGCCCGATAGAGCAGGATGTTCCACACAAAGAGCGGATAGACTATCTCCGAGTACTCTCGCATATAGGATGGAAAGTCGAACACCTGATGGTCGTTCAGCGTGGATTCCACGCAGATATCATGCAGATTCTCGGCATAGCACTGGTAGCTCTCTATGGCATAGGCATAGGTCTGGAAGATGTAAGGGTTGGTATTCATCTCTCTGGAGACGTCTGTGGAATCTTGCAGCAGATAGTCGTAGTCGCTATCCACACAGGCTATGAGGTTCTTTCCCAGCTGTGTACTGCGCAGACAACTGGTAAGCACCATCTTCTTCCCTTTAGAAAGCGATGAGTTGGAGGGCAGCATCACGCGGAAGTAGCGCGTTTCATCCTCAAACTCAGAGAGCACGCTGCGCCAGAAGAAGATGTCGTCGTAGCTCTCCACATAGGCCACTATGCGACGACGCTTCTGCTTGGGGCTCAGCCTTGTGGCTGCCTCCAAGTACTGGGAGGTAAGGTTATTTCTAAGCGATAGGCTCATAACTCTGTGGCTATCTCGCTGACCTCTGTCACGGCATCCAGCCATCCGTCCATGATGACGGCGGGCGAGTGGGTAGTAAGAATCAGCTGCATATCTGGGTTTAGTTCTCTGATCATGCTGATGAGGCGCTGCTGCCACTCTATATGGAGCGAAGCCTCTGGCTCGTCCATGAAGAGCACACTGTGTTCTCCCTCGCGCACCAAGACTGTGAGCAGTATCACCAGCACATGCTTCTCACCTGCCGAGAGCTGGTAGGGCGAGAGGCGTTCATCTCCTTGATAGAAGTAGATCTCATTGCTCTTACGGTCTATTGTCTTGCGGGTATAGCTGAAGAGCTCGTCTATCAGCTTCTGGAACCTGCGTTTAGGCTCAGAAATAGTGGCTGCTTTCTGGCGGTCTTCGTCAGAGCCACCCAGCAGCTCTATCATACGATTGCCTATGTTCACCTGATAGTTCAGGTACCTGCGCTGCAAGAGATAAATCTGCCAATCGAGCTCCGAGCGTACCTGTGGGTCGGCCATGCGAGCCGTGAAGTCACCTTGCACCAACGGACGGTCGTAGCTGCGAATCACATCGTATGGGATGAATGTAGCCTCAGGATCGTCGAAAATCACACGCACGCCCTTCTCTACATCGTTCTTCATGTGGCCCGTAATCTCCTCCAGATAGGCGATAGACCGATTCAGGATGGTGGTCTTCCCCACTCCATTGATGCCGCCCAAGATATTCACATCAGGGCGCAGGTCCCAAGCAATGCGATAGCGGTTCCAGAGGTTCTGGATCTCTATGCGTTTGATGTAGTTGGCTTGTTTCTCCATGGCTTTATGGCTTTAAAGTTATTTCTTCATATCAGCGAAATAGGTGTCGAGCAAGTGCTTGGCTGCCACAAACGAGGTCACCTTGCCTTGCAGCACCCTGCGCTCCTCATCTGCCAGCATAGGCTCTATCAGTGTGTTCTGGTAGAAGCTGTTGCGCAGTTGCTCGTTGATGCTTTCATACATCCAATACTTGCTCTGCTCATTACGACGATAGTCGAACCATCCGTTGAGCTTCACGAAGTCTATGTAACGATAGATCATATCCCAGACCTTATCTACACCGATGTTGTAGAAGCCTGAATAGGTGTGCACCTCTGGTGTCCAGCCCGACTCTGGAGCAGGGAACATGTGCAGGGCTGTGCGGAACTGGCTGGCAGCCAACTTAGCACGCTCCACATTATCGCCATCGGCCTTGTTGATCACAATGCCATCAGCCATCTCCATGATGCCGCGCTTGATGCCTTGCAGCTCATCGCCTGTGCCGGCCAACTGTATAAGGAGGAAGAAGTCCACCATAGAGTGGCAGGCTGTCTCGCTCTGTCCTACTCCCACGGTCTCTACAAATATCTTGTCGAACCCTGCGGCTTCGCACAGGATGATGGTTTCTCGCGTCTTGCGTGCTACGCCACCCAGAGAACCTGCCGAAGGACTGGGACGGATGAAGGCCTTGGGATGCACAGCCAGATGCTCCATGCGCGTCTTGTCTCCCAAGATGCTGCCCTTGGTGCGCTCACTGCTGGGGTCGATGGCCAAGACGGCCAGCTTCCCACCTTTCTTATCTAAGACATAGGTGCCAAACACATCGATGGAAGTACTCTTTCCTGCACCTGGCACGCCACTGATGCCCACACGCACAGATTTTCCTGAATACGGCAGGCATTTCTCGATGACTTCCTGCGCTATGACCTGATGCTCAGGCTTCACACTCTCCACCAACGTCACTGCACGACTGAGCATGGTGATATCGCCCTTCACGATGCCTTCTACAAACTCAGACACTGTGGGCTGTGGCTTACGAGGGTTCTTCTTGCGGTAGGGATTGACTATGGCAACTCCGCCTTCTACGCCAGCATTCACCTGCAGGCCTTTATACTCTTCATTATTTTCAGGATGGTCCATCATATCTTTTATTCTTTGTTAAGGTGCAACTTTAATATTCACTGTCACCAACGGATTCTCTGGGTCGTTGCAGAGCAGGAGCAGGCGCATCTGTCGCCTTTGCTGGCGCATGGCCTTCTTGTTCACTGTCACACGCAGATTCACCGCTTGTCCTGGGGCTATGTTCGTACTCTTGATATCGGCACTGACAGCCGAATTAAACACTTGCAGCTTTCCTATCTTCAGCGTACTGTTTCCCGTATTGGTGATGACAAGGTCTTTTCTGGCCTTATTCTTTGCAGCCAATTCTTCGCTCATATCCAGTTCTGTGGTAGAGATGCTGAGATGTGGCAGGTTGAAGCGTTCTTCTTCCGTGAGATTAGAGAAGTCGGGCAGCAGCACAATGGTAATAGGTATCTCATTGTCATCCCCCACCTTGTCGCCTGCAAATCTGGACAGATAGACAGCGCCTTGCGTCAGGCCATAATCAGGCAGCAAGCGCGTATCCAGCGTGAGCTCCACATCACACTTCTCCTCTGGTGCCACCACCTCCTTCGTTGCCATCATGCTGAGATAGGGAGGCAGGTGCATCAAGATAGGTTCCCAATCTTCCTGCGACATATTGGCCATGCTCATGTGGAACTTAGGCATCTCGCCCATGTGTACCTCAGTGAACTCTATGCTGGTGGTATCCAGCAGAATATCACCTATATGGTAAGGATGAGAGGTGGTATAGTCTTTCACTTCTGGCAGCACCTGTCCCTTGAAACTCAGGTAGGCGATGTGTGGCTCTGTATTGGTCCACACAGCCAACGATTTCTGGAAATGGCCCAGTGTCTCGGCCTCGAATGTCAGATCTATGGTACCCGTCTCTCCTGGTGCGATAGGAGCCTGTGTCCAATCTGCCACTGTACAAGAGCAATCGGGTTCCACCTCCGTAAGCACCAAAGGGGCATTGCCCGTATTGGTAATCGTATATTGAATTTTCTTAAATGATTTCCACTCTACCTTCCCCACATCTACCGTAGTAGCTGCAGGTGTAAAGCGTGGTTGGCAAAGCGCACTCGCCGTCCACAGGGCCATTATGAAGAGGATGAAAATATAGCGTCTCATTTCATTTCAGTCATTTATAGCCACAAATGTACGGCTTTTATTTGAAAATCCCTAATTTCAGCAAAAAATGTCCTCTTCTCACTCCACAACCTCTATGGTCAGGCCCGAAGAATGGGTGCTAAACTCTGGGGCATAGGCGCACTGCATGCTTGCCAATCCCACCTGATAACTACCTGCCCTGGCTATGCGATAACGGCTCTCCAAGACATATACACCCTTACCTAAGGCATCGAAGAAGAAGTTGGTAGCAGCATCTTCACTCTCTACATAGTAGCCTATGCCTTGGTTCCAGCGATAGCCCGAGAGGGCATTCAATGGCTCGAAGCAGGAAACCAGGCGGTCCTTCAGTTGCACAAAGTCCATGCTACGATCCAGCGAGATGGTGATGCGAGATACCACCATATCACCCACTTTCAGCGTGGCCTTGTCACCAACCTGCACCAACGACTTGCGTCCATTGGCATCCGTGCGCTCCACATAGAACTTACGATCTACGTTGAGCTCTGCGCCCTGCTGCACCACATCAGTCATCGGAGAGAGATACTGGGCATAGACAGCGCCCCAAGCGATGCCTGCATCGCGTTTTTCCACCACTGCCTCACGGGCATCGACAGCCTTCTCCTTCCCCTGATAGCTCTGCTTCACATAGCCCAGATCTGGCACTATGGTTTTGGCAGGCGACAGGGTTTCGAGGACTTCATCTGCCAGAGTGATGCGTACGTCGCCTTGATTCTGGAGCAGATCGGCTCCAGTGCAAAGCAGGGCATAGACAGCATCGGCCGTAGCCACGCTATTGTTCCATCCGTGTGTCTGCTTCTGCTTGAGCAGCCAAATCTTCATCTCTTCGATCAAAGCTTCATTTCCCTCAAACTCTCCGAAAGCTTCCATCACAGCTACGTGGGTAGGGATAGGCAGCATGCCCCAAGCATAAGGCTGATCCAAGAAGGCGAAGTGAGCACCAAGCTCGTCTTCCTGCACCAGATGCTCTTTCAAGGAGGCGATAAACTCGGCTGCTTTCTTTGCCTGCCCGTCTTTCTTCAGAATCACAGCACTCATGGCCTTGCACGTGAGGGAGCCGTTCTTGAGATTACTTGGCACACGTTGCATAAAGAAGGTATAAGCCTGACGGTTCTGCGATGGCACCTCCTCGCCAGTGATGGCTATCAGGTAGAGATAGTCCATCATGCTGCTGGAGAGGTAATCATACTTATAGTTCTTGTCCTTGCGCATCAGGCGCTGAATCTCCTTATAGTAGTCCAGTGCTTCCTCATGCAGGTAGCGGAATGCCTCTTGCTGCATGCGCGCACTCTGCTCTGGCAGTGCCTGCTTGGTGAGCAAGGGCACACGTGCCAGTTGTTCCACGATAAAGGTGGTGGTGTACCAACTGCTGCGCATCCCTTTATACCAGCTCCAGCCTCCGTCTTCGTTTTGCAGGCCTTGCAGCTTCACTAAGGCAGAGGAGAGCTTATCGCGCATCTGGTTGATGTCAAACAAGGTGGCTATGCGCTGACGCTGATCGGCTTCGCTCTGTGCCTCCAGCACCCACGGCGATTCTGCCAAGAGGATTTCTTTCAAGTCGGCATTCTTCTGCAGCTGACTGATGAAAGTTTCCTTACCAGCCTCTGTATTCTTCCAGCGATTGAACACCTGCTGAATGCGTGGCTGGCTGTTGGCTATATGACTGGCCAAGGCATTCACATAGTAGGAAATCGCCCAGTCGATGGCATTGTCGTGCTGTGGCATGCTGACAGATGGTAACGCTTGTACAGCATACCATGCAGGATTTCCCGTAAACTCCACTGTCAATCGACGTTGTGAGGCTGAGGGATGATGGTGGTTGAACAATGCTTCCAAGCTGAAGGTGCGTGTCTGATGGCCTCGGATTGGCATCGCCACACTTTCTACCACATATTGCTTGTTGCTCAGAACAGGCAACACATGCTGCTCTCCATCGCTGAAGTCGGCCGTTTCTGCCAACATACGCACGCCCATCAGGTCGATATCTTCTGGCACTTGGAAACTGAACTTCACACTCCCCGTCTGGCCTGCATTCACAGAGAAGCGTGCCTTCTGTGTGCGATATACCTGCTCATTCACAGGGTTGAAGAGGATGAAGCGCACCTCGCCCTTAGCCTCTTTCTCGCTCACATTCTGAATGGTAGCGGCAATCTGCGTCTCATCTCCTACGCGCAGGAAGCGAGGCATGTTAGGACGCAGCATAAAGTCTTTCGAGGTGGTGACCTTCTCTTCTACAGTGCCCACCTGCATATCTTTGGTATGGGCATAGCCCACAAAGCTCCAACGCGTGAGGCTTTCTGGAATGGTGAACGCAATCACTACTTCTCCCTGCTCGTTGGTATGTAGCTGCGGATAGAAGAAGGCTGTTTCTGCAAAATTTGTGCGCAGGGCTTCGCCTGCTTCTGGCAAAGGCATGCCCCCTGTATCTTCCTCTGCCTCTTCCGTTTGCACTGCCATAGGCGCACTGTCGAAGTCGGCACTGATGGCAGATTCTTCTACCGCAACATCGTTCATGGCTGCTACACCCATGGTCTTCATCCTAGGAGCGCCCAACGACCTGCTATACATACGGATGGACTGGCCATACCAGCGATTGAAGAACGTCATAAAGCGGTCGTACTCCAGCATGCTAGGCACATCTTGGTTGCGCAGATACTTGTAGAGACTCAGCGCATTGATCATCTGCCCTTCCATCTGCTTGCCTACATAGTAGTAATAGCGCGGATAGTTCACCCACAGGCCCTGACTACGATGATAGATTTTGTCCAAGGATTCATCGTACATCAAGGCCAGCATCTCTGCCAAGACTGGAGTGCCTTCCACATCTTTTATCGTAAGTTTCCATTCTTCCTGCTGACCAGGCTGCAGCTTATCACGGAACACGTTCCACTGGAACTTCAGGCCGCGCTGGGGATACTTCTTGTTTAGGGTGACTACCTGAGAATACGCCTTTCCGTCCTTGACGAAGAAGAACAGCAGGGTGATGCCTTCACCATACGCTTGCTGATAAGGCATCTCAAGGGTAGTGAGCTCGTCTGAAAGATGCAGCACCTTGCTCTCCAAGCGTTGTTCCCCACAGAAGATGTCCAAGAAAACGTAGGCATCCTTGTAGGATGTGCCAAAGAGAATCTTTGCTGCACTGGTTTCTGAGAATTCGGCCTGTGTCACAGGACAGAAAAGCGGGGTGAAAGTGCCCAATCTCCGATCACTACGTGAGTAGAGCATGAACTCTTCTGTGCTTTCTGTGCGACAGGCTTCTTCAAGGTTATCTTCAGAAGGCAGGGAAGCGACCAACTTATAGCGTGCTGAGGGGAGCGACTTCCATAACGAGAAATCATGTGCTACTCCTGCATCCAGCGTACCTTCTTCCACTTTCACCTCACGACGCTCTTCAGGCTGGTTGCTTTCTATGCGGAAGAGTTGGTAGCGCACTTTCACCACTTGTTCTTCGCCTTGCCTATTCTGCACACTGAACGCATACTTCAGCGTGTCTTCTTTCAATACCTCGCCTGGAATTTCTGTATAAATCTCATACGCCCGAGGAGAGACAATCACAGACGTATTGGCTTCTTGTGTCTCGCCAGAGACATCTGTCACTGCCACATTGATGTGGAAGACGTATTCTCTTTCTGTCTGATTCTCTGCTTTCAGGAGATGCAACGGGATGCGGAACTGCCCATCTCCATCTATCATCACACTATCTGCCACCAGCGGCTTCTGCTGGCGTTGTCTCCAATAGAAACCTGGCTCCTGACGCGTGATGGTGTAGCGCACAGGGACGTTCTGCAAAGACACACCGTTGAGCATCCTTGCATAGCCAGTAAGTACCACCTCGTCGCCCAAGCGATAGGCCTGCTTGATGGGGTCTAAGCCTATCTCAAACGTAGGTCGCTTGTATTCTTCCACACGCACATTGGTCGATGTGCCGTTTTGCTGCAGGCGCAAAGTGAAGTTGCCATTCAGCGTGGCTGTAGGCAGCACCATCTCTGCTGCAAAGGAACCAAACTCATTGGTTCGCACAGACAGGCGATTCACTTCCTGCCCATTGACATCCAGCAACAGCAGTTCGTCTCGATAGTCCGTCTTCACCTGCGTTTCCCTACCCTTCTGGTTGTAGAGCACACCTTTTAAATAAATGGTCTGCCCAGGGCGATAGAGCGACCTATCCGTCAGCAGGAACGCCTTTATTTCTTCACGCTCCTCATGACTTGCCTGACGGTAATAGCTGTTCAGATTCACATGTTGGAAGGCCAAAGCCCGATCGTCTCCCTTTGCCAAGCTATAGGCATTCACACGCTGATTAGTTGGCAGCTGGTGGATGTATTTTCCTTCTTTATCAGTGAAGAACTGTGCTATCTGCTTTCTATTATTTCCATAGCCAGTGAACAGGGTCACTTGCACTCCCTCCACAGGATGGCCAGTCTTTCCATCGACGGTGGTAAATTCGTACTGTCCTTTTCCTAAGTTCAAAGAAACCAACTTCAGTCGGCTGGTGGCCAGATAGTCCATCTTGGCCATAGCATTCTCACCATCGGGCACTACGCGCAAGAGGAACACGCCAGGCTTCTGGATTGGAGACAAAGTGAGCACAGTGTCCTTGTGCATTACAGGTTCCTTACCCACGAGGTCTGCTTCTGCGAATGCCACATGCTCTGTGCTGAGCAACGTATAATTGCGATAGGCGATCTTGTCTGCTTCATAGTTCTGAGGAATATTGCTCAGAGGCGTAGCATAGGTATAGATGGTGAAGCCCTTCACATTGCTATAATTCACATGCAACTTCAGCGCAGCTTCTGGATGCTCATAGTTGGGATAAGCCACATTCACGTAAGGCTGATAGAGCTGCTGCTTCAAGTTCTTCAAGGCACCTATGCGACGATATGAGGGGTAGCGGGCGATGGCCTCATCACACACTGCATCTGCTTCCTTAAACTTCTCTTGTGCCTGCAGACGCTCTGCCTTCACTAAGTAAACCTCAGCGCACAGCTCACTCTGTCCATGCGCCATGATTAGTTCGTCAAGTTCTGTCAGCGCCGTTTCTCCAGCCTGCTCACTGTGCCAGTTCCAGTAGTCGAGCTTCGCCAAGATATAGGCATCATCGTTGCTCTGCTCATACGCCTTCATAAGGCGCTGGAGCAGAGTCTCTGTGCGCTCCGACTTTAGCGCTTCGGCTTCTTCCACACCCATCTGCTCATAAGCGCTGAAGGCACGCTTCACCAGCAGGTGGAACAGATCGTGTCCATAATACTTGCTCCCCTCGCCCTTGATGACCAGAGGCACAAACTTATCCGTCTTGGTTTGGAGCAAGAGGGCTTCGTCTTGCAGCGAGGCCTGGGCATGGGCATCTATCTGCTGGATGAAGAGATTGGCCGTCCATTCACGCAAATCCTCTGGCACCTCATCCACAAGGTCTGTGCGCTGCGAGAGGGCATAGCTATTGCTACTCAGATAGTCAGCATAGCGCTCTGCCAAGAGCGAATGCAGCACAGCCCTATTCTGGGCATCTGATTCTTGCTTCACCCATTCTTCCATCTGCGCATAGTGCGTGTAGGCACTGTCTGGCATCAGTTCTTCCTGCTTGCTGGCCTTCGTCAGATAGGCCTTGAACAGCTGTCCAGCATTCTTCTCCTTCAAGGCTTTCTCGTAGATACGATCGGCCACCTTGATGGCTGTCTGTGGCAGACTTTTCTTCTCGGCTGCCTGCAGTTCTTTCCACAGGTCATCGTAACTTTGGGCTGACAACATAGGCAAAAATGGGGAATAAAACATGGCAACAAGTGCCATTAGTATCACACTAACTGACTTTTTCATACGCATTCTCTTTTCTTAAAGAATGGGTGAAGCGAAGAAACATTGCGTGAATCTACGTTAATAAAAGGTTAAATCTGCTCCAATACGGCTGCTATCAGATCGTAGAACTTCTTCACGCTGGCGATGTGTACACGCTCACTTGGCGTATGCGGACTCTCCAACGTAGGGCCGAAGGACACCATATCCATCTTAGGATAGTTGGCTCCTATGATGCCACACTCCAAGCCTGCATGGATCACTTTCACCTCTGGCTCTTTGCCAAACTTCTCCTTGTAGGTCTTCTTCAGAGCGGCCAAGATAGGGCTGTCCACATTGGGTTGCCAACCGCTATAGCCTCCGCTGAAGGTGGTCTTCATGCCAGCCATGTTGAAGGTAGCAGCCAAGCTATCTGCCAGCCAGTCCTTCATCGTGTCGCAAGAGCTACGCGCCAGAATCTTGAAGGCAGCCTTACCCTCTGCGATGTTCACAATGGCGAGGTTTGAAGAGGTCTCCACCGTATCAGGCACGGTAGGAATCATACGCATCACGCCATCCTGGCAAGCCATCAGGGCATTGATAAGATTGTCTTGTATCTCTTCTGGCACCACGTTCTTGCAAGCCTCCACCTCTTCTATTTTAAGGGAGACGCCACTCTCGATAGACTTATACTCGCTGGCGATCTGGGCCTCATACTCTGCGATGTAGTTCTCCAAGTCGTTGATATCCTCTGGGTTGAAGTTGAGCACCACAGCGGCCTCACGAGGGATAGCATTGCGCATGTTGCCACCAGCGAAGCACACCAGTTGGCAGTCGAACTCCATCAGCAGGTCGTGTGTCACTCTGGCAAGCAGTTTCACAGCATTGGCTCTGCCCTGATTGATCTCGATGCCCGAGTGTCCACCACGCAGACCTTTCAGTGTGATCTTTCTGCCCACAAAGCCCTCTGCAGCAGGTTCTTCCTTATATTCCAGCTCAGCCGTGATATCGAGGCCGCCAGCACAACCAATATAAAGCTCGCCTTCTGTCTCTGAGTCGAGGTTCAGCAGGATGTCGCCCTTCAGCGTCTCTGGGCTCAGGCCGAAGGCACCATACATGCCAGTCTCCTCATCCTTGGTGATGAGAGCCTCCAGTGGACCGTGCTTCAGATTAGGGTCTTCCATCACAGCCATGATAGCAGCCACGCCCATACCGTCGTCTGCCCCCAGGGTAGTGCCCACAGCATGCACCCACTCACCGTCTATCACTGTCTGGATAGGGTCTTTGGTGAAGTCGTGCGCCAGCTCAGCCACCTTCTGTGGCACCATGTCCATGTGAGCCTGCAGGGTCACCATCTTGTGGCCTTCCATGCCTGGTGTAGCAGCCTTGCGCATCACCACATTGCCCACATTATCTATAAAAGCCTCCAGTCCTAAGCCCTTGGCCCAGTTCACCAGATATTCACTTACTTTCTCTACATGTCCAGAAGGACGAGGAATCTGCGTCAACGCATGAAAATGCTTCCACACAGCCTGTGGAGCGAGGTCTAAAATCGTACTCATAGTATTTTGTTTTAAGTTTATTGTTTATATCTCTGTTGCGAAGATAAGCATTTTTTGTCATGTATTCAAATCGAATAATCAAATTTGTAAAAACTTCAGTAGTGCTGAAGGTATTTTGCGCTTACGCACACCAACAATTTTTTCTACGCACAGAAAAAAGTTTTTCCTAACGTAGGCGCAAAAAATCACCTACTGGAAAACGAGAAACGAAGCCAACCCCAAATGCCCAGCAGCACTACCAGCAGGGTCTGAATGCCATGCACCAACAGGGCGAAGGTGCTGGCATCGTGGGCAGTGACACCATAGAGCATCATCATGGTGATGACAGCAAAGTGCCAAGGTCCTGCCCCATTGGGCGTAGGGACTATGACGGCAAAGGTACCTGCCACAAACATCACCAAGGCAGCCATCACGCCAAGGTGCGCAGAGAAGCCGAAACAGCGGAAGGCCACATAGAAGTGCAGGAAGTAGCAAAGCCAGATGAGGATGGTGTAGAGCCAGAACAGAGGTTTGTTCTTCACTGCTCCTACAGAGAGCAATCCCTGACGCATGCTATAAACCACACCTTTCACCTTATTATATATAGAGAGCCGTCGCACCAAGAAGTGAAGCAGCACCACAATGCCTATGATGGAGAACAGGGTGACGTAGGTCCAAGGTGTGGTGAGCAGATGCTCAAGACTCTGCATCTTGGTGCCTGTGGTGCGGAAAAAATCCAGAAAGACAGGCATCTGCAGCAAGAATACCAAGGCAGAAAACACCAGCATGGTGAGCACATCGATGAGTCGCTCTGTGACCACTGTGCCTACAGATTGGGCAAAGGGCACATCATCGTACTTGGCCAAGAGTCCGCAACGCGTTATCTCACCAGCGCGAGGCACTATCAGATTGGTGGCATAAGTGAGGTAGATGGAGTTGACGCAATCGGAAGTTCGTACGCCAGGCACCAGAGGATCGAGCAGTTGCTTCCAGCGCAAGCCTCTGAAGAGCGGAGCTAAGATGCCGAAAACCAACGAGAAAAGCATCCATCCCCAATCCATCTCATAGAGCATGGAATGCCAAGCCAGCGAGAAGTCAAAGTCGCGATAAACCCAATACAAGACAAAGGCTCCCAGCAGCAGTGGGAGCACATAATGGATGGTCTTTTTTAGTATTGGTGTCATCGTTTTAGTTAATTTCTCGTTCAGAGCAATAATTATTCAGCAAATTTTATTATTTTTGCAGGTTGCAAGGTCAGTGGCAGCCTTTCTTAGCATCGGCAAAGATAAGCCAAGAAAAGCTGAACACCAAATTTATTAGCAAATTATAAGAAATGTATCATAAGTCAGTCAAACCCAAAAAGTTCTTAGGTCAGCATTTCCTGAAAGACCTGGACATAGCCAGACGCATCGCAGATACGGTGGATGCGTGTCCTGACGTGCCCGTTTTAGAAGTGGGACCTGGCATGGGTGTACTGACGCAGTTTCTCTGCCAGAAGCCCAGGGCACTTAAGGTGGTGGAGGTGGACTTTGAGTCTATCGCCTATCTGCATGAGCATTTCCCTGAACTGGACGAGGACATCATCGAGGAGGACTTCCTACGCATGGATCTGCAGAAGCTGTTTGATGGGAAGCCTTTCGTGCTGACGGGCAATTATCCGTATAACATCTCCAGCCAGATCTTCTTCAAGATGCTGGACAATAAGGAGCTGATTCCCTGCTGCACAGGCATGATACAGAAAGAGGTGGCAGAGCGTATCGCTGCCAAGCCTGGCACGAAGGACTTCGGCATATTGAGCGTACTGATTCAGGCTTGGTACTCTGTGGAATACCTCTTCACCGTGAATGAAAACGTATTCAACCCTCCGCCTAAGGTGAAGAGTGCCGTGATACGCATGACGCGAAACGAGACAACAGACTTGGGATGCGATGAAACGCTCTTCAAGCAAGTGGTGAAAACCACTTTCAACCAGCGACGCAAGACGCTGCGAAACAGCATCAAGCCCCTGCTGGGAGAGAAGTGCGAGCTCACAGAGATGCCTATTTTCAATAAACGCCCTGAGCAACTGAGCGTTCAGGATTTTGTAGAACTGACCAACTTGGTCGCAACGCAGTTGTAAGAATGGAAAACGAGGATTACAAGAACATTGAGGAATACATCGAGAAGGTGAAGCTCCTCATAGAGAAGAAAGATGAAGAAACGCTGAGAGCCTTGCTGGCCGACCTTCACCCTGCTGACATTGCTGAGATCTGCAATGAGCTGGAAAAGGAGGAGGCTATCTTCGTGTTCCGACAACTGGACAATGAGACTGCTGCAGACGTACTGGCCGAAATGGACGAAGATGAGCGACTGGACTTCCTGGAGGAACTGCCATCTGAAATCATTGCCAAGCGTTTCGTGGACTACATGGATACGGATGATGCCGTAGATATGATACGCGACCTGGACGAGGACAAGCAGGAAGAGGTGCTGGCTCACTTGGAGGATATGGACCAGGCAGGCGACATCGTGGACCTTCTGAAGTACGACGAGGACACGGCAGGTGGTATCATGCAGACAGAAATGGTGACGGTGAATGAGAACCTGAGTATGCCAGAGTGCCTGCGTGAGATGCGCCAGCAAGCCGAGAACATCGATGAGATCTACTATGTATATGTGGTAGATGATGACGAGCGTCTGCAAGGTGTGTTCCCTCTGAAGAAGATGATCACCTCCCCTTCTGTCTCTAAGGTGAAGTATGTGATGCAGAAAGAACCTATCTGCGTGCATGCTGACGACCCGCTGGACGATGTGGCACAGGTCATTGAGAAATACGACTTGGTGGCAGTGCCTGTGATTGACAGCATCGGCAGATTGGTGGGACAAATCACCGTCGATGACGTGATGGATCAAGTGCGTGAGCATCAGGAGCGTGACTACCAGTTGGCATCTGGTATCTCGCAGGACATTGAGACAGATGATAGCGTGCTGCGTCAGACCTCAGCGCGTCTGCCTTGGTTGCTCATCGGTATCGCAGGTGGTATAGGCAACTCCATGATCTTAGGTAGCTTCGACACTACCTTTGCCCAGCATCCAGAGATGGCACTCTTCATTCCGCTAATTGGTGGTACGGGTGGTAACGTAGGTACGCAGTCATCAGCTATCGTGGTACAAGGTTTGGCCAACAACTCCTTGACTGCCAAGGATACTTGGAAGCAAGTGGCCAAGGAAACCACCGTGGCCCTGCTCAATGCTACCATCATCACACTGCTGGTATATATCTACAACTTCGTGGTCTATGGAGGAGCGGCCACTGTAACCTATGCCGTATCTTTGAGTTTGTTCTGCGTGGTGATGTTCGCCTCCCTCTTTGGTGCGATGGTGCCACTGATCATGGAGCGACTGAAAATAGACCCTGCCATTGCCACAGGACCGTTCGTTACCATCATCAACGATATCATAGGCATGCTGATTTACATGGGAATAACTGTTTTCCTGACCTGAAAACCATGCTCTTCGGCATAAAAATAGAAGCTTTATCAAAAAAAATTGACAAAAAAGTATGAAATAAGGTTTTTATTCCTTTAATTTGTGGCAAAATGTGCAAGTAAGCACTGATAACCGTTAACATAGAAAAACATAAAGAGATGACGGACATTGAGAAAAACAACATCCCAGAACAACCAGTGGATGCACCTGTAGAAAGCCAAATGCCAGAAGCTGTAGCAGAACCCGTTGTGGAGGCTGCAGAAGAAACTACGCCAGAACCTGCCAAGCGTCTGACTAAGGAAGAAATCTTAAACAGGCTGAAAGAGATTGAAAACGACGTGGAAAGCGCGTCAAGAGTAGAAATTGATGGTCTGAAACAGGCATTCTACAAAATCCATGTTTCTGAGGCAGAGGAAGCCAAGCAGCAGTTCATCGCTAATGGTGGCGCAGAGGCCGACTTTCTCCCCACTCCTGATCCTTTGGAGGAGGAGTTCATACAGATTATGTCTGCCATCAAAGAAAAACGCAACCAGAGTAATGCGGAGCTGGAGAAGCAGAAGGAGATGAACCTGCAGGTGAAGCTCTCTATCATTGAGGAGCTGAAAGACCTGATTGAGTCTCCTGAAGATCCCAACAAGAACTATGCGGAGTTCAAGCGCCTGCAACAGCAGTGGAACGAGGTCACACTGATTCCTCAAGGCAAGGCCAACGAGCTGTGGAAGAACTATCAGCTCAACGTGGAGAAATTCTACGACTTGCTGAAGCTGAACAATGAGTTCCGTGAGTATGACTTCAAGAAGAACCAAGCCATCAAACTTCACCTGTGTGAGGCTGCAGAGCGTCTGACGGAAGAGGAAGACGTGGTATCTGCCTTCCACCAGCTGCAGAAACTGCATCAGGAGTTCCGTGAGACGGGTCCTGTGGCTAAGGAGTTGCGCGAAGAAATCTGGCAGCGTTTCAAGAATGCTTCTACCATCGTGAACCGCAGGCATCAGAAGCACTTCGAGCAACTGAAGGAGCAGGAGCGCCAAAACCTGGATCAGAAGACTGTCATCTGCGAAATCGTAGAGGGCATCGACTATACGGAACTGAAGAGCTTCATCGACTGGGACAATAAGACGAAGGAAATCATCGCCTTGCAAAATAAATGGAAGACCATCGGTTTCGCTCCTCAGAAGCAGAATACCAAGATATTCGAGCGCTTCCGCAAAGCCTGCGACACATTCTTCCAGAAGAAGGCCGAGTTCTTCAAGCAGACCAAGGATGAGATGGCACAGAACCTGGAGAAGAAGCGTTCGCTGATAGAGCGTGCAGAAGCTCTGAAGGAAAGCACCGACTGGAAGGCTACTACAGATGAATTCGTGAAGCTGCAGAAGCAGTGGAAGGAGATTGGCCCTGTGGCAAGAAAGTATTCAGACGCCGTATGGAAGAAATTTATCGGAGCCTGCGACTACTTCTTCGAGCAGAAGGGCAAGGCCACCTCATCACAGCGCAGTGCTGAGCAGGTGAACCTGGATAAGAAAAAGGGCATCATTGCACAGCTGAAAGAACTGCAGACACAAACAGAAGATTCTGAATCTGCACAGAAAGTGCGCGATTTGATGAAGGAATGGAATGAAACTGGTCATGTGCCTTTCAAGGAGAAGGACAAGATCTACAAGCAGTATCGCGAGTTGGTTGATAGTGCCTTCAAGCAGTTCAACATGAGTGCCGCTGGGCGTAAGTTCAGCAATTTCAAGGCAACCGTGAAGGACATTCAGGAAAAGGGTGCACAGACCATCTATAAAGAGCGTGAAAAGCTGGTACGCAACTATGAGACTCTGAAGAGTGAGCTGATCACCTACCAGAACAACCTCGGTTTCCTTACCGCATCTTCAAAGAAGGGCAACAGCCTGCTGGATGAGCTCAACAAAAAGGTGGAGAAGCTGCAAGAAGACATCAAGCAAGCCGAAGAGAAAATCAAGGAGTTGGATAAGACTATCCAAGAGAAGGGAGAAGAATAAGAACTCAAATGATTTTAAACATATTCAGTTCAGGGGGATGATGCTACATTCGAGCATCATCCCCCTGTTTTTTCACAACGCTTCAGGGCTTGATATTACTTACTCAAGTTTCGCAAGTAAGCTACGAAGGAGCGCCAGACTACAGACAGGGGTATTAACCCCTACATGATAGCCACACTCATAATTCCTCCCCCATGGGGGAGGTTAGGAGAGGGAACGCTTCCTGCATAGGATGAGTGCCATGCTATGTGAAAGCCCTCACCTAACCTCGCCCAAGGGAGAGGGGCCGATAAATCTAAACACTTGCGAAACTTTAATTACTTATCAGTCCTCCCTCTGAGGGAAAGGGGTATAATGCTCAGTGCAGAAATAAAAAAAGCCCCGACCTAAGTCGAGGCTCTGAGTTGGAGTACCAGGATTCGAACCTGGAATGACAGGACCAGAATCTGTAGTGTTACCATTACACCATACTCCAATTCCGTTTTGCGGTTGCAAAGATACGAAGAAAACTCTAAATGCAAACTTTTTAGGCAATATTTTTTCAAAAAATCTTCTCCTACCCCCTTCCATACCCTAAAAAAAACAAAAAAAGAAACACTTTTCCACAAATGAACGTGTAGAAAGCGAATAATAATGTATCTTTGCACATTATATTACTAATGCATATTTTTAAGAATGAACAACTCAAAAGAGCTAATTGAACAAATTACGAAAGGAATACAAGAGAAGAAGGGATACAATATTGTCATCGTGGACCTCTCTGACATTGAAGATACTATCTGCAATTACTTCGTCATCTGCCAGGGAAACTCTCCCACCCAGCTGATGGCCATCACAG